>NZ_JBSHNR010000098.1:0-249 GCF_053604645.1 Lacinutrix cladophorae | reverse complement strand
GGATCTGAAGTTCCTGTTGTTAAAGTACCACTTACATCTGCTGGTAATGTAGTCTCATCTACATCTACTTCTGCATCTCCTATTGGAATGTCTGTTGCTGTCCATGATCCATCCGTTCCTGTTGTTACTGTTGTTTCGTCTCCGTTAACATCGGTAATTACAACTTCTACTCCTTCTATTCCTTCTTCTCCTGGATCTTGTATTCCATCTCCGTTAAGATCTTCAAATACAACTCCACTTAAATCTCCA
>NZ_JBSHNR010000097.1:0-231 GCF_053604645.1 Lacinutrix cladophorae | reverse complement strand
AATACAACTCCTGTTAATTCTGCAGTTACTGGTTCATAACCGTCATCGGTTGTTGCTGTTTCAACTCCTTCTAATACGGTTACTGTTTCTGGATCTGAAGTTCCTGTTGTTAAAGTACCACTTACATCTGCTGGTAATGTTGTTTCATCAACATCTACTTCTGCATCTCCTACTGGAATGTCTGTTGCTGTCCATGAGCCATCCGTTCCTGTTGTTACTGTTGTTTCATCT
>NZ_JBSHNR010000096.1:0-231 GCF_053604645.1 Lacinutrix cladophorae | reverse complement strand
ATCTGTACCACAAGATTGAAGCGCTAATATGTTAGCAGCATTCCAATCGTTAGCAATGGTTTCATTATCTGTTCCATTACATTCTATAGCTTCATCTACAACCGTACAAGCTGTAAGATCAGGACCGATAGAATCTTCAAGAGTAAGTGTCGCAGTCAGTGTAGTTTCGTTATCACAATCATCCGATACCGTATAGATTACAGTAATAGTACCACCAGCACCACAAGTGGA
>NZ_JBSHNR010000095.1:0-229 GCF_053604645.1 Lacinutrix cladophorae | reverse complement strand
ATCTGTACCACAAGATTGAAGCGCTAATATGTTAGCAGCATTCCAATCGTTAGCGATGGTTTCATTATCTGTACCATTACATTCTATGGTTTCATCTACAACCGTACAAGCAGTAAGGTCTGGACCGATAGAATCTTCAAGGGTAAGTGTCGCAGTCAGTGTAGTTTCATTATCACAATCATCCGATACCGTATAGATAACAGTAATAGTACCACCAGCACCACAAGTG
>NZ_JBSHNR010000094.1:0-310 GCF_053604645.1 Lacinutrix cladophorae | reverse complement strand
GTGCTGTGTCCGTACCGTTTGGTGCGCCATCGCCATCACAATCTGCTGCTGCCCAAACAGAATAGTTTGGATCGGTTGGTTGTGGGTTTGTTGTTATGTCTGTATCTCCTGCACATGGATCGAATGGATCTGTATCTGTGTTATTTGGTTCTCCATCACCATCACAATCCGCTGTTAACCAATCTCCACTTGGAGTTACTGTAACATCTGCTACGTTGTAATCACATGGATCGGTTGGGTCTGTTCCATCAGGTCCTGCGGTACCATCCATATCTGGATCTACCTCTGTTCCGTTGATTACTCCATCTCC
>NZ_JBSHNR010000093.1:0-281 GCF_053604645.1 Lacinutrix cladophorae | reverse complement strand
TCTGTACCACAAGATTGTAGTGCAAGTATGTTTGCAGCATTCCAATCGTTAGCAATGGTTTCATTATCTGTTCCATTACATTCTATAGTTTCATCTACTACAGTACAAGCCGTTAGGTCTGGACCGATAGAATCTTCAAGTGTAAGTGTCGCAGTAAGCGTTGTTTCATTATCACAATCATCCGATACCGTATAGATTACAGTAATAGTACCACCAGCACCACAAGTGGAAGCAAGGTTCGTGAAAGCATAATCGGAAGTTACATCAAATACAGCATCTGC
>NZ_JBSHNR010000092.1:0-451 GCF_053604645.1 Lacinutrix cladophorae | reverse complement strand
ACAAGATCCAGGAGAAGAAGGAATAGAAGGGGTAGAAGTTGTAATTACAGATGTGGATGGAACAGTAACCACAGTAACAACAGGAACGGATGGAACATGGTCATTAAACAATGTACCATTAGGAGATGCAGAAGTAGATGTAGATGAGACTACATTACCAGCAGATATTACAGATACTTTAACAACAGGAACCTCAGATCCAGAAACAGTAACAGTTGTAGATGGAACTAATGCTACTACTGATGATGGTTATACACCAGCAGTTGGAGATTTAAGTGGAGTTGTATTTGAAGACCTTAACGGCGATGGAGTACAAGATCCAGGAGAAGAAGGAATAGAAGGAGTAGAAGTTGTAATTACTGATGTTAACGGAGACGAAACAACAGTAACAACAGGAACGGATGGCTCATGGACAGCAACAGACATTCCAGTAGGAGATGCAGAAGTAGAT
>NZ_JBSHNR010000091.1:0-377 GCF_053604645.1 Lacinutrix cladophorae | reverse complement strand
GATACAACTAGTGATTGGTATACATCCGATTGTGATGGAGACGGAGTAATCAACGGAACAGAAGTAGATCCAGATATGGATGGTACTGCAGGACCTGATGGAACGGATCCAACCGATCCATGTGATTACAACGTAGCAGATGTTACAGTAACTCCAAGTGGAGATTGGTTAACAGCAGATTGTGATGGTGATGGAGAACCAAATAGCACAGATACAGATCCATTTGATCCATGTGCTGGTGATACAGACATAACAACAAACCCACAACCAACCGATCCAAACTATTCTGTTTGGGCAGCAGCAGATTGTGATGGCGATGGCGCACCAAACGGTACGGACACAGCACCATATGATCCATGTGTAGGTGGCGATGTAGT
>NZ_JBSHNR010000090.1:0-252 GCF_053604645.1 Lacinutrix cladophorae | reverse complement strand
CGATTGGAATGCTGCAAACATACTTGCACTACAATCTTGTGGTACAGATAGCTGTGATGCAGATGCGGTCTTTGATGTAACTTCGGATTATGCTTTCACGAACCTTGCTTCCACTTGTGGTGCTGGTGGTACTATTACTGTTATCTATACGGTATCGGATGATTGTGATAATGAAACTACACTGACTGCGACACTTACCCTTGAAGATTCTATCGGTCCAGACCTTACTGCTTGTACGGTTGTAGATGAAAC
>NZ_JBSHNR010000089.1:0-210 GCF_053604645.1 Lacinutrix cladophorae | reverse complement strand
CTGGATCTGAAGTTCCTGTTGTTAAAGTATCTGTAATATCTGCTGGTAATGTAGTCTCATCTACATCTATTTCTGCATCTCCTACTGGAATGTCTGTTGCTGTCCATGAGCCATCCGTTCCTGTTGTTACTGTTGTTTCGTCTCCGTTAACATCAGTAATTACAACTTCTACTCCTTCTATTCCTTCTTCTCCTGGATCTTGTATTCCAT
>NZ_JBSHNR010000088.1:0-378 GCF_053604645.1 Lacinutrix cladophorae | reverse complement strand
ATCTGTACCACAAGATTGAAGCGCTAATATGTTAGCAGCATTCCAATCGTTAGCAATGGTTTCATTATCTGTTCCATTACATTCTATAGCTTCATCTACAACCGTACAAGCTGTAAGATCAGGACCGATAGAATCTTCAAGGGTAAGTGTCGCAGTCAGTGTAGTTTCGTTATCACAATCATCCGATACCGTATAGATTACAGTAATAGTACCACCAGCACCACAAGTGGAAGCAAGGTTCGTGAAAGCATAATCAGAAGTTACATCAAATACAGCATCTGTATCACAGCTATCTGTACCACAAGATTGAAGCGCTAATATGTTAGCAGCATTCCAATCGTTAGCAATGGTTTCATTATCTGTTCCATTACATTCTAT
>NZ_JBSHNR010000087.1:0-233337 GCF_053604645.1 Lacinutrix cladophorae | reverse complement strand
AATCTGCAAATACTGTTACTGGAGAAGTGTATCCTGTTTCTGTTCCTTCTTGTGCTCCATTACCATCTTCATCATTATATACTGTTCCTGTTACAGATCCGGCTGTGGTATATCCATCGATTCCGGCACTAACACTAGTTCCTCCAACAGGAGTAACACTAGTTGGCTCTGTTCCTTCAGTTAATGTAGATCCTGTTGGTAAAGTGGTGGTATCCACTACGATATCAACTGAAGTTCCTAAAGGTACACCTTCTATGGTGTATGTTCCATCTGCTGCTGTTGTTCCTGTTGGCTCTCCTGCGTCTAATACGCCATCACCATCTAAATCTGCAAATACTGTTACTGGGGAAGTGTATCCTGTTTCTGTTCCTTCTTGTGTTCCATTACCATCTTCATCATTATATACTGTTCCTGTTACAGATCCAATACAACCGTTAACAGTATCATCCGTAGAACTAACATCTGCCTGTCCATTTCCACTATTTGCAGCATTAGGAATACCATTTGTATTTATTGCTCCAGTAATCATTCCATTAGCATCCAATTGAGAAGCTACTAATCCTCCATTACCTTCTAAAGCGTCTGGACAAGCATCTCCATCACTATCTAAATCTAAATGATTAGGAATCCCATCACCATCTGAGTCTAAAACTGTTGTGTTTATTGGGTTTACAAAATTAGTAACACAATTAAACTCTACATTATGCTGTCTTCCAGAAGCGGAAGCTCCAGCAACTCTAGCAACAACACCTAACCTAATTGTATAAGAAGATTTACCATTATGCTGTGTAGCATAATTTACTTGCGGGAAACCATTAGTTACAGATGGATACTCTGTAATACCAGCTGTACCAACAATAAAATTATCCTCAAATGTTACTAATAATTCTGTATCCTGATTAACAGTATAACTATTTGCTAATTGTGACCAATTCTGTTCACCATAACTTGCACCACCATCGACATCGTTAAAATTAACAAAGAATTCAGGAATAATAACATCATTAACTCCGGCTACTCCATTTGTTGTCACAAAATCAAATCTATATTCCGTATACGCACGATCTCCAACATTAGTTAACGTGAAAGCAGATCTTGGCTGAAAAGAATTAACGTTTAAAGAATTATCATCTAAAACAGGAACTGTTGTTCCATTTAACTCAACAATAGTAACTAAAGCATCTACACCAGGGATTACTCCAGGAAATCTGAAAGTTTCGTTTAATAAAAATGTATTTATATTTCCATCACCTCCTGGTTCTTCAGAATACGCATTATTAAAGTTTAATACCGTAGCAGAAGTACAGGCTGGTTGTCCTGGAGTAGTTACCAAACCTTCGTTTACATCTGAAATACCATCATTATCATCATCTTCATCACATCCATCAGGTAAAGCATCTCCATCATTATTTGCTTTATCATCAAAGCCAGGACATAAATCGTTTGCATCAATAGTTCCATCGTTATCTGAATCACATTGTCCATTTAAATCAGAAGGTGTTCCATCTATAGCTCCTCCTACTCCTTGACCTGCATTTTCATCTACATTACTAGGTACACCGGTACCTGTATTAACAGCACCTGTTAATTGTCCATCTACAACACTACTTGCACTAATACTGTCTGCTCCTTCAAGCGCATCAGAACAACCATCTCCATCACTATCTAAGTCTAAATAATCTGGAATACCATCTTCATCCGTATCTAAATCAGGACAAGCAAAAAGTATAAATTCAATTCCATCTGAAAGCACACCTGAAACACCATCTTGCACAAACTGGATTGTAAAAGTTGATATATTTCCATTTACCTGTAAAGATCCTGCAGCTGTACCATCTGCTACATTTTGAGTACTTTCGAAAGTATATCCTGTTCCTACAGGATTACCTGAACCACTATCTTTAGCGGTATTAGATG
Organism: Lacinutrix cladophorae; assembly: GCF_053604645.1. Classification (NCBI taxonomy): domain Bacteria; kingdom Pseudomonadati; phylum Bacteroidota; class Flavobacteriia; order Flavobacteriales; family Flavobacteriaceae; genus Lacinutrix; species Lacinutrix cladophorae. The sequence continues at coordinate 231,420 of NZ_JBSHNR010000087.1, read as the reverse complement.
TTACAAGAAAATCAGCAGTACCACTTAAAGCAGTCCAAGTTAAACCTCCTTGCAAGGTCATTAAAGCAGAATTTTCTGTAGCACCATCACTACCACCTAATCTATCTACGTGTAATATTGGATTTGTTACATTAATTGGATCTCCAGCAGCGTCTTCAAAAGAAACCGTTAAAGTACTCCCCCAACTATATTCTCTTACTAAAGAAGCATCACCACTCAAGGTTTCAGACCAAAAAGCTTCCGTATTAAAACTATCTGCTCCATTAACCTGAAAACCAGTTGAATTCGTCACCAACCTTGCTGTTACTCCATTTCCGTAATCGAAAGTTGCTTCAGTATCACTTACTAAAGTCCATGTACCAGATTGAATTGGTGTTGTACAAATCCCTTCATTTATATCTAAAATACCATCATTATCATTATCTAAATCGCAGCCATCTGGAACAGTATCATTATCTGTATCTACTGAATCATCAGAACCTTGACAAATATCTGAACCATCTAAAACCCCATCATTATCTCTATCACACTGTCCATCTACATCAAAAGCAGAAGCATTTTGAGAAGTACCTATTGTTTGCCCATTATTAACATCCACATTATCAGGGACACCAGTTGTTGCATCAATATCACCATCAAGTGCTCCTTCTGCTTCTACTTCTCCAACAACAATAAAATCGCCACCTTCAATCGCATCAAAACAACCATCATTATCCGAATCAAAATCTAAATGATTAGGAATTCCATCCCCATCAAAATCATAAACATCTGGCACACCATCTCCATTAGCATCGGTATAATCGGTTAAACTTGCGTCACCAGTACCATCATCAACAGTGTCTTCCCAGTTTGGTATACCATCTCCATCTTCATCATAGCTTGGAGAATACCCATTAGATTCATCAATATCTAAAATCCCATCATCATCATCATCTAAATCATCAATATCACTAAACCCATCTCCATCAGCATCAGGCAAAGAAAAAATAAATAATTTACCATCCCCATGATCATAATTAGCTGCTGTTATTTGTACATCTGTTATAATAGAACCTAGCTCAGCAATGCTATCTACATAAAAAAGTGCAATACCAATGGTACCTCCATTTTGTCCAACAACTTTATTAGTCAACCAGTAATCTGCATCACCTGTTGGTGCAATTACAGCATCAATTGTTCCAAAATTATTTGCTCCACCTGTACCACCATGACCATAATAGGTTGGGCCTTGTGGGTTTACAAAAGTACTACCTAAAGATTCTGTAGTTGTACTTCCAGATTTTGTACCAAAAAACTCTATATGATAGCAATTATTTGCATTACGTTCTGTAATAGCAATTATACTACCTGAGGTACTTCGTATCCCAGGAGAATATGAAAAAGTTTGTCTTTGAGCAATTGTTGACTCTTCATTTGGAACCCCATCTGCTGCAGTATAATTATCACAAATATCTTGTCCATTTTGAGATGCTTCAAAATAATGATTTAAGTTTTTATCTTGAAATGCAGCTAACGCTAAAGCATCCCAATTTGGTGTAATTACAGGATCACTTGATGTAGCTAAATTAACACCATTTTCTTCAACTCCATTTTGATTATGCCCTTGTTGCCCCAACTGAGTTAACGCATAAGATTGTGGTACTCCAAAGTCTGTAAAAACACGTGTCCCAACAGTTATACTTTGTATAGTTGCGGGATCTGTTCTTACAGTTTGTGAATCACTCCATTGAAACGAAACACCAGATTGTATACTAGGTGCATTTGTTTGCGACATGATTGAATTAAAAGAAAATAAAGCAAAAACTAATAAACTTAGTGATTTTGCATTAGAGAATCGAGTAAAGATTTTCATATTATAGAGGGTAATTTATTTTTTATTATATAAAAAAAGTTCTGCAATGCAAGCACCACAAAACGTATTAATTATTTCGCACAAAGAACTAGCACAACATCTTGTGTTAGTTTTATTCAATAAAATTTTATTATAGTTATCCACTCTCTTAGGGAGAAATAATGGTTAAACTTTGTTTTTACGGTTTTTCCGTAAAATTATTTTTTAAACAAAAGTATCAATACAATGCTATAATTATATCGATATACTAAAAACATTCACTTAAATCGATGAAAAACAAATACGCACGACTAAGTGATTATTTCAGTAATTTATTGTACAAAAATCAAAAAATTTATGTGAATTTAATCTTAATGTTTAAACAAGACTAGTTTTATCGTTGTGATGAATAATTTTAACGATAAAAGAATTTATTTTAAAATAAGTAGCTAAATACTTAACCTAGCACTATAATAATTACTATAATTTACAATAAAACCAAGAATTTAAATTAAAATTAAAATCTATATTATTATAAAACTATTATAATAATCTTGATACAATTAATATAATACTTTGAATACTTTATATTTGCCAAAATTAATTTTCAATGAAATTTATAGACGAAATCAACCGTAGACGAACTTTTGGAATTATTTCGCATCCAGATGCAGGAAAAACTACACTTACCGAAAAATTATTACTCTTTGGAGGTGCTATCCAAGAAGCTGGAGCAGTAAAAAGTAATAAAATAAAAAAAGGAGCTACTAGTGATTTTATGGAAATTGAAAGACAACGTGGTATTTCTGTAGCAACCTCTGTTCTAGCTTTTGAATATAATGGTATAAAAATAAATATTCTAGATACACCTGGACATAAAGATTTTGCTGAAGACACCTTTAGAACTTTAACTGCTGTAGACAGTGTTATTGTAGTAATTGATGTAGCAAAAGGTGTGGAAGAGCAAACAGAAAAACTCGTTGAAGTTTGTAGAATGCGAAACATACCGATGATTGTTTTTATAAATAAAATGGATCGTGAAGGAAAAGATGCTTTTGAACTACTGGATGAGATTGAACAAAAATTAGGATTAAAAGTAACTCCTTTAAGTTTTCCTATAGGTATGGGTTACGACTTTAAAGGAATTTATAATATATGGGAGAAGAACATTAATCTTTTTAGTGGAGATAGCAGAAAAAACATTGAGGAAACGATAGAAATTTCTGATTTAAATTCTAGTGAATTAAATAAATTAATAGGAGATAAAGCTGCAGAAACATTACGCGAAGAGATAGAATTAGTAGAAGGCATTTATCCAACTTTCCAGAATTCTGATTATTTGGAAGGCAATTTACAACCCGTATTTTTTGGATCTGCTTTAAATAGTTTTGGAGTACGTGAATTATTAGATTGTTTTGTAGAAATAGCACCTAAACCGAGAGCTAAACAAAGTGAAGAACGACTTGTAAAACCTGATGAAGATACATTTTCTGGGTTTGTATTTAAAATACATGCTAACATGGATCCAAATCATAGAAACAGATTGGCTTTTATTAAAATAGTATCTGGAGAATTTAAAAGAAATACTTCTTACTTACACGTAAGACATAATAAAAAAGTGAAATTTTCTAGTCCGAATGCGTTTTTTGCTGAAAAAAAAGAAATAGTAGACATTTCATATCCTGGAGATATTGTAGGTTTACAAGACACAGGAACTTTTAAAATTGGTGATACCTTAACCCAAGGGGAAATACTAAACTATAAAGGTGTACCAAGTTTTTCGCCAGAACATTTTAGATATATCAATAATGCAGACCCAATGAAATCTAAACAATTAAATAAAGGTATCGATCAATTAATGGATGAAGGTGTAGCACAATTATTTACTTTAGAACTAAATGGTAGAAAAGTTATAGGAACTGTAGGAGCTTTACAATATGAAGTTATACAATATCGATTAGAGCATGAATATGGAGCAAAATGTACCTACGAAAACTTAAATGTTTTCAAAGCTTGTTGGATTGAAACAGATGATGTAAAAAGTGAAGAATATAAAGAGTTTTTAAGAGTTAAACAACGTTATTTAGCTAAAGACAAAAGAAATCAATTAGTTTTTTTAGCAGACTCAGCATTTTCTTTACAAATGACACAACAAAAGTATCCAAATTTAAAATTCCACTTTGTAAGCGAGTTTAAATAAAAATACTCATTTAAAGCACCTTTAATAAACTTATAACTCATTAACCTTAAAACCATATAGTGCAAATCCAAAAAACCCTTAAAACGCTTTTATTTATCTCAACTTTTAATCGAAAATAAATAATATTTATTTAAAAACAGATATCGATAATAAATATTGATACTTAATGCTTTATCATAAATTTCACTTTTGAATAAAAAAATATTTTAAATTTCTAATGATTAATCCCCAAATTAATCTATTTATGAAAATTCAAGATAAGCAATTAATTAATGAAAATATTACTGCTACAATAAATCATAAATTTCTATGCATGTACAAAATGATGTACTAGGGAACTATCGGGTATTTTAAAGAATTCCATGAATATATCTAGTTCAGTAATTAAATAAATCATAAAATGCCTTTTCTGGTGTTTTTTATATTGTTTTAATAAAAAGGAAACATCTTAAATATTTGCTTACTTTTATTTATAAAATAATGGCAAAAAAAATCCCTTTTATAAATAAAAGGGATTATTCTTTATTGTTTATGCATCGTTGTTGGTCCAAATTAATTGGAATTGAAGGTTTGCTTTTGAAACATGTAAAGCAAACTTTTTTGTGATTAACTTGAATTCTTTATTAAGCCTCTCCCGTTGGCCCAAAATTAAGTGGAATTGGAGGTTGCTCATAATCTTTAATTTCACCGTGCATATTTTCAAATTTAGCTACGTTATCACTTAAAGCTTTCATTAAACGTTTTGCATGCTGTGGTGTTAATATAATTCTAGATTTCACCTTACTTTTTGGTGTTCCAGGCATAATACTAACAAAATCTACCACAAACTCGGAAACAGAATGGTTAATAATTGCAAGGTTAGAGTAAGTTCCTTCAGCAACTTTCTCATCTAATTCTATATTAATTTGTCCTGGTTTTTTCTTGTTTTTATCTTCTGCCATCGTAAACTTATTTTTATTTCCGTGAAAACGGAAGTTATATTATTTTTTTTTATTTAAAAAAAAAGTCCTGTTTAGAAAAACAGGACTTTTTTTATTATTAAAACATTAGTTTCAAATTAAGAGATTCCTACCTGCGCAGGAATGACAATTATTTAATTGTAATTAACTTCTTGTTTTGCTTGCATCATTTGATCAAATTCTTCTTTAGACCCGACAATAATGTTATCATAATTACGCATTCCTGTTCCTGCTGGAATTCTGTGTCCTACAATTACATTTTCTTTAAGTCCTTCTAAAGTATCAATCTTACCTGCTACCGCAGCTTCATTTAATACTTTTGTAGTTTCTTGGAAAGAAGCTGCTGATATAAATGATTTTGTTTGTAATGATGCTCTTGTAATACCTTGTAAGATAGGAGTAGCAGTTGCTGGTCTAGCATCTCTAGCTTCCACCAATGCTTTATCTTCACGACGTAAAATAGAATTTTCATCTCTTAAATCTCGTGCAGAAACAATTTGTCCCTCTTTTAAGGTATCAGATTCTCCAGCGTTTTCAACTACTTTCATTCCAAAGATTTCATCATTTTCTTCAATGAAATCAGATTTATGTACTAGTTGATCTTCAAGGAAAATAGTATCGCCAGAATCTATAATTCTAACTTTACGCATCATTTGTCTAACAACTACTTCGAAGTGTTTATCATTAATTTTCACTCCTTGTAAACGATATACCTCTTGTACTTCATTTACTAAGTATTGTTGAACAGCAGATGGTCCTTTTATGTTTAGTATATCGTTAGGTGTAATAGAACCGTCTGATAAAGGCATACCAGCTTTTACAAAATCGTTTTCTTGTACAAGAATTTGATTCGATAATTTTACTAGATATTTCTTAATATCTCCAGTTTTAGATTCTACTATAATTTCGCGATTACCTCTTTTAATTTTTCCAAAAGAAACCACACCATCAATAGCACTAACAACAGCTGGATTAGAAGGGTTACGTGCTTCAAATAATTCTGTTACACGTGGAAGACCTCCTGTAATATCTCCTGCTTTTGCGGATTTACGTGGAATTTTAACTAAGACTTTACCAATCTTAACTTTTTCACCATCGTCAATCATAATGTGTGCACCTACTGGTAAATTGTAAGAACGAATTGCTTCGCCTTTACTATCTTCAACAATAAGCGTTGGGATAAGTTTCTTGTTTCTAGATTCTGAAATTACTTTCTCTTGGAAACCTGTTTGCTCATCTATTTCTACTTGGTAAGTAACACCTTGTTCAATATTTTCATAACGTACTTTTCCAGCAAATTCTGAAATAATTACACCGTTATATGGATCCCATTGACAAACTACGTCTCCTTTAGTTAATTTATCTCCATTTTTCACATAGACATAAGAACCATAAGGAATGTTATTAGTACTTAATGTTATTCCAGTTTTCTTATCTATTAACTTAATTTCTGAAGTACGAGAGATTACAACATCTACAATGTTACCTTCATTATCTTCTCCTTTTACAGTTTTAAGTTCTTCAATTTCTGCAACACCATCAAATTTAACGGCTAATTTATTTTCTTCAGAAATGTTTCCTGCAATACCACCAACGTGGAATGTACGAAGTGTTAACTGTGTTCCTGGTTCACCAATAGACTGTGCTGCCACAACACCTACTGCTTCTCCACGTTGCACCATTTTGTTTGTTGCAAGGTTTCTTCCATAACATTTAGCGCAAATACCTTTTTTAGCTTCACAACTTAATGGAGAACGAGCATCTACGGTATCAATTGGAGAGTTTTCAATTGCTTTTGCAATATCTTCAGTAATTAACTCATTAGCACCAACTAATAATTCGTCTGTTAAAGGATTGTATATATCGTTTAATGAAATACGACCTACAATTCTTTCTTCTAAAGTTTCAACAACTTCATCATTCTTTTTAAGTGGAGAAATTTCTACTCCTCTTAAAGTACCACAATCTACAGTATTAACAATAACATCTTGTGATACATCTACTAAACGACGTGTTAAATATCCTGCATCGGCAGTTTTAAGTGCTGTATCGGCAAGACCTTTACGCGCACCGTGTGTCGAGATAAAGTATTCTAAAATAGAAAGTCCTTCTTTAAAGTTAGAAAGAATTGGATTTTCAATAATAGATCCTCCACCTGCAGTAGATTTTTTAGGTTTTGCCATTAATCCACGCATTCCTGTTAACTGACGAATCTGTTCTTTAGATCCACGAGCTCCAGAATCAAGCATCATATATACCGAATTGAAACCTTGTTGGTCTTCACGAATACGTTTCATTGACAATTCCGTCAATTCAGCATTGGTAGAAGTCCAGATATCAATCACTTGGTTATAACGTTCGTTATTTGTTATAAGTCCCATGTTATAGTTACCCATAATACCATCAACTAAGCCATTCGCTTTGTCAATCATACTTTGTTTTTCAGGTGGAATAATAATATCCCCTAAACTAAAGGATAAACCACCTTTAAATGCATAGTAGTATCCTAAAGTTTTTATTTCATCTAAAAATGCAGCCGTTTCTGGTACTGAAGTTACTTTTAAAATATCACCAATAATATTTCTTAGTGATTTTTTAGTTAATACTTCATTAATATAACCTGCTACTTTTGGTACGTTTCTATTAAAAATTACACGTCCAACAGTCGTTTCAATAATTTGAGGAACTAATTCTCCTGCGTCATTAAAATCTATAGCTCTTACTTTAATTCCTGCATTTAAATCTACACGTTTTTCATTGTAAGCAATAGTAACTTCTTCTTCAGAGTAGAATGTTAATCCTTCACCTTTAACTTTAACCGTATCTGTAGAAGTACGTAGCTTAGTCATATAATAAAGACCAAGTACCATATCTTGAGATGGTACAGTTACTGGCGAACCATTTGCAGGATTTAAGATATTATGAGAAGCCAACATTAATAATTGACATTCTAAAATAGCTTCTGGTCCTAATGGTAAGTGTACTGCCATTTGATCTCCATCAAAATCGGCATTAAATGCAGTAGTTACTAACGGGTGTAATTGAATTGCTTTTCCTTCAATTAATTTTGGTTGAAAAGCTTGAATACCTAGTCTGTGAAGTGTAGGAGCACGATTTAAAAGTACTGGATGTCCTTTTAAAACATTTTCTAAAATATCCCAAACTACAGGTTCTCTTTTATCTATAATTTTCTTTGCAGATTTTACAGTTTTCACAATACCTCTTTCAATTAGTTTTCTAATTACGAAAGGTTTGTAAAGCTCTGCTGCCATGTTTTTAGGCAATCCACATTCAAATAATTTTAATTCTGGTCCAACAACAATTACAGAACGTGCAGAATAATCGACACGCTTACCAAGTAAGTTTTGACGAAAACGTCCTTGTTTACCTTTAAGGGAATCTGATAAAGATTTTAATGGTCTGTTAGAGTCTGTTTTTACTGCAGATGATTTACGTGTGTTATCTAATAAAGAATCTACAGATTCTTGTAACATACGTTTTTCATTACGTAAAATAACTTCTGGTGCTTTTATTTCAACAAGTCTTTTAAGACGGTTATTTCTAATAATTACACGACGATATAAATCATTTAAATCTGAAGTTGCAAAACGTCCACCATCTAAAGGTACTAAAGGTCTTAATTCTGGTGGAATAATTGGCACTACTTTTAAGATCATCCATTCTGGACGGTTCTCTCTATTTTCGTTAGATTCTTTTAGCGCTTCTACAACTTGTAAACGTTTTAAAGCTTCGGTTTTACGTTGTTTAGACGTTTCGGTATTTGCTTTGTGACGTAACTCGTAAGAAAGTGTTTCTAAATCTATTCTAGCTAATAAGTCTATTAAACATTCTGCTCCCATTTTAGCTAGGAACTTGTTTGGATCTGTATCATCTAGGTATTGGTTTTCTTTTGGAAGTGTTTCTAGAATGTTTAAATATTCTTCTTCTGTTAAGAAATCCATTTTTTGTAATGGTTCTCCTTCGGCATTTTTAGCAATACCTGGTTGAATTACTACGTAACGTTCGTAGTAAATAATCATATCTAATTTCTTAGATGGTAACCCTAAAAGGTAACCTATTTTGTTTGGTAAAGAACGGAAATACCAAATATGTGCAACAGGGACTACTAAATTAATGTGTCCTACTCTGTCACGACGTACTTTCTTTTCTGTTACTTCTACTCCACAACGATCACATACAATCCCTTTGTAGCGAATACGTTTATATTTTCCACAAGCACATTCATAATCCTTTACTGGACCAAAAATACGCTCACAAAATAAACCGTCACGTTCTGGTTTATGTGTACGATAATTGATAGTTTCTGGTTTTAAAACTTCACCTCTAGATTCTGCTAAAATAGACTCTGGTGATGCTAAACCAATGGAGATTTTATTAAATCTCTTTACTGTGTTCTTATCTTGTTTTCTTGCCATGTTTTTTAAGTCTTCAGTTTTCAGTAACAGTATCCATTAGTAATGCATACTGTTAACTGATTACTATTTTTTTTACTCCTCTAATCTAATGTCTAATCCTAAACCTTTTAATTCATGCATTAATACATTGAATGATTCTGGTAATCCTGGATCTGGCATTGGTTCTCCTTTCACGATACTTTCGTATGTTTTAGCTCTACCAATTACATCATCAGATTTAACTGTCAATATTTCTCGTAATGTTGCAGATGCTCCATATGCTTCTAGTGCCCAAACTTCCATTTCACCAAAACGTTGTCCACCAAATTGTGCTTTACCACCAAGAGGTTGTTGTGTAATAAGTGAGTATGGTCCTATAGAACGAGCGTGCATTTTATCGTCAACCATATGTCCTAATTTTAACATATAGATAACTCCAACTGTTGCTGGTTGATCAAAACGGTCTCCTGTACCACCATCATATAAATATGTGTGTCCAAATCTTGGGATTCCAGCTTCATCTGTAAATCCATTAATTTGGTCTAGTGTTGCTCCATCAAAAATTGGCGTAGCATATGTACGGTTTAATTTTTGTCCAGCCCAACCTAAAACAGTTTCGTAAATCTGACCAATATTCATACGAGAAGGTACACCAAGTGGATTTAATACAATATCCACAGGAGTTCCGTCTTCTAAGAATGGCATATCTTCTTGACGTACAATACGAGCAACAATACCTTTGTTACCATGTCGTCCTGCCATTTTATCTCCAACTTTAAGCTTACGTTTTTTAGCAATATAAACTTTTGCTAATTTGATAATACCAGCTGGTAATTCATCTCCTACAGAGATAGTAAATTTTTCACGTCTTAAAGAACCTTGTAAATCGTTTTCTTTAATTTTGTAATTATGAATTAAATCTGCAACTAACTTATTGGTCTTGTCATCTGTTGTCCAAGTACCTGAAGTTAAGTGTGTATAATCATCTACAGCATTTAACATTTTAAGTGTAAATTTCTTTCCTTTTGGAAGTACTTCTTCACCTAAATCATTAAATATACCTTGCGCAGTTTTTCCATTTACAAGTGTAAATAATTTATCTACTAAAACACTTTGTAAATCGTCAAACTTAGTATAATATAAAGCTTCTAATTGCGCTATATCTTCTTTGTCTTGTGCACGTTTACGTTTATCTTTTACAGCTCTTGCAAATAACTTCTTGTTAATTACAACACCATGTAAAGAAGGTGATGCTTTTAAAGATGCATCTTTTACATCTCCTGCTTTGTCACCAAAGATTGCACGTAATAGTTTTTCTTCCGGAGTTGGATCAGATTCCCCTTTTGGTGTAATTTTTCCGATAAGGATATCACCAGGTTTTACTTCTGCTCCAATTCGAATCATTCCGTTTTCATCTAGATCTTTAGTAGCTTCTTCAGAAACATTAGGAATGTCGTTAGTTAATTCTTCATTACCTAATTTTGTATCTCTAACGTCTAAAGAGTACTCATCTATATGAATGGATGTAAAGATATCTTCACGTACTACTTTTTCAGAAATCACGATAGCATCCTCAAAGTTATACCCTTTCCAAGGCATAAAGGCTACTTTCATGTTTCTACCTAAGGCTAGCTCTCCTTTTTGAGTTGCATATCCTTCAGATAAAACTTGTCCTTTTTTAACTTTATCTCCTTTAACAACAATCGGTTTCAAGTTAATACTTGTACCTTGATTTGTTTTTCTAAACTTGGTTAAAGGATATGTTACCGTATCTGAATCAAAGCTTACTTTAGCTTCATCTTCTGTACGATCGTATTTTATTGTAATTTCTAATGAATCTACATATTGAACAACTCCATCTCTTTCTGCATTGATAAGTACACGAGAATCTGAAGCCACTTGACGTTCTAAACCAGTTCCTACAATAGGAGCTTGCGGACGTAATAATGGTACAGCCTGACGCATCATGTTAGATCCCATTAAGGCTCTATTTGCATCATCATGCTCTAAGAAAGGAATTAATGAAGCAGAAATAGAAGATATTTGATTAGGAGCTACATCTGTATAATGTAATTCTTTAGGGTCAATTACAGGGAAGTCACCTTCCATTCTAGCAATTACCTTATCATGTAAAATCTTTCCATTATCGTCAACTTCTACAGTTGCTTGAGCAATTAATTTATCTTCTTCTTCTTCTGCACTAAGATAAGTTGGATTGCTTTTAATATCTACAACACCATCTGTTACCTTTCTATAAGGGGTTTCAATGAATCCCATAGAATTCACTTTAGCAAATACCGAAAGTGAAGAAATAAGTCCAATATTTGGTCCCTCAGGAGTTTCAATAGGACAAAGTCTTCCGTAGTGAGTATAGTGAACATCACGTACCTCAAAACCAGCTCTTTCACGAGATAGACCTCCAGGTCCTAATGCGGAAAGACGACGCTTATGCGTAATCTCTGCAAGCGGATTGGTTTGATCCATAAATTGAGATAATTGGTTCGTACCAAAGAAAGAATTAATTACAGAAGATAATGTCTTTGCATTAATTAAGTCAATAGGTGTAAACACCTCATTATCACGAACGTTCATACGTTCACGAATCGTTCTTGCCATACGTGCTAAACCAACACCAAACTGAGATGATAATTGTTCACCTACTGTACGTACACGACGGTTAGATAAGTGGTCAATATCATCAATCTCTGCTTTAGAGTTAATAAGCTCGATTAAATATTTTATAATAGTTATGATATCTTCTTTGGTAAGCACTTGCTTATCCATGCCAATATCTAACTGTAATTTTTTGTTCATTCTGTAACGACCTACTTCTCCTAAAGAGTAACGTTGGTCACTAAAGAATAATTTATCTATAATTCCACGTGCAGTTTCTTCATCTGGCGGCTCGGCATTACGTAGTTGTCTATAAATATGTTCTACTGCTTCTTTTTCAGAGTTAGTAGGATCTTTTTGAAGTGTGTTATGAATAATTGCGTAATCACCTTGTTCAGCACTTTCTTTATGTAAAAGAATTGTTTTTACATTTGCTTCAAGGATTTCTTCAATATTATCTTTATCTAAAACAGTATCACGATCTAAGACGATTTCATTACGTTCGATAGATACTACCTCACCAGTGTCTTCATCTACAAAGTCTTCATGCCATGTATTAAGTACACGTGCAGCAAGTTTACGTCCTAAGATTTTTTTAAGCCCTGATTTTGATACTTTAACTTCTTCCGCTAAATCAAAAATTTCAAGAATATCTTTATCACGTTCAAAACCTATTGCTCTAAATAAAGTGGTTACAGGTAATTTTTTCTTTCTATCAATGTACGCATACATTACAGAGTTTATATCTGTAGCGAACTCTATCCAAGAACCTTTAAATGGTATTACTCTTGCAGAGTATAATTTAGTACCATTAGCGTGGAATGATTGCCCAAAGAACACACCTGGTGAACGATGTAATTGAGAAACTACAACGCGTTCTGCACCGTTGATACAAAAAGTACCAGAAGGTGTCATGTAAGGTATTGTACCTAAGTACACATCTTGAACAATGGTCTCGAAATCCTCATGTTCAGGGTCTGTACAGTATAACTTTAACCTTGCTTTTAATGGAACACTATATGTAAGTCCTCTTTCGATACATTCTTCAATAGAATATCTAGGTGGATCAATAAAGTAATCTAAAAATTCTAATACAAATTGATTACGAGTGTCTGTTATTGGGAAATTTTCTAGAAAGGTATTGTATAGGCCTTCATCTCCTCTTTCTTCAGATTTTGTTTCTAACTGGAAAAAATCCTGAAAGGATTTTATTTGAATATCCATAAAATCTGGATATTCAGTTCTATTGATAATAGATGAGAAATTTAATCTTTCAGCTTGTTTTGCTAACATCAATGGACGGAATTTTGATTAAAAAAAATATAAAGCGTATACGTCATATTTATATACGCAAAATGGTCTAGGTCTTAGAACACATGTTCTAGACCTAAACCTTTATGTTGTTTGCTTGTTAAGCTTACTTAAGCTCAACCTCTGCTCCAGCTTCTTCTAAAGAAGATTTTAAGCCTTCAGCTTCATCTTTAGAAACACCTTCTTTGATTGCACTTGGTGCATCATCAACTAAACCTTTAGCTTCTTTTAAACCTAAACCAGTTAATTCTTTAACAAGTTTTACAACTGCTAATTTAGAACCACCAGCAGCTTTTAATATTACGTCGAATTCAGTTTGAGCTTCTGCAGCGTCTCCACCTGCAGCAGGTCCAGCAGCAACAGCTACAGCTGCAGCAGCAGGCTCGATACCATACTCGTCTTTTAATATAGTTGCTAATTCATTAACTTCTTTTACTGTTAAGTTAACTAATTGTTCTGCGAAATCTTTTAAATCTGCCATTTTTCTATCGTTTTAATAATTTTGTAAATAATATATAATTGTAAAAGTGCGTACTTTTTAAATTATCCCTCTTTTTGAGATAATGTTTTTAAGATACCTGAAAGTTTTCCTCCACTCGATTGAAGCGCTGAAATAACGTTTTTAGCTGGAGATTGTAATAATCCAATGATATCTCCAATTAATTCTTCTTTCGACTTGATGTCTACTAACATATCTAATTGCTCATCGCCAATGTAAATAGCTTCCTCAATAAAAGCACCTTTTAATAAAGGCTTTTCTGATTTTTTTCTAAAAGCCTTAATAACTTTAGCTGGAGCATTTCCAGTTTCAGAATACATCACTGATGTATTTCCTTTTAAAACTGTAGGAAGCTCACCAAATTCTCTATCTGATGCTTCCATTGCTTTTTCAAGTAATGTGTTCTTAACAACAGCTAATTGCACGTTTGCTTTAAAACAAGCACGACGTAAATTTGAAGTTGCAACTGCATTTAATCCAGAAATATCTGCTAAATAGATATTTGCATTATCAGCTAATTGTGCAGTTAAGTCTTTAATTACTTGTGATTTTTCTTCTCTTGTCATAATAAAAGTTTTTAACTAATTAACCTATTTTTGGATCTACTGCAATACTAGGGCTCATTGTAGAAGACATAAATATGCTTTTTACATAAACTCCTTTTGATGCAGTTGGTTTAAGTTTCATTAATGTTTGTAATAATTCATTTGCATTACCTTCAATTTTATCAGCACTAAAAGATGCTTTTCCAATTGCAGCGTGTACAATACCAGTTTTATCCACTTTAAAGTCGATTTTACCAGCTTTTACTTCTGTAACGGCTTTTGCAATATCCATTGTTACGGTACCAGTTTTAGGGTTTGGCATTAAACCACGAGGACCTAACACACGTCCTAAAGGACCTAATTTACCCATAACACTAGGCATAGTAATAATAACGTCTACGTCTGTCCAACCACTCTTGATTTTGTCAAGGTACTCATCTAAACCAACGTAATCTGCTCCAGCTTCTTTAGCTTCTGCTTCTTTATCTGGAGTTACTAATGCTAAAACTTTTACGTCTTTACCTGTACCATGAGGAAGAGATACTACACCTCTTACCATTTGGTTAGCTTTTCTAGGATCAACTCCTAAACGAACTGCTAAATCTACAGATGCGTCGAATTTTGCATTCGATATTTCTTTAATTAATGCAGAAGCTTCTGTAATAGAATAAATTTTACCTTTTTCTATTTTTGCTAAAGCTTCTTTTTTCTTTTTTGTTAATCTTGCCATTTTAAATTTCTTTTATAGATTAATTTGGCGCGTTTCCAGTCACGGTTATACCCATAGACCTTGCGGTTCCAGCTACCATCTTCATTGCAGATTCAATTGTAAATGCATTTAAATCTACCATTTTGTCTTCTGCGATAGTTTTCACTTGATCCCACGAAACTTTAGCTACTTTTTTTCGGTTTGGTTCTCCAGAACCCTTCTTGATTTTTGCCGCTTCTAATAATTGTACTGCAGCTGGTGGTGTTTTGATTACAAACTCAAATGATTTGTCTTTGTAAACAGAAATTGCCACAGGTAATACTTTACCTGGTTTATCTTGTGTTCTAGCATTAAATTGCTTACAGAACTCCATGATATTAACCCCAGCAGCTCCTAGAGCGGGTCCAACCGGTGGCGACGGATTCGCTGCACCTCCCCTTACTTGTAACTTAACTACTTTGTCTAACTCTTTTGCCATTTTAAATAATTTAGTCGATGTTTACTTTTATTGGAAGCAAAAGAAACATCTATCTTTATGTAACAATTATTATACTTTTTCTACTTGCATATAACTAAGTTCTAATGGTGTTTTTCTTCCAAAAATCTTAACCATTACTTCTAGTTTACGTTTTTCTTCATTTATCTTTTCAATACTTCCATCAAATCCATTAAATGGACCATCTATAACTTTCACTGTTTCTCCTATGGTGAAAGGTATAGCAACATTAACATCTGTATCTACTTCCAGTTCATCAACCTTACCTAACATTCTATTTACTTCAGATTGTCTTAAAGGTACAGGCTCTCCTCCTTTTGTTTCCCCTAAAAATCCAATAACATTAGTTACTGATTTTATTATATGAGGAATCTCTCCACTTAAATTAGCCTGAACCATAATGTAACCAGGGAAGTAAACCTTTTCTTTACTTATCTTCTTACCATTACGTATTTGAATTACTTTTTCGGTAGGAACTAATACTTGATCTACATAATCTTGCAAACCTAGTCGAGCTATTTCATTCTCGATGTATGCTTTAATTTTGTTTTCCTGACCACTTACAGCTCTAACAACGTACCATTTTTTTTGAATTCCTTCAGACATAAAACTTAAAATTATCCGTTTATTAAATTAAAATAATACCCAATAACTTTACTAAAAACTGTATCTACTCCCCAAATTGCTAATGAGAAAATAATAGAAAACACAGCTACAAGAATAGTTAAACTTTGTGTTTCTGCCCATGTAGGCCAGCTCACATTGTTTTTTAATTCTCCAAATGATTCTTTTATATAATTTACAATTCCTGCCATTATAATATTTGTATTTGCACGGGTTGAGAGACTCGAACTCCCGACACCTGGTTTTGGAGACCAGTGCTCTACCAACTGAGCTAAACCCGTAAATATAAGTGAAGGCGTTCTGCCAAAACAGAACACCTTTACTTATTATTTATAAACTTTTAATTAGTCTAAAATCTCAGTAACCTGACCAGCTCCTACTGTTCTTCCTCCTTCACGAATAGCGAAACGAAGACCAACATTCATTGCAATTGGTTGAATTAACTCAACAGTAATCGTTAAGTTATCTCCAGGCATTACCATTTCAACTCCATCAGGAAGCGCAATGTTTCCTGTTACATCCGTTGTACGAACGTAGAACTGTGGACGGTAATTGTTATGGAATGGAGTGTGACGTCCACCTTCTTCTTTTTTAAGAATATAAACCTCTGCTTTAAATTTAGAGTGAGGTGTTACTGAACCAGGTTTAGTAATTACCATACCTCTAGAGATTTGAGATTTTTCAATACCTCTTAATAAGATACCAGCGTTATCTCCAGCTTCTCCTCTATCTAATATTTGACGGAACATTTCAATTCCTGTAATTGTAGATGTTAACTTTTCAGCTCCCATTCCAATAATCTCAACAGGATCTCCTGTATTAGCGATACCAGTTTCAATACGACCAGTAGCAACAGTACCACGACCTGTAATTGAGAATACATCTTCAATTGGCATTAAGAAATCTTTATCAACTTCACGAGTTGGCTCTTCAATCCAAGCATCCACTTGTTGCATTAATTCTAAAACTGTATCTACCCATTTTTGTTCACCGTTAAGTGCTCCTAAAGCAGAACCAGAAACAACAGGTCCATTATCACCATCGTACTCATAGAAGCTTAATAAATCTCTAACTTCCATATCAACTAACTCTAAAAGCTCTTCATCATCAACCATATCTACCTTGTTTAAGAAAACAACGATACGAGGAATACCTACTTGACGACCTAATAAGATATGCTCACGAGTTTGTGGCATAGGACCATCTGTAGCAGCTACAACTAAAATAGCACCATCCATCTGTGCAGCACCTGTAACCATGTTTTTTACATAATCGGCGTGACCTGGACAGTCAACGTGCGCATAGTGACGATTTTCAGTTTGATACTCTACGTGCGAAGTATTAATTGTTATACCTCTTTCTTTTTCTTCAGGTGCGTTATCAATTTGATCAAATGATCTTGCTTCTGAAAAACCTGCATCAGCTAATACTTTAGTAATAGCAGCAGTTAAAGTTGTTTTACCGTGATCTACGTGTCCAATAGTACCAATGTTTAAGTGTGGTTTTGAACGATCGAAAGTTGCCTTTGCCATGTTTAATTTATTTTAATCTTATTTATATTATTGTTCAATTTATTCTATACTAATTTCTAAAAAAAGAGCCAATGACGGGAATTGAACCCGTGACCTCTTCCTTACCAAGGAAACGCTCTACCCCTGAGCTACACCGGCTAAATATTAGAGCGAGAGACCGGGTTCGAACCGGCGACATTCAGCTTGGAAGGCTGACGCTCTACCAACTGAGCTACTCTCGCAATTATTTAAAATTCTAAACATTTACAATCTTACTTGTTTTTAATTTTTTTTGGTATTAATTAAAAAAAGTGGGGAGAGCAGGATTCGAACCTGCGAAGTTAAAAACAACAGAGTTACAGTCTGTCCTCGTTGGCCGCTTGAGTATCTCCCCAATTATAAATATTTCACTCTATTAAAGAACTTGAGCCGATGGAGGGACTCGAACCCACGACCTGCTGATTACAAATCAGCTGCTCTAGCCAGCTGAGCTACATCGGCTTTTTTTTATTGGCTTTTTAGCTATAAAAAAAGCCCGCTATTTCTAACGGACTGCAAATGTATATATTTATTTAATTATTCAAAACATTTTTTCAATATTTTTTTCATAAATATGATCTTAATTTTTCTTTTCGCTTTTTTAACTGTCTTTCTAGAGATGCAATTGCTACATCTGCACCTTCTTCAAAAGACTTACATTGCTTTTTTACAACAAAGCTATCTCCTGGAACACTTACTCGTGCTTCAAATATTTTATTTTCTTTATCGCTTGTGTTTTCTACTTTTAAAAAAACATCGGATTTAATTATTTTATCATAAAAAGTATCTAGCTTATCCATTCGTTTTTGAATAAAGTCTAATAGTTTTTGGTCTGCATTGAAGTTGACGGATTGGGTGTTTACTTTCATACTTCTAATTTATTATAGGTTAAACAATTATGCTATTTTTTTTTACTTCTTGGATGTGTGTTTAGATATACTTTTTTTAACTCTGCAATACTATTATGTGTATATATTTGTGTTGCAGCTAAACTAGAATGACCAAGCAATTCTTTAACAGCATTTAAATCTGCACCTTGATTTAGTAAATGAGTCGCAAATGAGTGCCTTAATATATGCGGGCTCTTTTTTACTTTAGTAGATGCTAAACTAAAATACTCATTTATTATTCGGTAAACAAGTGTTTCATAAATTTTAACTCCTTTTTGTGTTAAAAACAAATAGTCTTTATCTTTTATTACTTCTAATTGATTTCTTACTTCTTTATATTTTTTAATAGTTCGAATTACAGATGATAATAATGGTACAAATCTTTCTTTATTACGTTTTCCTAATACTTTCAAGGTATTATTTGAAAGATCTACATCATGAACTTTAAGCGTTACTAATTCAATTCTTCGAATTCCTGTAGAGTAAAACAACTCTATTATAAGTTTATCTCTAAGGCCTTTAAAGTCTTCTTGAAAGTTTAACTCGTCTAACACTATAGCTATTTCTGTTTCAGAAAATGGTATTTGAATTTTCTTACTCGTTTTTAAAGCTTTATGTTTTGCTAGCGGATTTATTTCTATTTCTCCAATTTTAAGAAGAAACTTATAGTAGGTATTTAATGCTGAAACTTTTCTATTGATACTTCTATTGGAAATTTCTTTTTCGACCATAGAAACGATCCAACTTCGTACTTGTGAATAATTTGCGTCTTCAATACCATCTTGATCGAATTGAGCTGTGTTGAATTCTAAAAAATCAGATAAATCTTTTTCATATGCTTTTACAGTAAGCTTAGAATAGTTTTTTTCTAACAAAAGATAGTCTATGAAAGATTTGAATGGCATTACTTTAGTTACTAGTTATTAGTTATTAGTTATTAGTTATTAGTTAAATGTACTAAAGTTTTATTGGAAATAATTTTTAAACCAAAAAAAATCCTATTAGGTATTACTAATAGGATTTTGTATTGCTTTCTTTAAAAGTGCTTAAACGTTTTCTGCATCTCTTAAACCTTGCACATATTGTGCTTTTTGCACTTGCGCTCTACGTTCTATAGAAGGTTTATTATATTGCTTACGCTCTTGCAGTTGATTTTTAACTGTAGTTTTAACAAATTTACGTTTGTAACGTTTTAATGCTCTTTCTATATTTTCTCCTTCTTTTACTGGAATTCTTAACATCGTTATTAACCTCCTCTCTTTTAGATTTTTTAAGGCTGCAAATATAGGAAGGAAATTAAAATAAAAACTACTATTTTAAAACTTTTACTTACTTTTTATTTTACAGACCAAACCGAATAGCTTTTAGGTGGTGCTTGTATTTTAACCCATTTTCCAGATTGTGTTGTTGGCTCCCAAGTTGAATGTCCAGTGTAGTCTTTAATTACTGTATTAGACCAATTGGTTTCTACCCATCTTTCTTGCCAGGAATTAGAATTGTTTATATAAACAACTATGCCATTATTATTATAACCATTTCTTTTAGCTATATATTCATCTGTATCTACATGCAAGATATTAGTAGATCCACCAGCTAAATTATTGTGAATCCATATTAAATTATTTAGTCTTTCTTTATCTAACCATTCTTCATAATCTTTATAAAAAATTGTAGGATATCCTTCATGAGTTAATATATACGCATAGGCCAAAATTTTATTATTTATTATTTCATCTGTATCGTGATTGGTTACAAAAGTCACTGCTTTAGATGCATTTTGTTTCCATAGCATGTTATCATTTAGGGCATTTAAGTTATTTCCCATAAATGCATCTTTCATTTTATAATAACAAGCAAAATCGAAAGCACTTGCCTCCGCATCATTTGTCCAAGAGTCTAATAGTGTAACATTGCTATCCCATAATTCACCAACAGAAAAACCACCTACTTCATTTTTCCATTCTTTAACTACCCATGGTTCAAAACCTTTAACATAATCAAAGCGCCAACCATCAAAACCAATAACATCTCTATAATATTTTGCGACACTATTGCTGTTTTTCCATAACCAATCTTGCACATAAGTTTGGTGGTGACATAAATCTGGAAACCCACCAAACGCACCACTATCATTAGAATGCACATTATTTGCATGAAAATCTGTAGTAGAACGATAGAAGTTTCCTGAAAGCGGATTAAAATCGGTCCAAGTATTACCACCTGTATACGGATTATACTCACTAGCTCCACCACTATTATGATTGATTACAATATCTGCAATTACATTTAATCCATAAAGGTGTGCATTATCTATCATGTTGGTTAGTTCTGTTCTGGACCCAAAACGAGTTTCAACACTTCCCATTTGGTTGTATTCTCCGAAATCAAAATAATCAAAAGGGTCATATCCCATGGAAAAGGGTCCGTTTTGTGCTTTAGATACTGGCGGAAGCCAAATAGCGTCTATTCCTGCATTACTCCAATCTTCCACTTTGGTGTTTATGGTATTCCACCAAGTACCTCCGGCTGGAACATCCCAATAAAAAGCTTGCATCATAACACCAGAACCAATAGATTTTAAACCTGCTCTTTGTGTAGACTGTGTTGTTTTTTCTTCTATTTGAACAGTTTGATCGTTAAAATCTGCTTCCTCATTGCTACAGCTCCAAACTATTAGGAAAAGAAATGCTAGGCATGTAATTGTAAAATTTTTCATTTTGTCTACGATTTGTGGTTAATAATACTTTGAATCTACAGGATTACAAGTTATTACCAAAATGAAATTAACAACGAAAACGTTTTCGTGTTAACAAATAACTGATTTTATACGTTAAAAATTAATAAAATCATAAAATTAACTTGCTTTAAATGCGAAAACGATTGTAACGACATCCTTTTTATTTGTTAATCCTGTCTAAACAGGAATGACAAATAAAAAGATATAGTGGAAAGCGTGGTACTTCTTCGCTGAAGCTTTGGAGCATGTAGATGCCTAGTATCAATAATTAGAATATTACTTGCTTTCAAAGGATAAAGATGTTTGCTTTATTTAGCGAAGGAGTATTTGCCCAAATAATTAATCTTTATATAGAGATGCTCTTTTGCTAAGATCTAGAATAAGCTGTTCATCTTCTTCACTTTCTAATAAAACATTATAGCTTTTCCAGAACTCTTTATTATATGGTTTGGAAGCAAAAATATCTGGATCCCAAGTTTCTTGTTGTTCTTTGGCTATTACTTCTTTATCTAAGATAATTTCGGAAAACAAGATTTCTTGAACTGTGTAGTAGTAGCGTTCTTCTTTATTATAACGTGCTTCTTCTACTTTAGATATTTTTAAAGAAGGTTTCATACCAACATTTACCAGCTTTGGTGTTTCGTAATAAATATAGTTTGGGTACATTTTATCTTTATACTCCATATATGTTATTACTAATTTGTGATTGGTTTGGGTATCAAAAAGTCTTTTACTTCTATCTTTTTGCGCAGGTGACGCAGCTACTAACTCATATTCTATTTTTTTGAATGCGTAGTTATCATAATAAATATATAACCAACCTTGTGCATGATATCCTTCGTTAAAAATACCTTTTGTCTCTAAACCAACAAAATCTTTCGAATCGGCAATTTTAATTTTATATAATTTACGTTCATTATCTACCAGAATCGTGTCTAAAGTAAATTGGTGTGTATCTAAAATATTATCTCCAAATAAGGCTTTTGCATTATTTGCGTTTCGCAGTACATTTAGTTTTCCTTGAAAAAGGTTTTGCAAACCATTCACTCTAGTATCATTCCATTTAATAGCTTTTAGTAATTGTTGGGTAGAAACGGATCTTCGGCTAATATCTTTTGCTTTGAGTTTTGTTTTTGTGTTTTGGTTTTTATAAGAAGCATATGTAAATAAACTATCTACATCACGAAGATCATAACTTTTACGTACTTGATCTACATTAATTTTTAGGTGCTCTGCACTACTTGCTGCATATCCCGAATCGTAAACAGAAATAGCACTTTCTATTAGCCATTTAAATTCATTTTTGTTTCGTTCTTTATGTCTTAAAAATCCTTTTTGAATATAGGAAGAGTCTGGAAGATTACGTTCTAGTTTTTTTATTGCTTTTAGTACAATCTCATTTCCTGTGGTAGGTCTTGGCTCTGCAATTAGTATCACTTCGTCTAAAGAAGCTTGTTGTTCTGATAAGTAAATTAAAACATCTTTATTAAATTCTTGAATAGGAGTTTTGTAGGTAGAATATCCAATAGACGAAATAATTAATGTATCGTTTTCATGTTTTTTTGGCACTTGTAATACAAAATTACCATCGATATTTGTTACTGTACCAATAGTGGTGTTTTTAATGTAGACACTTGCGCTTGCAATAGGAAAAGAATCTAATGTATCTACAACGGTATTTTTAAGTTCGGTTTGCGCGTAACTTGTACATCCTAAAAAAAGTAATAGTACAACTGCTAATTGTTTTGTGTTTTTAAATTGCATAGTATATATTTAATAATAGTCTAGGACAGTTTAGTGTAGTTAACGATTTAGAATTCCATATAGTATTAATTACAAATAAAATACTATTGTTAGTTCGATTCTAAACGAGAAACAATGTAGCAATTTTGAAAATACTACTAAAATTATTTTAGCGTTGCTTTATATGCTAACAAATGAATTACCATTTTAACAAAATAGAGATACTAATTTCATGAAAATGTTAATCGTATTATTTTGCCGCAGGTTTGTATTCCTTTTTATCGATTACCATTTTTGCAATTATTTCGCGAAGTATTTCACTTGTTCCTCCACCAATTGGTCCTAATCTGCTATCACGCAAAAGTCGTGCCATTGGATATTCTTCCATATAACCATAACCACCTAAAAACTGCACACATTGATAAGCAACCTCATCTGCCATTTTGGTAGATTTTAATTTCGAAATGGTAGCTTCTTTTACTACGTATTCTCCTTTATTAAGTCTGTAAGCTACAGAGTAGTTATAGGTTTTACACATATCCATATCTGCATACAAGTCAACAAAACTATGACGAAGTGCTTGAAATTTATCTATGGTTTTACCAAAGGCAGTACGTTCGCTCATGTATTGCCTAGCATACTCTAAAGCGTACTCTGCTCTAGCATGTGCATTAATTCCCATAATTAATCTTTCTAGTGCAAAATGCTGCATAATGTACGGGAACCCTTTTCCTTCTTCTCCCATTAAATTACTAGCGGGAATGGTAACATTATCGAAAGCAATTTCTGCTGTATCACTTGCCCTCCAACCTAACTTATCTAATTTGGTTGCAGATATTCCTGGTGTATCTCTATCCATTATAAAAATACTAATTCCTTTATTTCCTAGATCGGGAGTGGTTTTAGCAGCAACTACGAGATAGTCACTATATACTCCGTTTGTAATAAATGTTTTAGAGCCATTTAACACATAAGTATCTCCTTTTTTAACTGCTGTAGTTCGCATTCCTGCAACGTCAGACCCTCCAAAAGGCTCTGTAATACATAAACATCCTATTTTTTCTCCAGTAATACTTGCTGTTAAGTATTTCTCTTTTATTTCGTGGCTTCCTTCTTTATTAACATGTGTCATTGCTAAATAAGTATGCGCCCATATATTAGCTGCAAAACCGCCAGAGTTTATTTTTTGTAATTCTTCTAACAATATAACCGTATAGAATAAATCTAGATTTAGACCGCCATACGCTTCGGGATAAGCTAATCCAAAAAAGCCCATTTCACCAAATTTCTTCCAAATAAAACGTTCAACCGTTCCAGTTTCTTCCCATTTATTTATATGTGGAACCACTTCTTTTTTCAAGAAATCTTGTAAACTTTGTCTAAATAATTGATGCTCTTCTGTGAAGTACATATTGCTCATAGTCCTAATGGATTTATTATATTCTAATTAAGAGTCAAATATAATTTAATTATCTCAATTTTTTTAACTGGAAAGCCTTTTACTTTTATTAATTCATCAATAGATTGAAAACCTTCACGCAACGTTCTTTGCTCTATAATTTGATGTGCAACTTCATAATCCACATAAGGTATATTAACGAACTGATCTCTTGTAGCGGTATTAAGATTAATTTTATTTACTGTTTTCGGAGTTTTCACAGTAAACTCATTTGTAATACGTGTAATCACTTCTGGTTGCAAGCCATAAACTTCTTGTAACTGTACATCTGCAATAAATCCGTTTTGCTTATTTCTATATTGTATAATTCTATTAGAAAAAGCTTCTCCAATTCCTCTCACTTTTTGCAACTGACTGGCTGTTGCAGTGTTTAAATCAATTTTTTGCTGAAATGTTTTTGGTGTATTGGAATAGTTTGTTGTTTTATAATTTGAATATTTTTTTGGTTTGGGGTTCGTAACCCATTCTGGGAATTTAAAAAAAGGTGAAATAATATTTAAAAGGGAATCGGAAACTTTAGTCACTTGCTGAAACTGTAGCACGGAGTTTACCCATTTATCTTGTTTTCTAAATAGTAGTAATCTATTTATTTCTTCATTAGACATTCCTAGAGTGTACCCTTTATAATCGGTTATAAAATTAGGGTTGAAAGGATAAATCTTCGGTTTACGTTTTTCTATTTCTACAATACGAAGAGAATCCATTTCTTTTTTAAAAAGTGCTAATTGTTTTTGGTTTACCGGAATTTCTTCGGAAGAAAAATCGTTAAAAAACATAAAACATTGTAAAGCAATAATAATTGCCAACAAAAGAAAAATCCCATTTCGTTGGTTTTTAGTAAACACGAAATGGGATTTTAAAATATTCATCTTGTTAGTTTTAGCAAGATGAAGTTACAAAAAATATTTATTTATCTGAAATTCTATTTTTAATAGCGTCTGTATATTTCTTTAATTCCTCACGTACTCTTGGTGCTAATAATACAAGTCCTATCATATTTGGAACCATCATTGCAAAGATCATAGCATCAGAGAAACCTATTACAGATCCTAAACTAGCAGCAGAACCAATAACTACAAATACACAGAATATTAATTTATATGCATATTCCATTTTTTTAGACCTTCCAAAAAGGTAAGCCCAACCTTGAAAACCGTAGTAAGACCAAGATATCATGGTACTAAATGCAAATAAAACAACTGCAACGGTTAATACATATGGGAACCATGAAATTGCAGATTCGAATGCTCCTGAAGTTAATAAAATTGCCTGGGCATCGTTTAATCCTGCATTTGCAGCAGTTACATTTCCTGTAATAATTAATACTAAAGCGGTCATGGTACAAACCACAACCGTATCGATAAATGGCTCTAATAAAGCGACCATACCTTCACTTGCAGCATAGTTTGTTTTTACTGCAGAGTGAGCAATAGAAGCCGAACCTACACCAGCTTCATTAGAGAAAGCTGCACGTCTAAATCCTTGTACTAATACACCAATTGCTCCACCAGCAACACCTTCTGGGCTAAAAGCACCACTAAAAATCTGTCCAAATGCATCTCCAATCATAGAATAATTTGCAATAATTACAAACAAAGAAGCTGCAACATATATAGCAACCATAAATGGTACAATTTTATCGGTTACTTTGGCAATTTTCTTAATTCCACCAATAATAACGATACCTACTAGTACAGCCATTACAATACCAAACAACCATCCTTTACCATATAAGAAAGATTCGTTTCCTCCTGTAATATTTTGTACTAATTGAAAAGCTTGATTTACCTGAAACATGTTTCCTCCACCAAAAGAACCACCAATTACAAAAATAGCAAATAACCCTGCTAATACTTTTCCTAAAGAGCCAAGTCCTTTTGCCTTTAAACCTTTGGTTAAGTAGTACATTGGTCCACCGTAAACGGTTCCATCTGCGGCAATATCTCTATATTTTACACCTAGTGTACATTCTACAAATTTAGAAGCCATTCCTAAAAAACCTGCAACAATCATCCAGAATGTAGCTCCAGCTCCACCAACCGAAACTGCAATTGCAACTCCAGCAATATTACCTAAACCAACAGTAGCAGATAGTGCTGCTGTTAAAGCTTGAAAGTGGCTTACCTCTCCGTCATGACCTTCGACTCTTATTGTATCTGGATTATCTTCTTCGTCTGTAAATTTAGATTTCTCTATTTCTACTTTATGGTTTTCTCTATGATCTAAATCATCATATTTTCCTCTAACAATATTTACAGATGTAATAAACCCTCTAAAATTGATAAACTTAAAGTAAAACGTAAAATATAAAGCTCCTAATATTAAAGGAAATAACACCCAAAAGACTTTAACGTTTCCTCCAAAATCAATCTGGTAGAAAATAAAATTAACAAACCATCCTGTAGCATCTCCAAAAACTTGATCTATTTTCTGGTCAATGCCAACCTCTTGCGCATCTTGAGCAAAATTTATAAATGGTAAAATGAATGTAAAAATGGTAAGAAGATATTTCTTCATGATATAATATTAGTTAGTTAAATTTAAATTAAGATAGCAATATGCTAAAAAAAAACGGTTTTTTAAAGCATATCCTGTTAAAATAGAACTCTAGTGCAAGTTGTAAACGGTATTTAACACTTGTATTTGCTCTGGCCTACCAAGCACAATTATCTTGGCATTAGCCTCTAGTTTTTGATCTGCTTCTGGATTTACAATATATTCGCCATCGCCATTTTTATACCCTATTACATTACAACCAGTTTTTCTACGCAAGTCTAAATCTCGTATCGTTTTAATACTTACATTGGTATCGTATAATTTTTCTACTACAATCTCTTCCACATTAATATTTGAATTCCCTACAATACCTAAGTTATCTATAAACTCTATTAAATCTGGAACAACCACTAAAGATGCCATATGATCTCCACCAATTCTATCTGGAAGTATTACATTATTTGCTCCCGCAAACTTTAATTTTTTATATGATGTTTCTTCCGACGCTCTACTAATTATTCGTAAACCTGTATTCATTTGTCTTGCCGAAAGAACCACAAATAAATTATCCGCATCACTTGGCAATGCAGAGATTAATGTATTTGCTCTATCAATTCCTGCATCCAATAAAACTTCATCTTCATTTGCATTACCTAAAATAAAAGGGATTTCTTCACATTCAAACTTATCTATCGTTTCTTTATCTTTTTCAATAACAACAAATGGCTTATTGTAAGCTAGTAATTTTTTGGCTGCTTGTTTTCCGTTTCTTCCATAACCACAAATAATAATATGGTTTGCAAGTTCATCTATGGTTTTTTGCATCTTTTTTTGTTTTAATTCTTCCAAATTATTTTTGCTTAAAATATATTCTGTAATTACTGTTAAAGCGTAACCAACAATTATTATACTTATTAATATTAAAAATATAGTAAACATTTTAGATATTGGATCTAGTGGTTGCACTTCTCCAAAACCAACCGTTGTAATGGTTATTACCGTCATGTATAAGGAATCTATCCAAGAATAATGGGATAATAATTTAAAACCTAACACTCCTATTAGCAGTAATATTACCAACAAAGTAATAGCTGTATATATTCTAGTTCTAAAAAATTTTAAAAAAGGGCTCATCATACTTATAGATCGAAAACGGATGTTCGTTTTGTATAAATTATATCCTTTATTTTCATCCAAAAAGCTAAGAATAGGTATAAGGCAAATCCAAACCCAACGGTTACAAAAGTGAGATAAATAAAAGAAGTTCTTACCACTTTTGCTCGCATACCTAATCTATCGGCGATACGTTGGCAAACGTAATACCCATGCTTTTGAAAATATAAGAGAATGCGATAAAAAATGTTCATGACTGCAATTTAGTTAATTGACATCAATTTTTAAATAAAAAATGCAAATTACAAAGACATAATAAGAACATATTAATTGCCAGACAATAAACTATTACCAATTGCACATTGCAAACATTTGTTTTTAACGCAATATTCGTTTTTAAGTTGCAGTAATGCTTGGCTATGCATAGCCGATTTAGAAATTACTTGTAACTCTTGAAACTTAGTTACAATACTATTTTTTTCGGAAACTATTTCATTTATAAGTGTAATAACAGCTTCATCTACAGCTTTACCTTGTTTTTTTGCATAACTAAATTTGAGCGGTACAATGGTATTAATAATTAATAGGTCGATAAAAGCAGTTGTGATTCTTTTTTTAGAAGATTTGCTCTTTTTCCCAAAGGTAAAATGTGTTTCCCAATACGCAGAAGTACTAACCTGAAACAATTTGTAAATTTCTTCTTTAGCGGAAGCACTTATAATTTTAGAGAATAAATGGTTTTCTGAAGCATAGACACCAACTAATTGTGACAAACGAATGGTTGGAAAATTTAGTGGTCGCAATCTAAAAAACTGTAATGGAGTAACAGATGGATTAGACAAGCCAAACTTTTGTTTTAAAAATTGATATTCTTTTTGAAGTTCTAAATAATATATATCTTGAACTTCTTCATTTAACAAATCACTTTGACCAAAAAGCAAAGCCTCTAAACTAGTATGCTTACTTTGTAGTTTTTGAATAATATTAAAATCTATAGAATTTGCTAGACTTAAAAAAGCATCTCCATTTACTTTTAAACCAAAACTTTTAGCAAGCATTTTAAAAAGTACCGCTTCCCAATTGTTTTTACTACTCTTTAATAATTGTGTAATTTCTTTAGACTTTCGCTCTAAACGTTCCAAATATAAACGCTCTAGCCAATTGTGCACGATAAACTTATCTACAGTTACAAAATCATTTTCGCAATTAATCCACTTCTGCTTTTTACTAAATAGCTTTTGGTAACCATCTAATGCGCTTTTATTTACTACATTTTTAAGCACTAAAGTTGGTATAATGGTATTGTCTTTTCGGTGTATTTCTGTATCGTGTTTCCAAACCACATGTAAGATTACATTATCGTAGTTTTTATCTTGTTCGTGGTTATGTAAAAACCAATCACTAGCATTTACATGTATTTCTACATTACCTGCCCAAAGTTGATTTGCAATTTTAATTTGCGCATTAAAAAAATCAGGTCCAGCATTAAGGTTATACGAACCAACTTGTAAAACAGAAACTGGTTCTTGGTTTGTAGTTTTTAAGTTAGTAAGTGCAAACTTTTTATATCGCCAAATATAATGTAGAAAATTTTCTATCATTTTACTAAAGTAATATTTAGAATTTAAATGACAAAAAAATGGTTCACTTAATACTAGGAAACAAAGGCTCCGGCAAAACAACCTATGCCAACCAATTAAAAAAAAGAAACCAAAGGAATCCTTTTTTCTATAGATACCTGGAACAAAACCCTATTTCTTAAAGATAAAAAAATTGAAGATAGATTAGATTGGTTTTTAGAACGAATAGAAAGAGTAGAAACCCTCATTCTAGATTTAATTATACAACTAGAAAACGCTAATACAGATGTTATTTTAGGTTTAGGGCTTTCTAAATTTAAACATCGCGAAAAGTTTAGAAAATTTGCCAAGCTTCATGGTTTTGAGATACAATTACATTTTTTAGATATTCCGAAAGAAACTAGATTACAGCGTGTATTGCAAAGAAATTCTGAAAAAGGAGACACCTTCCAATTTGAAGTAAGCCAAGCAGATTTTGATTTTATGGAAAGCTGGTTTGCAAAACCTACTGCTGAAGAAATGCAACATGGTATTGTTGTTAATACCTAAAAAAGTAGAACAATTTTTCGAATTAAAAAGGTTGTTTCCTCAAAACCTTTCTTGCATCACGGGTTTTGAAAATAAGAAGTCACTTTATTAAAGTAAATAATACCTTTAATAAAGTGACTTCTTATAAAATATAACAGCTATGAAATACCTCTTAATTCTTTGGGTTATTTTCTAGGGTTTCATTAGGGTCTTCTTCGGTAGCTTTTGGTTTTTCAATTATAGGTTCCTCATGGATATAGTCTCTAATCGATGCTACTTTCTCACTGCTTTTGTCTAACATTTTACTAGCTGTTTGTTTTTCCCTATTTTTATTGTAAAACATTCCTTTTTCTTTTGGTTGGTTATACAATTCTGGAGTTAAATATTTACCACTTCTTTCACCTTCTTTTAAAATTACTGTTTCTCTTTTATTCGGGTTTTGCTGTAAATACGGATCATTTCGCTCTGCGGTAACTTCCCAGGATACTTTTTTATTAGGCACCCCGCCAGCAACAACAAATTGTCTGTTAGTAATTTCTGTTTCTATAAACAAATTAGGCATAGCAGCTCCAATTGCGGTTAATTGATAGGATGGATTTTTATTTACACTATCATAGTAATCTGGTAGGCTTACAATTGCTTTACCAGTAGCATCAAAAACAGCAACTCCTCTATATTTATTTAATACTTCATTAGACTCAATAGAAAAATGTTTTAATATTTTATTTGCTGGATCTTCTGGATGATCTATCATAAATGTTTTTGCTCCTGTACCACCAGAATCTCCTAAAGAAAATGAACCATACCACCCTCCTTGACCCAACACTCCAATACCCCAACCTGCTACTGGTTGGGAATAACCAAATACTCCAACATGATCAGTAACATCTGTTCCTGTGTAAGCAAAATCGCCTACATTTACAGTTCCTACAATAATATTATTTTGATTTTGAGCAAGAATTGCAGACCCTTGACCTTGATGTACGGAGAAAATGGCAGCATCGGTATTGGCCGTATTATTAATATTAAACTCAGCATTTCTTCCATCGGTTCCAGAGTGATTTACTAGCACACCATGACCAATACCGCTTTGTACGCCAGCTAAAACGGCTCCGTTAACAAAGGCTCCCGTTGCCGTGGCTGTTCTTACAGTGGCATTAAATGCATAAACATCACCTCCTGCAGTAGGAGTGACCACATTATCCACTGCTATAACCTCTACACCAGTACCATCATTTGTGCCTAGATCTATATATTCCCCTGTTCCTCCTGCATTCATTAAGTTAATTGTCCCTAGAGTATTACTATTAAGCACATTATATATACCATAATTTCCAGCTACTTGATTATATATCCCCATTCCCGTACCATTTTGGTAAATGGACATCCCATCTCCACTTCCTGCATGAGAAATATAGGTACCGGAACTATTGGATCCTGCATTCCCCATACTTATATAAGACCCTAGTCCTAAACCTCGCTGATCAATAAATTGCCCTGTTGTTCCCCCTACCGTTGTATTACTCATATAAATTAAAAGTCCGTGAGCAGATAATCCCGTACCTAATTGTTGAGCCCGCATAGCGGCAGCGTTGGATGCCGTATTTAAATTTTGTGCATGAATACCATATCCTGTACCTGAGTTTTTTACCCAAACAGCAGAACTACCGTTTATTCCATTACTATGTGTAACCTCTATAGCGTTTGCTGTTGCTGCAGGTGCTACAACATCTAATTGCGCATCTGGGGTAGTTGTACCTATACCAACTTGTGCCTGAACAGTATAGGTCATAGACACAAAAACAATACCCATTGCCATTGTTTTAACCGTAGTAAAATATTTTTTTATCATAATAGCTTATTTTTAATAGTAATAAATATATTTTCTAATTTACTTTATTGGTAATTTATTCGATAAATCACCAATTTATAAGTCATAAACTATAAATACACTGAATTACAATCAATTAACCTGCTGGTTATTTTTTATTTCTGGATATTAAAAAAGGAACATAGGTATTCTGGAAAGCCTAATCCTTTACAATTAAAAAACAAATAGTAAGAAATTTTATATTTTTATATGTTTAAAGAAACAATTAAAATCTAAAAAAATGGTTCACTT
Organism: Lacinutrix cladophorae; assembly: GCF_053604645.1. NCBI lineage: Bacteria > Pseudomonadati > Bacteroidota > Flavobacteriia > Flavobacteriales > Flavobacteriaceae > Lacinutrix > Lacinutrix cladophorae. Next base: position 199,000 of record NZ_JBSHNR010000087.1, on the reverse strand, counting down.
AATACTAGGAAACACAGGTTCTGGGAAAACCACTTATTCCAACCAATTAAAAAAAGAAACCAAAGGAATCCTTTTTTCTATAGATACCTGGAACAAAACCCTGTTTCTTACCGATAAGAAACCCGAAGATGGATTAGATTGGTTTTTAGAACGTATTGAAAGAGCAGAAACACTAATTCTAGATCTAGTGATACAACTAGAAAATGCCAATACCGATGCGATTCTAGATTTAGGTCTTTCGAAATTTTCTCATCGTGAAAAATTTAGACAATTTGCTTCAAAACATGGTTTTGAAATTAAAACCCATTTCTTAGATATTAATAAAGCAACCCGATTACAGCGTGTATTAAAAAGAAACACAGAAAAAGGAGATACTTTTGAATTTGAAATATCACAAGAAAACTTTGATTTTATGGAATCCTGGTTTGAAAAACCTACTGCTCAAGAAATGAAAGGTGGTGTTATTGTTAGAGAGTAAAAGTAGATTACTTGTGTTTCATAAATAATATTACGTTTTCGGCATGTTTTTTGTTAAAATTTTAACAACTATAAAACAATCCATCATGAAAAAACTTAACGTTCTATTTATTTTAATTATTGCATTTTTACTAGTTTCTTGTAATTCTGACGATGACAACTCAACCACTTCTAACACCTCTATTAATTTAACTTCTATAAAAAAAGACTACTATATTAATGATGCATTCTCACATTCATCCAATTACAGTTTTGAAGAAAACAAATTGATAAAAATCGAACACTCTTATGGAAGGTTTGAAGAATTATTTTATGAGAATGATTTAGTATCTAACATCTTAAAGTATGATGCTTCTAATAATTTAGAATGGACAAACACATACACTTATGATAACGCTAAAAGATTAATACAGAAAAACTCGATATCCAGCTCAAGCAATCCAAGCGCAAATCAAGAGAAAGAAATTACTTATACTGATAATTCTAATATACAAGTATTATTCACTTTAAGTAGTACTCAAACTACTAATGAAAACATTACACTAAATCCTGAAAATCTTATTATTGAAAACAAACTATTAAATGATGAGGAACAAATTATGTCTGAAAAGCATTATGAATATATAAATAATAATTTAACAAGATTTGAGATAAAAGATCCTAACGAAAATACTTTGCTAGAAGCAACATTTGAATATTTAGACATGGAAGCTTCAGATTTTTACAATTATAATTTATTTACCTACGGACCAGAATGGAAAAACAACTATGCACTTGACCCCCAATTTGGATTAGGCATAGAAACTTACCAAATAAGTAAAAATTATATAAGTAGTTATTATCGTTATGATTACGATATAAATATTTCAAGAACAGTAACATTTGATTATGAATTTGACTCTAATGATAATATTGTTGAGCAGATTGAAAACATGATTGAATCTGACGGAGACACCTATAAAACAGTTACTACTTATAATTATGAGTAAATAATTTATCTTAATTTACAACAAAAAACCTCTTAGAATTTAGGAGTTTTTTTTGTTTTTGCTGGAATCCTGAGTTTACTTTATTATTTAGCATTCAAAACAATAGACACATTATATTAATTTGCTGTTAAGAATTCTGGTTTACCTAGTTTATAAGCTAAGACATAGCTATTTTTGTATACACTTAAAACGTACTATTAATACAAAAATACACCATGAAAAACCTTAAAAACAAAAAAGCAATAATTACCGGAGGAGGTAGAGGATTAGGAAAAGCAACTGCAATAGCTTTTGCCCAAGAAGGAATAGATGTAGCCATTACTGGTAGAAATGAAGCTACGTTAATTGAAACAACTGCTCAAATAAAAGCATTAGGTGTAAATGCAACGTACGCCGTTTTTGATGTGGGAAATTATGAAGAAGTTAAATCTGGTATTAAAACTTTAATTGAAACACTTGGCTCAGTAGATATTTTGGTAAACAATGCAGGAATTGCGGCTTTTGGAACTTTAAATGAAATGGATGTAAACCAATGGAGTCAAATAATACAAACTAACTTAATGGGAATGTATTATGTTACCAAAGAAGTTTTGCCGCACTTGATGGAAAAAAACCAAGGCGATATTTTTAATGTAGCTTCAACAGCTGGATTAACAGGTAATGCAAGTACTTCTGCTTATTCTGCTTCAAAATTTGCAGTTATTGGTATGTCGGAATCTTTAATGAAGGAAGTACGCAAAAACAATATTAGAGTGTGCACATTAACACCAAGCACCATTGCTTCAGACATGTCTATAGATTTAGGCATTGCAACTAAAGACTCTGAAGACAGTGTTTTACAACCCGAAGATTTTGCCGAACTTATTGTTGCTGGTTTAAAGTTACCAAGAAGAGCCATGTTAAAAGGAGCTTCTTTATGGTCTACAAATCCGTAATAATTTACAAGGATTGACTATCCTTCAAAGATTAAAAAGAAAAAACCACTCGAAATAAAATATTCGATAATAAAAAAACTCCTGAAATTTCAGGAGGTTTTTTTATTTATTTAGAACGGAAACTATAAGATAAGAGTTAATCGATGTAACCCATTTTTTTCATCCAATCGTTATTGTACATTTTACCAACATAACGACTTCCATGATCATGGAATAAAACAACTACGACATCGTCTTTTTTAAATTCATCTTTTAGTTGCAGTAATCCTTTAATTGCTGCTCCAGCGCTATTTCCTAAAAACATACCTTCTTCTAAAGCTAATTTTTGGGTATATATTGCTGCATCTTTATCGGTTACTTTAGTAAATCCATCAATTAGAGAAAAGTCTACATTTTCTGGTAAAATATCTTCTCCAATACCCTCGGTTACATATGGATATATTTCATTTTCATCAAAGATTCCTGTTTCGTGGTATTTTTTAAAAACAGAACCATAGGTATCAATTCCCCATACTTTTACATCTGGATTTTGTTCTTTTAGATATTTACTAATTCCAGAAATGGTTCCTCCTGTTCCAACACCAACCACAAAATGCGTTACTTTACCTTCTGTTTGTTTCCAAATTTCTGGTCCAGTACTCTGGTAATGTGCTTTTGCATTACTTGGATTATCATATTGATTTACATACCATGAGTTTGGTGTTTCTTCCCCTAAACGTTTAGATACCGAGTAGTACGATCTAGGATCTGTTGGTTCAACATCTGTAGGGCAAACTATCACCTCAGCTCCATGTGCTCTTAATACGTCACATTTTTCTTTAGATTGTTTATCACTAATCACAAAAATACATTTGTAGCCTTTAACAATTGCAGCAAGCGCTAGACCTAATCCTGTATTTCCAGAAGTACCTTCAATAATAGTTCCTCCAGGTTTTAAACGTCCGTCTGCCTCAGCATCTTCGATCATGGTTAAAGCCATTCTATCTTTTGCAGAATTCCCAGGATTAAAAGTTTCGTATTTAGCAAGCACCAAACAAGGTAAGTCTGCTGTAAGCTTATTTAGTTTTACTAATGGCGTGTTCCCAATAGTTTCTAGTATATTTTTTGCGTATTCCATGTTATTTTTTTACTGTTGCAAAAATAGTTAAAAGGGAATAGTTAAAAGTTAAAAGTTCTATTTTATTTTTCCATAGCGGTTTGGTTGTTATTTAATCTTTTCGTTTTTAGAGTTAGATTCCTCGACTTTATTCGGAATGACAAAATTGGACTGGAATGATAAAAGCGCCAAAAGAAAGCATCTAAAATAGGATAGAAGTATTGTATTTTTATTAAAAATTTCTTTTTAGGCCGCGTTAGCGATTGTAGTGGCATCCTTTTTTGAGGTACGAGAAAAAGATATAACGAAAAGCGCAGTACTACGCAGCTTAAGCGAAGTAGTAAACGCCATAATTATCTATTCGAAACGAATGGCTTTTACTGGTGAAATTTTGGTAATTAAATAAGATGGTATTAAAAGCATAATTAAGCATAATATAAAAGTACCAATATTTAGTGCGAGGATATAGCCTAAATTTATATAGACTGGCACTTCACTTACATGGTAAACATCCGGATCTAAAGGGAAAAATTTACCATATTTTTGTGCTAGTAATATGACAAAACCGATAAGATTTCCCCAAAACAATCCAATTAGAATAATATAGCTTGCGTTGTATAAAAATATTTTTCTAATGCTCCAATTGTTACTTCCTAGCGCTTTAAAAACACCTATCATTTTTGTGCGTTCGAGTATTAAAACAAGTAATGCGGTTATCATATTTATTCCCGCTACAAGGATCATAATCCCGATAATACCATAGGTGTTTTTATCGAAAATACTAATCCATTCGAAAATAGAAGCGTGTTTTTGTTCGACAGTTACTGCGTTTAATAAAGAAGGTGTATTTTGAAATACTTCTCTGTATTTATCTTGTAGTTGGTTATAATCGTTTAATAAAACCTCAAAACTCCCTACTTGATCTGGCTCCCACTGGTTAAGTCTTTGTATATGTCTAATATCTCCAAGCACATAGGTCTCATCAAATTCTTTAAGTCCAGAATTGTAAATCCCAACTATGGTATAACGAATTTGTGTAGGTAGTTTGTTTGGATCTTCTTTTTTAAAATAGGTACTGAATTTATCGCCTAATTTAAACTGCATTCTTTTTGCTAAATCTTGTGAAATAAGCACGTCTTGATTTCTTTCTTTCGTGTAGTCTGGCAATCTACCATCAACAAGAAACTCCGTGAAATATTCCCAGTTATAATCGGCTCCCACACCTTTTACAATAATAGCTTCGAAGTCAGTTTCGGTTCTAATCACACCAAATTTAGATGCAACTGCTTGTACGTTTTTGATGCCTTCTACATGCTTAAACTTTGGGTAAAAATCTTGTTTTGTAGTTATTGGTTTTCCGCTTTCTTGGGAATTATTGCTATCGAAGTTCGAAATAATTATGTGTCCATTAAACGCCGAAACTTTATCTCTAATCTTTTGCTGCAAGCCAATTCCTGTAGCAACTGCTATCATCATCACAATAATACCAACAGCAATTGCAGCAATTCCAATTTTTATTATTGGTGCTGAAACACTACTTTTATACGCTTTACTACTAATAATGCGTTTAGCTATAAAAAACTCGAAATTCAAACTAGATTATGCGATTAAATGTTTTCAAAAATACAGTTTTATTATTTGTTTTGGTATTAATTTCTTGTGCTTCTAAATCAAAAGAAAAATTAGCCGAGAATAAGGAGGTACATCAACAGGTTGCACGTGACATAGAACTACCAAACAACAACGATTTACGTATTGGCGCAAACCAAACAGAAGCTTATTTACCTTTATTAATTGGAAAGCGAGTTGGTATTGTTGCAAATCAGACTTCTGTTATTTTTAAGCTAAATGAGAATGAGATTACTTCGTTAGAAACAACTCCTATAAAAAACACTTACACACATCTTGTGGACTCATTGGTTTCTTTAAAAGTAGATGTAAAAAAAGTATTTTCTCCAGAACATGGTTTTAGAGGTATTGCGGATGCTGGAGAACTTTTAAAAGATGGAGTTGACACCAAAACGGGATTACCTATTGTTTCTATTTATGGACAAAACAAAAAACCATCTATTAAACAACTTGCTGATTTAGATATTATGATTTTTGATATTCAAGATGTTGGCGCACGTTTTTATACTTATATTTCTTCTTTACATTATGTGATGGAAGCTTGTGCAGAAGCGAATATTCCAGTTATTATTTTAGATAGGCCAAACCCAAATGGACATTATATTGATGGCCCAATTTTAGAGTTAGAACACAAAAGTTTTGTTGGTTTGCACCCTATTCCTGTAGTGCATGGAATGACTATTGGAGAATATGCTAAAATGATTAATGGTGAAAAATGGCTAGAAAACGGTTTACAAAGTGACATTACTGTAATTTCTATGAAAAACTACACCCATGAAACGGTATATGATTTACCTATTAAGCCTTCCCCAAACTTACCTAATGCAAAATCTATAAACTTATATCCTAGTTTGTGTTTCTTTGAAGGAACAAACGTAAGCGCTGGTAGAGGAACAAATAAACAGTTTCAAATATTTGGAAGCCCTTTTTTAGATACTAAAATGTTTAATTACGAATATACTTTCACACCACGACCAAATGTTGGATCTAAACACCCAAAAAACGAAAATAAGGTGTGCTATGGCATGGATTTAAGCGACACTAAATATTTAAATAGATTAGACTTAAACTATTTGATAGAAGCATACCAAGCTACAGCAAACAAGGAAACCTTTTTTAATGCATATTTCACCACGCTAGCAGGAACAAAAAAGCTTCAAAAACAAATAGAAACAAAGCATACTGCTTACGAGATTAAGAAAACTTGGGCTAGAGGTTTAGCAGATTATGATAAGATGCGACAACCTTATTTATTATATAAATAAAAAACCTCTAGAATAAAATCTAGAGGCTTTACCTATATGTGATTTTGGTTATATAACTAATTTAAACTAGTTGTATGGTTCTCCATTTGGTCTTAAATTTTCTGCTCTATACTCTTCACGAGATTGAACCACGTAACGACCTCCTCTTCCATTTGTAAGATTGTAACTTTTATACTCTGTAGAATCTAAACTAGGTTTTCTTGCTTCGACAACTCTAGTAGGCCTTTGTGTTTTTGTTCTAACTGGTTTTGCATCTGCAATTGTTTTTTCTTTTTCTACTCTTACTTTTTCAGGTCTAGGTGTGCGTGCTTTGGTAACTCTTGTTTTCTTTTCTTTTGTAATTTCTTTTTTAACCTTTTTCTTTACTACTCGTTCTTTCTTAATACGTTCCTTTTTTACAGGTACTTCTTTTTCTTCTTCTTTAGTAGCAACTTTTTCTTCTTCAATAACTATTGGCTCGTCCTCAATAATTTCAGGCTCTGTAACTGCTTCTGCAATTAATTCTTCTTCAATAGGATCTTCAATTGGTAAAAGTCTAGAAATTCTAAAAACGATTGTTTTTTGATCTTGGTAAATACCTTCTGTTTTTTCTATTTGAAAAGCAGCAATAGTATACTCTCCAACTGGAACAGATTTTAAAGGAATACTTATTTGCTTTTTCTCTCCTTCTACTGGAAAAACTTTAGCTTCATAAGCACCAATAAACTCTACTTTATATAATTTGTAGTCACTGCTTAAATGTAGCGTATCTCCTGCTCTATTTAAATTGTGCTGTAAACTATTAGCCTCTGAGTTAATATTTTTTGCAATTGTAGAATATACTGTAGTTTGACCAAATGATGCACTAAAGGTCATCAAGGCCATAAATAAACATAATATCGTAATTTTCCCCTCTTTCATTACGTGAATAAATTTGTACCGATTAATTGATTTAATTATTTGCTATTAATCAAATTCCGATCCAAAGATTAGTATAATTTACAAAAAAAAGGAATTTACATATGTTAGATGTAGGTATTTTCGTTGAATACCAAATTTTACAGACGAAATACTATTGAGCTGAAACAAAAGACTTTAGTTTCGAATACAATTCACAAAAAACAAGAAATGCTTACGTTTTTTTACAAAAAACAACAATTTATCAAACCCAACACCTTACCACCAAAGAAACTGTAAGGATTTAATAATTTTCTTGATAAATCTGCAATAATACATCTGGATAATCCGTAATAATTCCGTCTACATTATTATGCATCATTTCTAACATTTCTGAAGCAGTATTAACAGTCCACGGAATTACTTTAAATCCTTGAACATGATATGCACTTGTGTTTTCTTTATTTACTAGTTTATAATACGGACTTATAATTTCTGGTGAAAAACTTAACTGTTTTAATTTTTCTGAAATGTCTTCATTTTCATCTACCAAAAGAGCTACTTGCATTTTTGGTGCTTGTTTTTTTATTTCTTCTAAAATACGAATATCAAAAGATTGCAAATTGCATTGATTAAATACTTGATGCTCATGGATCGTTTGTAAAACTAACTGAACAAATTCTTCCGGTTTTGGAGTAAAAACAGTATCGTATTCGGGAAGTGCCTTAATTTCAATATTGAATTTAATTTCTTTATTTAATGCATTAGAAACAATGAATACTTCACTTAAAGAAGGCTTATAGGCTTTTTGTTTTTCTTGACTTGGAAATCTTTCATGAAATTTAGTTCCGCAATCGTAAGCTTTAATTTCTTCGTGTGTTAGTTGATATAGATTGTACTTTTTAGCATCTGCCTCTGGTATTTCTTTTCCGTTAGCATCTAAACAAATCACAGGGTTCATATAAGGTTCGTGAGATACAATTACAATATTATCTTTAGAAACAGCTACATCCAATTCTAAAGTATGTACACCAAGTACTATTGCTTTTTTAAACCCTTGAAGTGTGTTTTCTGGCATTAAACCTCTACAACCTCTGTGCCCTTGAATGTCTATCGTTTTCGAAGAATTACAGTTCATAAATAAAAACATTAAAAAAAAGACTGTTAGCTTTTGCATTATTCTTCCTTTACAGCAACTATAGTTTGGTTTCTATATTCTTGGAAAGGTTGCTTTAGCAAATTAGTAATACTACTATTTTCTGCTTCGTTAGGAAACACATCCACTCCATAAACTAATTTGTCTCTATCTAATATCATGAAAGTTCCGAAAAGCCTATCCCAAACCGAAAAAATATTTCCGTAATTAGAATCGGTATAAGGCAACACGTAATGGTGATGTACTTTGTGCATATCTGGCGAAACTAAAAAGTAACTTAATGCATTATCTAATTTTCTTGGTAACTTAATATTTGCATGAGTAAATTGTGTTGCGACTAAGGATAAAGATTGATATAACATTACAATTGCTATTGGTGTACCAACTATAAAAACCCCAAAAAGAGTAAATGCAAAACGGATAATACTTTCTAACGGATGATGCCTATTTGCAGTTGTTGTATCTACTTTATGATCTGAGTGGTGAACAATATGAATTTTCCATAATGGTTTTACTTTGTGTTCTACATAGTGTGCCAAATATGCACCAAAAAAATCTAGAAAAAATACACCTAAAAATACATATAAAACTAATGGCATATTAGGAAGCCAGTTAATAATACCAAAGTCATTTATTTTAACCCAATCGGCAGTTTTTAACAATAAAAAGGCTAATGTAAAATTTACAATTATAGTAGTAAGCGTAAAGAATAAATTAGGCACTGCATGTTTCCACTTTTTATAATTGAATTTATACAATGGAAGCACTCCTTCTAATAGCCAAAAAAAAGTGATTCCACCAACAAGAATAAGACTTCTATGTAAGGATGGAATAGTTTCAAAGTAGTTAATAAGGTTTTCCAAATTAGAAAGTTTTAGTTTTTAAAGATACTAAAAAAAAGGAATGCTTGCAGGAAGCAACAATATGCAATAAAAAACACGCTTTATATTTTTATTCTTTTTTTCATAGCTTCTACTATATTAAAAGCAGCAGGACATATAGCAACATTTTTCATGGTAAGATTAGAAATTTGCTGAAATTTTTTTCGATCGGTATGTGGAAATTCACGACAAGCTTTTGGTCTTACATCATAAATAGAACAGTAATTATCTGCACCTAAAAAAGTACATGGTACCGATTGCAACACATAATCGTTTTCTTCGTCTACTCGTAAATAATTCGCAATAAACTGCTGTGGCTTTTGTTTGAAAAATTTAGCTATTCGTTCTACATCTTTATCTGTAAACAAAGGACCTGTTGTTTTACAGCAATTCGCACAAGTTAAGCAGTCTGTTCGCTCAAATTCTTCTTCGTGCAATTCTTGCATGATATAATCTAAATTTTTTGGTGCTTTCTTTTTTAGCTTTGTAAAAAAGGTTTTGTTTTCCTTATGTTTATCTTTGGCAAGCTTTGGGAGCTGATTTAGAAATTCTTCCATAGAAGCAAAAATAGAATTTTTTGAGACACTTTGATCGTGCTTAGTGTGACAAAATAAATAAATAAATAACAGATTGCTAAAGTCTCGCAACAATAATTATATGGAAAAAGATTTATTTGGAAAAGCTTTATTAGATTACCAAAACGGAAACTATACCGAAGACATTATCACTTCTACTAATATTAGTGACGCAGACGAGTTACCAATTCCATATCTTTTTAGAAGTTTTAAGGACATGCCGAAACTAGAACAAAAAGCACTACAACTCTGTAAAGGAAGTGTTTTAGATGTTGGAGCTGGAGCAGGAAGTCATAGTTTATATTTACAAGAAAAAGGCTTTACAATAAAAGCTATTGATATTTCGGAAGGTGCTATTACAGTTTGCAAAAAAAGAGGCATTATTAAAGCAGAAGTAAAAGCGATTTTAAATGAAACGCAAACCTTTGACACTATTTTATTACTTATGAATGGTACTGGAATTTTTCAAGAATTACAACAAGTTGCAATGTATTTGAAGCATTTAAAAAAACTACTAAATCCCGAAGGACAAATACTAATAGATTCTAGCGACATTAAATACATGTACGAAGATGAAGATGGCGGATTCTGGATGGATACCACTGCCAATTATTATGGTGAATTAGATTACTTTTTAAGCTATAAAGACGAAAAAGAAAAACCTATGAAATGGCTCTATTTAGACTTTAATACTTTATTTACTGCTTGTACTTCTGTTGGGTTACAATGCGAATTAATTACCGAAGGAGCACACTTTGATTATTTAGCGAAAATTTACTAATTACAATTCGTATTGTAAAAAGCTGCTATTTCATAAAAATTATCTTTATGCATTTTTTTTGAGTCTAGTTTTTTTACTAAAGCATCACAATCTGCAAAAAATTCCATGGCACGAACACGAAAGCCTTTCACTTTTACTTTCTCTAAGACTTCACCTTCTTTGACTAAAAATAATCGATTATGATTAAAATAATTACTAGCAGAAGGACCTTCTTGTTCCCAAGGGTTTTCGTCATTTTGTATTGATGTTTGCATGTTCGTTTTTTCTGTTCTACCTACAATAGCTACATTTCCTTCTACAATTAGTTGAACAAAAGCTAAACGTTTTTTCTTTTTTGAGATAAACATGGTTGTATATTTATCTACTCTATCTTCTACTTTAAAAAGAACACTATCTACTTGATTCGGTTTATACTTTTCTTTTTTAGCTTTTCTATCGGTTCTAAACTTTAGCATTTCATTAGAAGAAATAGTAATAGCATTATAGGGCTGCAAAGGCAAAAAGGCTTGTCCTGTTTTTACTTCGCCTGATTTTAAAAACACCTCTGCATCTGTCCATCCATATTGAGCAACTAGAGAATGACTAACAAAAACAAAAAAGAGTATCGTTATTAATTTACTTTGCATGATTCCGATTAAAATTAGAGATTTCTTTTTGCTTTACGTAATCGCTTTTTTTCGTCTTTGGTGTATTGCTTGTATGCTGCAATAGTTTTTAAATCTGCTTTACCAGTAATAGCAACATCGTAACCTAAATTAGACATTTTAATCTGTAGTGTATTCAATTTGGCTTTATCCTTTGCTAACTTTGAAAACTCACAATCTATAGTTTGCCAATTTGATAAGTTTCCATCTTCCAGAATGCATTTAACATAGCATTTTCCAGGTTCAGGATTAGGAGGTAGCTCTTGCGCTAAACTGTTTAAAGAAAAAAGCGCAATAAAAATGATACATAAGAAATATTTCATCTTACAAATTAAATCCTTTTTCACTTAGTTTATCTACAATTGTTCTATAAAAACCACTACTCCACATTTCCGAAATCTGGCTCATAGATGCATTCATAGAGTCTTGAGAACCTGTGATTTTTTGTCCGGTATCACTTCTATAAAATTCGGTTAAAGCTACTTTATCACCTTCGGTAAGGTTTTCTGCTTTTTTAAACATATTCTGTCCAGCTTTGGTAGCGTATAAAGCGTTCATGTTTTTTACATCTTGGTGTGTAAAATGGCCACGATAAGCAGATACTACCATTTGGCTTAGTTCTTCTAAAGATTCTGTTTTAAGACCTTTAAGTTCGGTCCAAAGCGACGCAGGAACTCCTTGAGAAGCATATTGTTCTTGTAGCATAGAAAACATTTGGTCTACTACATTTTCGTAATAATCATAAGTACCATTGCTTTTAATACATTGTTTTACATCTTCACTATAGGCATCTACTTGTGCAAAAGTTGTTGTAGTTATAATTAATGCTAGTATAAATGTGTATATTTTTTTCATGTTTACTTTCCGCGAAAGCGGTAATCTTAGTTAATAAATATTTTTACAAAGAAAGCAATTATTGTGCCACGCCACCTATAAAAGTTTGTTGTACTTTAATTTTAGGAATTTCTTGAACAGCAACTTGCATGATATCTTTATCTAATATAATAAAAACTGCATACTTTCCAGTTTCTATGCTTCCTTTTTCTCGATCTACAAAATTAGCTTAAGCTTCCCAAATAGTCATTTCTTTAAAGTTTCTTTTCCTAAGCGTTCTTCTGCCCAATACATATCGTTTGTGCTTCCTAGTCCTACAAACTTCTCCTCTTTTATGGCAAAAGCGTATGCGTTTTCAAAGTTAGGATTAACAGTGTAACATTTGCTTTCGTGATTAAAATGTCTACTTATTCTTTTTCATAATTACCAAAGAATATTAATAAAAAGGCGAGTATACTTTTCCTGACTATAATGTCCATACGCAATACAATTTAACTTAAAAAAAGAATGAATCAAAGTGGTGTTATTAAGTTAAACAAGAAAAGTATTCAAAAATAGAACGCTTATATTTTAAAACCCTTTTGAGTTTCGATTTTTAGATTTTGAATCCGTTTTAGTAGGACAGCTTGTCTTAAAAATCAAATTTATAAGTTGCTCCTGCTAAAAACTGAAGCCCTTGTACGGGATAGTTTTGCCAACGATTGTATTCTTGGTTTGCAATATTATTTATTTTAGCAAATGCAGACCATCTATCGTTAATATGATAACCAACGTGTGCATTAGCATCAAAATAACTTTTTAAAGGGATAGTTTCTGTAGGATTTAATAAATCTACAAACAACGGATTGTCAATATCATTAAAACCGGCTAACCCTTTACGTTCTCCTACAAAAAATAAATTTGCACCTGCAAACCACTGTTTGGTAATTTGATAATCTAAAAACAGATTTGCTTTAAAGTTTGGAAGATTCCATGCTTCCGCTTCTTGATCTACATTATAAGAAAAATATGCCGCTTTAACACCTAATGTAAAATTACGATTTAGGTCTGCATTTATTTCTCCTGAAACTGAAAAGGTAGAAACATCATCGTAAACGATTCCAAAAGAATTTCCATTTTGGTATGCTTCATCGGCATCAAACCCGTAAGGAACCAAATTATTTCTATACATTGCTTTATCGTTTTCTCTACTATATTTTCCATCAATATTATAATTTACACCATTAGCCACTTTCCCTTTTAAACCTACAAAAACATTATACTTTTGATCGGTTGGTGTTATAAATAATGTTGGAGATACAAATGGGTTTTCTTGCGCAAAATCGTAATAAGTGTTTTGAATTAAGTCTCCTTTAATTCCTCCATAAGCGATTAAAATTTCATCTACCATTCTGTACGAAGCTTTTATATTAGGATAGATGAAAAATTTATTATCTCCATATTCTGTATCGTTTAAATAGAAGAAAGAAACTCCTAAGTCTAGGGTTAGATCCTCTTTAATTAATTGATACGTTGGCGAAATACCAATATTAAAGTTTCCATATTTTAATTCTTCATCTATAGCATAATTTCTATCGAATTTCCCTCCTAAGTAATCTACTTGTAAGCCAATATTAAAATCTAAATCCTGAATAGAGACATCTCCGTTAGTTTGGATTAACAATCTATTTTCACCAGAACTATTATTGTCTCCAAAACGTCTATATAAAATACTTGCTTCGTTTATATACGAATCTGTAAAGGCAACATCTGCTCCAAGATTAAAGCCTAAAAAAGCATGATCTACATCCCCAATAGCATCGGCAGCATCTTTAATATATAAAGGTTGCGGCAAGCCGTACCAGTTGTATTTTTGGTGTAGAAATCCGCCTTCAATATTCCATGCTAAATCGCGTTCATTTCTAGAGTAATTAGCACTTACTTTAGTATTCGAAAAATTATCGTCTAAAAGAATATCATTAATTCCGCCTTGTGATGAATGATGACTCACATAACCACCAACACTTTCGGTTCTACTAAAGGCATGATTTAAATATACTTCACCTAAAATAGAAGTATACATACCTCCTGCTAAAGTGGCATAATTATCATACAATTTTGCAGGTTCTTCTTTATCTACAACAGCAGCTTTTCCTTTTGCAGGAGTAAATGTAGAAGCCACAGGAAAAGAAAAAATGTTGTATTTAATTTCCTTTTTTGTAGTAGTCGTTGCATCATCTAAAGACGGAATTTCTTTTACTTTAAATGCATCGGAAACAGAAGGAGTATATGGTTTTACAACTTGAATAACATCTGGATTTAGAGTATCCTGTTCTCTTTCTTGTGAAAAACCTAATGTAGAAACAATGGTTAGGATAAAAATTAGAATTTTATTTTTTTGCTTTCGCATATCTTTTTGATATTTATTTGAACGATGAAATGCTATAACTTGGCTTAGCATGACCTTTTTTTTTAACGCTTATAGCTTGTAACAAAACTAATCTTCTGGTACAACAGAAGCATTTGTTTTTGCTTGTTCCGTTTTTATTTTGTTTAATTCGGTTTGTGCTTCTGTAACAACATCGGTATAGCTTGCAAAATTTTTAACTACACTTTCTAGAATATAGGTTGCTTGAAAGGCATCGTCCAGAGCATAATAGTTTTTCGCCATAACAACTAATCCTTTTGCACTATAGTATTTATAACCCGAATAATCTTTTGCTAATCGTTGCATAGTTTCGTTAGATGCTTTATAACTTCCAGCTTTATTTTCAAAATACCCGTTGTAAAATAATGCTTCTGCTGCAGTTTTTCCTGTTGCGGTAAGCGCTACTTGTGCATAAGCCGTTTTTGCCTTTGCTTCGTCTCCTGTTTTTATTGCAGAACGAGCAATAATAACATGTGCATCGCTTTTAATTTTATTATCTAAGCCATTTTTTAATAGTACTTTTTCCGCGTAAGCGACCGCTTCATTATACTGTTCTAACTCGTAATTTGCTTTCATTAAATTAGATTGTGCAAAAATAACATTCTGCGGAAAACTAGCTTCTGTTTCTAACCTACTTAGCACAGGTATAGCTGCAGTCCAATTTTTATTTTCGGTATACACTTGTGCTAAACGCAATAAAGATTCTTCGGTAAATTCACTTTGCGAAGCATCGATTACATATTGAAAATGAGGAATAGCAGTTTCTTTTAAATCTTTTTTAAAATATAATTCTGCGATATAAAAATGCGATTGTAAAGCATGTAATCCGTTTGGGAACTGATTTAAATACACATTAAATTGTTGGATTGCTTGATTTGTATTATTGTCTAAATATTTCTTCTCTGCTGCTTCGTAGGTTGTATTATCTAAATCGGCATCTGTAACTTCTACATAATCTAATGTTTGCACCCAAGACGCGTATTCGTCGACTCTACCAGTATCTATATAAATTAAACGTGCAGTTGCCACAGCTTGATTAGCTTCTGGTGTACTTGGAAAATCTGCAGCAATTTGTTTAAACTTCACTAAAGCAGGATCATTTTCGCTGGCATTATAATGCACTAATCCTTGGCGTAAAAGTGCTTTTGGCACGAATACACTACTATTATATTCGCTATTTAAACGGTTATAAGACTGCATTGCTTTTTCAGTATTGCCAGCCTTTACATAAGAATTACCTAGTTCGTACATAGCATCATCTCGTAAAGTAGATTTTGGATACTTCGAAATAAAAGTTTCTAATTCGGAAATCTTTTTCGTAGCATCTCCTGCATAACCAGCACTTAATGCTTTTTGAAAAAATGCATAATCGGATTCTATTTCTCCAATTTGAATGGCTTTATTATATGCTTGAATTGCTTCGTTATATTGACTAGAAACGAAATAACCATCCCCTAAACGAAGGTATGCATCATTCCTCCTAACCGGATCTTCTTTTCTTTTAGTAATAAACTGATTGAAATACGGTGTTGCTTGTGTGTAGTTTTTCTGTTTAAAATACGTGTATGCAATATTGTAATCTAAGTTGGTAATTTCTGGTGTTTGAGATGCAGAAGTTTGCTGTTCAAACTGTTTAAAACCGACTAAAGCATCCTCAAAATTAGAAAGATTATAATCTGTTTCTGCTTTCCAAAAAGTAGCTCTTGCAGTATATTTAGCATCTTGTGGTTCTTTTAATGAAGCATCAAAAAGGCTTTCTGCTTCTTGATATTTACTATCGTTATACAATTCGATCCCTCTATAAAAGGTTACTTTTTGATAAGCGACTTTATTTTCAAAACTTTTTTTTCCTTCTAATAATTTTAAAGCCTCCTTGTAGTTTTTAGATGTGATATAAGAATCTATTAGTAGAGTTTCCATTTCACTCTTATAAGATGTCTCTGGATATTTTTCTAAATAAGCAGCTAATACCTGCGGAGCCGATTGATAGGGATTTCCTATTTCGTAACTAATTTTTGCATAGTTTAACCACGCATCTTCTTGAATTTTTAAATCGTAATCCATTTCGGAAGCATTACGAAACGCATTTAAAGCCTGTTGTTTTTTATTAACATTTACATAGCTTTCTCCTAAATGATAGTATGCATTTTGCGCTACACTATTATTACCTCCTATTATTTTATTGAACTCACTTATTGCTTTGTCATAGTCTTTTTGTTTGTAGTAAGCGTAACCTAATTGGTAATAATCTGTGTTATTCCATTTACCACGAGTTCCTTCGTATTTGGTTAAAAATGGAATAGCTTCAGCATATTTTTCTAGATTAAAATAACTTTCGCCTATAATTTTATTGAGTTGAGACACTTCAGTTTCATCACTATTTGGTAGTTGTTCTTTTGCTAATGTAATTGCTTCTTCAAACTTGCCAAGTTTAAAATGTAAATCTGCTTGATAATAGGAAAGTTTTTCTTTGTATTTTTCTTCTTCTCCTACCTGATTAAAGTATTCATTTGCCTTGTCATAATCATCATTTTCATAAGCCATAAAACCGATATAATATTTTGCTTGCGCTCCATATCTTCCTGAATTTTCTACACGACTTAAATACTCTCTTGCAGTTTTATAATCTTGAGTTACAAAAGCAACATAGCCATTATTAAAGTTATAGCGTTCTTTTTCTGATCTAGCCAATCCGCTTTCTTCCACTTTATCATACCATTTTTTAGCATGTGCATATTTTTCGTTAACAAAATAATAATCTGCTACATCTGCATATGCTGTATTTCGTTTGGTACTTGTTGGATACTTTGCTACAAAATCTTCGATTAACTGATCTGCATTTTGTTGGTTTAAACGCACTGCACAATTAGCAATATAAAATGCACAATCACTATGTAACACATCTGTTTTTGCTGTTTTTTTTATTTGATTAAATAAAGACTGAGCTGCCAGATATTGTTGATTATTATATAAACTAAGTGCTTTTTGATACGCTACTAAATCATTAGTATATGCTACAGATTGTTGCGCTATTATTTGAAAACTACAAGCAATAGCTAGGAGAAATATATAAAGGTTTTTTCTAGTCATGGACTATGTTTTTTATTCAAGAATCAAATATAAATCAATATATAAATGATAACGTTAGAATTTTGTTATAATTATACACCGAGTTATTAATAATTAGTGCTGTTTACTAATTATTAGACACAGAAATATTGAGAAGTCTTCGTTTTAAGAAAACTTTTAAATTATAACTTTTCACTTTTAATTTATTAATAATACATTTACAACTCTTAAAACCAAAATACTATATGTCGAATCCTGTTTTACAATTAAAAGATGTTTCTATTTTTCAAGGAAATAACTTAGTCCTTTCTGATGTTAATGTAGAAGTAAACAAAGGTGATTTTGTGTATTTGATTGGAAAAACGGGTTCTGGAAAAAGTAGCTTTATGAAAACCCTTTATGGCGATTTAGCTTTAACAGAAGGCCAAGGACATATAGTAGATCATGACTTACGAAAACTAAAAGAAAAGGAAATTCCATTTTTAAGACGAAAATTGGGTGTTGTTTTTCAAGACTTTAAATTACTTACAGATAGAACCATTAACGACAATTTATTATTTGTTTTAAAGGCTACTGGTTGGAAAGACAAAGCTAAAATGAAAACTAGAATAGACGAGGTTTTAGATAAAGTTGCAATGAAAACCAAAGGTTTTAAATTTCCGCATGAACTTTCTGGAGGAGAACAACAAAGAGTTGCTATTGCTAGAGCTTTGCTTAATGATCCTGAACTAATACTTGCCGATGAGCCAACAGGAAATCTAGATCCGCAAACTAGTATTGAAGTTATGGAAGTTTTACAAGAAATAAATAAAAACGGTAATACTATTTTAATGGCAACACATGATTATGCATTGTTATTAAAATACCCAAGTAAGACTTTAAAATGTGATGAGAATCAGATTTTTGAAGTTGTACAACGTAAAGGTTAAAACAACCTCTTAAAAAAACGTTTTAAGCCACTTTCTTTTTTAGAAGGAGTTGCTTTTAATTGTTTATCTTTCTTAAATTCAATAATAAAAACGCCAAAATTATTTAATGTTTTATTTCTTGAAGGATCTACTGCCTGCATTGGCACTGTAATTTTAGAGTCTTCCGTTACAGTTCCAGATTTTAAAATATGGTTTAAATCCTCAACATCTGTAATAGTAAAAGCGCTTCCTTTTTCGATATTATATTCCGAGAAATCGACAACTACGTCTTGTTCTTCCTTATTAAAAAGTACTACTCGAAAGCTGTTATTTTTATATTCACTTTTTGTGATATCTAAAACATTGTTTAGATTAAAAGCACCAATATGTTTTTTCTGGCTACTAATATCGATGTTAAACATGGATTTCCATTTGTTAAGTGGATAGTTTGTTTTATTAATTCGAAAAGCATCGTTATTTTTAGAGTAGTATAAATTGTTACTAAACTTCCAGTTTTTATTTTTTGCCAAATCAAAAACGGAATTTGTAAAATTCATATAACCAGTATAGACAATATTATTTTTAAAGGTTAATGTTTTTGCGTATAATATTCTGAGTGCATTATTTCTTCCTAAAATAATATTATTATCTACCACAACATTCTCTACTGGTGACTTGTGGTAAAAACCTAAAGTTAAAGAAGGTGCATCTCCATTAACCTCATTTTTTAGATAGTTTGTATTGTGGTACAATATGTTATTGGTTACTTTAATATTTTTAGCAATGTTTATGGCATTTCTATCATCTGAAGCTACAATAATATTATCTACCGTATATTTATTTGCAGGCAAACCACTATTAAAAATCACATTATTATCTAAAGTTATGTTCTTCACATATTCAAAATCTGCTTTTCTTCCTGCAGACCAAACCTCAATACCTTTGTAGTAGTTATTAAAAATAACATTGTTTTTTATAATTCTTTCTTCTTCACTTTTATTCTGCACATAAAAACCTTCTCCTGCTCCTCTTCCTTTTTCATTAATTACACCATTATTAAAAACAAAACACTCTGTAATTAAAGTTCCTCCTGTACTTTTCCAAGAGCCAAAACCCAAACCTGGATTATTGTATATTTTAAGGTTAATAAACTTGCAGTTTCTTCCCGACAAATGATATACACCTGCGATTTGATTTTTGAAGTTGGCATCTTTTTTATTTCTAGAAAATTCACCTAACCATGTAACTTCAAAATCTTTATAAATTACTTGTCCGCCTCGAATTCCTAATGTTTGTTCTTTTGTTGAAGCAACATTTCCATTTAAAATTACGCTTTCTTCTTGGTATGCACTTACCGTTATATATGTATTAGGTATTGTACAGTTAAGCGTACTATTATACCTGCCATTATACACACCTTCGTGCAACCAAATAGTATCGCCTCCTTTAACCACCTTAATAGATTGTTTTAATGCGGTCTGCAGATCCCAAGGGTTTTGCAAAGTACCATTACCAGTAGCTGTTCCTGGCGACGTTTTATGGTCTACTGGAAATACATGAAACTCTTGTTGCGCATAGCCAACAGCAACAATTAATACAGATAATAAGGTTAGATAAATTTTATTCATAGTAACAAAATTACAATTACTATACCAATAGCAAACAGATTACATTATTTTTGTTAGTTTTGAACAAATCTAACAAGCATTCATGCTCTCTATTTTAATTCCTACATACAACTATAACATTAGCGCACTTGTTGAAGAAGTGTATGCGCAAACAAAACAGCTATCTGTAGATTTTGAAATATTATGTTATGATGATGGTTCGACAGATAAAAATATTATTACTGCTAATAAAGAAATAAATAATTTAGAAAACGCTCAATATTTAATACTTGAAAAAAATATTGGTCGAAGCGCTATTCGGAATCTTTTAGCAAAAGAGGCAAAAAACGAATGGTTACTTTTTTTAGATGCAGATGTATTACCAAAAGAAAGCAATTTTATTGCTACCTATTTACAGGCTATAACAAAAGCTTCGCAAGTAATTTATGGTGGCATTTTATATACTAAAAAAAAGCCTGACGATGACCATTTACTGCGTTGGACCTACGGAAAAAAGCGAGAAGCATTAGCTACTAAAAAAAGGAACGAAAATATTTATTTAAGCTTTTTAACCTTAAATTTTTTAATAAGAAAAGATATTTTTAATGTAGTTTCCTTTGATGAAGACATTCCTAACTTAAGACATGAAGACACTTTATTTTCTTACCATTTAAAATTAAATAAAATAAAAGTCGAACATATTGAAAACCCAACCTATCATTTAGGTTTAGAAAAAAGCAGTCTGTTTTTAAAAAAATCTATTGAATCTGTAGACGCCTTACATTTATTTTTAAAACAAAACTTAATACCCAAAAATTATACTTTAATTACAAGAGTCTTTTTTAGTATAAAAAGATTAAAGCTTCCATTTTTATTTGCCTTTATTTATAGAACGTTTAAAGGTTCTTTTGAAAAAAATTTACTTTCAAAAAAACCGTCTTTATACCTATTTGATTTATATAGATTAAGCTACCTTTGTTATTTACATATCTAATAAATGCCATTTTTCTCCATAGTAATTCCATTATACAACAAAGAACACTTTATTGTCAACACAATAAAAAGTGTACTTGAGCAAACATTTCAAGATTTTGAAATTATTGTGGTTAATGATGGTTCTACGGATGCGAGTTTAAAACTATTAGATACTTTTAACGATTCTAGAATACAAATATTTACGATAAAAAACCAAGGTGTTGCACATGCTAGAAACTATGGAATAGAAAAAGCAACTGCAGCTTATATTGCGTTTATAGATGCTGATGACTTATGGTTAAACAACCATTTAGCACAACTTAAAAAATTACAAGAAGATTTCCCTAACTGTGGTTTATATGCAAATGCATATGTAAAAAAAATGGGTGAAATCGCTTTAGAATCCGATTATATAGACATTCCTAATGCATGGAATGGTATTGTTAAGGACTATTTTAAATCCAGTCAATTTAGCTGTGTTGCATGGACATCTGCAGTAATGGTTCCTAAAAAAACATTGGAGGCCTTTAATGGCTTTGATGAAAAAATTACACTTGGCGCTGGAGAAGACACCGATTTATGGATGAAAATAGCGATACAACATCCAATAGCTTTTAACAATAATGTTACTGCCGTTTATAACTTACATGCAGATAACAGAATTTCTAATGCCAATACCAATTTAAGACAGTTTTTAGATTTAGATGTATATGAAGAAGCTGCTAAAAACAATCCTTCTTTAAAAAAATATCTAGATTTCAATAGATTTTCTATTGCTTTGCAATACAAACTTGTAGGTAATAAAGAGAAGATGGATTTTTATTTAAAGCATTTAAACAAGCGTAATTTAAATGCAAAACAACGTTTTATACTTAGTTGCAATAAAAGCACTTTATTGTTTTTAATGAAAACACAAAAAGTACTACGACAGTTTCACGTTAATTTAAGTCCGTTTAAATAACTCGAAGTCTTTGTATTCTCGAATGTAATCGCTCTCTTCAAAAACATCTGAAGCTAACACCAAACAAACAGATCCGGAAGAAAAATCTTCCAGCTCACGCCAAATCCCTGTTGGAATTAACAACCCTTTATTTGGCTTATTAAGTGTAATAGATTGTTTTTGTTTTCCATCATCTAGAATCACAGTAAAACTACCACTTAAGGCAACCAAGAATTCTAATTGCTCTTTATGTGCATGACCACCTCGATATGCATCACTGGGCACATCATATAAATAATACACTCTTTTAATCTCAAAAGGAGTACAATCTTTCTCTATAACAGCTAGATTACCTCTACTATCGGCAATTCGAGGTATATCAATAATTTTAATATCTTTTATAATAGTATGACTCATGTACTTTCAATTATTTTTTTCCAATTCTTAGAAATCTTCTCTATAGAAAACCTAGCAACACTTTGTTTTGCATTTGCTTTACAGTGTTGATACAATGTTTTGTCAAATATAAAACTATCCATAGCTTCCGCTAGTGCATTTATGTCATAATTTTCTACTAACAATCCATTTACCTTATTTTGTATTACTTCTCTTGGCCCAGAATTACAGTTCACAGAAATTACTGGAGTTGCTAATGCTAACGATTCTGGAATTACCATAGGGAAACCTTCGTGTCTACTTGTAAGCATAGTAAACAAAGCATTTTTAACATACGGATACGGATTTGCGGTAAACCCCTTAAATACCACATGTGTTTCTAATTGTATTTTTTTTGTGTATGTTATTATTTCATTTAGATCTTCACCATTACCGAGAATCCATAATTTAATGTTTTGGGTTGGCAATTTGGATGCTTTATATCCATTTAATAAAAGTTTTAAATTCTTGTGTTCATCGTCTATCCGTCCGTAATAAATAATATACGTACTCTTTTCTGCTTCAACCACATTGAAATCTAAAGCCTTTCTTTCTATATCCTCAAAATCAAATGCATTATAAATAGTATGCATCTTTTTAATTTGAAATTCTTTTTTAAATTTCTGATTTATTTCTTCGGAAACCGCCGTAAATGTTTCGTTTTTATACAACCACGCATTCAACCATTTATAAGGAGTAAATGTTTTTTCTTGCACATAATTATGAAGTACATAAATTACAGGAATATGTCTGTATAAATATTTTGTGAATATATATTCTCTGTAGGCTAAGATACGATATCTATTATCGATAATACAATCAAAATGATGCTCTTTAAAGTATTGCTTTAATTTTCGGAATCTTTTTATTTTCCCTAAAAAAGTATCATTTTTATCTTTAAATTCCCCTAAATTAAAAAGCGTACCAGAATACTCATATTCTACTTGTGATAACAGCGTTACCACATGTACATTATATCCTAGATTATGCAAAATAGTGGTAAGTGTTGCCGAAGATTTTTCTGCTCCTCCTTTAGCTAATGAAGGAGTAACGACACAAATCTTTTTTTTATTGTTATTTTGCAAGGGTAAATTTTTAGAAACCAAAGATAGTAAATGAAAATTTTATTAATAGGAGAATATAGTAGATTACATAATTCTTTAAAAGAAGGGTTAGAATCGCTTGGAGCACAAGTTACTATTGCCGGTTTTGGTGATGACTTTAAAAATTATCCTGTCGATATTTATTTAAAAAACGCGTATAACAAAGGGATTCTACTTTTAGCAAAAAAAATCATCTATAAATTAACAGCAATAGATATTACTTCTTTAAGTACGAAAAGGCAAATTAACAAACACAAAAGTAAGCTTGTTAATTTTGATGTTGTCCAATTAATAAATGAAAACCCTTTTTGTACAATTCCGAAATTAGAGATCACATTATTACAACACCTTTTCAAACATAATAAAAAAGTGTTTTTACTGTCTTGTGGTACCGATTATATCAGTGTAAATTATGCTTTTGACAAAAAGTTTAGATACTCCATTTTTACTCCGTATGAAAACAATAAAGTCTCTAAAGCTAATTACTGGAATGTATTAAAATGGCGTACAAAACCTTTTAAAAAATTACATGATTATGTTTTTAAAAACATTCAAGGCGTAATTTCAAGCGACTTAGATTATCATTTACCAATGCGTAATGACAATAAATATATTGGCTTAATACCGAACCCCATAAACACAGATAAAGTAAAAGTAGAGCCTATAAACATTACAAATAAGATTGTAATTTTTCATGGCATAAATGACAAGAATTACTACAAAAAAGGTAATGATTTATTTGATGAAGCATTACAAATAATTAAAGATAAATATCCCTCAAAAATTGAGATTATTGAAGCTAGAAGCCTTCCGTATTCCGAATATATAAAATCTTATAATTCTGCTCATATCCTTCTGGATCAAGTATTTGCTTATGACCAAGGTTATAACGCCTTAGAAGCAATGGCAAAAGGAAAAGTGGTTTTTACTGGAGCAGAACAAGAATGGTTAGATTATTATCATATTGAAGAAGATACTATTGCTATAAATGCCTTACCAGATGCTAAAAAAATTGCAGAAAAATTAGAATGGCTAATTCTACATCCGGAGAAAATTGCTGAAATTTCTAAAAACGCTAGAGCTTTTATTGAAAAAGAACATCATTACGTTTTAATAGCTAAAAAGTATTTAGAAGCTTGGTCTATAACGCGCTAAATTAATGTCCTTATCCTTTTCACTAAAGCGCCTCTTAGTATAACATTTTCAGGCAAAACCTTTCCTTCGAAGCAAATAAAGGTATTCTCTATTTCAACTGAAGATGGATAGGATCTAAAACGAACTTCTTTCATTCTAATAGTAAAAAATACAATTCAGAAAAAAAAAAAAAAAACGTACTAGTCATTAGCTTCATCTACATCAGGAATAACACCAAACAACGAAGAACTAAAGATTAATAAGATTACCACATAGTAAATAAGGTAATTAACAAAGTGAGCTATTGCTGCCCCTTTTACACCATACAAGTCAATAAAATATATGTTCGCTAAATACATTAATAGTACAGAAAACGCTTCGGTTATTATATAGTGCCAAAACATATTTTTTGCTAAAAACTGATAGGCTATTACAATGGATAAAATCTTAACAAAATCACCTAGTAGTTGCCAAAAAAACAAATCTTCTACGGGTTTAAATTCGGCAGTAAAAACAATTGCAACAATATACGATCTAAGGAAATAAATAATAACTAAACCTACCGCAAAAATGGGGATTATCGTTTTATAAAACCCAAAAACTTCTTTTCTAAATTCTTTAACGTTATCTATTTCAGACAAACGAGGTAAAATATATAAGGTTAACAAAGAACTTACAAACATTAAATAATACTTTGATATTCGTGTCATTGCTTCCCAAAAACCAGCAGCTTGAGGACTAACATTATCTATAATATAAGTACGAACTGCAATTGCTACAAGAGGTAAAATTATTGCAGAAAACAATGCCATTACCGAATATGAGCTTAATTTTTTAATAGAAGAAAAACTTATACTCTTAACCTTTACTAGCGGCATTAAGTTTCGATGATTTAAAATACCAACCAGAGTAATTAATAAAATTAAAGACTCCGCAATTACAATAGCAATTAAGGCGCCGTCTATTTTATTTAACCAAATTAAAACAATCGTTATAAGCGCTCCTAAAACTTGACCAATAATACTAATAATAAGAATGATTCTATATTTGGAAAACCCATTTAAAATGGAGAAAGCGAACATATTCAACGCATAGAAAGGTAATGCAATTGCAAATATTTTAATTACATACGCATAATTATTATATGCTGGAAAAAGATAGTTATTGATATGTTCTGCATTAAAATAACTTAAAAAAGAAACCAGAAAAGTAGATATAAAACCTAAGTAAAAGACGGTCGATAAGGTTTTACTTAATTCTAAAGCATTGTCTTTAAACTCTGCCACATATTTAACCACGCCGTTATAAAGCCCAAGAATAGAAATGGATTGTGCGGAATGTAAAAAATTACGCAAATTCCCAATTAAAGCCATTCCTTCTGCTCCTATAAAATAAGCAATAGCTTTAGAGGTTAAAAAACCCGTAAGTATTTTAGTTAAAACTGCCGCAGAGTTTAGCGAAGCAACTTTAAATAAAACATTAGAGTTTATATAATTTAATACGCGCTTCATCGGTTTACACGTTTTGATTTATTGCGTATAGAGGAAGCATTTGCATATATTTTTTTTAGATAAAATGTAGGTCGAAATATTTTCAATTAATAGCCGTTTAAAATTTTAATAACTTGCGTTACCTCGTCAGCTGTAAGAACAGGACTCATAGGTAAACTTACAATGTTTTTATGAATTTCTTCTGTTATTGGCAATTCTAATGACTCAAATGCTTTAAATGCCTCTTGTTTATGGGGCGCAATAGGATAATGCATTAAAGTTTCTATTTGATGTTGATCTAAATAATTTATAAAATGGTCTCTATTTTCTACTAAAACTACAAACACATGAAACACATGATTGTTAGAATTATTATAAAACGGAAGTATTACTTTTTCGTTATTAACTTCGGCAATATAGCGCTTTGCTACCTGTCTTCTAATTTCATTATCTGCATCTAACGTTGGAAGTTTTACATTTAAAAATGCGGCTTGAATTTCGTCCAATCTATTATTAAATCCGATTAGTTCATTTACATATTTTTTGGAAGCACCGTAGTTTCTTATTTTTTTAATCACTTCTGCTAAAGCAGTATTATTTGTAGTAACTGCTCCTGCATCACCTAAAGCTCCAAGATTTTTACTCGGATAAAAACTAAAGGCTGCAGCATCACTTAAATTTCCCGCTTTTTTGTTGTTTTCATACACTGCACCATGTGCTTGTGCTGCATCTTCGACAACTAATATATCATGCTTTTTTGCAAGTATATTAATACGTTCCATATCTGCTATTTGTCCGTATAAATGTACCGCAAGAATCGCTTTTGTTTTTGGTGTTATTTGCTTTTCAATATTAGCGACAGAAATATTATAAGTGTTTAGGTCTGGTTCTACAAAAATCGGTTTTAATCCAGCTTGCATTACCGATATGATACTTGCTATATATGTGTTTGCAGGCACAATAACCTCGTCATTATCTTGTAATAGGTCAAGTTCTTTATAGGCCTTAAATATTAAAATTAATGCATCTAAGCCATTACTTGTTCCAACACAATGTTTGGTACCGCAATAGTTTGCAAAGTTGGTTTCAAAAGCTGTTACTTGCTTGCCTAAAACATAATAACCAGAATTTAAAAACTGTTGAAACTGTTCTTGAAACTGCATTTCAAAACGTGCATTAATTTTATGTAAGTCTAGAAACTTAATCATATAAAAATAGCATCAAGGTTATTAATATTTTTTAAATCTATTTGGTAAAAGTCTTGCGTAATGGTTCTTGCTCCAAAACCTTCTTTCCAGTATTGCAATCCTTGATTTATATTTTTGCTTTGGTTTTCATTCGAGATTCCGAAATCAAAATAAGCTTTATCGGCAAAGACTTCCTGCATCAAATATAGATGTAAAAAATCTAAACTTCCTATTATATTTTTATCTTCATTACCAGAAATGTATTGGGAATGCGCAACATATTTTGTTTCAAAAATAGTAGTTCCAGCAACAATTTCATCGTTCTTATACACGTTAAATTGTCTAATTTGTTTTGGAAACTTACGCTTTAAATATGTAATTTCTGCTAAACTATGAACTGGTTGCGCTTCATGCTTCGCATTTAAATTTGGTACGAGAATCGTATTCCAAAAAGCATCGAACGTTTCTACTTCTTCCACTACCAAATTATTTTTTAAAGCTCTTTTATTTCCTGCAATTCTATCTTTAGATGGCTTTGGTTTTTGCTGCACATTTAAAACCGAAAGCGTATCTCTACGAATCAGATCTGCTTTCAAAATAAAAGACAAATACTGCATTTCATCATTTGGCACCAAACTATAAAAAGAAGGAAGCTCTTTTAGCTGTATACTTTCAAACCCATTTTTTTTATAAAAACTTAAGGCTGCTTTTAAACAGTCGGCAAACTCTTTTAGTTTTATGGTTTCTAAAACTACCATTCCGCCATACGTTAAACCTTGATGCGAGTATATTTTATTCCCTACAAAGTTAGCAGGTAAAACAGCTATGAGTTTTTCTTTTTTAAAAACAAGTATCGAGTAATCGTTAAATCGATCTTCATGGTATTCTATAAAGTCTCTATGAAATAGAAAAGTAGCATTTTTGGCTTTCGTTATAAAACGATCCCAAAGTGCTTTATGCTCCGGTTTATATTTATGTATCGTGAAAATAATTACTGCGTTTTTTTAGAAAGCTGAATTTACTAATTTAAAAGCTATTTATGTAATTTAACCGCTTTGAAGTTTAGTTTCCCTCCTTTATTAAATTATAATCGCCATTACTTTTTATTGCTTGCTGTGGCTTACGGAATATACCGTTTTTATTATCTAGGTAATAGCTTTCATCTTCTTCTAGATTATTTAGGTAGGTTTCATCTTCACTTAACACTGAAAACAAAACTCGGAACAAATTAACATTGGATTTTAATTTCACATCTTCATCTCCTACTAAATTACCATTCCATTTTATAGCTAATAATGAAGAAAAAATAGAATTCATATTTTGAATACTATTATATTTTTCCGTAAAGTTATCTAAACCAAGCATTCCTCCATGATCTGCAATTACTATTACAATAGCATCCGGGTCTTGAATAGCTATATGATTGATCGTTTTTTTTAACCATAAATTGGCCTCCTTAATTCTACTTAAATACCATTCTCTTTCGATTTCTACATCTGTAATATCATCATAAAGTATAACGTGATGCGGCATTAATTTTTCTACAAAGAAGAATTTTGGATTAGAAGCATCTATTTTCATCATTTCCTTTAAATCGACTAAAACATCTTTTTCGACATTTCCACCATGACTAAAAAGCGGTATTTCCTTTAGGCTAATATTTCTATAATCATACTTTTGATCACTATTATTGTGTTGAAAATATTCATTTTCAACAACCAAAAATGTACTATAATTATTCTTGTCCAAAATAGAAATAACCGGATTTTCACCACTTATAACATCTCGTGCATTTAGCATTTCTAGTGAAGGAAAAATATATTCACCAAAATAGTGATGTTTCATACTAAACATGGATGCATTAGAGGTCAAAGTAGCTGGATAATTGCTTCTAAAATCGGGATATACTTTAAAGCCTTCTGTTTCTAGCCAATTATATATTTCACTTTCCGAATTATATGGCGCCTGGCTTAAAACCTCTTTACTAACATAACCATCTGGCTGTATTAAGTAAATATTTGGTGTTTTTGTTAGCTCCACATTTTCAATAGCATCTGGTTGTTCTTGCCAGCTTAATGGTTTAAAAGAATCATATAAAGAAATTACAATTTTACAAAAAGGAAAAATACACATTAGTACTACTAATACTAAAAGCTTCTTGTAGGATTTGTAAAACTTAAAGGATAATAAAAAGGCAAGAATATAGATAAGAACTAAAGCCTTCTTCATTAGTTTGAAATAAATAATTTGAGATAAAAATGTAGCAACAACAATAATTACAAGAACAAAAAGCAAATGTTTTTTATACTTTTTTAAAGCGGGTAATCTATTAAAGATAAAATAAGAAATGGTAAAAACAAAAACGGAAACCCCCACAAATAAAAGAAAAAAGGTTGCAAATTGTTCTAGTGAGTTTTTAGAAAAAAAGTAGTTAGAATAAAAATATAATAAAGGATACAAACCACATATTAATCCTGCTAGTAGTGGCGTATCTTTATCTGAATTTATGAAGTTTAATATTTTGTTTTTAATCATAGTGCTAAATTCAACTTGCAAGTGAAATCACTTACTTATTCGTTTTTTTTATCTAGTTTTATAATAGGCAGGTAATTTAGTCATTTTCTAACTTTTATAATTCTTCTCTAAGGTAATTTTATATAGATGGATAAAGAAAAGTTAATTTTCAATATTATTTATACGTATTACTAGAATATATTTTAAGAATAAGCTCTTGTTTTAATCCAATAACTCTATATTTAAACTCTCTAAATTAAACTTCTTTTGAAAGCTAAAAAACTTTTTAACACTAACTACATTCTATTATTTGGTTATGCTTTGATTTTTTTTTACTTACTGTATAAAGGAGCTATTTACTATCCTGACTCTCCGAGTTATTTAGAAGCAAACATTTTTAGATCTCCTGGCTACCCTATTTTCACTAGGCTTATTCAAGTTTTTAGTCAAAACTATTTTGACTATGTCATTCTGACAATACAGATACTATTTAATCTATTTGCTATACATATTCTATATAAAAAAGTATTAGACTTGCTAACTCTCAATTTAGTTTTTAAGATCCTATTATTTGCTATTTTAGTTTTCCCTTTATTTGAACCATTATTAATGGCTAATAGAATTTGTTCGGAAGCTATTAGTTATCCTTTGTATTTATTATTTATCTCCTTTACGCTACATTTTTTATTTAAAAAGAATAACAGGTCTTTAATATTCCTTTCCATTAGCTATGTATTGTTAGTGTTAACTAGAGGTCAATTTCTTTTATTGCCAATTATTATAGCATTTATATATGTATTAAAATGGAGGAAATCTATTTTTAAACAAGAGAAGTTAATTCCATTTATTATTCTTCTTTTTATTCCTCTACTTCCTATATTACTAGACAAAAGTTATCATAAAGTAAAGGACGGTGTTTTTATCTCTACTCCTTTTAAATATGTAAACGCAATGGCTTCTGCATTATATGTTAGTGAAGCTAGTAACGTAAACTTATTTAAAGATCCCGATCTTAAACACATTTTTAAAATGAGTCATGATTTTACAGCAAAAAACAATTGGCTAATGTCTAGTAAAGAAAGAGTTTCCTTTGCTGCGTACTACAACGATTTTCATGGAAAATTAGTCCATATTTGCAATACTACTTTTCATAACAAAGGGACACAATACTATCTAGACAAAAATCAATCAATTGTTGAAGCTAGAACCAACATAGAATTAGCAGGAAAAAAAATGTTTCCAATACTTATTAAAAACAACTTTAGTAAATGGTTTCCTTTATATTTAAGCAATATCATTCATGGCTTTAAATCCGTTTTTCTATTAATATTCATTGCTATTATTTTATTTTTTAGCGGATTAAAAATATGCCGTTTTTATTCTGATAAGTTTGCCATTCTATTTCTTTTCTCTTCTTTTATTTTAATAAATGCACTTATAGTATCTTTCGTAAGCCATTCTATTATAAGATATTTATTTTATAATTACTTTTTAATTTTTTTAATCTTTGTTGAACTTTACAAACTAATTCTTACTAAGAAAAATGATTGAACTATCTGTTGTAATGCCGTGTTTAAACGAAGCAGAAACCCTAGAAACCTGTATTGTAAAAGCATTCACCTTTATGAAGCTTCATGCTGTTTCTGGAGAAGTAGTTATTGCAGACAATGGTAGTACTGATGGTTCACAAGAAATAGCCAAAAAACTAAACGCCAGAGTCATTACTGTTAAAAATAAAGGCTATGGCTCTGCCCTTAGAGGTGGTATTGAAGCTGCAAATGGCAAGTATATAATTATGGGGGATGCTGACGATAGTTATGATTTTGAAGCACTTTTACCTTACTTAAAAGAGCTAAGAAATGGTAATGATCTTGTTATGGGAAACAGGTTTAAAGGTGGAATAAAAAAAGGCGCAATGCCTTTGCTTCATAAATATTTAGGAAACCCTGTACTATCGTTTATTGGGAGATTGTTTTTTAAAATCCATATTGGTGACTTTCACTGTGGTTTAAGAGGATTTTCTAAAGAAGCGTATTACAAAATGAATTTACAAACTACAGGAATGGAGTTTGCATCAGAAATGATCGTGAAATCTAAACTTAACAACCTAACTATAGCAGAAGTATCAACCATTTTACATGAAGATGGAAGATCAAGACCTCCGCATTTAAACACGTGGCGAGATGGTTGGAGACATTTACGTTTTTTAATGCTATATGCTCCTAACTGGTTGTTTTTATATCCTGGTATTCTTCTATTTTTAGTTGGTTTTATTTTTTCTACTTTATTAATTAAAAGCCCGTTAGTTTTTGAAACATTTACATTAGATGTGCACACCTTACTTTACACTTCAACCTTTTTACTTATAGGTTTTCAGTTTATAGTATTTTATGCATTAACAAAAATTTATGCTGTAGAAAATGGCTTACTCCCCAAAAGTAATAGATACAATAAGTTATTCCACTTCTTAAACTTAGAAAAAGGGCTTATTCTTGGTTTCGTTATACTATTAATAGGATTAGGTCTAAGTTATAATGGCTTTTCGAACTGGAAGGCTTTAAACTTTGGAAACCTAAATATAAAAACTACCATTCGAAGTATTATACCTGCAGTTATAGCATTACAATTAGGGATTCAAATAATTATTTTCAGTTTCTTTTTTAGTATTCTAGGATTAAAGAATCAAAATTGAATTTTATTAAAAACAACTTCCCCTTCTTCATTAATTAGTTCATAAACTCCAAAAGGAGCCTTTTTTTCTATAATAGTATAACTTTTATCTTCTTGAAGGTGTTCTAAATACTGTTCATTTTCACTTAAGTAAGCAAATAAAATTCGAAACAAATTTACATTCGTTTTTAGTTTATCATCAAAATTCGGAGCTTGATTTGGCCATTTAATAGCTAAAGCAGAAGTAAAAATAGTGTATACCAAATCTCTTTCTGTTTGTTTTACTTTAGACTGTGAAGTATAATCCATACCAACAAAGCCGCCATGATCTGCTACCACTACTATCAAACTATTAGAATCATTTTTAGTTATAATATCAATAGTTTGTTTTAACCAGACATTTGATTCTTCTAGCTCCTTTAAATAATTTAATCTTCCAATATCAGCACCTTTTGAACCGCTTTTATAATTAGCTATATGCCCAGGTTTTATTTTTTCAATAAAATAGAAATTATTAGTTTTAGCATTACTTATTATAGAAGTTTCCAAATCTTTTACTAGATCTCTTACAATAACATTTCCTTTGGATAAATAAGAGACCTCTTTATTTATTAGATTGGAATAATCATATTCTATTTCGGGTCTATTTAATAATAAATAAGGCTTTTCAAGTAATAAAAGGGTCTTATAATTATTCTTTTTAAAAATAGAAATTACAGGGTTTTTTCCAACAATAATATCTCTTGCATTATAAAGCTCATTCATTCCTGGCTTTGGCTCATGGAAATAATGGTGTTTCATAGAAAACATAGAACTGTTTGAACTTAAAGTTGAACTGTAATTACTTCTATAATTAGGATACAGTTTAAAATTATTTTCTACTAAAAAAGATTCAAATTTACTATTATCATAATTATAATTACTCTTATTTAATTCAGCAAAATTTGCATAACCATCTGGTTGAATAATATAAACATTAGGTCTTTTTTTAAATAGCACTTCTTCAATAGTATCTGGTTGTTGCATCCAAGCGCTAGAGTATGTTAAGTGTCTGTGAAAATTTGGTAGTAATTTTGAAAAAACAAAACAGGAAAGTAGGAGCTGAAATACAATTACTTTTTTAAAATGCTTTTTTAATAAAACACCTAGAGCAATTGGTATTAATAATAATAAAAAATTTTCCTTATTATCAAATCCAAATGTGCTTAAAATTATTAGAAAAGTAAATATAGATAGGTTTAAAACTGGTAATATATAGCCGCTATACTTTTTTAAAAAGCTAGTTTTAAAAAAAAACTTATAAAGCAGATAAAAACTAACTGCAGGAATAAGTATATATATAAATGCAAAGAAAAAAAACTGACTCCAAGAATTTACTAAAGTAAAATTCTTATCATAATAATATAACAAAGGATAAAGTCCTGCTGCAAGAGCAGCAATAATTGGAGTTTCTTTTTTACTATCAATAAAATCAACAACCTTATTTCTTAAATTATTTAACATCTTTCGGCTTTAGCAAATACATCACGCGTTCGCTATTTGCTATAGATTTTTTTTCTATTACCTCAAAATATATAGCATAAGCGGTTTCAAAATTCTCTAAAGAATACCAATCAAAATAATCTTTAAAATCTACCTTACTACTTAACAAGCGTTGTACCCAAGAATCGTTTCGTTTTGGGAATTCGATAACCAAGTGCTTAGAAAACGATGCGAAAAACTGCGCAGACATTTCAAAAGTTACGTTACCAGATAAAGACATGTGGTGAATAACCGCCAATGCTAATGTAACATCTGGCGTAAAATCTTTCATTCTATTTATAAAAGAATCCCGTTCTTTATTTTGAAAACCTATGGCTGCAGACGGATTTAAAACATCTAAAACAAAAGGAGTAATAAAGGATTCTTTATTTTCTCTAATGGCTTTATAATTAAAATCTACTGCGTTATTATCGATATCACAAACCAGAGCTTGCTGTAAGTCTGTAGTTATTTTTCTAACAAAAGTACCATCATTTCCACCAACATCAATTAGCGTTTTCGTGTTTAAATTGGTAATCCACGAATTAATTATTGCAGATTTTTCCACAAAAGCATCTGTACTATAATTGGTTTTATCATAATAATTCCCCCATTCGCTATGCTCTTTTAAAGACAGTTTTTTGATATAATCATACAAACTTTGTATGATATTTAATTGTCCTTTTTTAGACAAAGCGGAAGCTTTAGATTCCCCTTTATAGTCTTCGTTATGCTTATCTTCAAATTTGGCTAACAAATGAATATTAGAATACAAAAAAGGATTCATTTTGGTTTTAAACGGAAGCATAGAAGCTAGCATTTTAATAGGAATTCCATCTATAAAATTGCTCATCAACTTTAAAGATTGTGCACCATGATAATGTGCTAAAACTAAAGGACCTAAAAAATGAGTAATAAATTGTTTGTATGCGCGCCAAGGTGAGTTTTCTTGATAGAAATCGAAAGAAAGTGTATCTATAAAAATAGCTTTGCCTTCATGAAAAGCAATGTTAAAAGCCGTTGCATCTTTAAGTGAAAAACCTTTTTCTAAACTGTACTTCTGAAGCTTAAGTGTTAATAAAGCAGCTTCTTTATACATATTAAAACTCCATTCGTAAGGGTAGCTTATAAACGGTATATGATCTGGCTGAATAACAATTTTATCTCCGGTTTTAGATTTTTCGCTATGCGGAATTAATAGTTTGTTTTTAAATAAACTATCAAAAAATCCAGAAGTAGTTAGCGCTTCGTATTGCTTAAAATATATAGGAAAAATAGCTCTTTTAATAACGCCTTCTTCCGTAAAAATATAACCAGAAGGATCTCTAAATGAAGAAGCATGCTTGCTATTATCTACCACGAACTATTGTTTATTTTCTGTATCTTGATCTTTAATTTCAATATCATCAAACATTTCTTCTTCTTGGTTTTTAGAAAACCCTAAAAGTGTTTTTATTTTATACATTAACCCTTTTGAAAACAAAACAACTCCTGCAACTGCTGCTACAACTGCTTGAACAATCATTGCTCCTAAACCTGGATCGAAATATAAAAAATGCATATTAAAATTTTTTGTAAATATAGTAAACTTAAACTTTACTACTCACTTATATCTTTAGATTTAATATCTCCATTTATTTTCCAGTCAAAAAAAGTAAGTATAGCATTAATAATATAAAAAACATACTTTACAACATTAGCAATATTTCCTTGAATTACATTTTTTATAATTTGCACTAAGTTATAAAAAGACCAAGTTAAAAATGTCTGTTCGTATTTAAAAGCTGTACTTATGTTTCCTACCAAAGAAATACCAAAAATAATAGCCACAGTGTGCTTAAAAAACGGATTAGTAATATTTGTACCAAACCAATAAAACCCTAAAAAAACTAATGTATAGGAAACCAAAAAAGCACTAAAAATTAACAAATAATACTTTGCATCTGCTTTTTTTACGCGTTCCCCATCATGCCATTTTTTTGTTGCTATTATAGCGATTACAAAAGTTAAAGGATAGGTAATAATTGCAGAGCGGTTACCAAAAAGGTAATCGATAACACCAGAATTAACGGTTGTAAAAATACCAATAAGATTTCCTAAGTTTTGCTGTTTAACTATCATTCTTGCTGCTAACAAAGACACAACAGCTCCCAAAGTAGACAAAAGCCCAATTGGGAAAGCTCCTTTTACAATATGTGCATACAGCTCTACAAAAGGAATCCCAAATACGATCTTTCCATTAAAATAAATGGTTTCATGAAAATCTCTATAAATACAAATGGCCAAAACCAAAATTACGCCAAATAAATCCACATAATTAGAGTGGACTATTTGACGTAATGTTTTTTTGTTGAGCACTTAAGTTTTACTTAAGCGATCTTGTTTCTTTTACGATCTGTTTCCGATAACCAAATTTTACGTAAACGTAAGTGATTTGGAGTAACTTCTACATATTCGTCTTTTTGAATATATTCTAAAGCCTCTTCTAAGCTAAATTTAATTGCTGGTACAATTTTAGCTTTATCATCTGCTCCAGAACTACGTACATTACTTTGCTTTTTAGCTTTTGTAATATTTACAGCCATATCATCTTGACGAGAATTCTCACCAATTACTTGTCCTTCGTAAACACTCTCTCCTGGTTCAATAAAGAATTTCCCTCTATCTTGTAATTTATCAATAGAATAAGGAATAGCAGTACCATTTTCCATAGATATTAAAGAACCTGAAATACGTCCAGGAATCTCTCCTTTTAAAGGCTGGTATTCTTTAAAACGGTGTGCCATAATAGCCTCTCCAGCAGTAGCTGTTAGTAATTGGTTACGTAAACCAATAATACCACGAGAAGGGATTATAAACTCACAAATCATACGTTCTCCTTTAGCAACCATGCTTAATAACTCCCCTTTACGTTTGGTTACAAACTCTACCGCTTTTCCAGAGACTGTTTCTGGAAGATCAATAGTTAACTCTTCTATTGGTTCACATTTAACACCATCAATTTCTTTAATGATTACTTGTGGTTGTCCAATTTGAAGTTCATAACCTTCACGACGCATTGTTTCGATTAAAACCGATAAGTGTAATACACCACGACCAAAAACCATAAACTTATCTGCAGTATCAGTTTCGCCTAAACGAAGTGCTAAGTTTTTTTCTAATTCTTTTGCTAAACGATCTTTTATATGACGAGATGTTACATATTTACCATCTTTACCAAAGAAAGGCGAATCGTTAATTGTAAATAACATACTCATTGTTGGTTCATCTATCGCAATAGATTTTAAACCTTCTGGATTTTCTATATCGGCAACAGTGTCTCCAATTTCAAATCCTTCAACACCAACAAGTGCACAAATATCTCCAGTTTGAACGCTTTGTACTTTTTTACGTCCTAGACCTTCAAAAATAAATAATTCTTTAATTCTTGTTTTTGTAGTTGTTCCGTCTGCTTTTACTAAAGAAACCTGTTGTCCTTCTACAAGACTTCCTCTTTGTAATCTACCAATTGCAATACGACCAGTAAAGGAAGAGAAATCTAAAGATGTAATTAACATTTGTGTTGTTCCTTCTTCAAATTTTGGTGTAGGAACATGCTCTATAACCATATCTAATAATGGTTCTACATTTTCCGTTTCTACTTTCCAATCGTCACTCATCCAGTTGTTCTTTGCAGAACCGTATACCGTAGGGAAATCTAGTTGCCACTCTTCTGCTCCTAATTCGAACATAAGATCGAAAACTTTTTCATGTACCTCATCTGGAGTACAGTTTTCTTTATCTACTTTATTTACAACAACACAAGGTTTTAAGCCTAAATCAATTGCTTTTTGTAATACGAAACGTGTTTGAGGCATTGGCCCTTCAAAAGCATCTACCAATAGTACAACACCATCAGCCATATTTAATACACGCTCTACTTCTCCACCAAAATCGGCGTGACCAGGAGTATCAATGATATTAATTTTTGTGTCTTTGTATACTACCGATACGTTTTTAGAAGTAATTGTAATTCCTCTTTCTCTTTCTAAATCGTTGTTATCTAGAATTAAATCACCAGTATTCTGGTTTTCTCTAAAGAGTTGACAATGGTACATGATTTTATCTACTAATGTAGTTTTACCATGATCTACGTGTGCAATAATTGCAATGTTTTTAATATTAGCCATAATAGTGCCTTATTTTAAGCGTGCAAAGGTACATTAAATTCTTGTGAATATATGCATCTTATAAAGTATTTCTAATTTCCTTAAAATATACTGGATTTCAACACATTATAAAAACAGCTCAAAATCGCTACTGCTTTATTACATTACCGATTATTGATATTACATTTTAACATATCAATTCTTTTTTAGTTAATAATTTGTTATAATTGAAAAATACTGTAATTTTTCTTACTACTTTTCGTTCTAGTATTTAATTGTTCCCTAAAACAACTAAACAGAATTACAAATTATCCCTAATTAAAAATTAACAGCATTATGAACCAAATTAGTAAGTACTCCAAATTCATCCCATATCTATATTACTTAACAATAATTGCTTATTGGTTTACAGATATAAATAAAAGTGAAGGTGTTTCTGCCTATCCTATTTTATTATTTGGTATCCCGTTTTTATGGCAACTAATAAAACCTAATAAGAAATTAAACTTTGGATTAGGTATTACATTTGTGTGTTTATCTTCGTATATGATATTAGCATACTTGTCTGATTTATTTCATATTGTTACCATATCTAATGCTTCAAAACAGTTTGCTCTTTATGGTGGATTAACAGTTGCCGCTAACTTTTTCATGGCATTATGGATTATGAGAAATAGTATGAAAAAAACTTTTTAAATTGATTACCTTTGTCGCTTAAATTTTAAGTTGATGAATCTTCAAGATATTCCAAAAATAAAACATACCAATTCTAATAATTTTTTCCTTTTAGCAGGACCTTGTGCTATTGAGAGTGAAGAAATGGCATTTCGGATAGCCGAAAAAGTAGTAGAAATTACTAACAAATTAGAGATTCCTTATATCTTTAAAGGGAGTTTTAAAAAAGCAAACCGAAGTAGAATTGACAGTTTTACAGGAATTGGAGATGAAAAAGCTCTAGAGATTTTAAAGAAAGTTTCCGAAAAATTTGATGTACCA
Source organism: Lacinutrix cladophorae (assembly GCF_053604645.1). NCBI lineage: Bacteria > Pseudomonadati > Bacteroidota > Flavobacteriia > Flavobacteriales > Flavobacteriaceae > Lacinutrix > Lacinutrix cladophorae. The sequence continues at coordinate 159,758 of NZ_JBSHNR010000087.1, read as the reverse complement.
ACGGTTACTGATATTCATGAAGCTAGCGATGCTGCGTTTGCTGCAAAATATGTAGATGTTTTACAAATCCCAGCATTTTTAGTGCGTCAAACCGACTTGGTCGTTGCTGCCGCAAAAACGGGCAAAGTGGTAAACTTAAAAAAAGGGCAATTTATGAGTCCCGAAGCCATGAAACACGCAGTACAGAAAGTAAAGGATTCAGGAAGCGATAAAGCATGGATTACAGATAGAGGTACCATGTTTGGCTACCAAGACATGATTGTAGATTTTCGTGGCATACCAACCATGCGCAAATACGCACCTACGGTTTTAGACGTAACACATTCTTTACAACAGCCAAATCAAAGTGTTGGTGTAACTGGAGGAAGACCAGATATGATAGAAACTATAGCTAGAGCTGGAATTGTAAATAATGTGGATGGTTTATTTATTGAAACACATTTTGATCCTGCAAATGCTAAAAGTGATGGCGCTAATATGTTGCATTTAGATAATTTAGAAAAATTGCTCACCAATTTGGTAGCTATTAGAAAAACTATAAACGCATTATAATTATCCCAAATCTTATTTGTAATGAAAAATGCTACGCAAACAAAACTAGCACTATTTAGCTTAATATTATTTTCTGTATTTACAACTGCTCAAGAAACGCAAGTAGAAATTAATACCGAAAAATACACAGCGAATAACAAAGGAAAGTTTTTTATAAGCTGGGGAGGAAACAGAGAAACCTTTTCTAAATCGGATATTAGATTTCAAGGGGAAGGTTACGACTTTACCATTCACGATGCTTCTGCTAAAGACAAACCAAAAGGTTGGCATATCGATTATATTAACCCTACACGAATGACCATACCGCAAACCAATGTGAAGGTTGGTTATTTTATTTCTAACAAATACAATATCGCTTTTGGTGTAGACCATATGAAATATGTAATGAAAAGAAATAAATATAAAAATGTTAGTGGCTATATAGACCTTCCGGAAGACGAAGAAGGCAGCATTTACAACCAAGAATTTAGTGGAGACTCCTATTTTGTTTCCGAAGACTTCTTAAAATTCGAACACACCAATGGCTTAAATTATGTGTATTTAGAGTTTAATAGGTTTGATGATATTTCTTCCCTTTTAAAAATTAATAATACCGATATCTTTCAAATAAATTTAACCGAAGGTTTTGGTGCTGGAGCTCTATATCCAAAAACAAACACGACACTTTTACAAAAAGAAAGGTATGATGAGTTTCATGTAGCTGGCTATGGTATTTCTTTAAATGTTGGACTAAACCTTACTTTCTTTAAATACTTTTTTATAGAAACCGATTTAAGAGGTGGTTTTATTAATATGCCAGACATTAGAACAACAAGTAATAGCAACGAGAGTGCTTCGCAACATTTCTGGTACTTACAACGTGTCATTTCTGTTGGAGGAAGATTTAGAATTTAATCTACTTTTATCTAGTATTTATCTTTACTTATAAAAACTTTTGTCTTTGTGTTTATATACTTCTTCAAGAATTGCAACAAAAATAGCATCATCTACTTCTTCTAAAGCTGTATAACGTAATGATTTTACTAATTTCCTGTTTTCACTAACTAAATAATCTACATACTTTTTAGAGATATGTGCCGAATGCCAAAAGCCAACATCTACAAATGCTTTTTTATGACTAGCATTTAAGTAGCAAATAGGCTTCTTATTAATATAATAACAAGGTATTCGCCACTTATACTTCAATTCTGCTTCAGGTAAAGTATGTTCAATTACTGCCTGTAAATGCATTAATATAGCACGATATGGCTCTGGTTGGTTAACTATATAATCTTCAGCTGGATTCATGCTTAAAAATAATAAAATTTATTTAGGAAACTTTTAACTTGTAACATTGCTTTATTTTTATTTACTTTGTATTTCAAAGTACTTTTATATGGAAGCTAAAGATTATTTAAAAGACATTAGTGAGATTAAAAATTTAATGAATAAATCTTCGCGATTTATTTCTTTAAGTGGTTTATCAGGAATATTAGCTGGGGTATATGCACTAATTGGTGCAACTATTGCATATTGGTTGGTAATAAATCATAGCTATGGCACATTACTTTTAGATGGTTGGGTCTTTAAAACTTGCTTACTTATTTTAGCCTTAATAGCTTTTTTTAGTATTGCAACTGCAATATTTTTAACCACTAGAAAAGCAAAAAAGAATAATGAAAAAATTTGGGACACCTCTTCAAAACGTTTAATCTTTAACTTTTTAATTCCGCTAATTACTGGAGGTATTTATATTTTAATCATTTTAGCACAACAAAAATATGGACAAGCTGGGGCTTTAATGCTCATTTTTTATGGTCTTGCACTTGTTAATGCATCCAAATATAGTATTGGAGATATTAGGTATTTAGGTTTCATAGAAATTATTTTAGGTTTAATTTGCGCGCTGTTTCCTGGTTATGGCTTTATACTTTGGGTTATAGGCTTCGGGTTTTTACATATTGTTTACGGAACTATAATGTATATTAAATACGATAAGAAATGAGTAATACAATAAAGACAGGGTTAATTGCTACCTTAATGATATATGTACTTGGAGTAACCTTTACGTATTATTCCAACCAAAAGTTTCATCTGCAATTTGAAAAATTTGATATAGACAAGAATGGCTCTATAGATGCCAACGAAATGTCTGAACAAGCAGAATTCTATTTAATCCAAAAAGAAAAACGAAAAACAACAAAGCAAGCAATTATAATATTAATTCCTGTTGCGATAATTATTGGTTTTATTTGCTTTGCTATTGCAGTGCTTTTTAAGAAAATGAAAACAATAGACACGAATGAAATTAATTACCAATAGATGAGCTTTCTAATAATTCTAATTCTTGCTATTCCTTCCTACTTTTTATCAAAGTGGGGCTTAAAAAAATTTAATCTAGGAAACGACGAGAACAGAAAATTAATAGCCCTAATACCAGCTATATTATTAAGTCCTATAATTTATATCGGACTAATGTATTTATGGATATTATCGATTTCGTATTATCCTACCAATGATTTCGATAAACAAGAATGGGAAACTAATATTGAGGAGAGGTATAAAATGTCTGAAGATATCATAGAAAGTAAAATATTAATCGGAAAAACAAAAGAAGAAATAATCGAATTATTAGGAAAAGATTTTTACACATACAACCAAAATCACATTGCCTATGGCATTGGATTTGTTCCCGGACTTTTTAGTATGGATCCAGATGTATTAGATATCTATTTTGAAAATGGAAAGGTTACTAAAGTAGAGCAACACCAAACTTAAATAAAAAATTCCTGCTTGTTCAGGAAATATATGAGTATAATAACCAACATAAATAAAGCTTTCGATCATCGCATTAGATTAGGCATCATGTCTATTTTAATGGTTAACGAATATGCCGATTTTAAAATGCTTAAAGAGCTACTAGAAGTTACCGATGGTAATTTAGCAAGTCACACCAAAGCACTTGAAAAAGTAGCATATATTACAGTAGAAAAACAATTTATTGGCCGAAAACCAAACACACGATATGCAACAACAAATCTTGGTAGAGCTGCATTTAAAAAACATATTGAAGCGCTTGAAAAATTAATTAACAAACAATAAACTCCTTCCTTGCAAGGGATAGAAATATTTTTTTAATCTTTTACTTTGAAATTCAAAGTACTTTATATTTATGAAAAAAAGAAAACAACTTATCGAATGGCTTTTTGAAAAATCTCAAAAAATATATACCAACATATTCAAAAAGCATCAACCATGGGGAATTTACAAAGCAGAGCTTTTAACCTATCCAGAGGCTTCTCTAGGTAAACATCTTGGCGAATTTTTAGATAAAAACAACTTCGAATTAATTTCTAAAGTAGAAAGACATGATGCCTACCATACTTTAACTGGGTTTGGCACCAAAGTAGAAGACGAGATTGCATTACAATGTTTATGCTTTGGAAACGGAAAAAGAAGTCCTTATTTATATGGAGCAATTGTATTAGGCGTAATTATTCTCCCAGAGTATTACAAGTACTATTACAAGTCTTACTTAATAGGTAAAAACGCAAATTCTTTTCATCAATATGATTATAAAAAACTATTACAAGTAAACATACATTCATTTAGAATGAGCATTTTTTCGAAACAACAATTAGACATTCTATTAACAACAAAAATCTAAAACACTTTTACTATGGAAGAAATACAAAAACAAAATACAAACAGATTCACCAATTGGCTAAAAACATCTATAACTGCAAGAATGCTTATGATAGGTTTTTTAACCTTAATATTACTTGTTCCATTATCGTTTATAGAAAGCTTAATAAAAGAACGTGCATTTAGGCAACAGGATGTAGTAAACGAAATCAACCAAAAATGGGGGAATCATGTTTTAGTCTATGGTCCCATTTTAAAGATCCCTTATAAAACTTATAGCGAAACAAAAACCTATAACGAAAAGACAAAAACCTACTTTAAAGAAACCCAAACACATATTAATTATGCATATATCTTTCCCGAAAATCTAGATACTAAAGCTTCAGTAAATTCTAAAACCTTAAACAGAGGTAACTTCGAATCTGCTGTTTTTACAACCAACATGGATTTTTCAGGGTATTTTATCCCTACAGACCTTTCTTCAAAAGGAATAAAAAAAGAAGATATTATTTGGGACAAAGCAAGCATAATCATAAAAACATCTAACCTAAAAGGTATTAAAAGTGAAATGCTTTTAAAACTAAACAACAATACCTATTCTTTTCAAACCAATTTTAATGACACCAACAATAATAACCACAATCGTCTAGACGTATTAGAATCTGGATTTATAAAAACCGAAGATATTACCGAAACAAGGAATTCTAATTTTAATATTACAATGGCTTTTAATGGTAGCAAGCAAATAGAATTAATCCCTATTGGTAAAACCACAACCATGAGCATGACTTCTAATTGGGCAGATCCAAGCTTTATTGGTAACTATTTACCAGACGACGAAACCAAAGAAATTACCAAAAACGGATTTATAGCAGACTGGAAAATACTTCACATTAATAGAGCTTTCTCGCAACAACACCTTAACAAAATACCAAACCTCAACAGCTTTGCTTTTGGTACCAAATTTATGGTCATGGTAGACGAGTATCAAAAATCCGAACGCTCTGCAAAATACGGTTTTCTAGTTATTGGTTTAACCTTCCTCATTTTCTTCCTTATACAAAGCTTAAGCAAAATAAACATTCACCCTTTTCAATATTTAATGATTGGTATTGCACTCACCATGTTTTATACCTTACTCGTTTCTATTTCCGAGCACAGTAACTTTTTAAAAGCCTATCTTATTGCAGGTATTTCGGTAATTGTACTCATCACACTCTACTCCAAATCCATACTAAAAAACTTTAAATTCCCCATTTTTATCGGGGTATCACTCACAGCACTTTACACCTTTATTTACGTAATCATTCAATTAGAAAACTACGCATTATTAGTTGGTAGCATTGGTTTATTCCTCATCCTAGCTACTGTTATGTTTGTGTCTAGAAAAATAGATTGGACAAACGGATAATGAATAAGTAGGGCGTTACCCGTTTCGCAAAAAAGCTTCAAAGGGTCGCGCTTTACGTTAAATCTTTTTGCAAAACAGAGCGAAACTTGTTTCAATATTTTATTAATAACAAACTTGTAAGCCAATAGAACTAATTCACTTTATAATCTCGCAAAAAGGATACCACTGCAATCGCTAACGCAAATAGTAACTATCATGAAAAATATAATTTTAACCAGTAAAATAACAGCAGCAACCAGCTTTATTATAGGAACAGTATTATTAGCCGTTTACCTATATTTTGATAATCTAAAAAACCTAGAACAAATCGGATTCGGTTTTATACTAATAGCATTTTGGATAAACCTTATTTTATTAGTTATTCTAATTATTTCCGCTTTTGTAAAACCTAAATTTAGAATCGAAATACTAAAAACCTGCGTTATCTTATTATTAAACATACCAATAGCAATAGGTTACTTCTTTTTAGTTTTATGGTCTTTAGATTTAAGCAAGCATTTTTAATTATGAAATTTCAATGTAACAAAAACTACAGCATAGCAGCCATTGTACTATTTATAGTAGAAGCTTTTATTGCAACCTTTTTAAAAGATGGTTTTATCCGACATACTTTTGGCGATTACCTTGTCGTTATACTACTCTATTGTATGTTTAAAAGTGTTATAAAAACAAAACCATTTTATATCGCAATAGCTGTTTTTATCATTGCTTATGGTATCGAGTTTTTACAACTTACCCATTTTTTAGAAGTATTAAAGCTTCAAAACAACACAGTAGCTAAAATTATTTTAGGAAGTACTTTTAGTATTCAAGATCTAATCGCTTACACATTAGGTATTATTACCATTCTAATTTTTGAACACAAAACACAAAACAATGCATAATTTAAAATCCCATATCTTTAATCAATACAAAGTCATTTCACTCCTTAGTGCTTCTATGCTTTTAAGTATCTTTTTACTAATGGTTAGAATAAAAATTACACACACTTATTTTTTCATATTTTTAGTATGGAACTTGTTTCTTGCAGTGATACCTTATGCAATTACAATCTACTTAAAAAGCAGAGAAAAAACAAACAAATTTCAACTTGCAATAGCGTTTAGTATTTGGTTGCTCTTTTTACCTAATGCGCCTTATATTATTACAGACCTAATACATTTAAAAATTAGTGAAAACCCATTTTTTTGGTTAGATGTTTTACTAGTAACTTCCTTTGCTTATAATGGGTTAATGCTATTCTTTTTAAGTATGGTAGATATAAAAAAATTATTGCAAAATTATTTTAGTAAAAACAAGGTAAGTTATCTTATGCATGCAATTCTTTTATTAACTGCTTTTGGTATTTACTTGGGTAGATTTTTACGCTATAATTCTTGGGATATTTTACAACACCCTTCTATCCTTTTTAAGGATATATTACACATGGTTATACAGCCAAATCAACACTTAGAAGTTTGGTTATTTACGTTTACATTTGGCTGTTTTTTAGCCATTAGCTTTCGTATGTTTCAGGTTTTTCAAAAAAACAGGAAACAGTTAATCTTCTCTGTTTTTTTCTTGAATCTTTCTAACAATATTAGCAGCTACATTTCTAGGCATTAACCTTGGTAGTGTAGCAAGAAATTTATTAAAACCTCCAGGTATTGCCACAGGTTTCCCTTTTAACATGGCTTTATAACCATAAGCAGCAACTGCTTTGGCGGAAGCCATATTAAAAGTGATTTTATTTTCTTTACTATCTTCTGAAACTGTTTCTTGAAAATGCGTTTTTGTTGGCCCAGGACATAAAGCGGTTACAGAAACTCCTGTTCCCTTTAGTTCACATGCAATAGCTTCAGAAAAAGAAAGCATATAACCTTTAGAAGCATAATAAATAGACATTAAAGGTCCTGGTTGAAAAGCCGCAAGAGAAGACATGTTTAATATTTTACCCGATTTACGTTTTACCATACCCTCTAAAACTAGTTTAGTTAAATGTGTTGTGGTCATTATATGCACATGTAACATAGCAGATTCTCGCTCCCAATTGGTTTCAGCAAAAGAGCCAAACAAACCAAATCCTGCATTATTAATTAACACATCAATTGGTTCGTTATTTATATCGTCTATAATTTCTTGTGAAATATTTGGAAGGCTTAAATCTTTAGCTAGCGTTATTACTTCTACTTTAAAATCACGTACTAATTCATCTTTTACTTTAGCTAGATTTACTGCATTAATATCAACTAATATCAATTTGTAAGCGTCTTTGGCTAATAAAAGAGTTAACTCATAGCCTAATCCAGATGCTGCTCCTGTTATTAATGCTGTTTTAGTCATGTTGTGATTTTAAAATAATTATTTTTTTTTAGTTTACAATTAATGTTACAGATGCAGTAGAACAGTTATCATTACTAGTGAAATTTTCACATATTTGATAATCGATAGTATAGGTTCCTGAAGGTACATTAGCAATTAATATATCAATAGTTCCGTTGGTATTTAACACAAAATAATCGCCACTACTATTCGATATTGTATTTACAGTTACTGCGTAATTTATCATCGTTCCTCCATTTAAAGTATCATTATCTAATACATTTAAAATAGAAGTTGCTGTAGCACTACCATCTATTGCATCTAATGCATCATTTACAGCCGTAATTGTATTGTTTACATATATACTAACCGATGAAGTACTGCAATTATTTGGGTTTGCAATTTCACATATGGTATATGGAAATTGATAATCTGCCGAAGGTGTAAACTCTAATGGCATAGAAATATCACCATTGGCATCTAAAGATATATAATCTCCTTGATTACCATCGCCTACCGTTATAGTCACATTATTTGGTGTAGCATCTAAACCATTTAAGGTGTCATTATTTAATACATTTAAAAGCGTTTGTCCTTGTGGTGTACCAACAGCATTTATCCAGTCATATACTGCATTAATACTACCTGAAGTATTGAATACATATAAAGTTACTGTTGCAGAAGCGCAGTTGTTGGGATCTGTAATTTGACAAATAGTATAGAATATATCGTAAGTTCCTGTTGGTGTGTTTTCATTTACATCAATAGTTCCATCTGCATTTAGAAAAATGTTATTTGGGAAATTGGTAGAGGAAGTTATAGTTACTTCAGTTGCATTTACTGCTATTCCATCAATAGTATCGTTATTTAAAACGTTTACAACTGCTGTTGCTCCCAGAGAGTTAGAAACTTCAATACCATCCATGAAATCGTCTTCTGCATTAATTATTGCTGTAGTATCATCTGTATTGGTAACAAATAAAGTTACTGTTGCAGAAGCGCAGTTGTTTGGATCTGTAATTTGACAAATAGTATAGAATATATCGTAAGTTCCTGTTGGTGTGTTTTCATTTACATCAATAGTTCCATCTGCATTTAGAAAAATGTTATTTGGGAAATTGGTTGAGGAAGTTATGGTTACTTCATTAGCATTTACTTCAACCCCATCAATAGTATCGTTATCTAAAACATTTACAACTCCTGTTGCTCCTAAAGAGTTAGAAACTTCAATCCCGTCCATACCATCATCTACTGCATTTATTGTTGCAGTAGTATCATCTGTATTGGTAACAAATAAAGTTACTGTTGCAGAAGCGCAATTGTTTGTGTTTACATTTTCGCAAATAGTATAGAATACATCGTAAGTTCCTGTTGGCGTATTTTCATTTACATCAATAGTTCCATCTGCATTTAGAAAAATGTTATTTGGAAAATTGGTAGAGGAAGTTATAGTTACTTCAGTTGCATTTACTGCTACTCCATCAATAGTATCGTTATCTAAAACATTTACAACTCCTGTTGCTCCTAAAGAGTTAGAAACTTCAATTCCATCCATACCATCATTCTGTGCAATAATTTCATTAGGAGTGTCTTGGCAAGTAAATAAAGTTCCTATATCGGTAATTGGGTTTGTGAAATTCCCTGAAATTTCTTGAGTGATTTGATTCGCGTCTAAATCTACAGCTTGTAGAGTATACGCTGTATTTAAACCACAATAATTAACATATAATGACATGGTGCCATCTGTAATAGGAAAAACATAGGTTTCCCCATTAAATGCTAAGTCTATTTCTAAATAACCATTTGTAACAGGCTCTCCATCACAATTATTAAATACACCTATAAAACTAGAGTCTACAATATCCGGACTTGCGACAGTTACTGTAATATTTTGATCATTCTCAAAAGGTCCAATTAATGTTGAAAAATTATTTCCAGAGCAATTATAATCTGGCACGACTAATACCATTTGATCACTTCTAGGCACTAAACCACATTCTGTTCCAGACGCATTGGTATAACCATAAGTACCAATTGAATTTAGTGCAGGAGAATATAAGTTAATTGGTGTATAAGATAGCGGATTACCATTGGTATCGACTAAATCTATACATACATAAACCGATGGATATGGGTAATCCCAATTCCAAAAGGAGAAATGAGACACTTCGCCAACATACTTATCTCCTTGTAATGTTGCTTCTCCTTCTTGTTTCCAAAACCCGTAATCTTCGTTAAAAGACCATAAAGGCATTACTTGAGGTGCATTACTTAAATTGTTTACAACTGGCAACGTTATTTGCGCTGTAGTACCATTTGCTAGTTGTAATTCTTCATCCGATGTTCCTATTAATGCTACTGCTAACATACCATAGGTTTCTAATACTTTTAAAGAACCTTCAGCATCTTGTCCTACTAACATTCCTGGCATTTTATTTACTATTTCTGCATCTGTAGGTTTTAGGTGTTTTAAAACAACACGTACTTGGCCAGAGTATGCTGCTCCTTGTGGATTAATAAAATCGCCACTAAATACAATTTTTGTACCATTAGAAAGACTTACCACGCCTTCTTCTCCAGAATTAATTACTGCTTCTGGTTCCATTTCTAATAGAACAATTTCTACTAAATTTACTCCTGTTTTTGGAGTTAATGCTCTTGAACCTTCTATATAACCTGTTTTGTTTGCTTTTATAAAAGCAAACTTTTCTTGTACGGTTGCATTTTCTATTGAAAAAACACCTTGTTCGTTTGTTATTGCTGTAGTGTTTCCAATTTGCACTAACACTCCAGAAAGAGGTTCTTTTGCTTCATCTAATATTTTTCCCATAAATCGGGCTTCCATAGTGCTACCGAAGTTTTCTAAAAACTCTTGAGGTGTAATCTCTGAAGTTAAAGAACTTGCAGAAAAATCTACTGGTTCATCATTACAAGAAAATAAAAATAGACATAGAACGAATAAAAAATAATTTTTAAATATACTCATGGGGATTATTTAGTTATTATAGAAATGGGGTTTGAAATTAATTTATTTTAATCCTAAAACGTAATCCTGTAAATAGGAAAACCTTTCGGTAAGTTTTTTGTTTTCGGTTATTTTAGCGCGTTTTAAAATACCTTTTTGGTCTTCATTAAAAAAGGAAGGAATAACATGCTCTAAAAACATATCGCCAAAACCTTCGCTTGCATCTTTTGGCAACTCGCAAGGTAAATTATCTACAGCCATAACGGTTATTGCATTTGGCGTATTAAATGCTACTTCGGTTTCCGTTTTAGCGTCGTAGCCATAAAAAGGATCTGCAATAGTAGATGCTCTTAAAGTAGATGCAACAGGGCCATCTACATCACAAGAAATATCTGCCACTAGATTAATTTTAAAATCTGCTGATTTTGCATCTTCTCTAGTAAATAAATAGGGAGCATTATTGCCATAAAAATGTCCTGCTATAAAATAATCGGTTTCTTTTGCATAAGGCATAAAATTACTAATATAACCTGTTGGGTCTTTATAAAAAGCCCATCTATCTCCTACTTTACCATCTTCGCGTTTTGCATATTCCATAACGTCTGCCATTACATAAACAGGTTCTGAAAATTTGGAAGTTAAGTACAAGGCATCGCTTACTTCTTTAATTTTTAAGTAATCTAGAATTTCTTTTGCTCCTAGTGCAACTTTTCCTGTTCCTGTAAGAAGTATTTTAATATTTGGTATGGTAATTTTATCTAGCTCTGCCTTTACAGCATCTAAATCGGCTAGTGTTTCTACTTTTGGTAAGTTAAATAAACCATCTCGTAATCCTAATGCTCTAAACCCGTTATATGCTCCTACCAATCCGGCATAACGGCCAAAGCCTATTAATCGTGCGCCACTTTGTTTTACAATGGTTTCATGATCATACATTTCAATGTTTTTTTCTAGCATTGCTAAAAGTAACTTACGGTTGTATGGTTGCTTTTTTATGGTGTGCGAAAAATAGAAATATTTTTTATTTGGAATTAAATTTTCGATAGGCACTTCTTTTACGCCAATCATGACATCTGCATCAGACACATCGTCTGTTACCTCAAAACCTAATGCTTTATATGCTGCATCTGGAAATACGCGAATGGCACTAGACTCTACAACAAACTGAGCTTGTGGGAATTGCTCCCTAGCTTCGGCTAATTTTTCTGGTGAAAATACCACGCGTCTGTCGGGTGGGTTTTTACGTTCTTTGATGATGGCGAATTTCATAAACTTCTAATTGGAATAAAATTTGCACTAAAGTAATAGGATTTGTGAGGTTATACAAACTTTTTAATAACTTTGCATTTGTAAACCAATGCTTTTGTTTAGGTTTGCTTGCGTTAAGGATTATAGTGACATCCTTTTGCTATTTTGCAAAAGATATAACGGAAAGCCTGACCCATTTTTGCCCTTAAAAGCAAAAATGGGTAACGCCCAAATTATCATTTTAAAACGGGGTCGACTGGTTTTGACAGCGAGATTAATGAAATGGTAAGCACGTCGAGTAATGAGATTATACTCGTAAATCCTTATTTCAACTTTTTAAACGGCGAGAATAACTACGCTTTAGCTGCATAATCTGAATTATAGTAAGATTAAGCCTCGTCCTACTAGGTAGGAGAGCTAAATGTCTCCTGAAAGCCTTAGTTAATGGCGTTCTTTTTGAGGCATCGTAAAAATTGACTATGATGGTGTAGCGCTTTGATGCACTTTCGAGATAAAAAAGATAAGTTGTAAGTGGGTTGTCTTTAACCAGCTTGCAATCGAAAACCCAAGAAAAGAATACACGTGTAGAAAGCTATTTGATTACTTGTTTGGACGAGAGTTCGATTCTCTCCGACTCCACTAACAAAAGTAACTTTGTTACGATTTGAAACATAAAAAGCGCAGCAAGTTTACTTGACTGGGCTTTGTTGTTTTAGAACGTTTGAACAGAAAAGGTAGATTTAATTCTGCGTGAGAAAATATTGATATTAGTTTTAAAAAAAAGCCCCTCCAATTGGAGAGGCTTTTTTTTATTGAATAGCTAACCCTTCATGTTTCCATCTAGAAATTCCACCCTCTAAGTCATATATTTTTGTAAAACCAGCTTCTTCAAGTTTTTTTGCGCATTTAGCACTTCTACCTCCTGATTTACAATACAGTAAAACAGGCTTTCTTTTATCTAATTTTAATATATCTGCATCAAAAGTTGGCGAGTAAAAGTCTATATTTTGAGCTGTTTCAATATAACCAGTTTTAAACTCTTTTGGTGTTCTTACATCTACCAATTGTACTTGATCCATTTTTAAAAGCGTTTGCATTTCTTGAGTAGAAACTACTTGTATTACGCCTGAATTTTCTTCCTTACAGCTAACACTAATTAGTGTTAATACTGCAAATAATACTATCGATAAATGTTTCATGGTTCTTTAAATTAGTTCGCTACTTCTCCAGTCCACTCGCTAAATCCACCTAATAGATTTTTTGTGTTTTCAAATCCTAGTTGATTCATAATTGCACAAGCTTGAGCACTACGCCCTCCAGATCTACAATATACATAAAAGGTTTTGGTTTTGTCTAACGCTTCTACGGTACTCATAAATTCTTGCGGCTTATAAATATCTATTACAGTTGCATTAGGTATAATACCTTCTGCTGCTTCATCTTCTGTTCTAACATCTAATATTACTGCATTTTCATCTTGCAATAATTCTTCTTGCCATTGTTGTTGTGTTAAATCTGCCATTCTTATTTTTTTTTTACAAAATTAGGATTTCTTTAGTTAGTAGACGAAAAAAAAACCGAAGTATTACTACTTCGGTTTTTTTTTTAATAAACTTTATATGCAATTTACACTTTAATAGAACATCCTATTGCTCTTGTTTCTTTCTCTTGAATTTCTTTACCAGCTAATAAAGCATCTACTGCATTTTCAACGTACTTTTTAGTTACTGCAGCTTCGTCTTGGTAATTATCGTCTATTGCTCCAATATACTTTACTTGATTTCCTTTTTTGGTTTTCTGTAAAAGATAAACATGTGGTGTTTTTGTTGCTCCATATTCTGGATATATTTTTTGCCCTTCATCCTTTAAATAAGGAAATGTAAATCCTTTTGCTTTTGCTCTAGCTTGCATAGCTTCTAAATTATCTCCTGGCTTCACATCAGTATTATTGGGCATAATTGCTATTACAGGATACCCTTTTCCTGCATATTTTTTATTTAATGCTTCTACGCGATCTTCATATGCAACAGCATAAGGACAAGTATTACAAGTAAAAACAACAATAAAACCTTTTGCTTCTTTAAAATCTGCTAAAGATACCATCTTGCCATCTATGTTTTTTAAAGAAAAATCTGTTGCAATATCTCCAACTTGATATCCAGAATTTACATTTTTTTTGTTTAGAGTAAATGCACTTACAAGCAATACAATTGCTAATGCAGAAACTATTTTAATTGACTTTTTCATAATCGTTTTTTTATTTAATAAATTTATTAACTTCCATTTTCAGTTCTTCGTAACTGAAAGATTTTTCGTAAAATTCACGTTTGTCTTTATTGTAAATAATAGTAGCTGGCAAAGCACCAGACCATGCTTCACTCACTTTTGGAATCCATGTATTAGAATCTGGATCATTTAATGCAACAACTTTAGATTGCAATTGATGCTTTTCTATAAAAGGTATTAGTTTTTTCTCATACTGTTTCGGAAAATCTAAACTAACCAACAGTACCTCTACATTTTTATTCTTATAGGTTTTATTTATTTCTTCAAAATGTGGCAATTCTTTAATGCAAGGTGCACACCAAGTTGCCCAGAAATTAATAACATAAACTTTATCGTCTGTACTATTTAAAAACTTTTCAAATGCATCAAAATTATACACATCCACATTAGGCTTTTCCTTTAAAGCATTTTCATGCACTAGATTGGAAGAAACCTCTTGAACTTTGCTTTCTTGCTTACAACTAACCACCACAAAAAATACAATAAATAAAATTCTTAAATCCATAACTATAAAATTATACATTATATAATAAGTGTAAGACTTGTTTAACAAAACTTTAATTTGATTTTTATACTTCTTTAAAACCACTAATAATCAAAAAAATTTATTTAACTTAGACATAACACTAATGTTACTAGTTAAGATTCGATTAATAGCTAACAATTTTCTCTTTACAAACTAGTAACAACACAAACTACCATGAAAATGGTAGTTTTTTTTATAAAAGATTGCCAGTTTATATTTAGATTTATATATTTGAAATAAATTAAGAACAATTGAACACAATTTTAAATAATACTTGGTGGTGGAATTCTCGAAACGCAACATTCGTGAACTAATCCTATTCCGTATATTTAATTAAAAATATCAAAAAAGGCTTGTCATTCACGACAAGCCTTTTTTTAATTTATAACAGCAATGAAAACATTCAGTCTTTATACACATTATAAAAAAATATTAGCAGATACAATTACTCCTGTTAGCATTTACTTAAAAATAAGAGATAAATATCCTAACAGTATTTTATTAGAGAGTAGTGATTATCATGCCAACGATAATAGTTTCTCTTATATATGTTTCAACCCAATTGCTTCTATTAAAGTAGAAAATAACGAAATAGAACAATATTTCCCAGACGGAAGTTTCAAAAAAAACTACACAAAAAACATTTCTTTAACCGAAGAAATACACAAATTCACACAGCGTTTTAAAGTAAATTCTGAAGAAAAGTTCAAATTTATAAACAATGGTATTTTTGGCTATACAGCTTATGATGCTGTAAAGTATTTTGAAGATGTAGAGATTTCAAAAAAAGAAAACTCC
This sequence comes from Lacinutrix cladophorae, assembly GCF_053604645.1. Classification (NCBI taxonomy): domain Bacteria; kingdom Pseudomonadati; phylum Bacteroidota; class Flavobacteriia; order Flavobacteriales; family Flavobacteriaceae; genus Lacinutrix; species Lacinutrix cladophorae. The sequence continues at coordinate 144,047 of NZ_JBSHNR010000087.1, read as the reverse complement.
ATTGAAATTCCAGAGATCTATTATGCCGTTTATCAAAACATAATAGCTATCAATCATCATAAAAACGAAGCTTATATTTTTGCGCACTGTTTTGATAACAATCAAAATAACATAAATGAAATTCTTCAACTTATAAAGGCAAAGAATTTTGCTTCTTATAAGTTTTCAAAAAATGGAGAAATCACATCAAACCTTAGCGACGAAGAATATAAATCGCATGTAGAATTAGCTAAAAAGCATTGTGCAAGAGGAGATGTTTTTCAATTGGTACTATCTAAAAAATTCTCACAAAAATATAAAGGTGATGAATTTAATGTATATCGCGCTTTACGAAACGTTAACCCTTCCCCTTACTTGTTTTATTTTGATTATGGCGACTTTAAAATTTTTGGAAGCTCGCCAGAAGCACAATTAATCGTTTCTAATGGTAAAGCTGAAATACACCCAATTGCTGGAACTTTTAAACGTACTGGAAACGATGAAAAAGATGCAGAACTAGCAAAAAAACTAGCTATAGATGATAAAGAAAACGCAGAACATGTGATGCTAGTCGATTTAGCTAGAAATGATTTAAGTAGAAACGGAAGCCAAGTAAAAGTAGAAACCTACAGAGAAGTACAATTTTTTTCTCACGTTATTCATTTAGTAAGTAAAGTAATTGGTAAAAAACACGACCATGTTTCTACCATGCAAGTGGTTGCAGATACTTTTCCTGCAGGAACATTAAGTGGTGCTCCAAAACACAAAGCCATGCAACTTATTGAAAAATATGAAAAAACTAGTCGAGCTTTCTACGGTGGAGCCATAGGCTTTATGGATTTTGAAGGTAATTTTAACCATGCAATTATGATTCGAACTTTCTTAAGTAAAGACCACGAATTACATTGGCAAGCAGGCGCTGGAATAGTTTCTAAATCCAGTGCAGAAAACGAATTACAAGAAGTATATAATAAACTAGGCGCATTAACTAAAGCTATAGAATTAGCAGAAAGAATTGACAGATGAAAATAAAAGTATTAGTAATAGATAACTACGATAGCTTTACCTACAATTTAGTACACTATTTAGAAGATTTAAATTGTGAAGTAACGGTAAAACGAAACGACAAACTTACGATAGAAGAAGTGGATGCATATAACAAAATTGTACTTTCTCCTGGGCCTGGAATTCCAGAAGAAGCCGGTTTATTAAAAGACATCATTAAAACCTATGCGCCAACAAAAAGCATTCTAGGTGTCTGCTTAGGCCAACAAGCCATTGGTGAGGTCTTTGGAGGTTCTTTAATTAACCTTGATAATGTTTTTCACGGAGTTGCTACGGAAGTAAAAATAACCGTAAATGATGAATCCCTATTTAAAGGATTAGAAAAGGTATTCCACGTTGGCAGATATCATTCTTGGGTTGTAGATACAAATTTACCTGAAACATTAGAAGCTACTTCCTTTGATGAAAACGGACAAATCATGTCGCTTCGTCACAAAATATATGATGTACGTGGTGTGCAATACCATCCAGAATCTGTTTTAACACCAAACGGAAAAAAAATATTAGAGAATTGGGTGAATAATTAGTAAGCGATTTTCGGATGTAGTAAGTAGTACTTACTCCTATGAATTTTGAAATAAAAAATAGTATCGAGAAGAAATCCAAAGTTCTAGATATAAAATTGCAGCAAATTCAATTTCACTCGAACTGACGAAAATAAAGTAACACAAATTCAATTTAAAAGATTTCCGCCTTCGCGGAAATGATAAATAAAAATTTATCAATGAAACAAATACTAAACAGACTAATAAACCATGAAAACATCTCTACAGAAGAGGCAAAACAGGTTTTAGTTAACATCTCTAAAGGCGATTATAACCAAAGTCAAATCGCATCTTTTTTAACCGTTTATATGATGCGAAGCATTACTCTTGAAGAATTAAAAGGTTTTAGAGATGCATTATTAGAGTTATGTATTCCTATAAACTTATCAAACTATAATGCTATCGATTTATGTGGTACTGGTGGAGACGGAAAAAACACTTTCAACATTTCAACCTTAGCATCCTTTGTAACAGCTGGAGCTGGAGTTCACGTTGCGAAACATGGTAATTACGGTGTGTCATCTGCTTCTGGGTCTTCTAATGTAATGGAAGCTATAGGAATAAGATTTTCAAATAAAGAAAACTTCTTAAAACAGTCTATTGAAGAAGCAGGAATTTGTGTTTTACATGCTCCTTTATTTCATCCTGCAATGAAAAACGTTGCTCCAATTCGTAAAGAACTTGGTGTTAAAACCTTCTTTAACATGTTAGGACCAATGGTAAATCCATCGTTTCCTAAAAACCAATTAGTAGGTGTTTTTAATTTAGAATTACAGCGTCTTTATGGCTATTTATACCAAGAAACAGACAAAAACTATAGTATTGTACATGCTTTAGATGGTTATGATGAAATTTCTTTAACGGGAAATACTAAAATTATTTCAAATGCTTCAGAAACCATGTTAAGACCAAAAGATTTAAACGTCGAACAAATAAATCAAAGCGATATTTTTGGAGGAAAAACAGTTAAATCTTCCGCTAAAATATTTTTAAATGTTATAAAAGGAAAAGGAACTGAAGCTCAAAACAATGTGGTTTGTGCAAATGCAGGTTTAGCAATTGCTACTGCAAAACAAATAGATCATAAAACAGGATTTGAACAAGCTAAAGAATCATTATTAAGCGGAAAAGCAAAAAAGAGTTTAGATGCATTAATAGAATTAAGCAAATAACTTTTCACTGCTCGCAGTCTGTGTTCCCTATTCCTACTTATACGGAACACTGAAAAACAAATACTGAATACTAATAAATGGACATATTAACAAAAATAACAAACGACAAACGCATCGAAGTAAACCTTCGAAAGCAACTCGTACCAACCAAACAATTAGAACAATCTATTTTGTTTAAAAGGCAAACCATTTCCTTAGCAAGCAAATTAAAAAATAGTACCACAGGAATCATTGCAGAACACAAACGCCGTTCGCCCTCCAAACAAGTAATAAACCATGATTTAAACGTTTTTGATGTAGCAAAAGGATATGAAAACGCAGGAGTTTGTGGCATGTCTGTTTTAACAGATGGCAAATATTTTGGAGGAAGCTTAGACGATTTACTTACAGCAAGAGCAAGTTGTAATTTACCGTTACTTCGTAAAGAATTTATCATCGATATGTATCAAATTTTAGAAGCCAAAGCTTATGGAGCAGATGTTATTTTATTAATAGCTGCCATTCTTTCAAAAAAAGAAATTAAGCAATTTTCAGAATTTGCAAAAAGCTTATCTTTAGATGTCCTTTTAGAAGTACATAATGTAGAAGAATTACAAAAATCGATCATGCCAAGCTTAGACATGTTAGGTGTAAATAATAGAAATTTAAAAACATTTGAAGTCAACCTTGAAACCAGTAAATTGCTAAGTGAACAAATTCCTAACGACTTTGTAAAAGTATCAGAAAGTGGTATTAGCTCTGTAGATGCTATTAAACAATTACAACCTTATGGCTACAAAGGTTTTTTAATAGGTGAGAACTTTATGAAAACAGAAAACGCAGGTAAAAGTGCTAAGACATTTATAAATAATTTAAACAAATAAGTTTGTCATTCCGTACTTGATGCGGAATCCATTCTATATAAAACTAAGTATGAATAAGATTTCCGTTTTCACGGAAATGAAAATAAGATTTTCAATGAAACTAAAAATATGCGGAATGAAATCCGAAAACAACATTTTAGATGTTGCAGAAATACAACCAGACTATCTTGGTTTTATATTTTATGAAAAATCACCAAGATTCTTAAATACAGAAATCCCAGAAATATCGGAAAGCATTGAAAAAATAGGCGTTTTTGTAAATGCTTCACTTAATTATATTGTAGATAAAATAGAAACTTATAATTTACAAGGCGTGCAATTACACGGAAATGAATCTCCAGAATTTTGCGAACAGTTAAAGGAATATGACGTAATAGTTATCAAAGTCTTTTCTGTAAAAAATCAATTCGACTTTAGTGTCTTAGAAGCCTATGAAGATGTTTGCAAATATTTTCTTTTTGATACTAAAGGAAAAGAACCTGGAGGAAATGGATATCCTTTTAATTGGAATGTATTTAAAAAATACCCTTCCAAAAAACCATATTTTTTAAGCGGAGGAATTGGTCCAGACGAAATAGATGCATTACTACTATTTCTAAAGCGTCCAGAATCTGATTTATGTTGTACACTCGATTTAAATAGCAAATTTGAAAATTCACCGGGAATAAAAGACCTTCGTAAACTAAAAGAATTCAAACACCAATTGGCTATTAACAACTATATCCGTTAGAGATACAATATTTTAAAACATGAATTATAACATCAACGAAAAAGGATACTACGGCGAATTTGGAGGTGCATACATTCCAGAAATGTTGTATCCAAATGTAGAAGAGTTACGTCAAAACTATTTAAAGGTGATGGCAGAACCAGAATTTCAAAAAGAGTTTAATCAACTTTTAAAAGATTATGTTGGTAGACCTTCTCCACTCTATTTTGCCAAACGTCTTTCTAAAAAATACAATACGAAAGTATATTTAAAACGTGAAGATTTAAATCATACAGGAGCGCATAAAATCAACAATACTATTGGTCAGATTTTAATGGCAAAACGCTTAGGAAAACATAGAATTATTGCCGAAACTGGTGCAGGACAACATGGTGTTGCCACAGCAACCGTTTGTGCTTTAATGGGTCTAGAGTGTATTGTTTATATGGGTGAAATCGATATTGCCAGACAAGCACCTAATGTTGCAAGAATGAAAATGTTGGGCGCAACTGTAGTTCCTGCATTATCCGGAAGCCGCACACTTAAAGACGCAACAAACGAAGCGATAAGAGATTGGATTAACAACCCCGTAGACACGCATTATATTATTGGAAGTGTTGTAGGACCACACCCCTATCCAGACATGGTTGCCCGTTTTCAAGCAGTCGTTTCCGAAGAAATACAATGGCAACTACAAGAACACGAAGGTAAAACCAATCCAGATTATGTAGTCGCTTGTGTTGGAGGAGGCAGTAATGCTGCTGGAGCATATTATCATTTTTTAGAAAATACAGATGTAAAACTTATTGCTATTGAAGCTGCTGGTTTAGGAGTAGATTCTGGCGAAAGTGCCGCAACTTCCGTATTAGGAAAAGAAGGTATTATTCATGGTAGTAAAACCTTATTGATGCAAACTAATGACGGACAAATTACAGAGCCTTACTCTATTTCTGCAGGCTTAGATTATCCAGGCGTTGGCCCAATGCATGCCCATTTATACAAAACAGGCCGTGCAGAATTTATTGCCATTACAGATGACCAAGCCATGAACGCAGGATTAGAATTATGTAAGTTAGAAGGGATTATCCCAGCCATTGAGAGTTCACATGCTTTAGCTGTTTTCGAGCAAAAAAAGTTTCAACCAGAAGATGTAGTAGTACTAAGTCTTTCGGGTCGTGGCGATAAAGATTTACAGAATTATATAGACTATTTTAAATTTTAAAATAATAATTATGGCGTTACCACAAGGGTCAGGCTGTCTAGGCTCGCTATCAAAGATGAGCTCAAACAAACCTTTCCATCCTTAACGCAACAACCTCATTTATTATAAAAACCCAAACGAAAAGAACACCAAGTCACCTTGTTTTACAAAATGACAAATAAAAAAATATTATGAATCGCATTCCAACAAAACTTAAAGAAGACAAGAAGTTACTTTCTATATATTTCACAGCTGGTTACCCAAGTCTAGACGACACTACAACCATTATTCAAAATCTAGAAAAAAGTGGTGTAGACATGATAGAAATTGGCTTGCCTTTTAGTGATCCATTAGCAGATGGACCAACCATTCAAGCAAGTTCAACTCAAGCTCTAAAAAACGGAATGACTACCGAAGTGCTTTTCGATCAGTTAAAAGATATTCGTAAAACAGTTTCAATTCCGTTAATAATCATGGGGTATTTTAACCCAATGCTGCAATATGGTGTAGAAGATTTCTGTAAAAAATGCCAAGAGATTGGAATTGACGGATTAATAATTCCGGATTTACCGGTTGATGTATACCACGAACAGTACAAAGCTATTTTTGAAAAATACGGAATAATCAATGTATTTCTAATTACTCCGCAAACTAGTATGGAACGTATTCATTTTATAGATTCTATATCTAATGGTTTTATATATATGGTAAGTAGTGCTAGCGTAACAGGTAGTAGTTCTGGCTTTGGAGAAGAACAAACCAACTACTTTAAACGCATTGCAGATATGCAACTTAACAACCCGCAAGTTATTGGTTTTGGTATTTCAAATAATGAAACATTTATACAAGCAACTGCACATGCAAAAGGAGCAATTATTGGTTCCGCATTTATAAAACATCTAACCAATAAAGGAGTTTCACAAATAGACAGTTTTGTAAAAAATATTCTTAATTAAATCATGAAACTACTAAACGACTGGAAAATAATTATTATGCTATGCCTTACTTTAGGTTTAGCTCCATTTCTTCCAGAGCCGCATTTTTTTGGTAAAATAAAATGGCTATTGGGTGGCGCTAGTAGTATGCAACCAATGGACTGGTTTGATCTTGTTTTACATGGATTTCCTTTTATATTACTTTTACGATTAATTATATTAAAACTAGTTTCAAAAAATGCCACTTAACATTGTACTCATAGAACCCGAAATACCAAATAATACCGGAAATATTGGCCGACTAGCCTTAGCTTCTGGATCTAATTTACATTTAGTAAAACCTTTTGGTTTCGAAATTACAGACACTCGTTTAAAACGTGCAGGATTAGATTATTGGCAACATTTAAATCTTCATTATTACGAGAACATTGACGATTTTCTCTCTAAAAACAAAGATGCCAATATGGTCTTTTTATCTAGTCATGGTACAAAGAAGCATTGGGATATTACCTTTAAAGACAATATGTTTTTGATCTTTGGAAAAGAATCTGCTGGCTTACCAAAAGCACTTACAGAAAAGAATGAAGATAAGCTTTTTAAAATCCCGTTATATAGCGAACATGTTAGAAGCTTAAACTTAGCAAATGCGGTAAGTATTGTTATTTACGAAGGCTTACGCGGTTTGCAGTAATTTGGAATATTAACTTTCTAACAAAAATATTAAAACGCCTTTATCAGCAATAAAACAAAAACTCTAAAAACATTAGGTTCTTGCTTTCTCGCCAATTTATTACATTCTTTCAGGAACCTGAACACCTAATAGTCCAAATGCATTCTTAATCGTATTTGCTACTACGTAAGCTAGTTGTACTCGAAACACTTTTTCATTTTGAGTATTAGCTCCTAGAATAGATACATTTTGGTAAAAAGAGTTAAACTCTTTTACTAAGTCATAAGTGTAATTTGCAATTAAAGCCGGACTATGATTGTCTGCTGCATTTTGTATAACTTCTGGAAACAATTGTAATTGCTTTACTAGCTCTTTTTCTTTATCGTGCAGAGCGACCTCTACTGTACTCGATAAAACAACATCGTCTAAGTTTGCCTTACGCAAAATAGATTGTATTCTAGCGTATGTATATTGAATAAAAGGACCTGTGTTACCTTGAAAATCGATAGAACTTTTTGGATCGAATAAAATTCGTTTTTTAGGATCTACTTTTAAGATATAATATTTTAATGCACCAAGACCGATAGTTTTATAAAGCTCTTGTTTTTCAGCTTCCGAATAGTTTTCCAGTTTTCCTAACTCTTGAGATATTTCTCCTGCAGTAGTGGCCATTTCTACGATTAAATCATCGGCATCCACAACAGTTCCTTCTCTACTTTTCATTTTTCCAGAAGGTAAATCTACCATTCCATAGCTTAAATGAAAAAGGTTTTTAGCCCAATCGAACCCAAGTTTTTTCAGAATTAAAAACAACACTTGAAAGTGATAATCTTGCTCGTTACCTACCGTATACACCATTCCTCCAACATCTGGGTAGTCTTTAACACGTTGTATAGCAGTACCAATATCTTGCGTCATATAAACGGCAGTCCCATCACTACGCAATACAATTTTTTCGTCTAAACCATCGTCTGTTAAGTCACACCAAACAGAACCATCTTCTTTACTAAAGAAAACTCCTGTTTTCAAACCTTCGGCAACAAATTCTTTTCCTAATAAATAGGTTTCACTTTCATAGTAAAGTGTATCAAAATCTACTCCTAAATTTTTATAAGTAATATTAAAACCGTCATAAACCCAAGTATTCATTTTGGTCCAAAGCGCAACCACTTCTTCATCTCCTGCCTCCCATTTTATGAGCATTTCTTGCGCTTCTAATAAAATTGGTGCATTCTTTTTGGCTTCGTCTTCGGTTTGCCCTTTAGCAATTAAGTCTTTAATTTCTTTTTTATATTCTTGATCAAATTTCACATAATAATTACCAACTAACTTATCCCCTTTTAAGCCAGTACTTTCTGGAGTTTCATTATTACCAAAACGTTGCCAAGCCAACATACTTTTACAAATATGAATACCTCTGTCATTAATAATCTGTGTTTTGTACACTTTTTTACCAGCAGCTTTTATTATTTCGGCAACACTATATCCTAATAAGTTATTTCGAACATGACCTAAATGCAACGGTTTATTTGTGTTAGGCGAAGAATATTCTACCATAACAGCTTTTTCATTTACAGAAGGTGCTACAAAACCAAAAGTAGTATTCGTTTTAATGCTATTAAAAAAATCTTTATAATATCCATCTTCAATTTCCACATTTAAAAAGCCTTTAACCACATTAAATGCTTTAACATTTGCAACATTTTCAACCAAATAATTACCTATAGCTTCACCAATCTGGATAGGGTTTCCTTTTATTACGCGTAACATAGGAAAAACTACAACAGTAATATCTCCAGCAAACTCTTTTCTAGTTGCTTGAAATTCTACAGTTTCTAATGCAACTTTATAAATAGAATTAATTGCTTGTTTTATATGATTTGTTAAAGTGTCTTGAAGGCTCATTTTACTTTTCATTTTAAGGATGCAAATATAGTATATTATTGCCGAAAAAATTTGCTTATAAATAGAAACTAAAATACAAATAACTATAAATTTTGGCTTTTTTAAGGAGTGAAAATGAATACCATTTGTCCTTATTATTAGTGTTTTGCCTTTTAAAATATAGCATGCCAAAATAAAAGCTCACTTTATCTAATTTTTATGCATTAAATCGCATTAATTAGTTTATTAAATCTGTTTTATTGAGTTTTGCCTTAATAGAATTAAATCCTATCCCTAAAAAACTGGATAATTCTTTAATAACTTTTAACTAATTATAATTTAACAAAGTGTTTTTGATTCCCTCAAAAAAGACTCTTAGTTGATACCTTACTGTTGTAAATGTATTAAATGAGGAAACTGATTACTCTTATTTTTTGTTTTAGTGTGCTTTTAGGCTTCTCGCAAGACGAGGATCTTGACAATCTTACTATTCAACTAGCTTTTCAGAAACCTGACACTACAAAGGTTAATACCTCTTTACAAATAATTAAGTTATTATACCACACTAAAGATTACAGTAAAGCGCTACAATTTATTAGAGAAAGTGAAAAACTATCTAATGACTTAAATTACAAGGCAGGTATTGCTGAAATCACCTATTACAAAGCTTTAATTTTTGCAAAAAAAGAAGATTATATTAATGCAATTGAAAACTACACAAAGTCAAAAGAGCTTTACATTTCTTTAGCTGACACACTAGGTATTGCAAAAATTAATAATAGCATTGGTTTGATTGAGATTGCAAGAGGAAACTATGACAAAGGATTACAGTTTTCGCTTTCTTCTATAGACATCCTTGAAAAACGTGATTTAAAGAATGAACTTTGTGATGCTTACAGAAATTTAGCTACTGCATACTACAAAATGAAGGTTTATGATCAAGCTATAATATTTTATAAAAAAACTCTTGATTTACAAGAAAGCCTTGGTTACCAGGAAGAAATTATAGTTACCAGTAAAAACCTAGGGGATTTATTTTATCACAAGCAAGACTACCAAAAAGCAATTTATCATTATAATAATGTACTTACTAGTATTGACGAAGATGACTCTGAGCTAAGAGGGGATGTGTTAACTAATATAGGACGCTCTTATCTTGCCCTTAACAATCTAGATCAAGCTAAAGAATATGTAACACAAGGACTAAGATTAAACAGAAGAATTAATAATGACAAAGGTGTTTTAATAGGTCTTAATACAGCTGGAGAATTATATTTAAGAGAAAAAAAACCAATAGTTGCAGAGCGCTTGCTTTATGAAGCAACGACAATAGCAAGAAAGTTAAAGGACGATAATGAGCTAATAAAAAACTATGGTTTACGAGCAAAACTAGATTCTGTAGAAAGTAATTTTAAACTAGCTTATATTTGGCAAAAAAGGTACTTCGAGCTTAAAGAAAAAGTTAAAAACCAACAACAACAAGAAGCTTCTCATGCTTCCTTAATAAAAGAACCTATTGTAGTTCCTTTAGAAAAGCAAGATTTAAACATTAATAATAATGTAGTAAATCAAGAATTAATAAGTAAACACGAAGAAGAAAAGAAAGCTAATCAAGAAGAGATAAGCAGATTAAAACTTATTTTTTACTCTTTACTTCTCGCTTTACTCGTGGTGTCTACTTTTTTAATTTTAATCTACTTAAAAAGGAACAACAGTATAAAATATACTAAAGAATTAGAAGACAAAAACAAGCAAATTAATATACAAAACGAAGCCATTTTAAATCAAACTAAAAACCTTGAAGATATTAATACAGTAAAAGACAAACTGTTTTCAATTGTATCTCATGACTTAAAAGACTCCCTTACTTCTATTAAAGGGTTTATAGATTTACTTAAAGATGGATCCCTAAGTAAAGCAGAATTCAACCATTTATTACCAGAATTAAGCGAAAACGCAAATAATGCATCTTTACTTTTATTTAATCTTTTAAATTGGTCGAAATCACAAATGCAGTCCTTAGAATCTAAACCTAGCCTGTTTGATGTACAAGAAGTGTTTTTAGATAAATTAAAACTTATCGAACAAAAAACAGAAAAGAAAAACATTAAGATAGAAGATAACTCTTTACGCGATTTTGTTTATGCAGACAAAAGTATGGTAGAAATTATTATTCAAAATCTACTTACTAATGCCGTTAAGTTTTGTAAATCTGGAGATACCATAACAATAAAAAACAACATCAGCAACGGAAACACTTTAATTAGTATAGGAGATACAGGAGTTGGTATTTCTAAAGAAAACCAAGACCAATTATTTAAAAATAATTCTTTTACAACTATTGGTACTAAAAACGAAAAAGGTACGGGATTAGGTTTAACTATTTGTAAAGAACTAGTAGAACTCAATCATGGTAAAATTTGGGTAGAAAGCACCGAAGATATTGGTAGTACTTTTTATGTAGAATTACCAAAAACAAATCCTTCAGGAGGTGTTTAATTTTTAGGCAAAAACACTTCTGCCATCATACAACGTGCACTACCACCACCACAAGATTCAATTGTATCTAAACTACTACTAACAATTTCGCTATGTTTAGTAATCATTTTAATTTGAGCAGGAGTTAAACTATCATGAGCTGCTTGACTCATAACTAAAAAACGCTTATCCTCTTTCCCTCTTACTTGTAGCATATTACCAGCAAAACTACTTACTTGTTCTTCGGTTATACGTATAACTTCTTTACCGCTTTCTTGTAAATGTTTAACTACGTTTTTACGTTCTTTTTTATCGTCTATAGCATCTAAACAAATTACAGCAAAAGTTTCTGCAAGACACATCATTACATTAGTATGGTATATAGCTTCTCGTTTGCCATTTACAGTTTGATTAGCTGTAAATATTATTGGATTATATTCAAAATCTTCACAAAATTCTATAAATAATTCTTCATCTGCACGTGCAGATAATGCACAATAAGCAATACTATTTTTCCGATCTAAAAGAATACTTCCTGTTGCTTCTAAAAAAACGCCTTCTTCCTCTGCGCTTGTATAGTCTACAATATTTTCAATAACAAAGCCTTCTTTTTCTAATGCTAACAAAACATCTTCTCTTCTTTCATTTCTTCTATTTTCTGCAAACATTGGATAAATACCAACGGTTCCGTTTTCATGAAAAGAAATCCAATTATTAGGAAAAATAGAGTCTGGAGTATCAAATTCTTCCGTATCACTTATAACAACAACATGAACCCCTTTATCTCGTAGTTTTTCTACAAAAGTATCAAACTCTTTCTGGGCTTTTACATTTTCTGTTTCTGGCAATATACCATCTGCTTCTTTTTGATAATAATTATTTACTGCAGTTTGCTCATTCCTCCTAAAATTAATAGGACGAATCATTAATATTGTATTTGTGGTTTGTTGCATGTTTTTTTTGGGTCTATAAAGAATTTAGTCTCTAATTAATGGCATGGTGCTACAGCGAAGTAATCCTTCTTGTTTGGATATTTCGGCGTAGGGAACTTCTTCAACAGTAAATCCGTTTTCTCGAAGCCAAGTGTTTAAACGTGTGAAGTTTTTTTCTGAAATCACTACATCTTCAGAAATGGAAAACACATTACTATTCATGTTATACATTTCTTCTTTTGTTATTAGGAAACAATTTTCTTTACCGAAGAAATTTAACAACCATTCATATTCTTCTTCTTCAAGAAACCCTTCCTTATGTAGGATTGCTTTATTGGTTCCTAATGGCTGAAAACAGCAATCTAAATGTAAGGCATTATCCCTTGGGTTTGTTTGCGATTTTCTTAAATTAAAAGACTTTACTATTTTATTAGGAAATGTGTTTTCTATGAATGCCACACCTTCTATGTTGGTTCTAGCAACAATATAATCTGCATAATCCGCTTCTCTATAGGTACCAACAAAAATATAATCATTCCAAGGCATTACATCTCCTCCTTCAATATGAACTTCTTCTGGTGGTCGAATTACTTTATCTGGATCAATTTGATCTACCACGTATTTTATAGCGTCTAATTCGTTTTCTCTATCTGGTAAAATATTGGCTTTTACAAAAACATCATCAATTACAAAAGCTATATCTCTTGCGAATATTTGATTACAATCTTTTATTAATTCTGGTCTATATATAGTAACATCATATTTTTTAAAAACGGATGCAACAGCTTCCATTTCTTTTACCATATCTTCTTCTATTGGGTAAGTTCCTTGTTTAATATGATAGGCTGATTTAGGATCGTAAGCTTCTTCCAAACTTGGTGTTGGCCCATTACTTTTTGCAATACCTAAAACAACTGCTCTTAATCTTGATGTTTCGTTTTTTACGTTTAGTTTTAACATGATGTAAATATATAAAAAAGCTCCATAATTTCTTATGAAGCTTTTTTACAGATTAAGTTATTAATCTTATCTGTTTTTAATGTCTTTAAAAGCTCTACTATTTTCTCCAATATATATTTGTCTTGGTCTACCAATTGGTTCTTTACGTAAACGCATTTCACGCCATTGCGCAATCCAACCTGGCAATCTACCTAATGCAAACATTACAGTAAACATATCTGTAGGAATCCCCATAGCTCTATAAATAATACCAGAATAGAAATCTACATTTGGATATAATTTTCTATCCACAAAATATTTATCTTCTAGTGCTTCTTTTTCTAGTCCTTTTGCTATATCTAAAATTGGATCTTCTACACCAAGATCTCCTAGAACCTCGTCTGCAGCTACTTTTATAATTTTTGCTCTTGGGTCGAAATTTTTATATACTCTATGTCCAAAGCCCATTAAACGGAAAGGATCACTCTTGTCCTTAGCTTTAGCCATATATTTTTTTGTATCTCCATCATCCTCTTCAATACCACTTAACATTTCTAAAACTGCTTGGTTTGCGCCACCGTGTAATGGTCCCCAAAGTGCAGAAATACCCGAAGAAATAGAAGCAAATAAACCAGTGTGTGCAGAACCTACTATACGTACTGTAGAAGTAGAACAGTTTTGCTCGTGATCTGCATGTAAAATTAATAGCTTATCTAAGGCATTAACTAAAATGGAACTTTGTTTATATTCTTCGTTTGGTTTTTCAAACATCATTTTTAAGATGTTTTCTACATAACCTAACGAGTTGTCTCCATAATTTAATGGCAGGCCTTGTTTTTTACGCATTGTCCATGCTACTAACACAGGAAATTTACCTAGAATTCTAACTACACTTTTGTACATATCCTCTTCTGAATCTACATTTACAGAAGAAGGATTAAATGCTGTTAATGCACTTGTTAAAGAAGATAGTACTCCCATTGGATGTGCAGATTTAGGGAATGCATCTAATATTTTTTTTATGTCATCATCTACAACCGACTGGGCTTTTATGTCTGAATGAAATTTTTCTAATTCTACTTTAGTTGGTAATTCACCAAAAATAAGCAAGAATGCTACTTCAAGGAAATCTGCTTTTTCTGCTAATTCTTCAATAGAATAACCTCTATATCTTAAAATACCTTCTTCTCCATTTAAAAATGTGATAGCACTTTCGCATGCTCCTGTATTTTTATAACCTGGATCTATAGTTGTTATTCCACCTGTTGCTCCTCTTAAGGTTTTAATATCTATAGCAACTTCGTTTTCTGTACCTACAATTAAAGGAAATTCATACTTTTTTCCATCAATCTCTAATGTAGCTGTTTTTGACATATTTATATTTGAGTATTATTTTGTTTTGCGGAATGCTAAATTACGAAAAATCACACGATTATTAAAGCGAAGTGACAAAGGTTTTTTTAATAGGATTATTATTAAAATTTATGTCACAAAAAAAACGCTTATTTTGTCAATAAGCGTTTTTTTTTAAGTCAAATAATATTGGTTTATTCTTTTATAATTTTAAACGTTTTATTTTTTCCATTAACAGATACTTTTAAAAAGTAAATACCACTTTCTAGCTTAGACATATCATATTCTAGATGTGTACCTTCTATGCTATTGGTTTTAAAATTTTCTACAGACTGCCCTAAAAGGGAGTATAAATTTAAGGTGTATTCTTCATTTTCATTTAAACCTTCAATATTGAAATAATTGTTTACAGGATTAGGATATACACGAATACCATTAAAGGCACTAAAGTTGTCTACTCCCAGTGTAAAAGTAATATAAGTATAGTCGGAAACTCCATATTCATTATATGCTTGAACTCTAAAATTATATTGAGTACCTGTAACTAAATTATTAACTAGTTGACTATAATCACTATCTACATTATTAGCAAAAATGGTATAGGTTTCAAGTGAATCCATATTTTCTAAAGTAAACCCTTGATTACAAGCAGTACTCGTTGTGTTCCAATTAAATTCAATTCCATCAATGCTTTCCGTATAGGTTAACGTAGGAATATTATCTGGGTTTGTACAAAGTTCAAAAACTGCTGTTAATGTTGTTTCTTCTTCTGGAATTAAATATAAATCATTAGTAACTGTCTCAGACCAATAGTTTAATCTATATACACCATCGGTACCATTAACTGTTTGTGAAGGAGCTCCTATAGGCAACCTTAAGTGTTCTACAAATGTTTCTGTAAATGGTGTAACTATTCCAGGGCCATCAATACTCACTTCAAGTCCTGCAGGTTGTGTTGCAAAAGTAATATCGGTTTTTAAAGGAAAAACTTCAGCAAATCCTTCAGATTCTTGATCAATATCATCTGTAACTTTAGCTATAATTTTATACCACACATCAGAAGCTATTTCGCCTACATCTGGAATAACAAAAGTTCCGCTATCTACTCCAGTTGCAAATGCTGGCCCATCATGTAAATGATCGTTATGATGAAACTCAACAAACCAAGTATAATTTGATGCAGGTATTACGCCCATTTCTGGATCGGTAGCAGTAGCTGAAAAATTGATAGTTTCTCCTGCTTGGTACATACTTCCATTTACGGGAGAGGTAGCTGTTACAGTAACTGTTGCTGATTCATTAAAGGGAATTACTGTTAATTCAAAAGTTTCACTCCAAACTTCTCCATAAGAATTAAATACTCTAGCCTGATATGTACCTGCACTAGCCATTGTGGTAGTCCATATTCTATAAATAGCAGCGTTTGGTGCATTAGAGATAATAGTTCCATTCTTATACCATTGGTAAGTTAAATCTGGAGCACCAGCAGCAACAACATTAAAAGTAGTTCTCTCTCCGTCCATAGTTACAGTATCTTCTTCTTGTTGAATTATAACAGGTATATCTGTATCTGTATACTCAATCTTATATAAGATATTATCTATTCTACTAAAAAAGTATAAATAACCATCTGGACTTGTTGTAAGGTAAATTCCACCTCTAGGAATCCCTGTAGCAAAAGTTTCTCTTGTACTTGTTAAATCGTGAATATGAGTATGACCATCTGTAAGATCATCATAAGGGTCTACTATATTAATCCATTGATTAGAAAATTCTAAAAAGAAATATTTATTTACATATTCGTTAGGATATTTTGGCACTAATGGATCATAGAAAGCTCCTCCTGTAATAGCATAACCTGTTATATCATTTACAACACCTGGATGCGCATAAGCATAAGAAGGTTCATCGTAAATAGAAGTTGCAGTACTATTTGGTCCTTCTTCATTTGGCCATCCAAAATTTCTATTTGCTACAGTAGCGTTATTAATTTCTTCCCAAGCTACTTGCCCTACATCATTTATATAAATTGTATTAGTTGCTTTATGAATAGCCATTGTATATGGGTTTCTCAATCCAATTCCCCAAAACAAATCACTAACTCCTCCACTACCATAATATGGGTTGTCTGTTGGAATAGTACCATCTTTATTAATACGTAATACTTTTCCATGGGTAGTATTGATGTCTTGTGCATTATTTGGGATACTATTATCACCAGTTGTAGTAAATAAATGGCCAGCATCATCAAAAACGATAGCACCTCCAACATGCCATCTATATAAAATGGGACTTAATTCTAAAAGCACTAGCTCTGAAGATAAATCGAAAACACCATTAGAATAGTTAAATCTAGAAACTACATTATTTGTTGATTCTTCTACTGTATATGTAATATAGACGTATGGAGAACTTGGATAATCTGGATCTACAGCAATAGAAGCTAACCCTCTATCTCCACTTATTGTGGAATTTATTGTTGGTATATAAACTATTGGTTCTGCAGAAGTAACTCCATTTTCATGCAAGTATATTTCTCCATTTTGCTTTGCTATTAGGATATTGTTTTCATCTATAAAAGCAAAACAACTTGCATTTTCAACTTTGTCGGTAACTTCAACCAAGGCAAAACCTTCAGGTAATACTTGAGAAAAAGTTAGACTAAATAGTAACGAAAATAGTAATGTAAAAAGGTAATTTTTTTTCATAATCATTTAATAATAAAACAAATAAATGCAAAATGCATTTATTTGTTTTTTTTTGCAAAGTTAGCAAATTTATTTATTGTAGAGATTAATCGAACTTTAAAAGTTGAAGAATAGAACTCTTCTTTTAAACTAAAAAATCTACTTTATTTTAAAAGCTTTCTCTTTCGGGTAGTAAGCTACTTGTCCTAATTCTTCTTCTATACGAAGTAATTGGTTGTATTTTGCCATTCTATCACTACGAGATGCAGAACCTGTTTTTATTTGCCCACAATTTAAAGCAACTGCTAAATCGGCAATAGTATTATCTTCTGTTTCACCAGATCTATGAGACATTACAGAAGTGTAACCAGCGTTGTGAGCCATATTTACAGCTGCAATAGTTTCTGTTAATGTACCAATTTGATTAACTTTTATTAAAATAGAATTTGCGGTATTACTTTCTATACCTCTTAATAAACGTTCTACGTTAGTTACAAATAAATCATCTCCAACTAATTGCACTTTATCGCCAATTTTCTCTGTTAAATATTTCCAACCGTCCCAATCGTTTTCATCCATTCCATCTTCAATAGATATTATTGGGTATTTAGCTGCTAATTCGGCTAAGTAATCTGCTTGTTCTTTACTTGTTCTTACTTTTCCTTTGTCTCCTTCAAATTTAGTGTAATCGTATTTTCCGTCTACATAAAATTCTGCAGAAGCACAATCTAAAGCAATCATAACATCGTCTCCTAATTTGTATCCTGCATTATCTACTGCTTTTGCAATAGTTTCTAAAGCATCTTCTGTTCCTCCTTCTAGGTTTGGTGCAAAACCACCTTCATCTCCAACAGCTGTGCTTAATCCTCTATCGTGCAATACTTTTTTTAAGTTATGGAAAATTTCCGTTCCCATTTGCATTGCATGTGTAAAGTTTTTAGCTTTTACAGGCATTACCATAAATTCTTGAAAAGCTATTGGTGCATCACTATGTGAGCCTCCATTAATGATATTCATCATTGGAACTGGTAATGTGTTAGCTGAAACACCTCCTACATAACGATATAATGGTAAAGCTAATTCATTTGCTGCTGCTTTTGCAACGGCTAAGGAAACTCCTAAAATTGCATTTGCTCCTAATTTAGATTTGTTTGGGGTACCATCTAAATCTATCATGATTTGATCAATATCATTTTGATCAAAAACAGAAACACCTAATAATTCCTCTGCAATAATTGTATTCACATTAGTTACAGCTTTGGTTACACCTTTTCCCATGAATGCTTTTCCACCATCACGTAGCTCTACAGCTTCGTGTTCTCCTGTTGAAGCACCTGATGGTACAGCTGCTCTTCCTAAAAATCCATTTTCTGTAATAACATCTACTTCTACTGTTGGATTTCCTCTTGAATCTAAAATTTGTCTTGCGTGAATATTAATTATAATGCTCATAAAATATGTTTTTGTTGTTCAAATTTACTTTTAATTATCTTTTATTTAGTAAGTTAATTAAAGAATTATTTATAATTGTTTCGATAACGTTTTAGTAAAACAGAAAAGACAACAAAGTTCTATTTTTGTTGTCTTTTTTGTATTAATTAGCTCTAATGTTTTTAATAAACTCATCAAATAAATAAGATGAATCATGTGGTCCAGGACTAGCTTCTGGATGATATTGTACCGAAAAACAGTTTTTGCTTTTCATTTTAATTCCTGCAACGGTATCATCATTAAGGTGTAGGTGTGTTATTTCTAGGTCTGGATGTGCTTCTGTTTCTTCTCTATTAATTGCAAACCCATGATTTTGCGAAGTAATTTCTCCTTTACCTGTTATTAAATTCTTTACTGGATGGTTAATACCTCTATGTCCATTATGCATTTTATAAGTAGAGATTCCGTTGGCTAAAGCAATAACTTGATGCCCTAAACAGATACCAAACAATGGTAAGTCTTTTTTAATAATCTCTTTTGCTACTTGTTGAGCTTCTATTAGAGGTTCAGGATCTCCTGGTCCATTAGACAAGAAATATCCATCTGGATTCCATGCTTCTAATTCTTCAAATTTAGCGTTGTATGGAAACACTTTAATGTACGCGTCTCTTTTTGCTAAGTTTCGAAGTATGTTCTTTTTAATTCCTATATCTAGAGCTGCAATTTTTAAAGAAGCATTTTCATTTCCAAAATAATAGGCTTCTTTAGTTGAAACTTTTGAAGCTAGTTCTAAACCTTGCATTTTTGGTATTTGAGCAAGTTCTTTTTTTAGTCCATCAATATTTTCAACATCTGTAGAAATTACTGCATTCATAGCCCCATTATCTCTAATATAACTTACAAGAGCTCTTGTATCTATATCTGAAATAGCTAAAAGGTTGTTTTTGTCTAAAAATTCTTCTAATGAAGCATCTGCTGCATCTCGAGAATACTCGTAACTAAAATTCTTACAGATTAATCCTGCAATTTTTATAGCATCCGATTCTATTTCTTCGGTATTTGTACCATAATTACCAATATGTGCATTGGTTGTTACCATTAGTTGGCCAAAGTAAGAAGGGTCTGTGAAAATTTCTTGATAACCTGTCATTCCAGTATTAAAACAAACTTCTCCAAAAGAAGTTCCTTCTTTATTAGCGACTGCTTTACCATGAAAAATGGTTCCATCTGCTAATAGAATGATTGCTTTTCTAAGAGATTGGTATTTCATTGTGTGTGTTTTGTAGTGTTGTTTGGTTTACAAAATTGCATAAAAAAAAGGATAAACTAAAATAGTTTATCCTTTATATTTTTATATCCTTATTAACAATTACTATAATGTATCATAATATTGAAATATTTTAAAAAGATCAGCATCTTCTGAGACAGAAAGTTTATTTTCTTTAATAAAGCTTTTAACCGCTTCTTTTTTATTAGCCATTAACTTTAAAACGCTTGACTTTTTAATTTTAATAGCTTCAATTTCACCATTTTTCTCTACATAATAACTAGAAGTAATATCTATTTTATCTTTACCCATTTTTTGTTGAGTCATAGGGTTAATTCTAGTAGTTGTTATTGTTGGGCTATATGCTTTAAATAATGCTATTTCTTTACCTTCATGTACTACTTCTAATAAATAACTTTGTCCTTTATCGATACTTTTTTTAACAAAAGATTTTCTACCAATCTTTACTTTGGTTAAATCTCTATTATTAAAAGCAAAAACCTTACCGGTTTTATCATTATCTAAAAGAGCTTCAATACGGTTAAATTTCACATTAAAGTTACAATTTGGTATATTATATCCTTTACCACTTACATCATGAACTTCTGCTCTATTTATCCAATTGTTATATAAATAAAAAGTACCTTCTAAATCACTTGATATTGTAGAATTTATCCAAAATCCGCTTCTTCCATTAATATTCTGTATATCACTACCATTATTTCCTCCTCCATCGGGTAAAATTGTAGTACTACTTTGTGCAAAAGAAATTGTGACACTCATAAAGAGTGCAATAAAAATTAGTTTTTTCATAATAAGATTTTAGTGTTTATTCTAGATGTAAATATAAAAAAAAAGACAAACTTAATTAAGTTTGTCTTTTGATTAAAAGTTAAAAAAATGTTATTTTTTTATTCTTCTTCGTTAGTAGCTTTAGTCTCTGCAACTGGTGCAACTTCTTTATTTCCACCTCTTCTACTTCTACGAGTAGTTTTCTTAGGTTTTTTGTCTGCATTGTAGATTTCATTATAATCTACAAGTTCGATCATTGCCATATCTGCATTATCCCCTAAACGATTTCCTAGCTTAATTATACGAGTATAACCACCTGGACGATCACCAACTTTAGTAGCAACTTCTCTAAATAATTCTGTTACTGCATCTTTCTGTCTTAATCTAGACATAACAATACGTCTGTTATGTGTAGTATCTTCTTTAGACTTTGTGATCATTGGTTCAACAAAACCTTTTAACGCTTTAGCTTTAGCTACAGTTGTATTAATACGTTTGTGTTCTATTAAAGAACAAGCCATATTTGCTAACATTGCTTTTCTGTGCGCTGTTTGTCTACCTAAGTGATTTACTTTTTTTCCGTGTCTCATGACATTTTTGTTTTAGCTTCATCTAGCTCTACTCTCTTTAGAGGAGCAAACTATGAAGTAATTAATCTTTATCTAATTTATATTTTGAAAGGTCCATACCAAAGTTCAAACCTTTAACATTTACAAGCTCTTCAAGCTCTGTTAATGACTTTTTACCGAAGTTACGGAATTTCATTAAGTCATTTTTATTGAAAGATACTAAGTCACCTAAAGTATCTACTTCTGCAGCTTTTAAACAATTAAGTGCACGTACAGATAAATCCATATCTACTAATTTTGTTTTAAGCAATTGTCTCATGTGAAGAGATTCTTCATCATAAGTTTCAGTTTGTGCAATTTCATCCGCTTCTAATGTGATACGCTCATCTGAGAATAACATAAAGTGGTGAATAAGCGTTTTTGCTCCTTCTGTTAAAGCATCTTGAGGTGTGATAGAACCATCTGTTACAATTTCGAAAACTAATTTTTCGTAATCTGTTTTTTGTTCTACACGAAAATTCTCAATACTATATTTAACATTTTTTATAGGTGTATAAATAGAATCTGTAAAGATTGTACCAATTGGTGCAGATGATTTTTTGTTTTCTTCTGCAGGTACATAACCTCTTCCTTTTTCAATTGTAATTTCCATGTTAATGTTTACTTTAGGATCTAAATTACAGATTACTAATTCTGAATTTAATACTTGAAATCCTGAAATAAACTTTTGAAAATCTCCAGCTGTAATTTGTTCTTGGCCAGAAATAGAGATAGAAACAGATTCGTTATCTACATCTTCTATTTGACGCTTAAAACGCATTTGTTTTAAGTTTAATATCATTTCTGTAACATCTTCAACAACACCTGCGATAGTAGAAAATTCGTGATCTACTCCTTCCATTCTTACTGATGTAATTGCAAATCCTTCTAAAGAAGAAAGTAAAACTCTTCTTAAAGCGTTTCCAACTGTTAATCCATAACCAGGTTCTAATGGTCTGAATTCGAATTTACCTTCGAAGTCAGTAGAATCGATCATGATTACTTTATCTGGTTTTTGAAAATTAAATACTGCCATATTTTCTTCGTTTTAATTGTTATTTAGTTGCGCGATTTATAAGTATGAAGAAGACTAATAAATCCTTTGGCTAAATACCAATGTGGGTTATTTATTATTTAGAATATAATTCTACGATGAATTGCTCATTAATGTTTTCTGGAATTTGAATTCTAGCAGGAACAGAAACATAAGTTCCTTGCTTTGTATCATTATTCCAAGTAATCCACTCGTATACGTTACTTGAGTTTGATAAAGATTTATCAATAGTTTCAAGTGATTTTGATTTTTCTCTTACAGCTACAACATCTCCTGCTTTTAAAGAATAAGAAGGAATATTTACTAACTCACCATTTACGGTTATGTGTCTGTGAGATACTAATTGTCTAGCGCCACTTCTAGAAGGAGAAATTCCCATTCTAAATACTACATTGTCTAATCTAGATTCGCAAAGTTGTAATAAAACTTCACCTGTAATACCTTGTGCAGCAGTTGCTTTTTTGAATAAACCTCTAAATTGACGCTCTAAAATACCATAAGTATATTTAGCTTTTTGTTTTTCCATTAACTGGATTGCGTATTCAGATTTTTTTCCACGACGTCTAGCGTTTCCGTGTTGTCCTGGAGGGTAATTTCTTTTTTCAAAAGATTTATCTTCTCCAAATATAGCTTCACCAAATTTACGAGCTATTTTAGTTTTAGGACCAGTATATCTTGCCATTTTAAATTGTTTTTAAGAGTGTTTGTGAATTAAGGTCTTAATCTTATCCTTCGACAAACGTTGATCTCTTGTTGATACTTGTTTATATTTTTCAGTTTGCAAATTTACATATAAAAAATTTAATAGCAACTATAAAAACAGTTGCTATTAAATTAATTAAATATATAAATTATACTCTTCTTCTTTTAGGAGGACGACATCCATTATGTGGTAATGGAGTAACATCAATAATTTCTGTTACTTCAATTCCTGCATTATGAATAGAACGAATAGCAGATTCTCTACCATTTCCAGGTCCTTTAACGTAAGCTTTCACTTTCTTTAACCCAGCTTCTTGTGCTACAGCAGCAGCATCTTCTGCAGCTAATTGTGCAGCATAAGGAGTGTTCTTTTTAGAACCTCTGAATCCCATTTTACCAGCAGAAGACCATGAAATAACGTCTCCTTTTTTGTTAGTAAGTGAAATAATGATGTTGTTAAAAGAAGCTGTAATGTGTACTTCTCCAACTGCATCAACTATAACTTTACGTTTTTTAGTACTTGACTTTGCCATATTATATTTAGCTTTTAGTAATAGTTAATAGTCGCTAGAATCCTAAACCGTTAAATTTCAAACAGATTCTTTCCAACGTCTAAAGACTAAAGACTATGTTATTATTTAGTTGCTTTTTTCTTGTTAGCAACAGTTTTTCTTCTACCTTTTCTAGTTCTAGAGTTGTTTTTAGTACGTTGTCCTCTTAATGGAAGACCAGATCTATGACGAATACCTCTGTAACATCCAATATCCATTAATCGCTTAATGTTTAATTGTGTTTCAGAACGTAATTCACCTTCAATTGTATACGAACCTACAGCATCACGAATGGCTGCTATTTGGTCATCGTTCCAATCTTGAACTTTAATACTTTCATCAACTTTAGCTGAAGCTAAAATTTCTTTTGATCTGCTTCTACCTACTCCGTAGATATAAGTTAGAGAGATTACTCCTCTTTTCTGTTTTGGTATGTCTACACCTGCAATTCTTGCCATAATTACCCTTGTCTTTGTTTGAATCTAGGATTCTTTTTGTTAATCACGTAAAGTCTACCTTTTCTACGCACTATTTTGCAATCTGCGCTTCTTTTTTTAACTGATGCTCTTACTTTCATCGTATTGGTATTAGTATCTATAAGTTATACGAGCCTTCGTTAAATCGTAAGGACTCATTTCTAATTTTACTTTATCTCCTGGTAATAATTTAATATAATGCATACGCATTTTACCGGAAATGTGTGCAGTCACAATGTGACCATTTTCTAATTCAACACGAAACATAGCATTTGATAATGCTTCAATAATTGTTCCGTCTTGTTCTATTGCTGCTTGTTTTGCCATAGTATATAAATTAAGCTACTGCTTTTCTATTTTTACCAGTTTTCATCAAGCCGTCATAGTGTCTATTTAACAAGTAAGAATTTACTTGTTGCATAGTATCAATTGCAACTCCAACCATAATTAATAGTGATGTTCCACCAAAAAATAAAGCCCAACCAGATTGTACATTCATTAGCTTAACTATAAATGCTGGGAACACAGCAATAAGTGCTAAAAATATAGAACCAGGTAATGTGATTTGCGACATGATTTTATCTAAATATTCTGATGTTTCAGATCCAGGGCGTATGCCAGGAATAAATCCTCCACTACGTTTTAGATCATCTGCCATCTTATTTGTTGGTACTGTAATTGCAGTATAAAAATATGTAAATATAATAATTAATAAAGCAAATATTAAGTTATACCAAAAGCCAAACATATCTGAAAAATTAGTTTGCATCCATTGTCCAGCCGAAGTATCTTTTAAGAACGAAGAACTACCTATTAAACCTGGCACAAACATAATTGCTTGTGCAAATATAATTGGCATTACTCCTGAGGCATTAAGCTTTAATGGAATAAACTGTCTTGCACCACCAAATACGTTTTTCTCGTATCCTCCAGATGCAGTTCTTCTTGCATATTGTACTGCTATTTTTCTAACAGCCATTACTAACATGATACATGCTGCAATAATTGCTAACCAAATTACTAGTTCAAAAAGAATTAACATTACATTATTACCTTCTAATCTAGAAGAAGCGTTTAATAAGAAGTTTTTAGGCAAGGTTGCTATTATACCAACCATAATTAATAAGGAAATACCATTACCAATACCTTTATCTGTAATCTTCTCACCTAACCACATTGCAAAAATACATCCTGTTACTAAAATAATAACAGAAGAAAAATAAAATAAACCTCCTTGGCCTAATAAAAAGGCTGATTGAGGAATTCCTAAAGCTGGTAAGCTAGCTAGATATCCAGGAGCTTGTACCAAACATATTGCAATAGTTAACCAACGTGTTATTTGCGTGATTTTCTTTTGTCCACTTGCTCCTTCTTTTTGTAGTTTTTGTAAATAAGGAATAGCTATTCCCATTAATTGTACTACAATCGAAGCAGAAATGTAAGGCATGATACCAAGAGCAAAAACAGAAGCATTAGCAAATGCTCCTCCTGTAAATGCATTTAACAAACCTAATAAACCATCTTCAGTATTACCTTGTATACCTTCTAATTGTGAAGCATCAATACCTGGAAGTACTACCTGTGCTCCAAAACGATATACCAAGAGTAAACCTAATGTTAAGATTATACGGTTTCTTAGTTCTTCAATTTTCCAAACATTCTTTAATGTCTCTATAAATTTCATGCTTCTTAATTAATTATAAAGTTACTGCTTCTCCTCCAGCTGCTTCGATAGCTGCTTTTGCAGTTGCTGTAAATTTATGAGCTGTTACTGTTAATTTAGATTTTAATTCACCACGTCCTAATATTTTTACTAGCTCATTTTTGCCAGCTAAACGTAATGCTATCATTGTATCTAAATCAAGAGTATCTTTAATTACTTTGTCGTCAATTAACTGTTGTAGTTTATCTAAGTTTATACCTTGATATTCTTTACGGTTAATATTAGTAAAACCAAATTTAGGTACACGACGTTGGATAGGCATTTGACCTCCTTCAAAACCAACTTTTTTCGAGTAACCAGAACGAGATTTAGCACCTTTGTGACCACGTGTTGCAGTACCACCTTTTCCAGTACCTTGACCACGACCTATTCGTTTACCTTGATTTTTTACTGAACCTTCTGCAGGTTTTAAATTACTTAAATCCATTTGTAAGTGTTATATTATTTTGCTTCTTCAACAGAAACTAAATGTGAAACTTTAGCAACCATACCAAGGATATTTGGTGTGGCATCGTGCTCTACTACTTGACCAATCTTTTTAAGACCAAGAGCTTCTAAAGTTCTCTTTTGTCTTTGCGTACGATTGATTGCACTCTTTACTTTTTTTACTTTTATCTTTGCCATCGTTTTCCTTTATTATCCTTTAAAAACTTTTTCAAGAGAAACTCCTCTATCACGAGCAATTGTTCTTGCATCTCTTAATTGTAATAAAGCATCAAATGTTGCTTTTACTACGTTATGAGGGTTTGATGAACCTTGAGATTTTGATAATACATCATGTACTCCAACTGCCTCAAGAACTGTTCTTACAGCTCCTCCAGCAATTACTCCTGTACCAGGAGCTGCAGGAATGATGTTTACTCTTGCTCCACCAAATTTTCCTTTTTGTCCGTGTGGTAAAGTACTTTTTATTAAAGGAATACGTACTAGGTTTTTCTTTGCGTCTTCTACTGCTTTTGCAATTGCACTAGCAACGTCTTTAGATTTTCCTAAACCGTGTCCTACTACACCCGCTTCATCACCAACCACTACGATTGCTGAAAAACCAAATGCTCTACCACCTTTAGTTACTTTAGTAACTCTTTGTACTCCAACTAAACGATCTTTAAGATCTAATCCACTTGGTTTTACTAGCTCTGCGCTTTTGTATTTTTGATACATAATTTCTTAGAATTTAAGTCCTGCTTCTCTAGCTCCTTCAGCTAATGATTTTACTCTACCATGATATAAATAACCACCTCTGTCAAAAGAGATTGTATTAATACCAGCTTTTATTGCTTTTTCGGCCACAGATTTACCTACTAATGTAGCTACTTCTGTTTTATTACCTTTAGCAGAACTAATGTCTTTATCTCTTGAAGATGCAGCACTGATAGTTTTACCAGTTACATCATCAACTATTTGAGCATAAATTTCTTTATTACTTCTAAAAACAGATAATCTTGGTCTTGTTTCTGTACCAGATACAGTCTTACGAATTCTGTTTTTTATTCTTATTCTTCTTTCGAATTTTGATAGTGCCATAACTTATTTATTAAGCTGATTTACCTGCTTTTCTTCTTAATACTTCTCCTACAAACTTAACTCCTTTACCTTTGTAAGGTTCTGGTCTACGGAAGCCACGTATTTTTGCAGCTACCTGTCCAACAAGTTGTTTGTCGTGAGATGTTAATTTTATTATTGGATTTTTTCCTTTATCTGAAACTGTTTCAATTTTAACTTCAGGAGCTATATCCAATACTATGTTATGCGAAAAACCTAAAGCTAAATCTAACTTTTGCCCTTGGTTTGATGCTCTATATCCTACACCTACTAACTCTAACTGTTTAGTCCATCCTTTAGATACACCTTCAATCATATTATGCATCAATGATCTATATAAACCATGTTTTGCTTTTTGATCTTTAGAGTCTGAAGAACGAGTAACCATCACGTTACCATCTTCTACTTTGATTTCTATAGTATCAAAGTTTTGTGTTAATTCTCCTAATTTACCTTTTACAGTAACAACATTATCTTTAATGTCTACTGTTACGCCTTCTGGAATGGCTACTGGATTATTTCCTATTCTTGACATTTCTTTTGGGCTTTAAATTAGTAAACGTAACAAAGTACTTCACCACCTACATTATCTCTTTGTGCTTGCTTACCTGTCATTACTCCATGAGAAGTAGAAACTATGGCAATACCAAGACCGTTTAAGATTCTAGGCAATTCTTTTGAACTTGCATACTTACGTAAACCTGGTTTACTGATTCTTTGAATTTTCTTAATTACTGGTTCTTTTGTTTCTTTATTGTACTTAAGGGCAATTTTAATTGTTCCTTGTACAGAAGAATCATCAAACTTGTAACTTAAAATATATCCTTGATCGAATAATATTTTAGTAATTTCTTTTTTCAAGTTAGAAGCAGGTATTTCCACCACTCTGTGGTTTGCTCTTACCGCATTTCGAACTCTAGTTAAATAATCCGCTATTGGATCTGTATACATAACTAATTGATTTTGTGATCTTGGTTTTCAACGTTGGTGTTGAACCTAAAATCTGATTATATTTAATTTTACCAACTTGCTTTTCTAACACCTGGGATTAAGCCTTGATTTGCCATTTCTCTAAATGTAACACGAGAGATACCAAATGTACGCATGTAACCTTTTGGTCTTCCTGTTAATTTACATCTATTGTGCATACGCACTGGCGAAGCATTTTTAGGTAACTTTTGTAATGCTTCATAATCTCCAGCTTCTTTTAAAGCTTTACGTTTTTCAGCATATTTTGCTACTGTTTTTGCTCTTTTAACCTCGCGGGCTTTCATTGATTCTTTAGCCATAACTTAGTTCTTTTTAAAAGGTAATCCTAGTTCTGTTAATAATGATTTTGCTTCTTTGTCTGTTTCGGCAGAAGTTACAAATGTGATATCCATTCCTGAGATTTTATTTACCTTATCGATATTAATCTCTGGGAAGATAATTTGTTCAACAACTCCTAAGTTGTAGTTACCTCTTCCGTCAAATCCTGTAGCTTTAATTCCGTTAAAATCTCTTACACGTGGTAAGGCAATTGTTATTAAACGGTCTAAAAACTCATACATTCTTTCTCCACGTAAAGTTACTTTAGCGCCAATTGGCATTCCTTTACGTAATTTAAAAGTAGCAACATCCTTTTTAGATATTGTTGCTATCGCTTTTTGTCCAGTTATAGTTGTCAATTCTTCTAACGCGTAGTCGATTAACTTTTTATCTGCTACTGCTGCACCAACTCCTTTAGATAAAACTATCTTTTTAAGTTTTGGTACTTGCATTACATTTTTATAACTAAATTCTTCTGTAAGAGCAGCAACTATTTTGCTATTATACTCTTCTTTAAGTCTAGGTGAATATGCCATAACTATATTACTTCATTAGATTTTTTTGAAAATCTTACTTTCTTATCGCCTTCCATTCTATAACCTACTCTTGTTGTTTCTCCTTTAGAAGTTAACAACGATAAGTTAGATATTTGAATAGCAGCTTCTTTTTCTACGATTCCACCTTGAGGGCTTTGTGCACTTGGTTTAGTATGTTTCTTAACCATGTTTATACCTTCAACGATCGCTTTGTTCTTATCGATTAATACTTTAAGTACTTTTCCTTCTGATCCTTTATGATCTCCAGCAATTACTTTTACTGTATCTCCTGATTTTATTTTAAGCTTTGTCATCTTTATAAATGTATTAAAGCACTTCTGGTGCTAATGATACAATTTTCATGAATTGTTTATCACGAAGTTCTCTAGCAACAGGTCCAAATACACGTGTTCCTCTCATTTCACCCGTTGGGTTTAAAAGCACACAAGCATTGTCGTCAAATCTTATATAAGATCCGTCTGGACGTCTTACTTCTTTTTTAGTACGTACTACAACTGCAGTAGAAACAGCTCCTTTTTTAATGTTTCCATTAGGAGTTGCGTCTTTTACTGTAACAACTATTTTGTCACCTACAGATGCGTATCTTCTTTTTGTACCACCTAGAACACGAATGGTTAAAACCTCTTTTGCTCCAGTGTTATCAGCTACCTTTAATCTTGATTCTGTTTGTACCATAATTATTTAGCTCTTTCTATTATTTCAACTAATCTCCAACATTTAGATTTAGATAAAGGTCTTGTTTCCATGATCTTTACTGTATCTCCAATGTTACAGTCGTTTGTTTCGTCGTGTGCAACATATTTCTTTGTTTTTAACACGAACTTACCATACATAGGGTGTTTTACTTTTTTTACTTCGGCAACAACAATTGATTTCATCATTTTGTTACTAGTAACTACACCTATACGTTCTTTTCTTAAGTTTCTTTTTTCCATCTTTTCAGCTGAATTATTGTAATTCTCTTTTAGTTAATTCAGTCGCAATTCTAGCTACAGCTCTTCTTACAGAACGTAACTGTATTGGATTCTCTAAAGGAGATACTACATGAGCCATTTTAAGGTCTGAATAACTTCTTCTAGTCTCACTAAGTTTCTCTTGTAACTCAGCAGTAGATAATTCTTTAATTTCTGATTGTTTCATCATCTTAAATTATTATGCTTGATAATCTCTAGCAATTACAAACTTAGTTTTTACTGGTAGTTTTTGTGCTGCTAAACGTAAAGCTTCTTGCGCTACTTCTAATGGCACTCCACCGATTTCGAATAAGATTCTTCCTGGTTTAACTACTGCTGCCCAATATTCTACAGCACCTTTACCTTTACCCATACGTACTTCAAGTGGTTTCTTTGTGATTGGTTTATCTGGAAAGATTTTAATCCACAATGATCCTTCTCTTTTCATGTAACGAGTAGCAGCAATACGTGCAGCTTCAATTTGACGTGAAGTTAAAAAGTTTGAATCTAATGATTTTATTCCAAAAGTACCGTATGATAATTGGTGACCTCTACCAGAGTTCCCCTTCATACGTCCCTTTTGCATTTTTCTAAATTTTGTTCTTTTAGGCTGTAACATTTTGTCTTTTCTTTAAAAAATTACTTTCTACGACGAGATTGATTCTTATTATCTCTTCCGCCTCTTCCACCTTTTCCTTGCTTCTTAGATAATCCAACAAGCGGAGAAAGTTCTCTTTTACCATATACTTCGCCTTTCATGATCCATACTTTCACACCTAATCTACCATAAGTAGTATGTGCCTCAACTAAAGCATAGTCAATATCAGCTCTAAAGGTTGATAAAGGAATACGTCCTTCTTTGTAGTGTTCACTACGTGCCATTTCAGCACCATTTAAACGACCACTAATTTGGATTTTAATTCCTTCAGCATTCATTCGCATTGTAGCAGCAATTGCCATTTTGATAGCACGTCTATATGAAATTCTATTTTCAATTTGACGAGCAATACTAGATCCTACTAAAAATGCGTCAAGTTCTGGTCTTTTGATTTCAAATATATTTATTTGAACCTCTTTACCTGTAATCTTTTTAAGCTCTTCTTTTAACTTGTCTACCTCTTGTCCACCTTTTCCGATAATAATACCAGGTCTAGCTGTAGTGATAGTAACGGTTACAAGTTTTAAAGTTCTTTCAATGATTACTCTTGAAACACTAGCTTTAGATAAACGTGCATGAACGTATTTTCTGATCTTATCGTCTTCGGCAAGCTTATCACCATAATCGTTTCCTCCGTACCAGTTAGATTCCCATCCTCTGATAATTCCTAAGCGATTTCCGATTGGATTTGTTTTTTGTCCCATATCTATCTTAGCTTTGTGTATTATTGTTAGCCCCTACCACTAATGTTACGTGGTTTGAACGTTTTCTTATTCTGTGTGCACGACCTTGAGGTGCTGGACGCAATCTTTTTAACATTGCTCCTCCATCTACTCTAATTTCTTTAACAAATAGTTCAGCCTCTTCAATGCTAGCATCTTCGTTTTTAGCTTGCCAGTTTGCAATTGCAGACAATAACAATTTCTCTAAACGATTTGAAGCTTCTTTTTGACTAAACTTTAAAATGTTAAGTGCTTTTTCTACGCGTTCACCTCTTACTAAATCGGCTACTAAACGCATTTTTCTTGGTGATGTAGGACAATTATTAAGTTTTGCAAAAGCGATTTCCTTTTTTGCTTCCTTAATAGCGTCTGCCATTTGTTTTTTACGACTTCCCATAGCTCTACTTTTTACCTTTATTTTTAGCACCAGCGTGACCTCTAAATGATCTTGTTGGTGAAAATTCTCCTAACTTATGTCCTACCATGTTTTCAGTTACGTAAACTGGCACAAATTGACGACCGTTATGTACAGCTATTGTTTGTCCAACAAAGTCTGGAGTAATCATACTTGCTCTTGACCAAGTTTTGATTACTGTCTTTTTGTTTGCTTCTACGTTAGCTGCAACTTTCTTTTCTAATTTATAATGAACGTAAGGTCCTTTTTTTAATGATCTTGACATGTCTTATTTCTTTCTACGTTCTACAATATATTTATTACTCGCTTTTGTTTTAGAACGGGTTCTATAACCTTTAGCAGGTATACCATTTCTAGAACGAGGATGACCACCAGAAGATTTTCCTTCTCCACCACCCATTGGATGATCAACAGGATTCATTACTACTGGTCTAGTACGCGGACGTCTACCTAACCATCTTGTTCTACCTGCTTTACCAGAAACTAACAATTGATGATCGGAGTTAGAAACAACTCCTATTGTAGCCATACATGTTACTAACACTAAACGTGTTTCACCTGATGGTAATTTTACAGTTGCAAATCTACCATCTCTTGCCATTAATTGAGCAAAGGCACCAGCACTTCGAGCCATAACAGCTCCTTGACCTGGACGCAACTCTAAACAAGAAATAATAGTACCTAGCGGTATATTACTTAGTGGCATAGCATTTCCTATTTCCGGACCTGCTGTGTCACCTGACACTACTGTTTGACCTACTTGTAAGCCATTTTGAGCAATAATGTATCTCTTCTCGCCATCTTGATAATTCAATAAAGCGATGAATGCAGTTCTATTTGGATCGTATTGAATAGACATAACTTCACCAGGAACTCCTGCTTTATCACGTTTAAAATCGATAATACGATACTTTCTTTTATGACCTCCACCTATATAGCGCATGGTCATTCTTCCTTGACTGTTTCTACCACCAGACCTTTTATTCGGAGCTAATAAACTTTTCTCCGGCTTATCAGTAGTAATGGCGTCAAATCCATTAACTACTCTAAATCGCTGTCCTGGTGTGATTGGTTTTAATTTTCTTACTGACATTTGTCTTTAATTACATGTTAGTGTATAAATCAATTATCTCACCTTCCGCCAGTTGTACAATTGCTTTTTTAACTGCATTTGTTTTACCATGTTGAATACCAGTTTTTGTAAACTTAGTACTTCTATCTGGACGGACATTTATAGTACGAACTTTTTCAACAGAAACTCCATAAGCAGCTTCCACCGCTTTTTTAATTTCTACCTTGTTCGCCTTTGTATTCACTTGAAAAGTATAGCAGTTGTTTAACTCGCTATTTGCTGTCGCTTTTTCTGTGATTATCGGTTTAATTAAGATATTCATTTGTTTCTTATTTACTTAAATTCGTTTCAATTCCTTCTAAAGAACTCTCTAAAAGAACTACTTGATTTGCATTTAAAATCTTGTAAGTGCTTAACTCTGAGTTAATTATCACTTCAGAGCCTTTTAAATTGCGTGACGACAAATATACATTATTATTTGATGCACCCAACACAAACAGTGATTTTTTGTTTTCTAACCCTAAAGCTTTTAAAACTGCAGTGAAATTTTTAGTCTTAGGAGTATCGAAATTTAAATCTTCGATTACTACTATTGACTTCTCACTAGCCTTTATACTTAAAGCTGATTTACGTGCTAAACGCTTCAGGTTTTTATTTAATTTAAAGCTATAGTTTCTTGGTCTTGGACCGAACATACGACCTCCTCCTCTAAAAACTCCAGACTTAATAGATCCAGCTCTTGCTGTACCTGTTCCTTTTTGCTTTTTAATCTTACGTGTACTTCCAGTAATCTCCGCTCTTTCTTTAGCTTTGTGAGTACCTTGTCTTTGGTTTGCTAAGTATTGCTTAACATCCAAATATACAGCATGATTATTAGGTTCAATAGCAAACACATCTTTAGAAAGGTCTACCTTTCTACCTGTGTCTTTTCCGTTAATATCTACAACTGCTACTTTCATTATTTTCTAATAATTACATAAGCGTTTTTATGACCAGGAACACATCCTTTAACCACAAGTAGATTCTTATCAGTAACTACTTTTAAAACTCTTAAATTTTGAACTTTTACTGTGTCTCCACCCATTCTACCTGCCATTTTCATTCCTTTGAATACTCTCGCAGGATATGAAGCAGCACCAATAGAACCAGGAGCTCTTAAACGGTTATGTTGACCATGCGTTGCTTGACCAACTCCACCAAATCCATGACGTTTTACAACCCCTTGAAATCCTTTACCTTTTGAAGTTCCAGCTATATCCACAAACTCACCTTCTGTAAAGTGATCTACTGTTATAGCATCTCCTAATTTGTACTCCGCATCAAAACCTTGAAATTCAACGATTTTACGCTTAACAGAAGTACCCGCTTTTTTAGCATGACCTAAGTCAGCTTTTGTAGCGCTTTTTTCTGTCGCGTCATCGAAACCAAGTTGAATGGCTTCATAACCATCCACTTCTTCAGTTCTGACTTGGGTAACGATACATGGTCCAGCTTCGATTACTGTACATGGAATGTTCTTTCCATTTTCATCAAAGATGCTGGTCATACCGATTTTCTTTCCAATTAACCCAGACATATTATTATTTATTTATTTGTTACTATTTATTAAAAAACAAGGCTGAAAATACGTTTCAGCCTTGAATTGTATTTTTACCGTTTTTCCTTAACCATCGTTAAGGACATGTAAGTTTAAACTTAAACTTTGATCTCTACTTCAACACCACTTGGCAACTCTAATTTCATTAGGGCGTCAATTGTTTTAGAAGATGAAGAGTAAATATCTAATAAACGCTTATAAGAGCTTAATTGAAATTGTTCTCTAGACTTCTTGTTTACGTGTGGTGAACGTAATACAGTGAAAATTTTCTTATGTGTTGGTAATGGAATTGGTCCAGTTACTACAGCACCAGTACTTTTTACTGTTTTTACAATCTTTTCAGCAGACTTATCTACTAAGTTATGATCGTAAGACTTTAATTTTATTCTAATTTTTTGACTCATTTTCTTAACTTTTTAAGATTGTTCTCCTTTAGCAGCAGCGATTACTTCCTCAGATATATTCTTAGGAGTTTCAGCATAGTGTGAAAATTCCATTGTTGATGTTGCACGACCTGAAGATAATGTTCTTAATGTAGTTACATATCCAAACATCTCCGATAATGGTACAGTAGCTTTTACAGTTTTTGCACCATTTCTATCCCCCATATCACTTACTTGTCCTCTTCTTCTATTTAAATCACCTACAATATCACCCATATTTTCTTCTGGAGTGATAACTTCTAGTTTCATGATAGGTTCCATAATTACAGCTTTAGCTGCTTTTGCTACGTTTTTAAAACCTAATTTAGCTGCTAATTCAAAAGATAATTGATCTGAATCGACATCATGATATGAACCATCTTTTAAAGTAATTTTCATAGCATCAACTTCAAAACCTGCTAATGGTCCGTTTACCATTGCTTGTTTAAATCCTTTTTCAATAGAAGGGATAAATTCTTTAGGAACATTACCACCTTTAATTACAGATTCAAACTGTAGTCCAACTTGACCTTCATCTGCTGGTTCAATAGTAAATACGATATCAGCAAATTTTCCACGACCACCAGATTGTTTTTTATAAACTTCTCTATGATCAGCAGAAGCAGTAATTGCTTCTTTATATTCAACCTGAGGTTGCCCTTGATTAACTTCTACTTTAAACTCTCGTTTTAAACGATCTACAATTACATCTAAGTGAAGTTCCCCCATTCCTGAAATAATTGTCTGCCCTGAAGCTTCGTCAGAACGAACTGTAAATGTTGGATCTTCTTCAGCTAATTTAGCTAGTCCCATTCCAAGTTTATCTACATCCGCTTTAGTCTTAGGCTCTACAGCAATACCAATTACTGGATCAGGAAAATCCATAGATTCTAATACAATTGGATGCTCTTGATCTGAAAGTGTATCTCCTGTTTTGATAGATTTAAATCCAACAGCAGCTCCAATATCTCCAGCTTCAATAAAATCAATTGCATTTTGCTTATTTGCATGCATTTGATAAATACGCGAAATACGCTCTTTTTTACCTGAACGGTTATTTAACACATAAGAACCTGCATCTAAACGACCTGAATATGCTCTAAAGAACGCTAAACGTCCTACAAAAGGATCTGTAGCGATTTTAAAAGCTAAAGCAGCGAAAGGCTCCTTTACATCTGGCTTACGTAATTCTTCTTTTTCTGTATCTGGGTTTACACCTACGATACCTTCTTTATCTGTTGGAGAAGGTAAATAACGGCAAACAGCATCTAACAAGAACTGCACTCCTTTATTTTTGAATGCTGAACCACAAATCATAGGAATGATTGCCATATCCATTACAGCAGCTCTAAGTGCAGCATGCACTTCTTCTTCTGTAATAGAATCTTCATCTTCCATGAATTTTTCTAAAAGATTTTCATCATAACTTGCAACTTCTTCAATTAAAAGTGCACGATATTTACGAGCTTCTTCTTTCATATCCTCAGGAATCTCGATAACATCGAAAGTAGCTCCTTGAGTAGCATCATGCCATACAATAGCACGGTTCTTTACTAAATCTATAATACCTTTAAAATCTTCTTCGTCACCAATATTTAAAACGATTGGCACCGCATTAGATTTCAACATATCTTTTACTTGTTGACAAACTCCTAAAAAGTCTGACCCTTGACGGTCCATTTTATTAACGAAACCAATTCTTGGTACTTTATAGTTATCTGCTAATCTCCAGTTAGTTTCAGATTGTGGCTCTACACCATCTACTGCACTAAACAAGAAAACTAAACCGTCTAATACACGTAATGATCTATTTACCTCTACAGTAAAATCTACGTGACCAGGAGTATCAATAATATTAAAATGATATCCTTTTGTCTCCGGTGTTGGTTCTCCGTTTTCTATCGGGAATTTCCATGTACAAGTAGTTGCAGCAGAAGTAATTGTAATACCTCTTTCTTGCTCTTGCTCCATCCAGTCCATTGTTGCAGCACCATCATGCACCTCACCAATTTTATGTGAAACTCCTGTATAATAAAGCACACGTTCAGTTGTTGTTGTTTTACCAGCATCAATATGAGCCGCAATACCTATATTTCTTGTATATTTTAAATCTCTTGCCATTTCTTATTAAAATCTAAAGTGAGAGAATGCTTTATTTGCTTCCGCCATTTTATGCGTATCTGTACGTTTTTTTACAGCTGCTCCTTCCTCTTTAGCTGCCGCTAAAACTTCAGATGCTAAACGTTGCGCCATAGATTTCTCGTTTCTTTTACGAGCATAACTAATTAGCCACTTCATTGCTGTTGATACTTTTCTGTCTGGACGGATCTGCATTGGTATTTGAAATGTAGCACCACCTACTCTACGACTACGTACTTCTACGTGAGGCATAACGTTAGATAAAGCGTCTTTCCAAATCTCTAAACCTGTTTTTTCTTCGTCTGTTTTCTTTTCTTCTACAATTGCTATTGCATCATAAAATACTTTAAAAGCTATAGACTTCTTACCATCCCACATCATCATATTAACGAAACGAGTTACTAACTGGTCGTTAAATTTAGGATCTGGTAAAAGCGGTCTTTTTTTCGCTGCTCTTTTTCTCATGTCTTCTTCTTAAAGTTTAAATTACTTCTTAGGGCGTTTTGCACCATACTTAGATCTACGTTGCGTCCTACCTGCAACACCTGCTGTGTCTAAGGCACCACGAACAATGTGATATCTAACTCCTGGTAAATCTTTTACCCTTCCACCTCTAACCAATACTATCGAGTGCTCTTGTAAATTGTGACCTTCACCGCCAATGTATGCATTAACCTCGTTACCGTTTGTTAAACGAACCCTTGCTACCTTACGCATTGCTGAGTTTGGTTTCTTAGGTGTCGTCGTATAAACACGAGTACACACACCACGTCTTTGTGGACACGAATCTAAAGCAGCCGATTTACTCTTCTTGGTTATTTTGGCTCTTCCTTTTCGTACTAATTGTGAAATTGTTGGCATATATATTATATATAATTTTTTAAATCCTCTTCTTAGAGGGCTGCAAATGTAGGAATTAATTTGAAAAAATCAAACACCAGTACATTAATTTTTCACTAAAATTAAAAATTAGGTTTCAAACTATATTATTACTGTTGTTTTTCCGTTAGATTTACACAATAAAAAAATTGCAATTATTACCGTGTATAAATCATTATTCTTTCTACTTACAATAACTACTTTATTCTATTCGGAAGCAATTAGCCAAAACTTATATTTAAATATTATTGGCGAAACAGATTTGGAAACTTCGGTATTAGACTCTATTTCTTACAAAAAAAGCCATATAGATTTAAATGGAATAACAGACGAACTGGATTCCATTCAAAAAAAACTTTATCAAACAGGCTACATTGAAAATAAATTAAAAGATCTAAAGAAAGAAAATGACTCAACTTACTTAGGGCTTTTTCATTTAAAAAACTTATACAAAGAAATAGATATATATTATAAGGAGGAATTAATCAACAAATCTATTCTTAAACAAATTTCTAATAGTGTATACGAGGATTATTTTGTTTTACCTTTTAACAACATAGAAACTTCTCTTTATTACATAAACTCAAAAATTAGCGATCTAGGTTTTCCGTTTAGTGAACTGAAACTTGAAAACATTACAATAAAAAACAAAACTTCGTTAGAGGCTTCTTTAGTTTTAAAAGAAGTCATACAAAAAAGAAGTGTAGACAAAATTATAGTAAAAGGATATGAAAAGTTCCCCAAGTCCTATTTGAAGCATTATTTAAAATTAAAAAAAGGCATCCTTTTTAATCTTTCAGAAATAAAAAATAAAAACGAAGCTTTAAAAGAATTAAAATTTGCCAATCAAATTAAAGATCCTGAAGCACTTTTCACAAAAGATTCCACTATACTATATTTATATGTAGAAAAATCGAAAAGTAATAACTTTGATGGTTTTTTAGGCTTTGGAACGAATGAGACTACTAACAAGATTGATTTTAATGGATATCTTAATTTAAATTTAAATAACAACCTAAACTCGGGTGAGTCTTTTCAACTAATATATAAAAGCGATGAAAATGAACAGAAAACATTTAACGCAAATCTAAATCTACCATATTTATTTAATTCTCCTATTGGGGCAGAAGTAGGATTGCAAATATTTAAGAAAGACTCCTCCTTTACAACGGTAAACCAAATTGCTAAATTATTTTACCAAATAAATCCACAAGCAAGTATTCATTTTGGTTTAAACAGTACAAATTCTAACAATTTATTAGACGAAGAAAATGCACAACCAGAGATACAAGATTACAACTCCAACATGTATAATGTGAAATTTACATTTAGCAAACTTCAAAACAATGTGCTTTTTAACAGAAACCTCTTACTAGCTTTAGAGTTAGGCAATGGTAAGAGGAGCTACTTAAATACATCTGAAAACCAAACGCAATTTTTTATTGATGCGTTTAAAATTTTCAATCTAAACAATAAAAATAGTGCTTATATAAGAATTAATAGTTCCGGCTTGTTTTCTAACAATTATTTAGAAAATGAATTATTTCGGTTTGGTGGCATTAACTCTATTAGAGGTTTTGAAGAAAACAGCCTCACTGCTTCACTTTACGCACTAGCAAACACAGAATACAGATACCAATTAAGCAGCTCCCTATATATTCATTCTATTATAGACTTCTCCTATTTAGAAAATGACCTAACAAATCAAAGGGAAAAATTATATGGATTTGGATTTGGTTTTGGGTTATTAACTAAAGCTGGTTTGCTAAAATTTAATTATGCAAATGGCAAAAGCGAAAATCAAAAATTCCAGTTTTCTAATTCTAAAATTCACTTAAGCTTAACGGCTATTTTTTAGCATATTATTAGGGTTTGAAGCAGGGTTTTGAAAAAAAAATCAAAATTTTAACCAATTATTATTGTTTTATTAACTTTTTATTATGATTTTTGGCATAGACTAATTCAAATAAAATATAAAATGAAAACAAAGTTTAGTGGAATTTTAACGCTATTACTGGCGTTTGTTGTGCAATTTACGTTTGCACAAGAAAAAACAATTTCAGGAACAGTTTCTGATGAAAACGGGTTGCCTCTTCCAACGGCAACAGTAATTATTCAAGGAACTACTACTGGGACATCAACCGATTTTGATGGTAATTATTCAATTACAGCAAAACAAGGAGAT
This sequence comes from Lacinutrix cladophorae, assembly GCF_053604645.1. NCBI lineage: Bacteria > Pseudomonadati > Bacteroidota > Flavobacteriia > Flavobacteriales > Flavobacteriaceae > Lacinutrix > Lacinutrix cladophorae. The sequence goes on along the minus strand of NZ_JBSHNR010000087.1, from coordinate 103,582 downwards.
GTTTTAATTTTTAGTTATGTTGGTTACGCAAACCAAACTCAATCTGTAGGAGCTTCCAGTAAAGTGGATGTTTCTTTACAACCTGACAATACTTTAGACGAAGTTGTTGTAACAGCTCTTGGTATTAAGAAGGAAGAGAAAGCAATTGGTTACTCTGTTCAAAAAGTAGACGGTGAAGGTCTTACTGAAGCTAGAGAAGGTAACTTAGTAAATGCACTTTCTGGTAAAGCTGCAGGTATCCAAGTTACAAATAGTTCAGGTAGTGTAGGTGCTTCTTCTAGAATTGTACTTAGAGGTAACTCTACGATTACAGGTAACAACCAACCTTTATTTGTTGTTGATGGTGTGCCATTAGATAACTCATCTTATAGTGGTGCGGGTTCTTCAGGTGGAGCTGATTTACCAAATGGAGCTTCTGACATTAACGCAGATGACATTGAATCTATTTCTGTATTAAAGGGACCAAATGCAGCTGCATTATATGGTGTTCGTGGTGCAAATGGAGTTATTGTTATTACAACAAAATCAGGAAGCAATAAAGATGGTTCTTTTTCTGTTAATATAAATTCAAATGCAACTTTCTCTAATCCTTTAAGATTACCAGATTACCAAAATTCATATGGTCAAGGAGCAGATCCTTACTATTTCGAATTTGTTGATGGTGCTAATGGTGGTGTTAATGATGGTGTTGATGAAAGTTGGGGTCCAGCTTTAGATGCAGGATTAGAATTTATCCAATGGGATTCTCAGTTAAATGGAGGTCAAGCTTTACCATGGGTATCGCATCCAGATAACGTTAAAGACTTTTTTGATACAGGTGTAGCTTTAAGCAACAGTATTACTGTAACATCAGGTGGTCAAAAAGGGTCTATGAGATTTTCTTTAGGTAAATCGGAACAAGATGGTATGGTTCCTTTTACAGAATTAAACAGATTAAATCTAGGTTTTAATGGTAAAATGGATTTAGGAAAAAAATTCCATGCTGGAATGTCTGTAAGTTATATTAATACAGTAAGTGATAATTTACCAATTGGTGGTTATACTAATGAAAACCCAATGCAACAATTTATTTGGTCTGCAAGACAAGTTAATTTTTCAGATTTAAAAGATTGGAGAAATTTACCATTAGCAGCAGCAGGTACAGCAGCAGAAGGAACACCTTTAAGCTGGAATGCAAATTTCCAAAACAATCCTTACTGGGTATTAGAAAACAACAGAAACACTTTTGATAAAAATCGTTTTGTTGGTAATATTTTCTTTACTTATGATTTTAACGATAAATTTTCTGTTACAACAAAATATAGTAGAGATCAATATTCTCAATCTGAAAAAAGAATAAAAGCGCAAGGATCTAACGAAAATCCTGATGGTTATTATGCTGAATTCAAAAGAGATTATGACGAAACTAATATTGAGTTATTATTATCTTATAACACAGATTTATCAGAAAACTTTAGCTTTTCTCTAAACGCAGGTACAAACGGAATGAAAAGAAATTATTCTTCTTTAATTGGTGAAGCTGCTCAATTAGAGTTACCTGGATTATATAACTTATCTAATATTCAAACTGGTGCAACTCCAACTTATTTTAATACAACTAGTAACAGACGTATTAATAGTGTATATGGTTTTGGTTCTATTGGATATAAAGATTATTTATTTGTAGAATTCTCTGGAAGAAATGACTGGGCTTCAGTTTTACCTTCTGATAACAACTCATTCTTCTACCCTTCTGTTTCTTTATCTGCTATTGTATCTGATATGGTAGATTTAGAAGGTGCTAAAATAGATTACCTAAAATTAAGAGGTGGTTGGTCTAAAGTAGGTAGTACTGGTGCATTAACACCATACAGCTTAAACCAAACTTATTCTTTAACAAATAATGCTTTTGGAAATTTAGCATCTACACCTAACACAAGGTTTAATGATGATTTAACTCCTGAATCTGTAACTGGTTTTGAAGCTGGTTTAGACTTAAGAATGTTTAAAAGTAAAATTAAATTTAGTGCAACATATTACGATCAGTTAAGTGAAGACTTAATCTTACCTATTCAATTATCAGCTTCTACAGGGCAAACAAGTGCTTGGAAAAATGCTGGTGAAATGTCTAATAAAGGAATCGAATTATCTTTAGGAGCTTCTATTATTGACAATGATAACTTTAAGTTAGGAGTTGATTTAAACTGGGCTAAAAACAAGAACGAAGTTATCTCTTTAGGAGGACTTGATTCTTATATCCTAGGTGGTCAATGGGGTGCTAGATTAGAAGCTAGAACTGGAGAAGCTTATGGTGTTCTTGTAGGAAGAGATTTTGAAAGAAATGACGATGGACAAGTAATTTATGAAAACGGTTTACCTGTTATAGATCAAGAATATAAAGTATTAGGTGATATCGCTCCAGATTGGACAGGTGGTTTCAGCTTAAATATGGAGTACAAAGGTATTACATTAAGTACTTTAATTGATGCTAAAATTGGTGGAGATTTACATAGTATGTCTTACGCTTGGGGTAGATACGCAGGTGTATTAGAAGAAACTCTTGTAGGAAGAGAAACTGGAATCATTGGTAACGGAGTTATGTCTGACGGTAACGGAGGATATGTAACAAATAATGTTGTTGCTCCTGCTAAAGCTTTTAACCAAAGAGCTTTTGGTAACGGTGTAGAAGAAAGTTCAATTTTCGATGCTTCTTACGTTAAATTAAGATCTGTTTCTTTAGGGTATTCATTACCTGCTAATTTATTGAAGAACACTTTTATTACAAATGCTAGATTTGCAGTTGTAGGTAGAAACTTAGCTTTATTATATTCTAATGTTCCTCATATAGATCCTGAAACTGGTTTCAGTAGTGCTAACGGAGAGCAAGGACAAGAATTTGGTCAAATCCCATCTGCTCGTTCAATAGGCTTTAATGTAAACTTATCATTTTAAAAAAATAAAACATGAAAAATACAAAAATAATTTTTCTTCTATTTTTATCCTTAGTTATTGCTAGCTGTGATAAAGACTTTGAAGAAGTAAATACAGATCCTGATAATGCGACAGAGATTCCTGCACATTTATTATTAGGAAATATAATTAGAGTGAACCAAAACATCATTTATAATGCTCAAATTGGAGGAGATATGGGTGAATGTTGGGCACAACACTGGTCTAAAGTTCAGTATAACGACGAAGCTCGTTATTCTCCTAGACGTGGTAATATAGATGCTTTATGGAATTCTCTATATGCAGATGTATTGAGTGATGCTAAATCAATGTATGAATTAGCAGAAGCTGAAGGTAATTCTAACTTACAAGCAATTTCATTAATTTTACAAGCTAATGCATTTCAATTATTAACAGACTTATATGGTCCTGTACCATTTGCTGAAGCTTTAGATAGTGCAATTGAACAACCAGCTTATAGTACTTCTCAAGAAGTATATGCAGGTATTATTGCAATGTTAAACCAAGCAGATGCTTTATTTGGCTCTGGTGATGTTACTGCCTCTTCTGATTTATTATATGCAGGAGATGTAACTAAATGGGAAAAATTTGGAAACTCTTTAAAGTTTAAAGCTTTAATGCGTTCTAATGGTTCTGCTGCAGAATTACAAGCTCTAGTGACTGAAGGTAAAATGTTTACTTCAAATGCCGACAGTGCTCAAATAATTTATAATGCTATAGCACCGGATGCTAATCCAATTTATGAAACTATTGTAGATGGTAACAGATCTGAATACAAGATTTGTTCTCCAGTTGTAGATATCCTTTCTGGATTAAGCGATTCTAGACTAGCAGTTTATGCAGGTGAAAATGCAGATGGTAACATTGTTGGAAAACCAGCAGGTTACAGTGATTTACCTAACGATGCTTTAGGATATACTTATGGAAACATTAGTCCTTTAGGTGATTTTTATTTAGATCCTACTTTACCTGGTGTAATGCTTTCTCATTCTCAATTAAAATTGTTAATGGCTGAAGCTGCTAATGAAGGTAAAATTGGTGGTGGATTAACTGCTGCTAAAATGTATATGGACGAAGGTATCATTGCTAGTTTCGAATTTAACGGACTTGGAGATGGTGCAACCTATGCAGCTGGAATTAGTTTAACTGGTCAAGCAGATGCTAGACAAAAAATCGCTACACAAGTATGGATTTCTCTATTTGGTCAAGGATTTGAATCATGGACAGAATGGAGAAGAACAGGTGTACCTGCTTTAACACCAGCTGTTGAAGGTGATATCCCAACAATTCCAACACGTTTATATTATCCTACTACTGAAGTTTCATTAAACCAATCAAGTTATGAAGCAGCTACTGCTACATTAAATAATGGTGATGAATTAACTTCTACATTATTCTGGCAATAATCTAAAAAAAAGAAAAAATGAAAAATTTAAAAAACATATTTAAAATATTAACTATTACACTTTTAGTGTTTAGTTGTGATTCGGATGATTCTGAATCTATTACAGCTTCAAGTACAGCTGGATTTTTAGTAGACAACAACGATTCTTCGGGAGTAATTTTAGGTATTCCTGAATCTGGAGCAGACTTAAGTGATGCTAGTATTGATTTTACTGTTACAGACTTAGATTTCGATTTAAAATTAGAATTCGGAACTCTTGAAGGAGTAGAAAAAATTCAAATAGTAAAGACGCATACTTCTGGGGATGCGGTTAGCGACGAGGTTATTGCAGCAGAAACTACAACTTTACCTTTCAATCTAATTTATTCTAGTATTGCTGATTATACTTCTGGCTTAACTTTAGCTTCAGAAAGCATTCGTATTGGTGATGAATTTACTTTTAGAGTAAAATTATTTAAAACAGATGGATCAATTGCTTATTTCAATGATGCATTAGGTACCTTCTCTGTTATTGTTAACTGTGCTTCTGATTTATCTGGTACATACGATGTTACTACTTTAAACAATACTTCTGGTTTTATTAGACCACAAGGAATTGAGCAAATAGTAGAAGTATCTCCTGGATATTATTATGCTGCAACTACTGGAACTTGGGTTTTAGGTGGTTTAGGTGTAGCTCCTGCAGCGACACAAGGTTATAATTTCCAAGATACTTGTAATACTATTACTGTTCCTGAGCAAAAATTAGCTCAAGGATTCTATGGTAATGATGTATTTAGTCATGCTGATGGTATGGTTCAAGCTAATGGAGATATTGTTGCTATTTACACAGTTACTTTTGATGCTGGTAATAATGAGTACACTTCTACATATGTTAAACAGTAAAATAAACAAAATGAATAAAATGAATAAAATACTTAAAAACATTACATTACTTTTATGTACAGGTGTTATTTTTACTGCTTGTGATAGTGATGATAATACAGGAGACTCTATCTTAGAGTTTTCTACTACTCAAGTTACTTTATCTAGTACAATGAATAATACTGTAATCGATGAGTCACTTATAGATCCTGATGCATTACCTGTAGTTACTTTAACTGCAACCATTGCAGAGCCAGTTAATATTTCAGTAAGAGTGCCAATTAAAATAGCAAGTTCAAGTACAGCTGATGCTGATGATTTTACAATGGATGAATTAATTATTCCTGCGTTACAAACATCTGCAACTGTAGATATTGAAATTAACAAAACTGGTGATGCTGAAGGTAATGAAACATTAGTTTTAACTGGTGAAAATGGCCCTAACGTATCTGTATCTTCTTATGAATTAAATGTTGATATAGAGAATGATTTCATTAACGACGTGTTAGATTTAACTTTATCTTGGGATGGTGAATTTGAAAGTGGAGATTTAGCTCTAAGTTCTATTTGCGATGTAGATTACGATTTACTTTTAGCAGATGGTGTTGGTAACCTTCTTGGTTATATTGCTGGAACTGCTGACTGTCCAGAAAGTGGAAGTGTTTCTGGTTTAGCAGATGGATCTTATTTCCTATTAGCTGATTTATATGAGAATCCTCTAAGTGGATTAGGATTTACGGATACTATTCCTTTAACTTTAGATTACTCTCAAGAATTTTTTGGTAGTGGTACACTTACAAATAGTGAGCACACATTAAATTTAGCTGGAGCAACAGATTTTTCATTCTTAACTGCAATGGCAATCATGGAAGTTTCTAATGGTTACAACTATACATTATCTTCTTTATAATATAAAGTAGATTTATTTATAACTTAAAACCACCTCATAGAGGTGGTTTTTTTATTTAAATAAAGAAAGCATACCATATAAAACAATTTCTGTAAGACTAGTTTACCTATTACTAATTAATTGTAAAGGATTACAAAATTAATACAATAATTATTGTAAAATTAGAAGTGTTATATGGTATAAATTAATCGATTACTTCATCATAAAAACTAAAAATATATCTTAAAAAAAACATCATCTGTTGATGTGGATTTTTTATACCTTTACACCAATGGAAAACAGCACACAAATATTTGGTATAAGAGCAGTTATTGAAGCAATAAATGCAGAAAAAGCTATTGATAAAGTTTTTATTCAAAAGGGACTTAAAGGAGAGTTATCGCATGAATTAGAAACTTTAATTAGAAAACAAGGAATAAATACTTCTTATGTACCCGTTGAAAAATTAAACCGATTTACTAAAAACAACCATCAAGGTGTTGTTGCTCAAATTTCACCAATTGCATTTTATGACATTGAAAATCTTGTTCTAAACGTGATAGAATCTGGAAAAACACCACTATTTTTACTTTTAGATCAATTAAGTGATGTACGTAATTTTGGAGCTATAATAAGAACCGCAGAATGTACTGGAGTTGATGGGATAATTATTCAAAAAAGTGGAAGTGCTCCTGTAAATGGAGATACCATTAAAACTAGTGCTGGAGCAGTATTTAAGATTCCTATTTGTAAAGTAGATCATATTAAAGATGCTATGTTTTATTTACAAGCTTCGGGCATAAAAGTAATTGCAGCTACAGAAAAAACCGAGAATACTATATTCGATGTTTCTTTTAAAGAACCTTGCGCTATAATAATGGGAAGCGAAGGTCGTGGTATTAATCCTTCCGTTTTAAAATTAGCAGATGCTAAAGCAAAACTTCCATTACTTGGTGAAATTGAATCTTTAAATGTTTCGGTTGCTTGTGGCGCTTTTTTATATGAAGCTATTAGACAACGTTTATAAATTAGGAAAACTACTCTTTGTTTTCTTTAAAGGTATAATTAATCTGTAGTGTTGTTTCCGTATTAGATACATCGGTATTAGATTGCCCTTCTGCTTCTATTTCATTTTCTATGGATGCTACAAAGTTTCCATTTTCATCAAAATGCTTTAAAAAAGCATCTTCTTCTTCCTTAAAATCTTTTTGCTCCCAAGCATATTTTTTAGGTTTTGCTATTTCTTTCCTAAAAGCAACAGCAAAAACGAAACCGGTTACTAAACCAGACAAATGTCCTTCCCAAGAGATGCCTTCTTCTATTGGCATAGTATACCAAACCATACTTCCGTAAAGAAAGATAACCAATAATGAAAGTGCAATTAATCTAAAATGTTTGGCTAAGATTCCTTTAAAAAAAGTAAAACTAACTAAAACATAAATGAGTCCGCTAGCACCAATATGATAAGAAGGTCTTCCAATACACCAAGTTAAGAACCCCGAAATTAAAATACCATAAATCAAAACTTTCCAAGCAATTGGTCTATAGAAATAAAACAGTGCTGTAGATAATATAAATAACGGAATGGTATTAGAATACAAATGTTTTATTCCGGAATGAATAAATGGGCTAAATAACACGCCTTGCAATCCAGAGAATCTTTTAGGGTAAATACCATGACTATTTAAATTTACATGGAAACGTATTTCAAACCAAAAGACAATCCAAAGCAATAAAACAAATGCGATTGGATACCCCAAAACTCCGGTTGTAAATTTAAATTGATCTTGCATATTTTAAAGATAGCAATTTACTATCCATTTTGTTATAGAATGATAAATTGTCATATTGCTATTAAAATTTAAATAGAATATAATTAAAGACTTGACAAGAATGTATTAATTTTACAATTATGAATGAACCATTAGCAGAACGTTTAAGGCCAAAATCTTTAGAAGACTATATTAGTCAATCCCATTTAATTGGAGAAAATGGTACGTTAACCAAACAAATAAAGCTTGGCTTGATACCTTCATTAATTCTTTGGGGACCACCAGGAATTGGAAAAACAACTCTTGCTAACATTATTGCTAATGAATCTGGAAGACCTTTTTATACCTTGAGCGCAATAAACTCTGGTGTTAAAGAGGTACGAGAAGTTATTGAAAAAGCGAAACAAAGTGGTGGATTATTCACTACAAAAAACCCCATTTTATTTATTGACGAAATCCATAGGTTTAGCAAATCGCAACAAGATTCCTTATTACAAGCTGTAGAAAAAGGATGGATAACATTAATTGGAGCAACCACAGAAAATCCTAGTTTTGAAGTTATATCTGCGCTTTTGTCACGCTGTCAAGTTTATATTTTAAAAGCATTTGATAAAAACGATTTAGAAACACTTTTAAAGCGTGCAATAGATAAAGATGAATACATTTCTAAAAAAAACATAACACTTAAGGAAACAGATGCGCTATTGAAGCTATCAGGAGGTGATGCAAGAAAACTATTGAATATTTTCGAATTACTTGTAAATGCAGAAGAAAGCGACAAAATTATAATTACTAACGACAGTGTTTTAGAAAAAGTACAAAACAATACCGTACGTTACGATAAAACAGGAGAACAACACTATGATATTATTTCGGCATTTATTAAATCTATTCGAGGTAGTGATCCTAATGGGGCTGTTTATTGGTTAGCGAGAATGATTGAAGGTGGTGAAGATGTAAAATTTATTGCTAGACGATTATTAATTGCTGCCAGTGAAGATATTGGAAATGCAAATCCGACAGCATTAGTTATAGCTAATAATACATTTCAGGCTGTTACTACTATTGGCTATCCAGAATCTAGAATTATTTTAAGCCAATGCGCAACGTATTTAGCTTGCTCTCCTAAAAGTAATGCTGCATATCAAGCTATTGGTAAAGCACAACAATTAGTTAGAGAAACTGGTGATTTGTCTGTGCCTTTAGAAATAAGAAATGCACCAACCAAATTAATGAAAGAATTAGGTTATGGAGACAATTATAAATATGCACATAACTACGAGAATAATTTCACGAAACAAGAGTTCTTACCTGACGAAATTAAAAACACAAAACTATATGATCCTAGTAATAACGCTAGAGAAAATGCACATAGAGAGTTTTTAAAACAACGATGGAAAGATAAATATGGCTATTAGTTGTTAGTATATCTAGAACTTAATATTTAGTTTTTTTGTTTTAAGCGTATTGTTTTCATAATACTCTATAATCCAATTGTTATCTAATACATAGAGTATAGTCTCTTTACCTTCCACAACGTAAACATTAGGCATTCCTGTTTTTCTAATTTTGTAAACTACATTTGGAGTACTATCTACTAATTGAAAACCAGTCGCAATTTTTTGGGCATATAAAATAGTTGAATTTTCCTTTTCTTGTTCTACAGATTTAACTAATGCTATGCTTTCTTTTTCTTCGGATTTCGCTTGAACAACTTCTTTTACTTTTTTAACTTCTTTTACTTCTTTTACTTCTTCTATTTCTTTAGGCGCTTCTATTACAGCTACTTTTTCTTCTTTTAAAGTTTTAATTTCTTCTTTTAATTTTTCAATTTCAGATTGATTTTGTTCTTTATCCTTTTTAGCATACGCCAAAATAGTTTCACTTTCTTCGTATTGATACTTAAAAGTATCAAAAGATTTAAATGCCTCTCGCAAAGCTAAATTGTAAGCAACATCGTAACTTTTCTCTTTAGACTTACCAATATTACTAGTAAAAACAATATTATTCTTACAGTCTTTAAGTTGTATTTTTAATTTAGAATTAAAAACGCCAGGTTCTCTTAATACATTAGCATGTAATGCAAGACAGTTATTTGAAATCGCATCATCTGGTAATATATCTTCTTCCATCATACTTGTAAAACCATACTTTTGAAATAGAAGTTTAGTAAGTGTATTTAAACGGTATTGGTCTGGTTCTTTTAAAAAATCGAATGTATTTGGAATAATCACATATTTGTAATTGTTAATATTAGTTTGCGCTTTTACATTATTAAATGTAAATACTGAAATTATTAATAATAAGATGATTTTATTTTTCATTGTTTTTAAATATATAATTAAATCCCAATTGCAAAGATACACTTTGTGCTTTTGCTAGGTTTTGATATTTTAATAAATTATCTGCAGCAACGTAAAAATGTAATCCGCTAATATTTGCAGAAAGTGCTAATCCTAAATTAGTATATGAATAGGAATCAAGAGTATAACTAGCTTTAACTCCAAAGTTAGAAAAGAGGTTTCTGTAATAGAATGCTGTTAATGCTGTTTGTGGTTTTTTAGGTCTTTGCATTAAAAATAAATGGGCTCCTACTCTATTTTGGTAATCTTCTTCTACTTGTAAACAGTTACATTCTTGATTGTTTTTTTTACCAAATGCATATTGTAAGGCAGCATTAAACTTTATGGGTCTTGCTGTTTTGTATTTCGTATAAGTAGTATCTACTTGAAATAAGTCTTCGAAATCTGTTGCTACTGCATCCCAATATTCTTCGGCTGTTTGTCCTTCTTCCGATTCTTGAAATAACGGATTTATACCTTCGTAAGTTAAGTTTCCATCTAAATTAAAATTCTCAACATCTTTTTTATAACTTATAAAACCAATGTCCTGTATGCTTGCTTCTAAAGTCCATTGTTCTGTTAGTTTATAAGTAAAACCAATATCAACTCCTACTCCTAAATTACCTCCAAAAAAGGCTCTACTTATAAGTGTTTTCATATCCTGACTAATATCTGAATTTTCGTCATCTAAAAAACTCTTCAAACCTGCAGTTTGTAATTCTAAATCTAAAATAAAATCGTGATTTAAAAAATTACTTTCTACTTCTGTAGTTACAAAAGTGCCTTTATTATTAATGGATTTAACATCTAATATGCTAGAATAAATTTTTCCTCGAACACCATAAGTAAACTTATTATTTACTTTTTTATTATATCCTAAATGAAAGACAGTAAGTAACTCTGCACTTACATTTAAATCGCTTAAATCGAAAACTCTATTAATATTATCGTGGTTTCCTTCATAAGCTAAAATAGCATAATCTTTAGGGAAATATATAAATGCATTTGTTTCTTGATACATTCCAAAAGAAAGGTACTTGTTTTTTATAAATCCATTACCAAACGCAAAACCACCTGAAAACAAATCATATTGCTGGTTTAAGGCAAAATAATCTGTTTCTTTCATTGCGTAAATAGTGCTTTTTAATTTTGTATTAAAATCGGTACCATCATCTGCAAAAACATCGTAAATGCTTAGTCCTGTCATACCAAAATTTGCATGTATATGTGACAAGAAAGGGATACCAATATACCAATCATTAGTTATTTGTCCTCCAGGATTTAATTGAAGACTTTGCGGAATTTCAGAAAAGCCATAAAGTAGCTGTTTGTTTTGTGCAAAACCGACAAAACACATCGATAAAAATAAAAGCAAACTTATTTTTTTCATGTAGAGGGATCAATAAGTAGATAAAAGGTAGCTTTAGATTTAAATTTAAGCATTCCTAATGTATTTTCATCTAAAACGGAGCCATCTGCACTTGGTAATAAAGTTAGTGTAATTAATAGTTTTGTAGTTTGTTTTAAGGCTTGTAAGGATTCATTTTCAAAAACTTCAAGATGCTCAACAAGTATTTCTTGGTTTGTTGGCGAAGTATCTACCGAAATAGTAAAACTTTGTTGTACTACATCTACATCGTCTAAAAATGCTATTTGTGCTTGATAAGCTCTATTAATGCTATTAGTTACTTCAAATAAAAATGTCGCTTTTATTAAATTATCTACAGTAAATGGATCGTTAAAGACCTCGATAGTAACAGAATCACGAACAATGGTTTGCTCTACTCCATTTTCGTCTATAAAAGAACTTGCAGGTTCTTCAAAGTAAATTATACTAGTATCTAAAGTTGGTGAAATTGCGAAGTCTTCAGCTTGTGTAAAATCAACATCGCTTACACAATTGGAAAGAAAGACTCCAACTACACAAAAAAAACAAAGGGTTTTTACTCTAATTTTTAGCATCTATTAATTTCTTTTAAACAAGAACGATACTAAATTTAAGATATTTTATTTAGAAATAGCTTTTTAATTCTGTTAAGCTATCCACTTTTTTTATTTTTGAATCTAAAGAAACCTTATGATAATTAAAACAAATAGCGTCTATACCATAATGTAAAGCGCCAAGAATATCTGCTTCATAATTATCGCCAATCATAATACTTTGTTGCTTGGTTGTATTAGCTAATTGCAATGCATGCTTAAATATTTTAGGATTTGGTTTTTTTACACCAACCATTTCACTGTTTGTTACCGTTTTAAAGTAACTATCAATTTTTGCTTTTTCTAATTTAAGCTGTTGTACTTCATGAAAACCATTAGTAATAATATGCAAGTTATATTTTGGTTTTAGATATTCTAGAAGATCTATAGTGCCTTCAAACAAGTGATTAAAACTAGAGAGATGGGTGATGTAATCTTTCGATAACTGATGAATTAATTCTTGATTTACAGAAATATTAAGCGCTTGAAAAGTATCGTTAAGTCTAGCAAATCGTAAAGATTCTTTATCTATTTTTTCGTCTCTATAAAGTTTCCAATAGTTTAAATTTATTGGTTCATAGAGTTTTAAAAAATGAGAAACATTTACATCGACTTTATTTATTTTGAAGATTTTATAAAAAGTTAAACCAGAGTTTTTATCAAAATCCCAAAGGGTATGATCTAAATCGAAAAAGATATCTGTAATTTTTTTATGCATCGTTTGGCGATTCTATAATAATATTAAAAAGTTCTTTAAACCCTTTCCATCTATCCATATCACTAAAAGTATAATTATGAAAAATAGGCACAAAACAACCGTTTACTTGCTTAATTTCTTTAATAATTTGGTTTAACACTCTCTTTTTATCTAAAAGAGAATTGTTTTTTAGCAAAGCATAATCTAATAAATTATACGGGTACACTTTTAATGGTGTTTGTACTTCGTAATCTAAATCGTAAAAGAAAAAAGGAGTACATGTTCCTGCTCTAAACCCAATATGGTTTACAAATCCCATGGTATAATCTTCTGGCACTTCAAGTTCTACTAAATTTCTATAGGATTCTGGAAGGTTTAATTTTGAAAATGAATTTCGTGAAGCTAATAACGATGTATTTATTACTGCTTCCATTTTATCCTTTTCTTTTTTTAGTATTTTAAAATTTGATATAGCAAAAAAGGATGCCTTTAAGCCAACAATACTATAATCGGAAACTTGTTTAATGAGCGAAACAAACTTTGTTTTATTTACATTGATATTCTTATCGTAAGTAGAATAGTCTCCAATTAAAAAGAAAAAAACAAATTTAAAATCCGATTGTTTCTGTTTGTTTAAAATATATTTAAAAGTATCAAACGGATCTCTCTTTAACCCAAATAAAACCGAAAATCTAACATATAAGCTCTTAAATTTAAAAGTCACTAATTCATTAAGTGTTCCTCCTATGCTTCGCATTAAACCTTTTTGTTTAAATCTAAATGCTTCCGGAATATCAATAACAGGTTTTACTTGATATTTTTTGGTTTCAAATTCAAAATCTGGATAATTTTCTTGGAGTATACTTTTAAACTTATATGCCCAAACATCTACAATTGGTTGTTTTAAAAAGCCATGTTTATATGCGATACTCTCTTCTGGAGTAAAACGACCATAGGCATCTTTTACATGTGGTAAATACTCTTCGTATCTAGAAAGTAAGTAAAAGGATGCTGCAAAAATATCGTAGGGCAAAACACTTTTTTCTCCTGTAGAAAAAAAACCTTTTGTGTTTTCCCAATCTTGTATATTAATATCTACATCGTTTAAACCTTGTTCAAACAACAACTCATTACTTCGTATAAATATCTCGTGACTTAATGGCTGTTTTGTGTACGATATTTTTAAACTATCGTGTGCAATAAACTCTTCGATTGTAGTTGTAAATGTAACAGGAAGCCCCAAAATTCTAGTACAAATATGTTTAAAAACATACTTTACTCTTGGTGTAATTTTATGTGTATATACTAATAACATAGGCTCTCGAAAATTCCAAAAAATAAAAATAACAAATTCCAACTGCAATTGGTATAAACCAAGAAATGTTTCTGTTTAATTTTTTGGAATCTAACTTTTTACTTTTAGAATTTCACATGTTATAACATGCTTTCATCTGCAAAGCTAAAATATGCTTTTTCGGTTATAATAAGATGGTCTAGTACTTTAATATCTAAACTTTGAGCTGCTGTTTTTAGTTTATTGGTAAGTTGTATATCGGCATTACTAGGTTTTAAAGTTCCTGAAGGATGATTATGAGCTAAGATAATTCCCGTTGCACCAACTTCTAAAGCTGCTTTTAATGCTAATCGCACGTCGACTAAAGTTCCAGTGATTCCGCCTTTACTTAATTGATTTTTCTGAATGACCTTATTCGAATTGTTTAAATATACAATCCAAAATTCTTCGTGAGGTAATTCGCCAATAACAGGTTGCATCAACTCGAAAACCGAAATACTAGAATTAATTTTCATTTTATGCAAAGCTTCACCTCCTCTTCTCCTTCTTCCTATCTCTAAAGCTGCTGTAATACTTATGGCTTTTGCTTCTCCTATTCCTTTAAATTGCTGCAATTGTTGAAGCGATAATTTACCTAGTTCACTTAAATTGTTATCTACACTAGCCAAAATACGTTTGCATAAAGCAACGGCACTTTCTTCTCTATTGCCAGAACCAATTATAATCGCAACTAATTCGGCATCACTTAATATTGCTTTACCTTTATCTCGAAGTTTTTCTCTTGGCTGATCGTCTTGACTCCAATTTTTTATGGAAAAGGAAGTGGATTTATTAGACATATTGCTTGCTAATTGTTACTTTTATAGATATTAAATATAGAGAATATTTTCGATAACCACTTGTTAACAACTTACCATTTCATTGAAATATCCACCAAAACACCATCAAGAAAATAACAAACTTCGTATTATAGAAGTAATAAAAACCTATCCTCTGGCTACTGTTATTTCTATAAGAGACAACCAACCTTATATTACACATTTGCCATTAATTTACAGGGAATCTGATGGTAAATTGATTGGACATATTGATATTTACAATCCGCAAACCAAATTACTAAAAGCGAATAACGAGGTTACTATTATTTTTTCAGGGCCAGATTGTTATATTTCGCCAAGTATTTATACTACAACACAATTACCAACGTATAATTACATAAAAGTACACATTAAAGGAACTGTTAAAGCTATTGAAAGTAAAGAAGCTTTAAAAAATTCTTTAATCCATATGACAGAATTTCTTGAAGCTCCAAAGCATAAATACAAACTTAAAGCAGACAACCCTAGAATGGAAGCTGCTCTAGATTATATTAAAATGTTTGAAATTAGTATAGATACTTTTGAAGGTAAATTTAAACTCTCACAAGACAAAAAAACGATAGATACTGCTAACGCTAAAGCGGAATTGATTCGCGCTAATCAAGAGAGTATTCAAATGTTTTTGGAGAGCGTTTTTAGTTAATAATATGATATGACTCTAAACGTCTTTCCTGAAAATGCTGTGTAGAAGAAAGAAATGTCGCAGTATTTAAAACCAACCCGATACCTTCTGCATAGTAATAATGGGAAATACCAGGATATAAATTACCATCTTCATCTCTTGCATATAATTCCATATCTAATGCATCAAATACTCCAGCATTTGTAGTAAGATCTTGCATATCTTCAGCCAATCTTAAATACTGAAAAATAGGATCGTTCAAGTTTCCAATTAATCTTTCTTCATGATCTTCTCTAAGAAAAATAATGATATTACTATCGTCGACTAAATTTTCAGCATCCACTCTAAAATATCTAAAGGATTCTCCATTTGCTGGATAATATGGGGAATTAAGATCGTTTCCTGTTGTGAAATATCGAAATTTAAAATAAGTTTCGCCTTCAATTTCTTCTGTGGAAACAATAGAAACATTATCTACAATAGTACTAGCTTCAAAACTGTTATTAGAAGTATTAAAATCATAGTATCGATATTCCCAAGAATTACCCACAGTTAAAGCAAAAAAGTTAGCTTCTACTTGTGAACTACCAGTATTATCATCATCAGAATTACACGAAAAGAAAAGGGCAAAAAAGCATACAGTTAATAGAATACGTTTCATAATTAATTGGTTTTGGTTTGGATTTGTATTGATTAAATTAAAACGTAATACTGCTATATAAGCTTCTGGTTTAGTTGGTTTACAAGACCATAACGCAACTATTTACTCTTTAGTATATTAGTATAAAAACACGGGATTATACGGATTCTCTTTATGGAATAAAAATGTAATTTAGCAACACAATCTTTTAACTATCAACCTGTTAAAACATAAAAATCATGGAAAACGAAAAAAACATGCAAGTTATAGACAATCTTTACAAAGCTTTTGCAACAGGAGATATGCCTGCGGTTCTTGAGTTAATGGATCGATATATTACATGGAATGAAGCCGAAAGTAATTCGCTTGCAAGCGGCAATCCATATATTGGTCCAGATGCAATTTTAAATGGTGTATTTGCCCGTCTTGGTAGTGTTCATGAATATTTCCATTTGAAAGATGTGCAACTTCATAACATGCATGACAATAAAGTTTTTGCAACCTTACGTTATGATGCCAAAGTAAAGAAAACAGGTAAAAGCTATAATGCACAAGTGGCGCATTTTTGGACACTTAATAACGATGGTAAAATAACACGATTTCAGCAATATGTAGATACTAAGAAGTTGGCAGATGCTGGAGCATAAATACAAGATTTTGCTGTTTTTTTTACGCAATCAGATGGTAACCTATGTATGCTAAATAAGTAATTATAAGTATTTCCTTTATATTTCTTAACTTAGTTACTTAGCTATTTTTCAACCATATACACACAAAATCTGAATGATAAAACTTATACCCACCAAATCCCAATGGAAAAAGTGGACACTTCCAACCAAAATTTCAGTAATAGGCACTGTAATTGGTGTACTTTCTTTTGGAACCTATGCCATTGAGAAAACCTATAACATGTATGCTAAAATAGAAAATCCACCTCCTAAAAATTTTCTTTATGGTACATGGGAAGCCAATGAAATCGAAGAAGGAATAGAAGTTACAATTTTATGGCATTTAAAAAAAGACGGTACAACAACTTATGAATTTATAAGGCATTCTACCATACCATACCAATTACGCCAAAAATATATGTTTATCAAACAATCAAAATCTAGCTGGTATTATAATGATGGCTTGATTTATGAAAAGACTACACAAGTAACCTATGTAGAAAGTAAATATAACAGAAAGGCAAAATACTATGAAGCTAGATCCATTATACATGCTATAGATAAAAATACTTTTGAGTTAACTATTGTAGATAATGATAATTTGGAGTCTCGAGGTAATAAAAGAGTTTATAAACGTGTAATAGCTGAAGACTAAATAATCGGTATACTATTAGCATAGAAATAACATGAGCTATGTTGCAAAAGCTATTCTATTAAATTTTTAACCTCCTCAAAATCTAAACCTCCATAATTACCAGAACTCATTAATAACAAGGCTGTATTATCAAAATTCTGTTCAAACAAGAAGTCTTTAAATGCTTCAGGATTGGTATAAATAATTAAATCCTCACGCTGAAAAGCATTGGCAATTTGCGCTTGTGTAACTTCTTCTAGTTTTTTAATTTCTACAGCATGTGGCGAATAAAAAACTACTGCAACATCTGCTGCATCTAAAGCGCCTTTGTATTCTTTTAAAAATTCGGCATTTAAGCTAGAGTAGGTATGCAATTCTAAACAAGCAACTAATGTTCTATTTTCATATTGCTCTTTTACAGCCTTTGTTGTTGCTTCGACTTTACTTGGCGAATGTGCAAAATCTTTAAAGGCAACAGCATTTTTACTTTCGGCAATTTTTTCTAATCGCTTACTTGCTCCTTTAAAAGTAGAAATAGCTTCATAAAAATCGTCTTCGTCAATTCCCATGTGTTGGCAAATCCATTTTGCTCCTGCAAGATTATTAAGATTATGTTTTCCAAAAACTTCTATTGGCAAAGGTCCTTCTGAAGTTTCTAAAAGTGTTTGTCCATTTTCTACTGTGTATTCTGGAGTGTGATATGGTAGTTTTCTAATGGTATTTTCACTAGCTTCTACTACTCTTTTTACCTCAGCATCTTCTTCATTATAAGATATGCTTCCGCCTCTTACAATACTATTTACAAAAATATCGAACTGGGTTACGTAGTTTTCATAGGTTGGAAACACATTAATATGATCCCAAGCAATTCCGCTTAACAAAGCAATATTAGGTTTGTATAAATGAAATTTTGGTCTTCTATCAATTGGTGAACTTAAATACTCATCCCCTTCTAAAACAATAAAATCATTGTCTTCGGTAAGTTTTACCATGACATCAAAACCTTCTAATTGCGCACCAACCATATAATCCACATCACGATCATGATAATGCATAACATGTAAAATCATCGAGGTAATGGTTGTTTTACCATGACTTCCTCCTATTACAACTCTGGTTTTTTGTTTAGATTGCTCGTACAAAAACTCCGGATAGCTATAAATTTTTAAGCCTAATTCTTGTGCTTTCAATAATTCTGGGTTATCGGCTTTGGCATGCATTCCTAAAACAATAGCATCTAAATCTGTTGTTATTTTTTCTGGAAACCAACCAAAGCTTTCTGGTAAAAGCTGCTTAGCTGCTAATCTAGATTTTGAAGGCTCAAAAATAGTATCATCACTTCCAGTTACTTGATACCCTTTGTTATGTAATGCTAAGGCTAGATTATGCATTGCAGATCCACCTATAGCTATAAAATGTACGTTCATGTTTTATTTTTGAAGATGTTTCAAAGATAGTTTTTTGACCTGAATTTCACTAATTTTCATGAATCTGTTGTTGTACCTTTTTAAATACTTACAGCTAAATTATTGAAGAGATTGGCTTTGGTTTCAAAATAATTGTTTTCTAATATAATTGCTTTTAAACGCGCGTCCATAAGTTTTCGTTCTCTAGAATTTACTAGAAACAAAGAGCTTTCACCTAAAGTAAATTTGCGTTCTTCTGCAGCAACCAATTGTTCATAGTCTTGTATCATTTTATCGGTTAAATCGTTTTGAATAGTATAGGATTGTAACTCGTTTTTTATGGCATCTACTTTATTTTTTATACGTAATTTAGACACCGTAATATCTAAAGTTGTGTTTTGCATTTTTAGTTTAGCAAGTTTTAAATCCCCTCGTTCTTTTCTTAAAAACAAAGGAAAACGCATCGTCACAGCACTTTTATAGTTCGCAGTATTAAAACTATTTGTTACTTCTGGTGTTTGTGATAAAAAATTATATTGCAAGTCAATTTTTGGCAATAACATATTGGCTTTTAAACGTTTTTCTATTTTTAAGCTTTCGTATTTATAACTTAAGGATTTCACTTTTGGATGTGTTTCTATGTTAAAATCATAAATTGCTAATTCTGAAATATTTAAACTATCATCAATACTTTCTTCGCTATTAACATTAGGTATTACATTTTCCTGCAACTCTATAGGAATGTTATTTTCTAACCACAAATAATTAGATAATTCTAGCGTTGCTTTCATGAATTTCACTTTTGCTTTTTCTTGCAATAACGCTCTTTCGTTTACTACTATTCTAGCTTCCACTAAATCTATAGCTGCATTTTCACCTACTTCTACATTTTGCTTAATACCATTAAACCTTAATTGCGCATTACTTAAAAACTCCTTATAAAGATTCACTTCATTATATGTTTTTAACCAATTAAAATAAACTAAAGAAGCCTGATAAATAATATTATTTACCAGAATATCCCGATCTGCCTGTGCTTGTTGTTTAAAAAATTTTGCTTGTTTTAAGGAAGCCATTCTTTTATTAATAATAAGTCCTTGTGCTACAGAAAAAGATATTCCTGCGCTATACAAACCATCTTGAGGAAGTGTTTTTTCTGGATTTAGATATACACCATCTGTTTCTTCAAAATTTGCTTTAAGCGCAATACCATACCATGTAGGAATTTTAAAAGAAGTATTTAATTTATCATAATACGTTGTGCCTTTAAACTTCTTTCTATCGTAATCTAATGTTAATTTAGGGTCGAAAGCACCTCTTGCTTTTAATAATTTTGCTTCGCTTTCACTAATTACCAACTGTGCTTGTTTTGCAATAGGATGATATTTTTTTACAAAAGCTAAATACTCTTCAAAACGTAAAACAGAGCGTTCTTCTTGTGCACAAAGCATACTAGAGAAACTAAACAAAAAAATTGTTATCAGTCTTTTCATTTTTTACTTTTTTTATCTGTTTTACTTGATTCTGGTTGGTAATAATTGGGAGGAAAACCATTTAATTTTCTCCATAACTCAAACCAAATAGGTACATCTTCTAACAAGGCCATAGTTTTTGCTCCTGAACCAACACGAATCGCTTCAGGCCAAATATTTTCGGCAGTATCTGGCGCTAGTAATACTCTAAACTTTCCATTAGAACTAATAAAGTTTTCTATGGCAACTACCTTTGCACCATAGGTTCCATAAGATACGTTTGGCCATCCACTAAAAACAATTGCTGGCCACCCATCAAACTGCACACGTACTTTTTCACCAACATGAAGTAATGGTAAATCTAAAGGCTTTACGTAAGTTTCTACAGCTAAATCGTATTGTGATGGCATAATATTTACCAAACTTTCCCCTTCTTTAAAAGTTTCACCTAAACCACCTCTAATGGCTTTATTAATAAATCCGTTTTGTGGCGCAGTAACATAACGTAACGTATTACGCATTTCATAATTAGAATAACTGGTTTCTAACTTACTTACTTGAGCTTCTGTATCAAACTGACTAGATTGTGCTGTAAACTTATCACTTTGTGCTTTAGATACTTTATCGTTATACGAAGCATTAACACTCGCTATTTCTACTTGGGCATTAATAACATTATTCTTACTAGCTAGAAACTTATTTTCTTGCGAAATACGTTTCGCTTGTGTTTCCTGAAGTTTTAGTCTTTTTTCTTCAACATCTTTTAATGCTTTTAACCCTTCCTCTTGTAAAGTTACGGTACGATCATATTGTTTTTTAGCAATTTTTAAATTGGTATTTGCTGCTTCCAATTCTATACTATCACTTTTAACTTTTAAATGCGATTGCATTAATTTATTTTTTGCTTGTTCTAGTTTTAAACTTCTTGCTGTATTTAGTGCAGTTATTTGCCTATCTAAAGCTTTTACTTTTTCAGAATAAGAAGTTACAGATGCATTTTTTGCGTTTATTTGATTTCCTGTTCTTGTAACCAAGTTCGGATCGAAATAATCGCTTTTAACTTCAGAAATTTCTAGAATAGTATCTCCTTTTTTTACCTGATCTCCTTCTTGTACAAACCACTTTTCTATTTTCCCTGGAATTGGAGACTGTATCGTTTGTGGTCTTTGATCTGGTTTTAATGTGGTTACTTGTCCTTGTCCACTTATATTTTGTGTCCAAGGAAAAAACAGTATAACAAAACAAAAAACGGCAAAGCCTAGAAGAAACCGATTAAAGTACTTATAGTATTTTTTGTTAAATGTTTTCTGTCCGGATTTGTATTGATTAAAATCGAACTCTTTATGTAATGTATTATTGGATATATTTAACATAGCATGATAAATTAAATCATTTTTCCTTTTTGTAATGTAATTGTGTTTTGGCATTTTTCTTGCCATCTTTTATTTCCACTTACTACTATAACTGCCCAATTATTTGACTGATCTAATAAGAAATTCATAACCTTTTCCCATTCTTTATATTCAAACTGATCTAAAGGATCTTCAAGGATTAGTAGTCTTGGTTTTCTAACAATTGCTCGTGCTAGTATTATCTTTTTAGCATCTGTATATGCAATTTGTTTTCCTTCTGGATTAATAACAGTGTTAAGTCCTTTAGGATGTTCTTTAATAAATGTTTGAAGTCCAACTTTTTCAATTGCCCAGAAAACTTCTTCATCGGTAAGACTATCATCTCCAAAGGTTATATTTTCACGAAGTGTAGCTTCAAAAGGAGTTTCTTCAGATAAAGACATCCCTATTTGCCCTCTATATTTATTTAAATGAATGTTATTTAAAGAAAAATTATCTAAAAATATTGTTCCTTTTGTTGGTTTTATTAATCCTGCAAACAAACGTAACAAACTAGATTTACCTGCTCCACTTTCGCCACGAATTAAGGTACTAGTGTTTGCATTTACTTGCATTGTTATATTTTCTAAAATATTTTTATCTCTATTTGGTACATTATAGGTTACATTTTCTAACTCAATTTTAAAATTTTCACTAAAAATTGGATCTTCTCCTATTTGACTTTCTAATTCTTTATCTACAACCTGACCAATTTTTTCTAAAGAAGTTAAAATGTCGTAAAAAGCTTCTAAACCAAGAATTAGCTTTTCCACAGAACTAATTACTAATAGTATTATTATTTCTGCAGCCACAAACTGTCCTATATTCATTTCTTGATTTAAAACTAATGCGCCTCCAATGGTTAACAAACCTGCTGTAACGATTACTTTAAAACCAATCATTTGTATAAACTGTAGTACTAAAATTCTAAAATGTGATTCTCTAGCATTTAAATATTTATCTACAAAAGCATCGTTTTTTGTTAATGCTAATTTGGTTTTTCCAGACAGTTTAAAACTTATTATAGTTCTTGCTACTTCCTGAATCCAATGTGCCACTTTGTATTTGTTTTTAGATTCTTGCAGGCTAGTTTCCATTCCTTTTTTAGCAGTAAATTTAAAAACCACATATACTAATATTAAAAGTATAACGCCAAAAGCAATAAAGAAAGGATGGTAAAATGAAAGCAATATTAGTGCAAATACAATTTGTAAAACGGCAGCTGGAATATCTACTAATATTTTAGCCAACCCCTTTTGCACATTTAAGGTGTCGAAAAAACGATTTGCTAATTCTGGTGGATAGTAATTACGCAACTCTTCCATAGTGATTTTTGGAAAACGATAGATAAACTCAAAAGAAGCACGTGTAAAAACACGCTGTTGAAGTGTTTCTATAATTCGCATTTGCATCAATTGTAAAACGCCAACAAAAGCAACACCAAGGGTTACTAAAACGACTAAAACAATCCAAGAGGTAGTTATTTGTGCTCCTTGTAATAAATTAATAATTGCTTGTATACCTAAAGGCAAGGACAACGAAACTAATCCAGCAAAAATGGCATAATAAAACACTTGTAAAACGGCACGCTTTTCTAATTTAAGTAAACCAAAAAGCCTTTGCCAAGGGGACATTGTAGTATTTTTCATATATTTATTTTAAAGCATTAAATGTAAGGTCTGTAAAGAATTGTGTTGGCGAAGTTTTCTCATCACAATCTGTTATCGACTTAAAATGTTCCTTTAAAAAATGTTGATGCAAAGCACCTTCAATTATAGTACTTGCAAGGCTTGAGGCATATTTATAATTCGGATTTATATTAATTATCATGTCTCGTATTCTAATTACTAATCGCTTGTAAATGATAAAGTATCCTTCTTTATTTTCTGCATCGACTTCTTTGGTTAAATAGGATTTAGAATATTCGTTAATAATAATTCTATTTAAAACAACCTCATTAATATGTGAGAACGTACTATCTTCTTGTATTGCTCTTGTAACAATTTCGATCGCTTTTGTTAACTGTAATTTTTCATCAGAAATATTATGTGTAGCAAAAACAAGTTGGTACTCTATCCAAGCCCAATACCAAGAAGTTAAATACAATAGTAGTTTATGCTTACTTTCAAAATAACGATAAATCGAACTTTCATTAGATCCAATTTTTACACCTAACTTTTTAAATGTAAAACTATCAAAGCCTATTTCCTCTATTAAAAGAATACCATGTTCTATAATACGCTTTCCTAATTTTGAAGATTCTGGATCTTTAAGAAAAATTTTTTCTGGTACGTTAATCTTTAAATTTGACAGTAAACTAATCATATACATATATTTTGATTGCAAATATAATAGTATTACTATTAAAATAAAAAATAAAAATAAAAAAAACTGCTTTTTGCAGTCTTATAAAAGTTACAATGAATTAAATTATAATTTATTAATGAATATTTTTTCCTCTTTAAAAACTTTTATTTCTGGAAGTAATACAATAGCCAATTCAATATATTTCAAGGCTTTTTCTTTGTTGTTAAGATGCTTATAAATTTGCGCTAATCTATAATTAGCCCAAGCAATTGGTACTCCATCTTCAGCGGAATAACCTTCAATATACCTTAACAAACACTGCTCCCCTTTTACAAGTTGAATGTTATATTCTGCTGCTACTTTGCCTATTTGATAATGTAATGCGTTTCTTTTATGTTTAGCGTGTGAAGCTTCAATTGTTGCTATTGCTTTTTCTGGTGTATTCGTATTTTCATAAAAACTAGAAAGTTTTTCATAACAAGTTAATGATCCTCCTTCAGTTATTGCAAGTTTATAATATTTCTCGGCTAATTCTGGTTCGTCATCATATTCATAAATATAGCCTTTTGCTAAATACCCATCTACTTTAGATAAAGCTTCTAATTCATTTGCATATTGCATAGAGGTACTTTTACTTCCTCCTACAATTGCTGGTAATTGCATATATAATTCTACTAAAGCCCAACGTGTATTTATGTGTTTCGCATCTAATTTAGCAGCGGTTAAAAAGGCTTCTTTAACATCACCAATAAGAGTTAAAGCAAGAATTTTATTTACTTGTAATGCTTTCATACCTAAAGCGCCTCCATACTTATAATGGTAGTTAGCATTTAGTGGTTTTGCATCCACCAATTTTTGGTATTCTATTATCGCCTCCTCCCATTTTTCTTGGTAGCCATAAGCATCACCAAATAATTCAATTGCTTTATTATCCTCTTGGTTTTCTGAAACATAAACAGACAATAAATGTTCTGCTTTTTCATATTCTTTTTGTTGAAGTAATACTTCAGCTTTATCCAGACTTTGCTGACTAAAACTTAATAAAGGGAATAACAAAAAAACTAAAAAATTTCGCATATATTTTAAGTCGATAGCACAAATATAAACTTTCAAAAAGGAATACTAAAAAGTTACAATTCTTTAAAAAAAAGTTAACTTCACTCATCCAAAAGCAGTATTGACTAATTATTTGTTTTTTGGAACACATTTTGAAGTTAGTTTTACACAAAACTTGGAATATGAAACATTCATAAAAAACTTGATATACAAGAATACAGTTTAAAATGAATACTACATGTGACCTTTGAAAAACTATAGATATAAACACATGAAAAATAGCATCACTATATTTATGATCGTCCTTTTTGCAAATTTTACGCAAGCACAAAACCAAGATTACAGCAATCTTTGGAAAGAAATTGAACAATTAGAACAAAAGGGATTAACACAATCTGCACTAAAAGCTGTAGAAACAATTAGTAATAAAGCCAAAACAGATAAAAACACACCACAAATTGTAAAAACGCTTTTATACAAAAGTAAATATGCAATTACCTTAGAAGAAGATGCACAACTAAAAATTGTAAATGATTTTAAGAAAGAAATAAGCCAAAGTATTTCTCCCACAAAAAACCTATTAGAGAATTTACTAGCGAACTTATATTGGCAATATTTTCAAGACAATAGATATAAGTTTTATAACAGAACAAAAACCGAAGAAAAAGTTGATGTTACAGATTTTAGAACTTGGGATTTACAAACCCTATACAAAGAAATTAATACTTATTACCAAAGCTCCTTAGAAAATGGCTTATTGTTGCAGCAAACGAATTTAGAAAACTATAGTGCACTTTTACAAGAACAAAAAAACTCTAAAACCTTTAGACCTACGCTTTTTGATTTACTAAATCATAATGCACTAAGTTTTTATGAAACCGACGAAAACAGCATCACAAAACCTGCATATAAATTTGAAATAGACAAAGCAGATTATTTAAGTGAAGCTTCCGTTTTTTCTTCATTCAATATAAAATCAAAAGATAGTACATCGTTACAGCTACATGCTTTAAAAATTTACCAAGACCTAATTCAGTTTCATAGTAAAGACAAATCGCCTAAAGCATTAGCAGATGTAAATATTAAAAGACTAAAATTTGTAAGACAGCACGCGACCTTTTCGAATAAAGATGCAATTTACCTAGAAGCATTACAAGCAGAAAGTAAACGATTTAAAAACCATACGGTTTCTGGTATATACGATTTTGAAATAGCTACCTCATATTTTCAACAAGGTGCAGAATACCAACCAGAAACTAAAGAAGAAAACCGTTGGAAAAACAAAGAAGCACTTGCGCTTTGCAATACCGTAATTACTCAATTCTCTAAAAGTATTGCTGCTCAAAAATGTCTAGTTTTAAAACAACAAATCGAACAACAAAGTCTTCAAATTACTTCAGAAGCACATATACCAATCCAAAAAGAAGCTAGATTCTTAATTCGGTATAAAAACTTGAACGATGTATCTTTTATCGTGTATACCATTTCAGAGAGCCAATTAGAACAATTAAATAAAACCTACAGAAAGGAAGAACAGTTAGCTTTTATTAACAAACTAGAAAGCGTTACACGTTGGAAAAACACATTGCGTAATGAAAAAGATTACCAAACACATACTACAGAAGTTATTTTACCTAAACTAAACAACGGAAGGTACATTGTTTTTGCAAGGCCTAATAAGGATACAAATACTTTTGGCTTTGCCAATATTCAAGTTACTAATTTGGCGGTTGTAGAAAAGGCCAAACAAGACAAAACAACCTTTCAAGTTATTAACAGAAATAACGGAAAACCTATTCCTAATGCGAAACTTAAAATTAGCTATTTAAAAAACAACAATCGTACGCGAACTATAGAAAACATAGTAGCTAACACCAAAGGAGAAGCTGTACTTCATAAAAACACCGAAAGATATAGTAGTGTAAAAATGGAAGTAACACATCAAGATGAAAAAGCATATTTTGGCGATTATTATATATACAAAAACTATAATAACAACATAGAAAACAAAGAAACGTATAAAGGTTTTTTATTTACAGACAGAAGTATTTACAGACCAGGACAAACGGTTTTCTTTAAAGGAATTGCTATTAAAACCAATACCGATGTCTCGGAAGTATTTCCAGACACAAAAATAACAGTAACACTAAAAGACGCTAATTACCAAGAAGTGAAAACTTTAGAATTTGTAACGAATACATTTGGTTCTTTTCAAGGCGAATTCATTCTACCAAGTACAGGATTAACAGGTAATTTCAATATTAGTATTTCTTCTGAAAAAGTAAAAATAAACGGAAACACCAATATTTCAGTCGAAGAATATAAACGCCCAAAGTTTGAAGCTACATTTCTTCCTGTAACAGAAACCTATAAAGTAAATGATGAAATTACCATAAAAGGAAATGCACTAGCTTATGCTGGAAGTAACATTACAGACGCTAAAGTCGTCTATCGTGTACACCGAAAAGTACAATATCCTAGATGGTATTATTGGTATCGTCCTTTTTTTTCTAGTGAACCTCAAGAAATTACAAATGGAGAAAGTAAAACGAATCATAGTGGCGAATTCGAAATAAAATTCAATGCACTTCCAGACCAAAGTGTAGACCAAAAAAACCTTCCTGTTTTTCATTATGTAGTAACTGCAGATATCACAGATCTTAATGGCGAAACCAGAACTGCAACCACAACTGTAAATGTTGGCTATCATGCTTTACTGGCCACCCTTTCTATTGCAGACAAATTAGACAAAGGCAATAAAGAGCACATATTAAAAATAGACACTAAAAACCTAAATGGCGAATTTGCTCCTGCAAAAGGAAGCATTAAAATCTATAAACTAATAGCACCAAAACAGGTATTACGACCAAGAGTTTGGAATGCTCCAGATTATCAAGACATATCGGAAAGTGAATTTAAAAACAAATTCCCAAATGAAGCGTTTAAAGACGAACACAACAGTACAACTTGGCAAAAAGGCAAGCTAGTTCTTAATCAAAAATTCGATACTTCAAAAAAGAAAGAATTAACCTTAGGCAATCTAAAAAAATGGGAATCTGGCGCTTATGTCATTCTACTAGAAAGCAAAGATTTATTTGGTCAAGAAGTAAAAGACGAAATAAGAACAACGCTGTTTAGCAATAACGATGAAACCATAGCAGACCATCAACTTTTTAATGTTACTACAAACAAAGACGCTTATAAAATAGGTGAAAATGCAAAAGTCACCTTTGCTTCTGCAGCAAAAGAGGTATACGTAACCGTAGCTGTAGAAAAAAATCAGGAAATCATTCAACAAGAAATCATTACTTTAAATAACAACAAAAAAACGATTAGCATTCCCGTTAACAAAGAAGATGTTGGTGGCTTTGTGGTGCATTATAGTTTCTCAGCCTATAACAGTTATCAAGGTTCTAGTGTAAACATTGTTGTTCCGTATCCTAAA
Source organism: Lacinutrix cladophorae (assembly GCF_053604645.1). Classification (NCBI taxonomy): domain Bacteria; kingdom Pseudomonadati; phylum Bacteroidota; class Flavobacteriia; order Flavobacteriales; family Flavobacteriaceae; genus Lacinutrix; species Lacinutrix cladophorae. Next base: position 74,871 of record NZ_JBSHNR010000087.1, on the reverse strand, counting down.
ACAGAATTAGAAATAGAAACCAAAACCTTTAGAGACAAACTACAACCAGGAACAGACGAAACTTGGAGTTTTAAAATTAAAGGACCGCAAGGTGAAAAAGTAAGTGCCGAATTACTAGCAAGTATGTATGACGCTTCTTTAGATCCATTTAAACCGCATACATGGAATTTTAATCCAATAAAACAACAAAATTACTATACTCGAAATAGAACAAATGCAAGACAAAGTTTTGGCGCTATTGGTTTTAGAATACACAACCAAAACAATTATACAGCATCATATTCGCAACAAAATTATGACCAGATTAATTGGTTTGGTTTGCATTTTGGATACAGAAGACTAATGTATAAAACAGAAAACAGGATGCTAGTAAAACGAAGTGCTTCACAAAAAACACAAGTTGCTGGAGCTCCTGTTGCTGAAATGGATATGGCAGATATATCTGTTAGTGAAGAAATTTCAGTTCAAGATACATTAGGAGGAAAAATATCTGGAATTAAAGTAAATGAAGCAGAAACAAAAGAGGAATCCAACTTCGAAGGTGTTTCCATTAGAAAAAACCTACAAGAAACCGTTTTTTTCTTTCCGCAATTACAAACAGATTCAGACGGAAATATTAGCTTTAGTTTTACTACTCCAGAAGCATTAACAAAATGGAACCTCCAACTATTAGCACATACCAAAAAACTAGAAAGTACTGTAAATCGTTTAGAAACTGTTACACAAAAAGAGTTGATGGTAATTCCTAATGCACCACGTTTTTTACGTGAAGAAGATGAAATTGTTATCCGCTCTAAAATTGCAAATCTTACCGAAAAGCAAATTTCTGGCGAAGCGGTTTTACAACTTTTTGATGCTACAACTGGCGAACGTATTGATAAAAAACTATTCACAGTAGCCGAAATATCAAGCCCTAATTATACTGGGAATTATTCTGGCGCATTTGGAACAAGACAATTTACGGTAGATGCAAAAGGAAACACACAAGTCTCTTGGCTACTTTACATTCCAGAAGATATATCTGCTGTGCAATATAAAATTATTGCACATTCTAATGATTATAGCGATGGCGAACAAAACGTGCTTCCGGTGTTAACCAATAGATTGCTGGTTACCGAAACGCTTCCTATGTGGATTAAAAGCAACGAGACAAAAACCTTCACTTTAGACAAACTAAAAAACAACCATTCCACAACGCTTAAAAATCATAATCTAGCGTTAGAAATGACCAGCAATCCTGCTTGGTATGCTGTGCAAGCGCTACCGTATTTAATGGAATATCCTTACGATTGTAATGAACAAACCTTCAGTAGATATTATGCAAACGCATTGGCAAGTCATATTGCAAATAGTAACCCTAGAATTCAGGAGGTTTTTAACCAGTGGAAAAACACAGACGCATTACTTTCAAACTTAGAAAAAAATCAAGAATTAAAAGCTCTTTTAATTCAAGAAACTCCTTGGTTACGAGATGCACAAAGTGAAACCGAACAAAAAAAACGTATTGCCTTATTATTCGATTTAAACAAAATGAATAACGAGTTACAGTCTGCAAAACGTAAACTAGAACAAAACCAAATGCAAAATGGTGCTTGGTCTTGGTTTGCTGGCGGAAGAGAAAACCGTTATATCACGCAACATATTATTACTGGTTTTGGACATCTTAAACATTTAAAAGTAGAAGCTTCCGAAGCATCAAAAATGATTGAAAATGCTATACGTTATTTAGATGCTGCATTTATTCAAGAATACAAAGACATTCAAAAATTCAACAAAGATGTCGATATGTCTAAAGATCATTTAAGCTACACGCAATTACATTATTTATACATGCGTAGCTTTTTTCCTGAAATAAAAAAGAGCAAAGAAGTACAAGACATTACCAGGTACTACAAAACACAAATAGAAAAATATTGGTTATCTAGAAGCTTGTATGCAAAAGGAATGATGGCTTTAATTGCAGAAAGATTAGACGATAATAAAACTGCAAAAGCGATTATTAAATCTTTAAAAGAAAACAGCATTACTAGTGATGCTTTAGGAATGTATTGGAAAGAAAACACCAATTCGTGGTATTGGCATCAAGCTCCAATAGAAACACAAGCTTTGCTTATTGAAGCGTTTTCTGAAATTGAAAACGATATAGAAACCATTGACAATCTTAAAATCTGGCTGCTTAAAAACAAACAAACAAATCGATGGAAAACCACCAAAGCAACTACCGAAGCCGTTTATGCTTTATTACTGCAAGGAAGCGATTGGTTAAGTATTACAGATATGGTAGATATTGTAATTGGTAATCAAGAGTTAGATCCTAAAAAACTGAAAGACGTAAAAATAGAAGCTGGAACTGGATATTTTAAAACGGCATGGAAAGGTGCAGAAATTAAACCTGAGATGGCAGAAGTACAGATTTCTAAAAAAGGAAAAGGTATTGCTTGGGGAAGTTTGTATTGGCAGTATTTTGAGGATTTAGATAAAATTACTTCGGCAGAAACCCCTTTGCAATTGAAGAAAAAACTCTTCCTAAAAAAGAATACTGACTCAGGAGAAGAACTTCAAGAAGTTTCTATAGATACTAAATTACAAGTTGGTGATTTGGTAAGAGTTCGAATAGAATTACGAAGTGATCGTGCTATGGAGTTTGTACATATGAAAGATATGCGAGCTGCAGGTTTAGAACCAATAAATGTGCTTAGCCAATACAAATGGCAAGATGGATTGGGGTATTACGAAAGCACAAAAGATGCCGCTACAAATTTCTTTTTTGACTATTTACCAAAAGGTGTATTTGTTTTCGAATATGATTTACGTGTAAATAATTCAGGATACATGAGTAATGGTATTACAACCATTCAAAGTATGTATGCACCAGAATTTAGTAGTCATAGTGAAGGCGTTAAAATCACTGTAGAATAACAAATGAAAAAAAAAGTATACCTATTTTTAATTACTAGTATTGTTGTGTTTTCTTGTGCTTCAAAAAAACAAATAATGCCTGAAACTGATTCCATAAATAAAGAGACTATCACTAGTGTACAAAACAAAATTCTATTTTTAAACTATCAAATAGTAAAAAATGAAAAAGAGAAAAAAAGCATTACACTAATCAATCAAATTAATACAAAGGGAAAGTTAAAAGGAAAGTCTGTAGAGATCGAAAACACAACATATGGCGATTTAGAATATGCCATTCTAGACGCAGAATTAAATATACTAGAAAAACATGTTTTAAAAAATCCATTAAAAAAAACAGTGGAGTTTATTAACGATTTTGGTAATTTTGAAAAAAAAGTTTTAGATTTAGATACTGTGCAATTTCATATACGATTGCAATTACCTGCCAAAGCAAAACATATTGCTATATCAGAATTTACAAATACCAAACCAATACAACATATTACTACTAAAATAGAATAAGCATGAAAAGACTATTACTTTTAATACTTCTGGCTTTTAATTTACAAGTTGCCTTTTCGCAAACTTTTGATGTAGTAAAAATTAAAGATTCTGGTGCAGATAACAAACGTATTAATCTAGTTATTTTAGGGGATGGTTATACATCAAGTGAGCTTAGCCAATTTGAAACAGATGCAACTAGTTTTATGAACGATTTATTTGCAGAAGAACCTTTTGCTAGCTATGAAAATTACTTTAATGTACATATTATAAAAGTAATATCTATGGAAAGTGGTGCATCACATCCAGGAACTGCTTCAGACGAAGCAAGCTATAGTGTACCAATACAAACAGTAAATAATTACTTTGGTACCATGTATGATAGTTATGATATACACAGATTACTTTATACAGAAAACCAAGGAAGCATCTCTACCGTTTTAGCAACAAATTTCCCTGCTTATGACCAAGCACTTATTCTGGTGAATTCGCCATATTACGGAGGAAGTGGCGGACCATTTCCTATTGCTTCTACAGGGCTGGATTCTGGAGAGATTGCTATTCATGAATTAGGGCATTCTTTTGTGAATTTAAAAGATGAATATTATCCTGGAGATGCACTTGCAGCTGAAGCTATTAATATGACACAAGAAACAGATCCTACTTTAGTACGTTGGAAAAACTGGATTGGTGTAGACAATGTTGGTGTATACGCTTATGCAACTTCCGGAAATGCTGCAGATTGGAATAGACCACATCAAACATGCAAAATGCGCTATTTAGGATTTCCTTTTTGCGCTGTTTGTAAGGAAGGTATTATTGAAAAAATTCACGATTTAGTTTCTCCTGTAGATTCCTATTCTCCAACTGAAGCTACTATAAGTAATCCAACTTTCCCTATACCATTTCTAATAAATACCATTCAAACAATACCTAGTACTACACTAGAAAACACATGGACACTAAACAGTAGTACTTATGCAACTAATGTAGAAACCGTGAATGTACTTGAAAGCGATTTAGACACAGGAACAAACAACTTAACAGTAGTAGTTCACGATGCAACGACACAATTAAATATAGACAATCACGAATCTATTCACGTAGCAACAATTTCATGGACTATAGATAATACTTTAGGTATTCAAGATGTGATTGCTAACGATTTTAATATTTCTATGTATCCAAATCCATCCAATACGTTTGTAAATTTCAACATAGAAAACACTTTAGGAAAAGATGTTTTAGTAGAAATTATTAGCATAGATGGCAAAAAAATAAAGGCTCTTAATTTATCTAATTCGGAAACATCACAAATGGATATTAGCGCATTAAGTCGAGGATTATACATTACTAACTTTTATCAAAATAATACTTTAATAGCTAGCAAAAAGTTAGTAAAGAATTAAAAATTGTAAATTTCCTTATTTAGTTTCGGGAGGATATTTCGCCAACATTTTTTCTACAACAGCCTGAAGCACAGATTCTCGCTTTTCTGGTATTGCATTAGGATTGAAAGCACTTTCGGTTTCTGCTTGCCAAAAAAGTCCAATTCCTTTTTCGTCTACAAAGTCGAATACAATTTGCCTTGTAATTTTTGTTTGCCCAACAGGGATCCCAATAGAAACGCCTCCTCCTACATTTCTGTTTGTTCCACCAACTCCTACTCCAACTGTACTTCGCTGTTCTTGTGGGTATTCTTTACTATTAATATCTATATAGAAATCTGGGTTTTCAGAAAGTCTAAACCCTTTAATTTGTAATTGATTATCTAATACATTTAACAATCGTTTAAAATCAAGCTCACTTAAACCAGTATCTATATCGGAATAATAATTATAGGTTTTATATTTAGAAAAGTCGGTATCTTTTTCAAAATCACTTACTACATAAATTGGAGCACAAGCAGTAATTAAGAAAATAAAAAATACTATTTTAATACATTTCATGGAATTCTTTTCCTTAAAATTAATCAAAATTTATCCTTTTTATCTATAGATTTCGTTAAAGCTGAGGAAATAATACCTGTTGGAATAGCTACAATACCTAAACCAATCATTAAAATAATAAATGTAAACACTTTACCTCCTACAGTAATTGGGTAAACATCTCCATAACCAACTGTGGTTAAGGTTATAATTGCCCACCATAAGCTATCAAAAATAGAAGAAAAATGTTCTGGTTGCGCCTGGCTTTCAAAGTAATAAATCCCTACTGCAGAAAAATATATTAAAATAAGTGTTATAAGAATAAAGAGTAATATTTCTTCTTTTGCAGATTTTATTGCTCTAGTAAAGTGGTTCATTGCCCTATTATAACGCACTAATTTTAACACTCTAAATAAACGTAAAAAACGTAAAGCTCTTAAGGATCGTAAGTCTAAACCAAAAGACAAGTAAAAAGGAAGAATAGCAAGAAGATCTATTATTCCATAAAAGCTAAATATAAATTTAGTCTTATTATCGGCAACATAAATTCTTAAAAAGTATTCTACAGAAAAAATAAGTACACTAAACAGTTCAATATACTGAAGAGTCTTTCTCGTTTGCGGTTTAAGATCTGGAATGGTTTCAACAGAAAAAGTAACAATAGAAACTAAAATTAACGCTTGTATAAACAAAGCAAAATACCTGCTTAATTTATTGTCATTTATTTCAACTATACTTTTAATATAGGCTTTCATGGTATTACTTAGTCATTTAACATTTTCCAGAGTTTATCATTAAGCTCTGTTAAGCCTTGCTGTGCAACAGAGGAGATAAACATATAATCAATTGGTAAGTTATTATCTAATTCTTCTTTTAATTCTGCCTTTAATTCATCGTCTAACATATCACATTTAGAGATCGCAATCATACGTTCTTTGTCTAACATTTCTGGATTGTAACGTCTTAGTTCATCTAAAAGGATATCGTATTGTTTTTTAATATCTTCTGCATCTGCAGGAATTAAAAACAAAAGTATAGAATTACGTTCAATATGACGTAAAAAGTAATAACCGAGCCCTTTTCCTTCTGCAGCTCCTTCAATAATACCAGGAATATCTGCCATTACAAAAGTTTGAAATTCTCTATGTTTTACAATACCTAAATTTGGTTTAAGCGTTGTAAATTCATAATCTGCAATTTTAGGTTTTGCAGATGTAACTACAGAAAGCAATGTCGATTTTCCTGCATTTGGAAAACCAACTAAGCCAACATCTGCGAGTAATTTAAGTTCTAATGTAATGTCTTTTTCTTCTAACGGAATTCCAGGTTGTGCATAACGAGGCGTTTGATTGGTAGAACTTTTAAAGTGCCAGTTACCACGGCCACCTTTTCCTCCCTCGGCTACAATTCTTTCTTCTCCTTCTTCGGTAATTTCAAATAATACTTCGTTGGTTTCTGTATCTCTAACTACCGTTCCTAATGGCACATCTACATACTGGTCTTCTCCATCTGCCCCAGAACTTCTTCCACTACTTCCGTTACCTCCATGAGTAGCGCGTATGTGCCTTTTAAATTTTAAGTGCAAAAGCGTCCAAAGATTAGAGTTTCCTCTAAGAATGATATGACCACCACGACCACCATCGCCTCCATCTGGGCCACCTTTCTCTAAATATTTCTCACGATGTAAATGCGTAGATCCTTGTCCTCCTTTTCCAGAAGAAACATGCATTTTCACGTAGTCAACAAAATTTCCCTCAGTCATAATACCGTTAAAAGTTAAAAAGTTAAAAGTTAAAAAGTTTTCACTCTTACTTATTAACTAAAACAAATGTGTTTTATAGTTTATCTATTACTTTATTTAATCGCTTTGTAATATCTTCGATACTACCAACACCATCCACACCAAAATATTTATCTTGTGCTGTATAGAAATTTTTTAGAATAGCTGTTTTATTGTAGTATTCTTTAATTCTATTTCTAATTATATTCTCGTCTGCATCATCTGCTCTTCCACTAGTTTTACCACGTTCTAATAAACGTTGTACTAAGACCTCATCATCGACCTCTAGTGCAACCATTGCATTAATTTGCGAATCTTTACATTTCATCAAATTATCTAAAGCTTCGGCTTGTGCATTAGTTCGAGGAAAACCATCAAAAATAAAACCTTTAGCGTCAGCATTTTTTTCTACTTCAGCTTCTAACATGTCTATAGTCACTTGGTCTGGAACCAACTCTCCTTTATCCATAAAAGATTTCGCTAACATACCCAAAGCTGTTTTATTTTTTATATTAAAACGAAATACATCTCCAGTAGAGATGTGTACTAAATTATACTTTTCCTTTAAAAAATTAGCTTGCGTTCCTTTTCCTGCTCCTGGAGGTCCAAATAGCACTAAGTTTGTCATGTGTTGTGTGGTTTTTAATTGATATATTTCAGGTAAATCTCTTCCTAAATTATTATAGTCTAATCCATAACCAACTATAAATTTATCTGGAATTTCAATACCTACATAATGTAGTTTAAAGTCTTTTTTATATGCTTCTGGCTTAAAAAACAAAGTAGCTATTAACAAAGATTTCGCATTTTCATTTTTAAATATGCGATGTACCTCAGCTAGCGTTTTTCCAGAATCTATAATATCTTCTAAAATCACAACAGTACGTCCTGTTAAATCTTGCGTTAAGCCAATCAGTCTTTGTATGTCGTCTGAAGATTTTATACCTTCATAAGAAGCTAATTTTATAAAAGTAACTTCGCAAGGTTTCGGGTATTTTTTCACAAAATCACTGACCAACATAAAAGAGCCATTTAAAATACCAACAAATACGGGCACTTCGTCTCCTAGGTCTGCAGCAATATCGTCTGCCATTTTTTGTACAGCAGCATCAATTTTTTCTGCGGAAATAAATGGTTTAAAATATAAATCGTCTAGCTTAATCATGTAAGACTAACTTGTTTTTAATTAATTCTAAGCAAAGATAATTCTTTTAGTTTGAAGTCTGAAGCTAGAAACTGGAAGTTTTTAAAACTCATTCTAATTTTAAGTGTATTTTTGTAAAATAGTACGATTTTTATAACTTAAAGTTTACCACTTTCGTGGCAATAAAATGAATTATTTTTCTTCAAATTTTAAACTTGGTATTCTTGGCGGAGGGCAGCTTGGAAAAATGCTACTCACCGAAACTAGAAAATTAGATATTTACACTTGTATTTTAGATGGTAGTACAGAAGCTCCTTGCAAAATAGGAAGCAATGAATTTCATCTAGGAAGCCTAATGGATTTTGACACGGTTTACAGCTTTGGCAAGCAGGTAGATGTACTAACTATTGAAATTGAAAACGTAAATATAGATGCACTTGAAAAATTAGAAAAAGAAGGAATTACCGTATATCCTGCATCTAAAACGCTTCGAGTTATCCAAAATAAAGCAAAACAAAAATTGTTTTATATAGATCATAATTTACCAACAGCTCCTTTTTCTCGTTTCGCTTACATTTCCGAAATTGAAGACGCAGTAGATAATGGAGGATTACATTTTCCTTTTGTATGGAAAGCGGCTCAATTTGGCTATGATGGTAATGGTGTAAAAGTGGTGAGAAGTCTGGAAGACTTAAAAGATTTACCAAAAGGAGAATGTATTGCAGAAGAATTAATTCCGTTTAAAAACGAATTAGCAATCATAGTTTCTAGAAATGCTAAAGGTGAAGTAAAAACTTTTCCAGTGGTAGAAATGGAATTTCATCCTGAAGCAAACCAAGTAGAATATGTAATTTGTCCGGCTAGAATAGATCCGGAAATTGCAAAAAAGGCAGAAGAAGTTGCTTTAAAAACATCAGAAGCATTTAATCATGTTGGTGTATTAGCAGTCGAAATGTTTTTAACACAAGACAATAAAATTCTAATCAACGAAGTTGCTCCAAGACCGCACAATTCTGGACATCAAACTATTGAAGCTAATTACACTTCGCAATTTGAACAACATATAAGAGCAATTTTAAATCTCCCATTAGGAAGTACAGCAAATAAAGCTGGCGGAATTATGGTAAACCTTGTTGGAGCAGAAGGCTACACAGGTAATGTCGTTTACCAAAACATAGAAGAGATTATGAGTATGGAAGGCGTAACACCTCATATATATGGTAAAAAAGAAACACGCCCTTTTCGTAAAATGGGACATGTTACTATTGTTCATCCAGATATAAATGAAGCACGTAAAGTTGCTGAAAAAGTGAAGAATACGATTAAAGTGATAAGTAATTAAATCCATTTTAATTTAAGATTTTTGATATAAAACATTAATACATATTATGAAAGTAGGAGTAATCATGGGAAGTAAAAGTGACCTTCCAGTAATGCAAGAAGCCATAGATATTTTAAAGGGCTTTGATTTAGAAGTAGAAGTGGATATTGTTTCTGCACACCGAACACCAGAAAAAATGTTCGACTATGGTAAAAACGCACACAATAATGGCATTGCCGTTATTATTGCTGGAGCTGGTGGCGCTGCACATTTACCAGGAATGATTGCTTCTTTATCTCCTCTTCCCGTTATTGGAGTTCCTGTAAAAAGCAGTAATTCTATAGATGGGTGGGACTCTGTCTTGTCTATTCTTCAAATGCCTGGAGGAGTTCCTGTGGCAACTGTCGCTTTAAATGGAGCTAAAAACGCAGGAATACTTGCTGCACAAATTATTGCTACTTCTAATAAAAGCGTACTAGATAAAGTAATTGCTTACAAAGAAGGTTTAAAAATTAAAGTCATTGAATCAGCGAAAAGTCTATAACTAAATAACCTCAAGATTGCTCTTGAGGTTATAACGCTATTAATCAATTTCTTAAACATGAGATGATATCTCACATGAAAAAACTTATGCAAATGTTCAACTATTTCACATTATTCTTAATAAAAAAAGGAGTGTATTTATTTTTTTCGATTAAAAGCACATAAATCCGTTTAAGTGTTTTTTTTTGTTTTTTACCCAAAAAAAAACCTTGATTTACATCAAGGTTTTTAGCTATTAATCAATAATTTTATCAACGAGTAACCAGCTCTATATGAAAAAATCTTTACAAAGATATAAACTATTTACTATACACAATTATTAAAGTCTGCTTTTAACATAAAATTACAAAATGTCACAGAATATACTTACAAATAAATTCACAACAGAATTTCAAACTGCTCCTTTTTCTAAAATAGCTACTTCCGATTTCCTTCCGGCATTTAAATTAGGAATAGAAAATGCAAAAGCTGAAATAGATACTATTGTTAATAATACAAAAGCTCCTACTTTTGAAAACACTATTGAAGCTTTAGATTTTTCAGGCGAACAATTAGATAGAATATCCAGCATATTTTTTAATCTTAATGCTGCAGAAACAAATGAAGAAATTCAAAAAATAGCACAAGAGGTATCTCCAATGCTTTCCGAATTTGGTAACGACATTACGCTTAACCAAGAACTGTTTCAACGTGTAAAAACGGTTTACGATAATAAAGCAGAACTACAATTAACTACAGAACAAGAAACCCTTTTAGATAAAAAATATAAAAGTTTCTCTCGAAATGGCGCTAATCTTCCTAAGGACAAAAAACAAGAACTAAGAGAAATAGACAAGCAACTAAGTAAATTAAAATTACAATTTGGTGAAAATGTTTTAGCCGAAACAAATAAATTCGAATTATTAATTACAAAAGAAGAAGACTTAGCAGGTTTACCAGATGGCGCAAAAGAAGCAGCAAAACAATTAGCTGAATCTAAACAAAAAAAAGGATGGCTAATCACGTTAGACTACCCTAGCTACATTCCTTTTATGACCTATGCTGACAATAGAGAATTACGAAAAGAATTATCCTTAGCAGCAGGAAGTAAAGCTTTTAAAAACGATGCTTTAGATAATCAAGATATTGTACTAAAAATTGCAACGCTTCGCTATAAAAGAGCAAACCTTTTAGGTTATAAAACACATGCGCATTTTGTTCTAGAAGAACGTATGGCAAAAACACCAGAAAAAGTAAAAAGCTTTTTAAACGAGTTATTAGATAAAGCGAAACCTGCGGCCAAAATAGAATATACCAATCTAGAAAATTTTGCTAAAGATCTAGATGGCATAGACACTTTACAAAAATGGGATTCTGGATACTATTCTGAAAAACTAAAACAAAAGCTTTTCAATTTAGATGATGAACAATTAAAACCATACTTCAAACTAGAAAATGTAATTGAAGGTTCTTTTATCATTGCTAACAAATTATTCGGTTTACAATTTGAAGAAATGGATACTATTGACAAATATCATGAAGATGTTTTAACGTATAAAGTAAAAGATGAAAATGGAGAATTGGTTTCTATTTTCTATGCAGATTTCTTCCCAAGAAAAGGAAAAAGAAATGGCGCTTGGATGACAAGCTACAAATCGCAAAGTATTAAAAATGGTATTAACGATAGACCACATGTATCTATAGTTTGTAATTTCACAAAACCTACAAAAAGTAAACCTTCACTTTTAACTTTTAATGAAGTAACTACTCTTTTTCATGAGTTTGGCCATGCTTTACATGGCATGCTAGCAAACACTACCTACCCTAGTTTATCGGGAACAAACGTTTTTTGGGATTTTGTAGAATTACCTAGCCAAGTTTTAGAAAACTGGTGTTACGAAAAAGAAGCTCTTGAAATTTTCGCAAAACATTATGAAACAGGAGAAGTAATCCCTATGGATTTGGTGGAGAAAATAAAAGAATCTGCAACTTTTCATGAAGGCATGCAAACACTGCGTCAAATCAGTTTTGGATTATTAGACATGTCTTGGCACGCTGTAGATCCCTCGGGAATTGAAAACGTAAAAGCACATGAAAAACAAGCATTTGGAGATACACAATTATATCCAGATGTAGCTAAAAATTGTATGAGTACTGCTTTTTCACATATCTTTCAAGGCGGATATTCTTCAGGATATTACAGCTACAAGTGGGCCGAAGTTTTAGATGCAGACGCATTCGAATATTTTAAAGAAGAAGGCATATTCAATAAAACGGTAGCAACTAAATTTAAAGACAACGTACTAAGTCAAGGCGGAACCGAAAACCCGATGACGCTCTACAAACGCTTTAGAGGACAAGAACCTAAACCAGAAGCTTTATTAAAAAGGGCCGGTTTAATTAAAAAATAAATTTATAATGAAATTAAAACACGCTCTTACAATATTGTTTTTAATGCTTTCCATAAGCATCATGCAAGCGCAAAAAATTAAAATAAAAAAAGGGATCATTTCTGTTGATGGCACTGCATGCTTATCTACAGATGGAGACCCAATAAACATCTCTTTTTACGATACCAATGGTGAAGAAATAATTTTCATGAAATATTTGGACACCAAACGTGGTGAAAATTATATGAAAATAACTTTCTTAGACCAAAAACTTTCTCTTACTTCTAAGTCTATTATTTTTACACGTAAAATGCTAGTAAGAAGATTGCTATCTAATAAAGTTATAGAAAACTGCAAATTAAATCCAGATAAAGTAGAACGCTTCATTTTAAAGTTTGATGAGAATATAGAAAAAGAAGATATTAATGTAAATGTTAGTATAGATAGAAATTAAAAGATGAAGCTAGAAATACCAAATTGGATTATTATTCTTGGTGGAATTGGTCAAATTTTCACTGCACTAATTTACCCCTATATAAGACATAAAGTTTTTGATTGGTATAACGATGTGAAACAACTAAAACCATTAAATCAAGAAATTGCAAAAACCTATGGTAGATATATTCAAGGATTAAATTTTTCCTTTGGGCTGATAGCCATTTTAATGCCTTCCGATTTAAAAAACCATACAAATCTAGCAATTGCAATAACCGGTTTAATAGCTGCTTATTGGGTTGGAAAAGTGATTACACAAATTGCATATTATCCTATGTATGATATCCCTCAGAAAAAAATTTTTAAAATAGGTAGTTTCTTCATGAATGCATTATTTGTATTTTTTGCTATAGTTTATTCCCTTTTATTAATTGTAAATCTAACAAACCACTAAAAAATGAAAACAATACTAATAGCTGGAGGAACAGGGTTTATTGGTCAAACTTTAGAAGATTTTTTTTCTAAAAAAGGGCATACTGTTAAAATATTAAGTAGAAACCCTAAACGAGAAAATGAAATTCTTTGGAACGCAAAGACCATAGAAAACTCTTGGATTTCTCACTTAGAAAACCTAGATGTACTTATCAATCTTACAGGAAAAACTATTAATTGCAAATTTACAGACGCTAATAAAAAAGCCATTAAAGAATCTAGAATAATAGCTACAGAACTTTTAGGTCAAGCAATTGACACATGTCAAAACCCACCAAAACTCTGGATGAACTCTTCAACCACTTCCATTTATAAAGAAGCTTTTACAGAAGAACGAACAGAAGATAGCACAACATTTGGTAACGATTTTGAAGCAGAGGTAGCAACCGTTTGGGAAAAAGCATTTTACAAAACCGTAAATCCTAAAACAAGAAAAATTATACTACGAACTTCTATTGTTTTTGGTAATTCTGATGGCGCTTTTGTTCCATTAAAAAAACTTACTCAATTTGGTTTAGGAGGCAAACAAGGCAACGGAAAACAAATGGTTAGCTGGATTCATGAAACCGATTTTGCTAGAGCTGTAGATTTTTTAATACAAAACAAAGAAGCTGTTGGACCTTTTAACCTTTGTGTACCAAAACCAACAGACAACGCAACCATGATGCAAGATTTTAGAAAAGCAATGCACGTTACTATTGGTATTCCTAGTCCAAAATTTATGCTACAAATTGGAGCTCTGTTTATGCAAACAGAACCAGAACTTATTCTTAATAGCAGAAATGTGATTCCTAAAAAGCTATTAGAAAGTGGGTTTATCTTTCAGTTTTCAACAATTACTTCCGCTGTAAAAAATTTAATCGATTAGATATAAATACTTTTGCTTACTTTTGATAAAAATTAGCTGAAAAAATATGCCAAACCATCAAATAGATCCAAACAAATGGATTGATTCCTATTCCGATTATCTATTCAACTACACCATTTCTCGTGTTAATGATAGAGATTTGGCTAAAGATTTGGTTCAAGACACTTTTTTTGCTGGTTTAAAATCGATGAAAAACTTTAAAGGAGAAGCAAGTGAACGTACTTGGTTAATTTCAATTTTAAAAAGAAAAATTATTGATTATTATCGTAAAATCAATTCTAATAAAGGGAAAGCAGAAGTACGAATGAGCTACAATAGCGATTCTGAAACTGAAGGAGATTGGTTAGAAGAACGCGTTGCAGATCCTTTCGATAAAACAGCAGAAGATACTATAGAAAATGAAGAACTTGGAGAAGCTATATACAGTTGCTTAGGCAAACTCCCTGAAAAGCAAGCAACTATTTTTAAAATGAAAACCATTGAAGGAATAGACACAGAAACTATTTGTAATGAATTAAAAATTACAGCGTCTAACCTATGGGTTATCATTCATAGAGCAAGAACAGCAATGGCTTCTTGCATGGAGAAAAACTGGTTTTAATATGAATACACAAATAAAAATAAATAAAGCTTGTGAAAAAGCAAATCATGTTTGTGATAAATCACAATACAAAGAGGCTACTTTTTTAGAAAAAATCAAGCTTAACATACACTTAATCTTTTGTAAGGCTTGCAGAAAATATTCAAGTAATAACCAAAAGCTTACAAAAAAAATGCACGATGCAAATGTAGAATGTATGCATAGAGAAGAAAAGAAAGCTTTAAAAGAAAATTTAAATAAAGCTATAAAAGAGCAACAAAATTAGCCATAAAATTGGCAATCCTTCCACAAAAAAAGAACTATAATACTTGGTTTGATTTTTTATAGAAAACAACACAAAACCTAAGGTTATTAGGGTTATCGTTAATAAAACAAAAACATTTTCAGTACTAGTTTGATCTTTAAAAAATTCTAAAAAGAAAAAAAACGTTAATAAAACAAATCCTATCATTTTTGTTTTACCTACTCCTATTCTTTGTGGTATTGTAGATAATTTTAAACTATCATATTGTAAATCTCTTATCTCAAAAGGGATCATAAGTGCCAATACAAAAACAAAACGCTGTAAAACAGTTAAAATCACATCGGTTGAAATATTCATTTCATTATTTATAACAGGCAACAATACAGTTACTGCAGACCAAACCAAACCAATTACATAAATCTTTAACCCGCTTATTTCTCGTAAATTCTGATTACTATCTACAAACACATTTCTTGGTAAAAAAGGGATAGCATAAAAAAAAGTAATTCCCCCAAGCAACAAAATATACAACCACGTTTTAACCTCTAACATAAATGCATAATAACATAATGCTATAAAACAGAGAAATGAAAAAATCTGAATTACTTTCAACTTATAAGCCAATCCTCTATGATGAAACTTTGCTAAGCCAAAATACTTCACAAAATTGTAACCAGTAATCGTTGCAAAAAAATTAAAAAATAAAACGGTTTCATTGTAAGAAATCCCAAACTCTAAAAGTGTAATCCAAGTTAAAGAAAAAACACTTAAAGCTACATGAATACTAGCATTTATATAAAAATCAAAAAATTGCTTTATTATTCGCATAAAACAAAAATAAGCAAACTGTTAATAACAGTTTCATTTGGTTAAAAACTTTCATATTTCAAAACAAAAAAACTTTAATAATTCCGTATTTTTGCGCCACAAAACACAACTTTTTAAAGATGAATACAAACGCTTTTGCACTTCGCCATATTGGTCCTAGAGAAACAGACCAAGAACAAATGCTAAAAACTATAGGCGTAGATAGTTTAGACCAACTTATCTACGAAACTATCCCAGATGATATTAGGTTAAAAAAAGATTTAGATCTTGAAGAAGCCATGAGTGAGCAAGAATATTTAGTGTACCTAAATGAGGTTGCCAAAAAAAATAAAGTTTACAAAACATACATAGGCTTAGGATACCACCCAACCATTTTACCTGCAGTAATACAACGTAACATTTTAGAAAACCCAGGTTGGTACACAGCTTATACTCCATACCAAGCAGAAATAGCACAAGGTCGTTTAGAAGCACTTTTAAACTACCAAACTATGGTTACAGACCTAACAGGAATGGAACTTGCAAATGCCTCGCTTTTAGATGAAAGTACAGCAGCTGCAGAAGCCATGAGTCTACTATTTGCTGTTAGAGAACGTGACCAAAAAAAAGCTGGTATAAATAAGTTTTTTGTTTCTGAAAACATTTTACCGCAAACACTTTCTCTTTTACAAACCAGAGCGAACCCTATTGGAGTAGAATTAGTTATTGGAGATGAAAACACTTTCGACTTTTCTTCAGATTTTTTTGGAACTATTCTTCAATACCCAGGAAAAAACGGACAAGTCACAGACATCAAATCGTTTATAGCTAAAGCAAACGAAGCACGAATAAAAGTTGCAGTTGCAGCAGATATTTTAAGCTTAGTAAAACTAGAGGCTCCTGGTAAATTTGGTGCAGATGTAGTGGTTGGTACTACGCAACGTTTTGGCATTCCAATGGGATATGGAGGACCACATGCTGCATATTTTGCTACGAAAGAAGTGTATAAACGTGATATTCCTGGTCGTATTATTGGTGTTACTAAAGACTCTGATGGAAATAGAGCCTTACGAATGGCTTTACAAACTAGAGAGCAACATATAAAACGTGATAGAGCAACATCTAATATTTGCACAGCACAAGTATTACTAGCTGTTATGGCTGGAATGTATGCCGTTTATCATGGTCCTAAAGGATTACAATTTATAGCAAACCAAGTACATAATGCAGCTTCAGTTTTAGCAAAATCACTTGAAAAATTAGGATTCAATCAAACCAATACTTCCTTTTTTGATACCTTACAGATTAAAACCAAAGCTAAAAAAGTAAAAAAAATAGCAAAAGACAAGAAAGTAAACTTCTACTATCCTGACGAAGAAACGGTTATTATTGCTTTAAATGAAACCACTTCGATTAGAGATATAAATTATATCCTTTCCATTTTTGCTAAAGTAGCAGATAAAAAAGCGTTTACTATTTCTTCGTTTTCGGAAGCTAATAATATCGACCAACAACTTCAAAGAACAACAGATTTTTTAACACTAGATGTTTTTAATTCGCACCATTCGGAAACCGAGTTAATGCGTTATATTAAAAAACTAGAACGTAAAGATTTATCGCTAAATCACTCCATGATTTCACTTGGTTCTTGTACCATGAAATTAAATGCAGCAGCAGAAATGCTACCTTTAAGCTGGTTTAAATGGGGAAACATTCACCCTTTTGCGCCACTAAAACAAGCTAGAGGATATGCGCAGGTTTTAAAAGAGTTAGAAGATCAACTAACAGAAATCACTGGTTTTGCTGCTACTTCCTTACAACCCAACTCTGGTGCTCAAGGTGAATTTGCAGGCTTGATGGTTATTAAAGCATACCATGAATCTCGTAAGGATCATCATAGAAACATTTGTTTAATTCCAAGTTCTGCACATGGTACAAATCCTGCAAGTGCAGTAATGGCAGGAATGAAAGTAGTTGTTACTAAATCTACAGACGAAGGAAATATAGATGTAGAAGACTTACGCGAAAAAGCAATCTTACACAAAGATAATTTATCCTGTTTAATGGTAACCTATCCTTCTACACATGGTGTATATGAAGCTTCCATAAAAGAAATCACCAAAATTATTCATGATAATGGAGGACAAGTATATATGGATGGAGCAAATATGAATGCACAAGTAGGATTAACTAATCCTGGAAATATTGGTGCAGATGTTTGTCATTTAAACTTACATAAAACCTTTGCAATTCCCCATGGTGGTGGAGGTCCTGGTGTTGGACCTATTTGCGTTGCAAAACAATTGGCTCCTTTTTTACCAGGAAATCCAATAGTAAAAACAGGAGGAAAAGATGCAATTACTGCTATCTCTTCCGCTCCTTTTGGTTCAGCTTTAGCTTGTTTAATTTCTTATGGTTACATAAAAATGTTAGGCGCAAAAGGCTTAACACAATCTACCAAGATTGCAATATTAAATGCAAACTACATTAAAACGAGATTAGAAGGTCAATTTGATACTTTATATTCTGGGGAACGTGGTCGTGCAGCACACGAAATGATTGTAGATTGTCGTGCATTTAAAGCAAATGGCATTGAAGTTACAGACATTGCAAAACGTTTAATGGATTATGGTTTTCATGCGCCAACAGTTTCCTTTCCTGTGGCTGGAACATTAATGATTGAACCTACCGAAAGTGAAAGCAAGCAAGAGATAGATCGTTTTTGTGATGCCATGATATCAATTCGAAAAGAAATTGATAATGCAAATAAAGAAGATGCCAATAATGTGCTAAAAAACGCACCACATACTTTGGCTATGGTAACTGCAAACGACTGGCATTTTCCATACACAAGAGAAGCAGCTGCATATCCTTTAGAATATGTACATGACAATAAATTCTGGCCAAGTGTAAGACGAGTTGATGATGCTTACGGTGACAGAAATTTAATATGTACATGTGCTCCTATTGAAGAATATATGTAAATATTAACACAACTGAACATCGTAAAAAATCATTTAATAAAAATTGCCTTTAGTTTTTACTGCTTATATTAGCAAAGTAACTAACTAAAGGCAATATAATTTACATGAATATTAAAATAACTGGAACTGGAAGTTACATTCCAAAAGGCATTGAAAAGAATGAAGATTTTTATAATCACGAGTTCTTAAATGCTGATGGCTCCTCAATTAACAGTACCAATGAGGTTATTGTAAAAAAATTCAAAGCCATTACAGGAATTCAAGAAAGACGTTATATAAAACCAGAATTATTAAATTCAGATATTGCTTTTTATGCAGCAGAAAAGGCCATTAATGACGCAAATATTGATAAAGAAACAATAGACTATATTATTGTTGCTCACAATTATGGAGATGTAAAATACAATTCAGAGCAAAGTGATACTGTGCCAAGTATTGCATCTCGTGTAAAACACTTATTACAAATTAAAAACCCAAGATGTGTGGGCTACGATCTGTTATTTGGTTGTCCTGGATGGATTGAAGGCGTTATTCAAGCAAATGCTTTTATTAAATCTGGTTTAGCAAAACGCTGTTTGGTTATCGGTACAGAAACGCTATCTAGAGTTATAGACAAACACGATAGAGATTCTATGATTTATAGTGATGGCGCAGGAGCTGTTATTGTCGAAGAATCTTCGGAAGAAGGAGGTATTATAAGTCATGAATCTGCAACTTTCGCTTTAGACGAAGCTCATTTTATATATTTTGGAGAAACCAATAATTCAGAAATATCTAGTAAACGTAGATATATTAAAATGTATGGCAGAAAGATTTATGAATTTGCTTTAACAAATGTTCCTTTAGCATTAAAATCTTGTTTAGAAAAAAGCGGATACACAATAAATGATGTAAAAAAAATATTGATTCACCAAGCTAATGAAAAAATGGATGAAGCCATTGTAAATCGTTTTTATAAGCTTCATAATATGGAAATGCCAGAAGGCATCATGCCAATGAGCATCAATACACTTGGCAACTCCAGTGTAGCAACAGTACCAACTTTATACGATTTAATTTTAAATAAAAAACTCGAAAACCAAGAAATTAATAAGGGGGATCTTGTCATATTTGCTAGCGTTGGCGCAGGGATGAATATTAATGCAATAGTTTATAAACATTAAAATTAACAGCTAAATTTTTTACTTAAAATCTTCCTGTTCAAGACGCACAAATCTATATAAAACACCTTCATATTTGACTGCATAATTACCAGAAGACATTTGATAATTTTTATAAAATGTATTTTTGTATTCCTAAAAAGAAGTTAAGTACTTTTCAAATCTTCACCTTCATATTTAATCCAAAATGAAAATGATACTGGCAAATTAGGTTTAAATTCTGAAATATTTATGGAATTGAAATAATCGCTTACTCCATCAAATTGAGTTGCAAAATTTGAGGTTTCAAATCAATTCCCTCAAAACATAGCTTAAAAATTATTTCCATCATTAGTAATTAATACTAGAATTATTAATAACTCCATTAAAATGGAATAAAAAGGTATAGACCCTTCGAGAAATCTTGACTAAAAGATTTACATGAAATAAAAAAAAATAATCTACTCTTACTAAAATAAATGTCATTACTTTTGTTAAAACTGGTTCAGAAATTAAAATGTACGAAGGTAAATTTCCACATAAAAGATATAGACTCACTTTACAATTTTTAGAAAAACACATCTCTAAAACTGAAACTATTTTAGATTTAGGTGTAGAAAATCCGTTTACCCAAAGAATGAAGGATAGCCATTTTTTTGTGGAAAACACAAAAGGTGAAGATTTAGATTTAGATACTTCAACCATAAAAAAATCAAATGCAACAGTAGTCACTGCTTTCGAGATTTTCGAACACCTACTCTCCCCTTTTACTGTTTTACAAAGCATACATGCAGATAAATTGGTTATTAGCGTACCATTACGTTTGTGGTTTTCTTCGGCCTACAGAAGTAAAACAGATAAATGGGACAGGCATTACCATGAGTTTGAAGATTGGCAATTAGATTGGCTTTTAGAAAAAACCGGATGGAAAATCATAGACAGACAAAAATGGACTAATCCAACAAAAAAAATTGGAATCAGACCCATTTTTCGTTGGTTCACTCCAAGATATTACATCGTTTATGCAGAACGTGTATAAAGTAAAAAAACTAAAAATAAATCTCAAAAACTTCATCGATTGGTTTTGGAATTTGGCATTTAAATATTGTTATTTGTTTTTATGAATATCTCCATTATCATTCCTGCACATAACGAAGAAAAGTTTATTGAAAAAACTTTAAACTCTTTGGTAAACCAAACGCTTAAACCAAAACAAGTTGTAATTGTAAACGATAATTCTACAGATAATACAGAAAAAATTGCTTCGCATTATACAACAAATTATAATTGGATTTCATTAGTAAACATTAAAAGTTCAGAGAAACATTTACCAGGAAGTAAGGTTATAAATGCTTTTTACAAAGGTTATGAAACTGTAGATAAAAATTATGATGTAATCTGTAAATTTGATGCAGACATTATCTTACCAAATAATTATCTAGAAAAAATTAACAACCTGTTTTTAAGCGATTCAAAAATTGGAATAGCTGGAGGATTAGCATATATAAAAGTAAATAATTCTTGGGTTTATGAAAATATAGCAAAAAAAACACATGTAAGAGGGCCATTTAAAGCATATAAAAAACAATGTTTTATGGATATTAAAGGGCTCAAACATTCTATTGGATGGGATACCGTAGACACACTTCTTGCAAGTTTTTATGGTTGGAAAACTGCAACGGATAAAACCCTATTCGTAAAACATTTAAAACCAACTGGAATAAGCTACAATAAAGCATCAAAATACATGCAAGGTGAAGCAATGTACAAAATGCGTTACGGGTTTATAATTACACTCATTTCTGCATTAAAAATGGCGTATAAAAAACGAAGCACAGCTCTACTTAAAGACTATATGTTTGGTTATTTTAAAGCAAAAAAGAATAATATAGAATATTTAGTTACAGAAGATCAAGGTACTTTTATTAGAAATCTTCGATGGAAAGGAATGTTAAATAGCCTAAAATAAACTTCTAATTGGATAATGGTTGAAGTATCAAAAACTCCAACCTTTATAATCGCTAGACGCTTCTAATTTGTTTTCTTTAGCATCTTCCAATTCGCTAAAAAAATCGATACCTGTTAGACTTTCAATGGTATCTACCGAAGTTACAAACTTATATAACGGTTCGTTTGAATCTTTATGAGGCATTAAAAAAGCTATCACTTTTGTTTTACCAGAATTATTATCTATTAATACTTTATAAAACTGGTTTGGCACAGCAACTTTTTCTTCACCTATGGTTTTCATGTTTCCTTTCAAAACCCCGCCAGACACCACAAAAACGCCATCATATTTACTTGCCCAATAACGTGTTTTCTGTTCTAATCTATTCCAAATTCCTGCATTAAAAGCATGTTCTTGTGGAGAAATATTACTCGTTAAAAAGGTCTCGTCATGTGCAGATTTACTATATTTCCTATCTCCTGCAGGACAAAGATGCCCGCGATCGTAACCAGATTTTTTATAATTACGCCAATGTGCTGCTTTGGTTTTCACGGCTTTGTCTATTTCAAAATAAGGACGTTTAAAATTAGCAGTACTTAAATGCGATTTCTTTAACTCGTAAGCAACCCATTCTGCTTGCTCATGCGTTTCGCTATAACTTAAACTATACCCTTCATGATGTACAATTTGTCCTGTAGTACTTGTTGGTAAAAAATATTCGTTGGTACTTGTTTTTACAGTTGCACCTTGGTCTATTATTCCTACTTCAACTTGTTTATCAAAATAGGCATCATAACCATAAATTAATACAAGAATAACAATCGCGATTATAGAGTATATTTTTTTATTCATTTAGTCTTTCAACTTATTTAAAAGCTCTAGAGCTTCTGCATAATTATAGTTAGAAGTATCTTTAACTAAGATGCTCAATGTTTTAACAGCTGCTTCTTTATTATTCATTTTTAAATAGGTTAGTGCTTTGTACCAATATCCTTTAGATCTATCTAAACTTTTACTAGTAATTAATTGATTAAAAGCATCAAGAGCTTTATCATGACTACCTATTTCCATATTAGAAACACCAAAATATAATAATGCATTTGCGTTATATTTTGAAGTTTCTAAAAACGTGTTAAAATAATTTACTGCTTCAGTGTAATCTTTATTTAAGAATGCTTTCTCTCCATCAACTAATAATGCATTATCCGAATCTCCTCGAGAGGTTAATGAAGGAAGATTACTCCAATCATTATACTCTGCATATATTTCTTGATTAGTTGGTGTATTGTTAAACATAAAAAAACCTACTAAAATCAATACTGAAGCTGCTATAGCAAAATATGAAAAATAGCTTTTTTTATTAGAATGCTTTTCTTTTACAAAATCATCATTCACCTTTTTTAAGGTTTCTTTTACCTCATTAGCCTCATCACTTTTTAAGTAATTTTCAAGCGCTACAACTTCAGAATCTTCATCAACAAAAGACCAAGTATTTTCATTAAACTGCACACGCATTTCTTTATTTACAGCAACATAATCCGCAAGCTCTTGATTATTAGAGACATGTAATTCAAATGCTTTTTTTTCATCTAAAGACATTGTATTCTCTAGATAATTTTCTGCTTGTTTTAGTAGGTTTTCAGATAGACTCATAATTCTTTTAGTTGTTTAAAACGAACATCTGTTTTAATTATTTCTGCCAATTTGCTTTTGCACTTAAAAACTCGCTGTCTTACAACGTTTTCATCATTGTAACCCAACTCTTTGGCAATACTTTCATAAGGTATTTCATTAAAAAACCGTTTTAAAATTTGTTTACAATTTTCTGAAATCTCTTCTAATTTTTCTTGAAAAAACTCCCAACGTTCTTGTTCTAAAATACCACTTGCTAAATCACGCTCGTTACTCCCTAGTTCCTTTACCTCTCCATTTGTTACCATTCTTTTGTTTTTATTTAATTCGCGACGCCATAAATTCTTGCATGCTACGAATAAATAAGCTTCAAAAGAGGATTTAATTTCAAAAGATTTCACTTCTACTCGAGTAATAATTTGCAGCAATGCTTTTTGAAAAACATCTTCTGCATCTGTTTGTTGTCCTCTATTTTGCAATACAAAACGTTTTACATTAGGGAAAACATTTTGGTATATTTCTAGTATTACTTTCTTCTTTTTTTCCTTTATACCTTTAATAAAGTAGTTAGAGTCTTTCATTAATTATATTAGTTCGTTTTTGTAAAAGCAGCAAAAATCATTTCGCTTTAATTAAACGAATTAACACTCATTCAATCTAAAAACTAAAATAAAATTTAAACTTTGGGTAACAAATATATATATTTAAGAACTGGTAATAAAAACTTATATATTATGATGACAAAATTTTTAAAATTAGCTTTCATGCTAACAATATTAATCTTTATTGGCTGTTCTGTAGATGAAAACAGCAACTCTGAAGAAGTAAAAACAAATGCTAATAAATCATTAAATTTAGAGAATGATGATTTTGGAGCTAGTAATCGAAATAAAGCAAATACTCTTTATACCATAAGAGTAGAATATAAACCAGGTACTACACAAGCAGAGAAACAAGTTATTATTAATAGTTATGCAGGTGATCTAGATACTCAATTTATTGAATCATGCCCTAATAATCAAAACGTAGAAATTTGGTGGACAGCTAATGATCCTAATTGCCAATTTTGCGCAGATCCTTTAACAGCTCAAATTGAGGAAGAACCTGAGGTTAACAGAGTAATTCAAACAAGTAATTGTCCTATATAGTAAATGCTTGAAAAAAAAATTTTTTTTTTAATTATCTGTTTCTTGTTTAAATTATCTTTTTATGCACAAATAAATTTAGACAAAAAAGAACAAGAAACAGATAGTCTTTTTGCTTACTATTTACAAAGCAACAAACTAGATAGTTTGGCAGATTTTGCTCATAAACTATCTGTTAAAAGCTATAATAAAAGAGATTATAAAAAAGCAATTTACTATGCACTTAAAGAAATAGAAGTAGGTGAAAATGTTCTTGATGAAAAGAAATATAAAAAAGCTATTTACAATTTAGCTTTATTTTATTACAAAAATGAAGAATACTACAAGTCTATTAATACCCACAAGATTGTAATAGATAGTTTTCCAGTTACAAAAAGAACATATTATAGTTTCAATGAAATTGGTAGAACTTATAACAAGTTAGGTGATTACTTTCAAGCTATTAATTATTACAAAAAAGGATTAGCAGTACCAGACTCATTGAGCATGAAGAGTCTTATTAAAAATTATATTAATTTCTCTCATGTTTATTACAATATTGAAACAATAGAAAGTTTAAAAAGCAATTTAGACTTATTAAGAAAAAGTGATTCATTGTACCAGATACATCCCTTTAAAGGCAAACATCTTTACTCTTTAGATAATAGTTTTGCTAATCATTATAGTAATGAACTAACATTTAATTTTAATGAGAGTAAAAAATATTATTTTTATTGTTTAAATGAAAGTATAAAGAATAAAGATACTTCTGTTATTGTTGCTATATATAATAATCTAGGTAAAGTCTACAACACAGTAAAAAATGATAGTGCATATTATTTTTTACAAAAAGGGCTTTCGTATAATTTAGACGAAAGTGTAACACCAAAATTATATGCCAATTTAGCAGCTTATTACACGAGTAATAATGAATATGAAAAAGCTTCTAGAACTATTCAAAAAGCATTACAAATAAACTTAAGGCTTTCACCAAATGATAACTCGTATATAACAATTCCTAGTTTTGAAGAAGCTCTAAAATCTACAGACAAGTTTTTAACAATTATTCTACTTAAAGAAAAAGCTTTAAGCTTTTTAAACATTTATAAACAAAACAACAAAATTAATAACGCTTCATTAGCATTAAAAAATTTAATATTAGCAGATATAATTTTTAACGAATTAAAGTCAAATAGCATTGAAACAAAATCTAAACTATTTTGGCAAAAAGAAGCTTCAGAATTATATATGCTAGGTGTAAAAACCTCTAACATACTCAACGACACAGAAAGAGCTTTTTATTTCATAGAAAAAAACAAAGCACTTCTTTTATTAGAAAATATTAATGAAAATGAAATAAAAAATCATGTTAATCTTCCAGAGAATATTTTAGAACAAGAGCTTCAATTAAAGAAAAAAATTAACAAGCTTGAAAACAAATTAACTACTATAAACTCCAAAAAAAACTCGTTAGAAAAAGATTATTATTCAGTAAAAATAGAATATCAAAGGTTTATAGAATCATTAAAAAAGAAATATCCAAAATACTATGACTATAAAAAAACCACATCTATTATTAGCTTAAAACATGTAAAAAACAAACTTGATTCACAATCTATTATTCTAGAATATATAATTAATAATAAGGAAGGTTTTTTACTTGCAGTAACAAAAAGTGAATCTAGAATATTTAAATTAGATTCTATAAATAACACGCTTATTAAGCTTGATAATTATTTGTCATTAATATCGAAACCGTTAAGAACGCAAATAGAATTAAATAATTTTAATTCTATTTCAAATAATTTATACAATCTGCTATTTCCTTTTCAGGAAGAAAAACTCATAAATGGGATAAATAAATTTATTATTATTCCAGATTATACGCTTCAAAATCTTCCTTTTGAAACTTTAAAAAACAATTCTGGCAATTATTTATTAAAAGATCATGAAGTAAGCTATGCATATTCCATGTCTTTTTTAGAAGAAAACAAAAAAATTAATAGACAGCCTGAGAATGAATTTTTAGGCTTTGCTCCTAATAGTTTTAACTATGAAAAACTAGAAGAGTTACCTGGAAGTAAAGCGGAAATTAAAAAAATTAAAAACATATTAAGTGGAGATAATTTTACAGATGAAAACGCAAGCAAAGAAAATTTCTTTAAAAAAATAAATGATTATAAAATATTACATTTAGCAACACATGCAAATGCTAACGACTCTATTTCACCTTGGATTGCCTTTAAAAATGAAAAGCTCTACTTAAACGAACTTAACACATCAAAAAATCAAGCAGATTTAGTTTTTTTAAGTGCCTGTAATAGCTCTTTAGGAAAGATTAATCCTGGTGAAGGTGTTTTTAGTCTAGCAAGAGGTTTCTTTCACTCTGGAGCAAACAGTGTAATTTCCTCATTATGGAATGTTAATGATAAATCTACACAAGAAATTACAACTTCATTTTACAAATACCTAAAAAAAGGAAGTGCAAAAAGTCAAGCTTTAAGGCAGGCAAAATTAGATTACTTAAATACGTATACTTTAAGTGAATCTTCTCCTTATTATTGGTCTTCCTTAATTTTAATTGGTGATGATGACGCAATAAAATTAAACAATAACTCACTGTATTTCACGTTTTTATGTGCAATTCTTATAATGATTTTATTTTTTATTTTTAAAAAATTAAAAATCGTGGGTAACAAATCTTAGAATTCTGGAACAATTAAGAAAACAACAAATTCTTAATTATCTTGAAAGACACTTTATCCTTTTTAGCACAAGCACTTCTTCAAAAAAACAAAATTAAAATTGATGGAAACGAATTAGATTTCCAAATACAAAGTCATCCTTCGTATCCAAGTTTACATGCTATAACTGGAGTCTTAAATCATTTTAATATTGAAAACGGAGCAATACAAATTCCTGTTAATGAAGAAACTTTAACGCAATTACCAAACAGTTTTATAGCACAAATTAAAAACAATGAAGGAGAACATTTTGCTTTAATTATAAAAAACGCCTTACAATACAAACTTATTTTTGATAGTATAAAGAAAGAAACACTTACTCAAAAAGAATTTTTAAAGCAATTTACAGGAGTTATTGTTGCTGTAGAAAAAGATGAAAACATACAAGTAATTTCTAAAAACAAAAATGCACCAATTAAGTTCTTAGCAGGAGTTGCATTAATACTATTTGCTTTTTTATTTTTCATTTCTAAACCAAATATAATAGCATCTATACACTTTGTACTTTCATTAGTAGGTTTTGGTATCAGTGCATTAAT
The DNA here is from genome assembly GCF_053604645.1 of Lacinutrix cladophorae. Taxonomy (NCBI): domain Bacteria; kingdom Pseudomonadati; phylum Bacteroidota; class Flavobacteriia; order Flavobacteriales; family Flavobacteriaceae; genus Lacinutrix; species Lacinutrix cladophorae. The sequence continues at coordinate 46,830 of NZ_JBSHNR010000087.1, read as the reverse complement.
AGTTCAACATGATTTAGGTATAAAATCGAAACTTATAGATAGTATTTGTTCTCAAGATAATAGCGCGACAAATTGTGATGCTGTTTTAAACTCTAAAGGAGCAACATTATTTAGCTTTTTAAAACTTGGAGATATAAGCCTAATTTATTTTGCTTCAATAAATTTGCTTTGGTTAGCAAATAGTTTATCGTTTGCAACAAGCAGTTTTATATTTAGTATAAGTATTTTGGCAATTCCAGCGATACTCTATTCTTTATATTACCAAATAGTAATTACAAAAACGTGGTGTACACTTTGTTTAGGTATTGCTTCTGTGCTTTTTGCGCAAGCAGTAATAGTGGTTTTTACTACACCAACAAATTTCACTTTTCCGTTTTACAATGCCTTACTAATCGCATTAGTATTTGTTTCAGTAGTTACTATTTGGCTATTCAATAGTTCTAAAATGAAGAAAGAACAAGAATTAATTACTTTAAAAATAGAGTCTACAAAATTTAAACGAAACTTTGTGTTGTTTAATACTTTACTAGAAAAATCTGAAACCATTAACACATCTATTCCTGATACTTCAGAAATTGTTTTTGGAAACAAAAACGCAGCTTTAAATATAACAGTAATAACCAATCCGTTTTGTGGTCATTGCAAATCTGTACATACATTAATAGAAGACATCCTTAAAACACATCATGAAGAGATTTCTATTACAGTACGTTTTAATGTAAATACAAACAATCCAAATGACGAAATAGTAAAAATAACAACAAGGCTTTTAGAGATTTATCAAGTAGAAGGCGAAATAAATTGCCTTCAAGCTATGCATGACATTTATAATAACAATAATACAAAACATTGGTTTGCAAAATGGAAAACTTGTACAAATAGCGAAGCATACATAACTACTTTAAAAAATGAAAATGAATGGTGTATTGCAAACAGCATCAATTTTACTCCAGAAATATTAGTAAACGGAAAATCATTTCCGCAAGCTTATAACAGAAGTGATTTAGCATTTTTTATTGAAGAATTAAACGATGATTGTTATTTAAACGCAAATACATCACAATTACAAGAAACAATATAAAATAGCAAACCCCTTAATTAAAAGTGGTTTGCTTTTTGAACAATATTCTCTCGCGAAGAATAGACACAAATATTAAATGTATTTAATGTTCATAACAAATATAATTTATTAAAATTTTAAAATATAAAAGCGAAAATTAATAATTGAAAAAATTCCCAACATACAAACAAGCAGAATCGAAAGACTGTGGACCAACATGCTTAAAAATCATAGCGAAGCATTATGGTAAAACACTATCTGTAAATCAGCTTAGAAATATTAGCGAAACTACCAGAGAAGGTAGCAGTTTACTTAATTTAAGTGATGCTGCCGAAACGGTTGGTTTTAGAAGTTTGGGAGTGAAGTTAACTTTAGAGGAATTACAAAAAGCACCACTACCTTGTATTCTACATTGGAACAAGGATCATTATGTGGTGCTTTATAAAATAAAAAAAGACACCTATTATATTTCCGACCCTGCACATGGATTAATAACCTACACAAAAGAAGAATTTTTAAAATTTTGGATTGGCAACAATGCTACAGAAACGACACAAGAAGGTATTGCTTTACTATTAGACCCTACGCCAAAATTTTATACAAGTGATTTTGAAGAAGACGAAGAACAAAAATTCAATTTCACCTACCTATCCAAATACCTATACAAGTACAAAAGTTTTATTATTCAGCTATGTATCGGTTTATTAGCTGCAAGTTTATTACAATTAGTGGCACCGTTTTTAACGCAAAGCATAGTAGATGTTGGTATAGAAAACAGAGACCTCAACTTTATCTACCTTATTCTATTTGCTCAAGTTGCTTTGTTTATTGGTAGAACCGGAATAGAGATTGTTAGAAGTTGGATTTTATTACATGTAAGCACCAGAATAAACATCTCCTTAATCTCCGATTTCTTTATCAAATTAATGCTACTTCCTATCTCCTATTTCGATGTAAAAATGACAGGGGATTTATTACAACGTATTAACGACCATAAGCGTATTGAACAAATACTAACTACCTCATCGTTAAATGTACTTTTTTCTATGGTAAACTTTATAGTGTTCAGTTTTGTACTGTGCTATTATAGTTTGCAAATATTTACCATTTTCGTTATCGGAAGTTTTCTGTATTTTCTATGGATTAAAATATTCCTAAAAAAACGTGCAACTCTAGATTACAAAAGCTTCTCGGCAATGAGTCAGGAACAAAGTACGGTTATCGAGCTTATAAACGGCATGCAAGATATTAAACTGCATAATGCCGAAAAACAAAAACGCTGGGCATGGGAACACACACAAGCAAGACTATTTAAAGTATCGATAAAAAGTTTAGCATTAGAGCAAACCCAAAGTGTTGGTTCTTCTTTTATCAACGAATTAAAAAATATTTTTATCACTATTTTGTCTGCAAAACTAGTCATAGATGGAGATATAACTTTAGGGATGATGTTGGCAATTTCTTATATCGTTGGGCAATTAAACAGTCCAGTACAACAGCTCATTAATTTTGTAAGAGAATTACAAGATGCTAAAATCTCATTAGATCGTTTAAGTGAAATCCATAATATGGATAATGAAGAAATTGATCCACAACAAAAAATTAAAGACATTCCAAAAAGTGGCGAAATTGCTATAAAAGATGTCACATTTTCTTATACAGGATCAGACATAGAAGTATTAAAAGATTTAAATCTACATATTCCAGCAAACAAAACTACAGCAATAGTTGGTACTAGTGGAAGTGGAAAAACCACATTAATGAAGCTATTATTAGGTTACTACACACCAAACGAAGGCGACATATTATTAAATCAATTTTCTCTACAAAAGATCTCTCAAAAATCATGGCGAGACCATTATGGTGTTGTTATGCAAGAAGGTTACATTTTTAATGATACTATAGCAAATAACATAGCAATAGGAGAAGATACTGTAGATAAAAAAAGATTAGCACACGCTGTTAAAGTTGCAAATATCAAAGACTTTGTAGAATCATTACCATTATCCTACAACACTAAAATTGGTGCAGAAGGCTCTGGACTAAGTACTGGGCAAAAACAACGCTTATTTATAGCAAGAGCAGTTTATAAAAACCCAGATTATTTATTTTTTGATGAAGCAACAAGCGCTTTAGATGCTAATAACGAAAAAGTAATTATGGAAAATTTAGATACTTTTTTTGAAGACAAAACTGTTGTTGTAATTGCGCATAGATTAAGTACCGTTAAAAACGCACACCAAATAGTAGTATTAGATAACGGAAAAATTGTTGAAATAGGAAACCATGCAGCATTAGTAGCTAAAAAAGGAAATTATTATAATCTGGTTAAAAACCAATTAGAACTCGGTAACTAATGTCAGGTTGAGCGCAGTCGAAACCTAATAAACAATATAATAATATTCTCTCGCGAGGAATAGACGCAAACCTTGAGTGTCTTTAAATGATCAAGGCTAATTTAATTTACAAATATTTTTATTATGAAAAATTTAAAAAACTTAGGAACTGCTTTAAGTAAAGTGGAACAAAAAATGATTAAAGGAGGGCAATTCCAAGCAAAAAAATGCAAGAAAAGTAGTGATTGCGATGCAGGACAATATTGTTCATCTTTTAGTGGAAAATGTGTTGATATACTTCTTGGAAGTTAATATGCTTTTAATTATTACCTGACTTAAACTGTGAAAGTCATTAAATAATCACAGAATATTTAATTTATAAAATTATCAATTATGAAAAATTTAAAAAACTTAGGAACAGCTTTAACAAAAGCAGAACAAAAAACTATTAATGGAGGACAGCTTGCACCAGTAGAATCTGGATCTTGCACAGCCAATATTCTTACTATAACACATTATTGGAATGGTATGCCATTTTATGGTTGGGGACCAAACCCAGCATATCCAGCTTGTACAGGAACTACAGCGTAATTATAAAGGCATAGAGAGGCTTTTTTCTCTATGCCTTTTTAATTTTAGCCTGATATATCTTTATTATTTAACTTCTAATTAAATGCCTCAGAATAATAATCAAATACAACTCCGTAGCGAACAAGTGCAAGATATATTGTCCTATGTTCCACATTGGATGATACGTTATGGAAACGTATTATTTTTATGTATCATTCTTTTATTTTTCACATTAAGTTGGTTAATTAAATATCCAGATGTAATTAGTACAGAAGCATTATTAACAACACAAATACCACCAGAAAAACTATTTGCAAAAACAACAGGTAAATTAGAAACTATATTTTTAGAAGATAATAGTTTAATTACTAAAGATAGTCCTCTAGCAATTATTGAAAACACAGCAAACTATAAAGATATCTATAAACTGAAATCTATAATAGACACTATAAAAGTTACTAATAAATCTTTTAGTTTTCCTATAGATGATTTACCAGTTTTATTTTTAGGAGATATTGATGCACCATTTGCACTATTTGAAAACAACTACATTCAATATACTTTAAATAAAAGCTTACAACCTTTTTCTAACGAAGCATTAGCTAATAAAAATTCTATATCAGAATTACACAGACGTTTAAGAAACAGTAAAGAACAATTAGCTCTTAACCAAAATGAATTATCACTTAAAAAAAACAATTTACAACGTTCTGAAAGTTTATTTAAAAAAGGTGTTATATCTAAATTAAAATTGGAACAAGAGCAAATAGAATACAATCAAGCAGAACGAAATTATAAAAGCTTTGAATCTTCTATCTCGCAAATAAGAGAATCTATTAGCAATGCTAACAAATCTTCAAAAGGCACAGAAATAAATAAAACCAAAGAAGAAATGATGCTTTTAAAAAGTGTGATTCAATCTTTTAATCAACTTAAAAATGCTATAAAAGATTGGGAAACACAATATGTATTAAAATCTAATATTGATGGAAAAATAGCTTTCTCCAATTATTGGAAGACGAATCAAACAGTTAATCAAGGCGATTTGATTTTTACAATAATTCCAACAGAAAGCACCTCATTTATTGCTAAGCTTAAAACACCTGCAACCAATTCTGGAAAATTAAAAGTAGGACAAAAAGCAAATATTAAACTAGAAAATTATCCAGAAGCTGAGTTTGGAACTTTACAAGCCAAAGTAAATCACATCTCATTAGTACAAGATAACGATGGTAATTATTTAATATTAGCTGAATTACCAAAAGAGTTAATAACATCTTACAAAAAACAAATAGAGTTTAAACAGGAAATGAGTGGTAGTGCAGAAATTATTACAGAAGATTTACGTTTAGTAGAGCGTTTCTTCTACCAAATAAAAGACATATTTAAATAGTAATAATCAATTATGAAATTATTGAAAAAGCCTTTCCAGTTGGAAAGGCTTTTTCAATTTATTATCTAAACTATTTTACTTCAACGAAGCCAAGCTACTCTTCAAAGTCTCAATCTTAGCCAAAGCATCTGCCTCTTTTTTCTTTTCGGCAGCAACTACTTGTTCTGGTGCTCCTGCAACAAAACGTTCGTTTGATAGTTTTTTCTGCACAGACTTAAGAAAACCTTCGGTGTAGTTTAATTCTTCGGTTAGCTTTTTAATTTCAGCCTCTACATCTATCGCACCATCCATTGGAATAAAATACTCGTTAGATTTTACTCTAAAGGTTAAAGCACCATCAACTGGCTCTAAAACATATTCTATAGCTTCCAGATTTCCTAATTTTGCAATAACTTCATCGAATGTAGTATTCGAATTTTCATTATTAATCACTGAAAAACCTATTGCGTCTTTAAATGCAATATTCTTTTCTTTTCTAATTGTTCGTATTCCCGAAATCACTTCTGATGCAAATTCAAACTGAGATATAAGCTCCTTATTAATTGGTTTTGCTTCTGGCCATTTTGCTATTATTAATGCTTGTTCTGGAGTACGTTCTGTAATATACTGCCAGATATCTTCGGTTAAAAACGGCATAAAAGGATGTAATATTTTTAAATTATCTTCAAAAATAGACATCACTTTGTTGTATGTTTTTGCATCAATTGGCTGTTGGTATGCTGGTTTTACTATTTCTAATAACCATCCACAAAAATCGTCATAAATCAACTTATAAATAGCCATTAAAGCATCACTTAATCTGTATTTACTAAAGTGATCTTCAATTTCAACTAAAGCCGTTTGAAACTTTGCTTCGTACCAATCTAATGCTATTTTACTAGAGTTTGGTTGCGCAATCGTATCGTTAACTTCCCAAATATTGGTAAGATTAAAGGCATTCCAAATTTTATTTCCAAAACCTTTTCCTTGTTGACAAAGTGCTTCATCAAACATTAAATCATTTCCTGCCGCACTACTTAAAAGCAAACCAACACGCACACCATCTGCACTATATTCCTCAATTAGTTTTAAAGCGTCTGGTGAATTCCCTAAAGATTTACTCATTTTACGACGTTGTTTATCACGAACAAGACCGGTTAAATATACATTTTGAAAAGGTTTTTCATCTTTATACTCATATCCAGCAATAATCATTCGTGCTACCCAAAAGAATAAGATATCTGGTCCAGTAACTAAATCGTTTGTTGGATAGTAGTATTTTATCTCTTCGTTTTCTGGATTACGAATACCGTCAAAAACACTCATTGGCCATAACCAAGAACTAAACCAAGTATCTAAAGCATCTGTATCTTGTTTTAAATCTTCTGCTTTTAAATCTGGTTTACCTGTTACTTTTTGTGCTTTTTCTACTGCCAATTCAATAGTTTCGGCAACTACAAAATCTTCTTTTCCTTCTCCATAGAAATAAGCAGGAATTTGTTGCCCCCAAAGTAACTGGCGAGAAATATTCCAATCGCGAATATTCTCCATCCAATGACGATATGTATTTTCGAATTTCTTTGGAAATAGTTTAATTTCTGCATCTTCACCTAAAACAGCTTCAATAGCTGGTTTAACCAACTCTTCCATCTTCAAGAACCATTGGTCACTTAATCTTGGTTCGATAACAGCTTTGGTACGTTCTGACGTTCCAACTTTATTTAAATGTGTTTCGGTTTTTATTAAAACACCTATTGTTTCTAATTCTTTTGCTACATTTTTTCTTGCTACAAAACGATCTTGCCCTTCAAACTGCAATCCAAAGCTATTTAAAGTCGCATCTTCATGAAAGATATCTATAACTTCTAATTTATGTTTATCGCCAAGGTTCTTATCATTTTCATCATGTGCTGGAGTTACTTTTAAACAACCAGTACCGAATTCTACATCTACATAGTCGTCTTCAATAATAGGTATTACGCGATTACAAATTGGCACAATGGCTTTTTTTCCACGTAAGTGTGCAAAACGTTCATCTTCTGGATTGATACAAATTGCGGTATCTCCAAAGATAGTTTCGGGACGTGTGGTAGCAATTGTTAAAGTATCGTCGCTTCCTTCTATTTTATAATTGATATAGTATAAGTTTCCTTGGCGTTCTTCGTGTATTACTTCTTCATCAGACAACGTCGTTTTCGCTTCCGGATCCCAGTTTACCATTCGATAACCTCTATATATCAATCCTTTTTCATGCAAATCAACAAATACTTTAATTACAGCTTCAGACATATCGTCATCCATTGTAAATTTCGTTCTATCCCAATCACAAGAACATCCTAATTTTTTAAGTTGCTCTAAAATAACTCCTCCATATTCTTCTGTCCACTCCCAAGCGTGTGCCAAAAACTCATCACGTGTCAGGTCGTTTTTGTCAATTCCTTGTTCTTTTAATTTTGCAACAACTTTAGCTTCTGTAGCAATAGATGCGTGATCTGTTCCAGGAACCCAGCAAGCATTTTTACCTAATAAACGTGCTCTACGTATTAAAACATCTTGTATCGTGTTATTAAGCATGTGCCCCATATGTAAGACTCCTGTTACATTTGGCGGAGGGATTACAATGGTATAAGCTTCTCTTTCGTCTGGTTTAGAATGAAAATAATTATGTTCTGTCCAGTAGCTGTACCACTTACTTTCTACACTATTTGCATCATATTTTGATGGAATGTTCATACTTTGGAATAGTTTTTGAATAATATCATGCAAAAGTACTTATAATTTACATTTTGAAAAATATTAATGCTGTTTAATGTACCTTTAAGCATAAAGTTTATGTTAAGATTTATGTTATACATCCATTATTTTTGTAGAATGAATGAAAAGTAAGTAAATTTACAATAGAATTAAAAACACAAATAACACAAACGACTGAAATACAACATAATGTGTTTTAAGAATAAAAAATAATTTAAATTAAAAAATGATGAAACAATTACTAACAATTTTATTTATCGGAATATTTAGTTTTTCAATGACTGCTCAAGAAAAAATGGCAAAAATTGATTTTAAAGAAACTACAGTAGATTATGGTACTATAGAAAAAGGTGCAGATGGTGTTAGAACTTTCGAGTTTACTAATACTGGAGATGCTCCGCTTATAATATCGAAAGTATCTTCTAGTTGTGGTTGTACTGTACCAAAAAAACCGGATGGACCAATTATGCCTGGAGCAACTGGAGAAATACAAGTAAAGTATGATACAAAACGTGTGATGCCTATTAGAAAAACAATAACTGTTCTTTCTAATGCTGAAACACCAACGGTAGCACTAAAAATTAAAGGAGAAGTTATTGATCCTAGTAAAACAAGTGTTCTTGAAAAAAGAGAAAAAAGTGTAATGGAAAACTAATTTCCATTTTATAATTATAAATTGAAAGGATTGTTTACTTATTTGTAAACAATCCTTTTTTTGTTAGAATAAACTTTCTAACACGAACTGAAAATCCAAAACTTGTCCTGATCGATCAATTTTTAACCTAATATTTTTACCGTTTTTTTCATAAAAAAATTGAGTTATTTGCTGTAAAGAGAGATCGTAAGTTTCTTTTCCATTTATTTTTAATATTATATCTCCAAATTGCAACCCTGCTTTTTCAGCAGGAGAATCTTTCCGTAATTCAATTATAGTAAAAGCAGGTTTTACAGAAAGCTTGTAATTGGCATCAAAAACAATTCTTTTTGCACCGCCATTATCTTTACTACTAGCTTCTACTATGCCAGCACTTCTAATCTTATTTTCTTTCTCTCTCACTAACCTAATTCCGTTTTGTTCCAGTTCAATTCCACTTTTATTATAACTAAAAGGATCCTTAAAATATTTACTTTTTTTAAGTTGTATCAAAGATTTTTTATAATTAAAAACAACCCGAAATCTTTTTAAGATATCACCAGCTAGACTTCCATTTCTATCTTTATGATTTTTAGCAAACGATATGGAAGTAGCATCTGGAAAAGCAACATTTGGATTTTTTAAGGTAAAACCATTAATACTAAACGCATCTACTTTAGAACGCTTTCCATAAACACTTCCACTTAAACCATGCCCTAAAAAATCTTCAAAATATTTATCATTTGCATGTATCCCTAAAGAGATATCTTCAAATAACCAAATAGAATCACTTCCACCAGAATCTATTAATAATTTAACTGGAATTTCTTCTTTATCTATTGTAACATGGGCATTTATATAGGGCTTTTTATTATAAAAATACAAAGGTAAAGTCTCACAATTCTTACACTTTTTATAAGCATAAGTTTCATTTTCATGAATTTTAATAATTTTTGAAGAATAATTTATTTCTACAACTAAATCTTTAAAAAAATCATAACCTATAATACCATGAATAGGAACCCCTAATCTTGGAGCAAAATTTAGTTTCGAATTATAAACCACAAACAAATCTTGGTTAATGTTTAAAGCTTCGCCAATTTCTATCGCATTATTTCTAGATCGTAATGCTTCTACTGCCTCCCCTTCTCCTAATCCTCTTATTACAATTTTTTCGGCGTTATTAATTTTTAAAGTTTCATTGATATTAAAAATATTAAACAAAATTGGCTTACTTACTCCTGTATCTAAAATGAAAGAAAGTTCAACACCGTTAATTTTTACTGGAATTATAATTAGATTATTAATTAATTTAAACTGTATTTTATCACTTTTTCTTTTATTTTGAATTACGAAAGTGCCTTGAGAGAATCCAAAAAAGGAAAAACTGAATAGTAATAAAAAAGAAAAAACTATATTTTTCATAAGCCCAAAAAACACTTCTCTATCAATTTACAAATCTTTCTTCTTAAATCTTTATTTAGTGTTACTTTTTAAAAAAACTTTAATATAATTTTCGCAACTTTGTATCTCAAACACATATAAAATGCCAGTAATTTCAAAAAAAGGGCAATTAATGCCACAATCGCCTATTAGAAAATTGGTTCCATTTGCTGAAAAAGCAGCAAAAAATGGAAAATCCATATATTATTTAAACATTGGACAGCCAGATATAAAGACTCCTAAAATAGCTTTAGACGCTGTAAAAAATAACGACCTTGAAGTTTTAGCATATTCTAGATCAGAAGGTTCTGAAACTTACAGAACAAAAATAGCCAGCTACTATTTTAAACAAGACATACATGTAAACCATGATGATATAATTGTTACCACTGGAGGAAGCGAAGCTTTACTCTTTGCTTTTGGTAGTATTATGGATACAGATGACGAAATTATTATTCCAGAACCGTTTTATGCAAACTACAATGGATTTTCTACTGCTTCAGGAGTAAAAGTAGTTCCAGTTATTTCTAAAATTGAAAATAATTTTGCCTTACCTCCTATAGAAGAGTTTGAAAAACTTATTACTCCAAAAACCAAAGCAATTCTTATTTGTAACCCAGGAAATCCTACAGGTTACTTATACTCTAAAGAAGAAATAAAAAAACTTGCAGCAATAGTAAAAAAACATGATTTGTTTTTAATTGCTGACGAAGTATATAGAGAATTTGCATATGATGGCAACACACATTACTCCATCATGCAAGAAGAAGGTTTAGAGCAAAATGCGATAATGATTGATTCTGTATCTAAAAGATACAGCATGTGTGGTGCCAGAATTGGCTGTTTAGTTTCAAAAAACAAAGAAGTAGTACAAACAGTTTTAAAATTTGCTCAAGCAAGACTAAGTCCACCTACATTCGCACAGATTGCTAGCGAAGCAGCTTTAGAAACTCCACAAAGTTATTTTGATGATGTTATTGAAGAATATGTGGAAAGACGAAACATCTTAATAACCGAACTACAAAAAATAGAAGGTGTACAAGTAGCAAATCCAAAAGGTGCATTTTACTGTATTGCACAATTGCCAGTAAAAAACAGCGACGCTTTTGCACAATGGCTTTTAGAAGATTTTGATGTAGATGGCGAAACAGTTATGGTAGCTCCAGCTGGAGGTTTTTACTCTACTCCTGGAGTTGGTTTAAATCAAATACGTATTGCATATGTATTAAAAAAGGAGAGCCTTATTAAAGCAGTAAACATTCTTAAAGAAGCTCTTAAAGTATATAAAGACTAGTGCAAATACAACACAACATATCTTTAAAAAAGCACAATACTTTTGGTATTGATGCAAAAGCTAAACATTTTGTATCCATAAATTCGAAACAAAAATTATTAGATGTGCTTCGACTACCAGAATATCCTGAAAGATTAATTCTTGGCGGAGGAAGCAACATGCTACTTACTAAAGATGTGGAAGCATTAGTAGTGCATATAAACTTAAAAGGAATTACAATTGTTTCGCAAGACGACTCTTTTGTTTTTGTAAAAGCTGAAGCAGGAGAGAATTGGCATGATTTTGTACTTTGGTGTTTACAAAATGATTTTGGTGGATTAGAAAACTTATCCTTAATCCCAGGTAATGTTGGTACTGCTCCTATTCAAAATATTGGTGCTTATGGCATAGAATTAAAAGACACATTTGTTTCTTGTGATGCTATTGAGATAGCAAATCAAAAAACAAAGACTTTCACTAATTCAGATTGCAATTTCGACTATAGAAACTCTGTTTTTAAACAACATTTAAAAGGCAAGTATATTATTACTAGTGTTATTTTTAAACTCACAAAAAAAAACCATATCCTTCACAAAAACTATGGAGCAATTACTTCGCAACTAGAGATAATGCATATAGAAAAACCTACCATTCAAGATATTTCCAAAGCAGTTATAGCAATTCGTGAAAGCAAACTTCCAAACCCTAAAGAAATTGGAAATAGCGGAAGTTTTTTTAAAAATCCAATTATTTCTATAACAGATTTCGAAAACTTAAAACAAAATTTCCCTGAAATCCCAAGCTATCCAATTTCGAATACATCTGTAAAAATACCAGCAGGTTGGCTTATAGAAAAAGCAGGTTTTAAAGGAAAACGATTTGGGGATTATGGTGTGCATAAAAAACAAGCTTTAGTACTTGTAAATTATAATAATGCAAATGGGTCAGAAATTTTAAATTTATCTCAAGTAATTCAAGAAACTATAATGCGTATATTTAATATATCTATAGAAGCTGAAGTAAATATTATTTAAATTTAAAATAAATCTATAACTTTGATATTCTATAACTTAGCAAAACACTAAACAAAATATCTTTTGAGCACACCAATTGAACAACAAATAGTTAGTTTACTAAAACAAGGCGACAAAAAAGCTATTACATTGTTGTATCAAAACTATTCCGACACACTACTTGGTGTAATATCAAAAGTTATTACAGATTCCGACCTAGCACAGGACGCATTGCAAGAAACATTTATTAAAGTCTGGAAAAAAGCACAAACTTACGATGCTAAGAAGGCTAAACTTTTTACTTGGCTTTACAGAATTGCCTATAATACAGCGATAGACAAAATACGATCTGTATCAAATAAACAGAGTAAAGAAGTCCAAATGGAAAGTTCTAACGTATATAAACTAACAAGTAATAGTTTGAATCAAGATGTGATTGATATTAAAACCCATCTAAAAACCATAGATGTAAAATATCAAACAGTAATAAATGCGCTCTTTTTTGAAGGTATGACACAACAAGAAGCGAGTGACGAATTGAACATACCACTTGGCACCATTAAATCGAGATTAAAAATAGGATTGCGTGAATTAAAAAAGATTTACGATCCAGAATTAAAAAGTCATGAATGATAAAATAAATACATTTTTAAATTCAGATCTATTAGATAAATATCTAGTAGGCATAACCAATGCAGAAGAAACTGTATTGGTAGAAACCTACATATCTAAATATCCTGAAGTTAAGAATGCGTATAATACTTTACAGCAAAATCTTGAGATTGTAGCTAAAAGTAACGCCATTGAAGCACCAGAACATATTTTAAACGATATACTTTCTGCAATTGACGAAAAACCAGTTATTGCACTACAAACTGCTCCGAAACAAAAAACTTGGTACATGTTTGGAATAGCTGCTAGTATTACTGCTTTAATTTTTGCAGGTTCTACCTTTATGTTTTACTTAAACAATCAAGATCTTTTACGCGAAAATGAAATTATTGCAGAAGAAATTTTTGATCTACGTAGCGATATAGACCAAAATAATAAAATGTTAAGCGACATTATGCAGCAATTTAAACAGCTTAACAATCCCGAAACACAAAAATATATTATTAAGGGAAACGAAAGAGCAAAAAACTTAAAAACGGTTGCATACATAAATCCTGTTGAAAAAACATCGATGATCGATGTAGTTTCTTTACCGCAATTACCAGAAGAACAATGCTATCAAATTTGGGCAGAAGTACAAGATAAAATGGTAAGTCTTGGCATTTTAAACGAATCTGAAAGTCAACTTATACCGTTGCCATATACAGAAAACGCCTTAGGATTAAGTATTACAATAGAACCCAAAGGAGGTAACGAAAATGCTTCAGTTGAAAAATCTGTTGCAGAAATCAGCTTAAAAAAGTAAATCAACTTTCAATATAAAAACCAAAAGCCTCGTTTTAAAAAGCGAGGCTTTTTTAGTATACCAATTTCCTAAAAAATAGTATCTTTGTAAAATAATTTAAGACGAATACACACATGAAACTACTAGCAATAACATTAGTACTTTTAGGTTTAGCAATAGCTGGAATAGCAATAAAAATTTGGGCAAAAAAAGACGGTAAATTTGCAGGCACTTGTGCCAGCCAAAACCCTATGTTAAACCAAGAAGGAGAATCTTGCGGCTTTTGCGGAAAAACACCAGAACAATACAAAGATTGTAGCGAACCTCAACACTCTTAATAGTTCATGGTATTACTGAATATTGCCTACTACACATTTATAATTGTAGTAAGTATTCAACTTATATATTATCTTTTCTTATTTTCAAAATTTGCTTTTTTAAATCCGAAACATAAAACACAAAAAAACATAGCGCTTTCTATTCTTATTTGTGCTAAAAATGAAGCCAAAAATTTAAAAAATTATCTTCCACACATATTAAATCAGGAATATCCTGATTTTGAAATTATTTTAATTAACGACAATTCCCATGATAAAACATTAGATATCATGGAAGACTTCGCTGCAAAGCATCGTAATATTAAAATTGTTAATGTAATACCTACCGAAACTTTTTACGGAAACAAAAAATACGCACTAACACTTGGTATTAAAGCTGCAAAAAATGAATATCTAGTATTTACAGATGCAGATTGCAAACCTAATTCTAATCATTGGCTAAAAGAAATAAGCACAAATTTTAGCAATACAAAAAGTATTGTTTTAGGTTATGGCGCCTATGCAAAAATTAAAAATTCTTTTTTAAATAAATTAATTCGGTTTGAAACACTTTTAACTGCTTTACAATATTTTTCTTATGCTAAATCTGGAATACCGTTTATGGGAGTTGGTAGAAATTTAGCCTACAAAAAAGAAGTTTTTTTTAATGCAAATGGTTTTATAAACCACATGCAAATTCGATCTGGAGACGATGATTTATTTATAAACCAAGTTGCCAACACTAAAAATACTAGTATTTGTTTTACAAAAGAGAGTTTTACTATCTCTAACCCTAAAACAACTTTTAAAGATTGGATTTTACAAAAAAGAAGGCACGTTTCTACAGCAAATTATTACAAGGCTGGACACAAAATACTACTTGCCCTTTTTTACATCTCTCAATTTCTATTTTATACTTTAGCAATTACGCTTTTTATTACAACCTACGCATGGCAAATTGTTTTACCTATATTTATATTAAGATTAATTGTTTTTTATATCGTATTTGGTAAAACTTCGAAAAAATTAGAAGAAAAAGACCTTATTATTTTTCTTCCTTTTCTAGAGATTTTTTTAATTGGCATGCAATTAGTTATATTTATAATCAACCTTATAGCAAAACCTAAATATTGGAAATAGAAGAAGCAATCCAACAAGCAAAAAAAAACGAGCAAAAAGCATTTAATTTTTTACTAAATACCTTTTGGGATGATGTATATGGATTTCAATTAAAACGAATTCAAAATGAAAACGATGCCGAGGATGTTACCATTCAAACCTTTTCTAGAGCTTTTGACAAAATAGAAACATACAATACTGACTATAAATTTAAAACGTGGCTAATTACCATTTCTAAAAACATTCATATAGATCTTTTACGAAAAGAAAAACGCTCCATTTCAACACAAATATCTACAGATGATGAAAATTCTCTACTTCAAATTTTAGACGAAACTCCTTCTATAGAAGACAAACTTATTACAGAACAAAATTTAGCAAAACTGCTTCGGGATATAAAAAAACTCAAACCACATTATCAAGAGGTTATTAATTTTCGCTACTTTCAAGAATTAAGCTACAAAGAAATATCTACCCAATTAGACGAACCTATAAATAATGTTAAGGTGAAACTATTAAGAGCTAAAAAGTTATTAGCAGAGATTATTCAAAAAAAGTAATGATACAAATATTAAAAAAATTTGGTCCTGGATTATTATTTGCTGGAGCTGCAATTGGTGTTTCACATTTAGTACAATCTACAAGAGCAGGAGCAAATTTTGGATTGGGTTTACTTTGGGCTTTATTGGTAGTTAATCTATTTAAATATCCATTTTTTCAATTTGGACCTCGATACGCTGCAGCAACAGGAGAAAGCCTTTTAGAAGGTTACAAAAAACTTGGCAAAGGTGTATTAATAACATATTTCGTCCTTACGTTTACAACAATGTTTACTATTCAAACTGCAGTTACTATTGTTACTGCTGGTTTGGCATCTACACTTTTTGGCGACTTTATAAACATAAAAACATGGACCGTTATCATTTTATGCTTTTGTTTAATCATTTTATTTCTTGGCAGATATAAGCTTCTAGATAGATTAATGAAAATCATTATTATTACACTTACTATTAGTACACTTATTGCTGTTGTTTTTGCTTTTTCGAAACAAGAAAGCAGCTTATCCTTTACACAAATACTTCCAAAAAACAGTATAGAGATAGCTTTTCTTATTGCTTTTATGGGTTGGATGCCTGCTCCTTTAGATATTTCTGTTTGGCAATCTTTATGGACTATTGAAAAAAGAAAAGACGAAAAAGGTTATGTACCAAAATCTGCTTTGTTAGATTTCAATATTGGATATATTGTCACTATATTTTTAGGCATCAGTTTTCTATTACTAGGTTATTTAGTAATGCACAATAGTGGCGAAACATTTAGTGTTTCTGCTGCAGTTTTCTCTAACCAACTAATTAAAATGTACACACAAAACCTGGGTAGTTGGTCTTATGTTTTAATTAGCATTGCAGCTTTCACCACAATGTTTAGCACTTCTTTAACCACTTTAGATGCATCACCAAGAGCAATGCATAAAACAACAGAGCTTCTCACAAATAGAAGCTTCAAAAAAGGCTATTTATTTTGGATTATTTTATTAGTAAGCGGGAGTATTTTAATCTTTTTTTATTTTGCTTCAGAAATGGCTTTACTCATAAAAATAGCTACCATATTATCTTTTCTAACAGCTCCTTTTTACGCTATAATAAATTACATGCTTATTAGCGGGAAGCACACCCCTAAAGAATGGCACCCTTCAAAAGCTCTACACGTATTAAGCGTATTTGGAATTTTGTTTTTAGTGAGCTTTAGTATTTGGTATCTCACCATTCTATAAAAGTATTTTTAAGCCAGATAGTTTAATAGAATACTTTGTATCTTTGTACTAGAAATTGTAAACTAAATGAATACAGATACCGCTTCAAATATAATACCAGAAAGAGTAGCAAAACCTAAATGGCTTCGTGTTAAATTACCTACAGGTAAAAAATACACAGAACTTCGTGGTTTAGTAGATAAATACAAACTAAATACCATTTGTGCTTCGGGTAGTTGTCCAAATATGGGAGAATGTTGGGGAGAAGGTACTGCTACCTTCATGATTCTAGGTAATGTTTGTACACGTTCTTGTGGATTTTGTGGTGTAAAAACAGGAAGACCAGAAACCGTAGATTGGGATGAACCTGAAAAAGTAGCACGTTCTATTAAAATAATGAACATTAAACACGCCGTTTTAACCAGTGTAGATCGTGACGATTTAAAAGATATGGGAAGTATCATGTGGAGCGAAACCGTAAAAGCTGTTCGTAGAATGAACCCAGAAACGACTCTAGAAACACTTATTCCAGACTTTCAAGGCTTAGAACAACACATAGACAGAATTATTGATGTAGCTCCAGAAGTGGTTTCGCACAATATAGAAACAGTTAGACGTTTAACACGAGAAGTACGTATTCAAGCAAAGTACGACAGAAGTTTAGGAGTTTTAAAATACCTAAAACAACAAGGACAAAGACGTACAAAATCGGGTATCATGCTTGGTCTAGGGGAAACTAGAGAGGAAGTAATAGAAACTTTACACGACTTAAGAGCTAACGACGTAGATGTAGTTACCATTGGCCAATATTTACAACCAAGCAAAAAACACTTACCAGTTAAAATGTTTATCACGCCAGATCAATTTGCAGAATATAAAGAAATTGGCTTAAGTCTAGGTTTTCGACATGTAGAAAGTAGCGCCTTAGTGCGATCTTCTTACAAAGCTCAAAAACACATTAACTAATGGTTCTAGTTGCAATAAATGGATTTGGAAGAATTGGAAGACGTGTTTTTAGATTACTTCAAAACAATCCTAACATTCAAGTGGTTGCCATAAATGATTTAGCAAATGCAAAAACACTTAGCCACTTACTAAAGTATGATAGTATCCATGGTATTTTTCCAGAAACAATTTCTTATAATGATGAACACATTATAGTTAACAACAAAAACATCCCTTTACTAAACAAACAAAAACTGGAAGATATTAATTGGCACCCTTTTAATATAGATTTTGTTATTGAAGCTACTGGAAAATATAAAACTAAAGAATCGCTTAACATTCATATTAAAAATGGAGCAAAACGTGTAATTTTAAGTGTTCCACCTTTAGAAGACAATATTAAAACAGTCGTTTTAGGTGTTAATGATAATGCACTGGATGGAAGTGAAAAAATAATTTCAAATGCATCTTGCACCACAAACAATGCTGCTCCAATGATTGCTGTTATGCAAGACCTTTGCGGCATTAAACAGGCATATATTACCACTGTTCATTCGTATACTACAGATCAAAGTTTACACGACCAACCACATCGAGATTTACGTCGAGCAAGAGCTGCTGGTCAATCTATTGTACCAACAACTACAGGAGCCGCAAAAGCGCTTACAAAGATTTTCCCTAATTTAGCGAATGTAATTGGTGGATGTGGCATAAGAGTTCCTGTAGCTAATGGCTCATTAACTGATATTACTTTTAATGTGGAAAAAAATGTAACTATCGAACAAATTAATGCTGCATTTAAAAAAGCCTCTCTAGAAGCATACAAAGGCATTTTAGAATACACAGAAGACCCAATTGTATCCATAGATATAGTAGGCAACACTCATTCTTGTATTTTTGATGCACAAATGACATCAACCATTGGAAACATGGTAAAAATCATTGGTTGGTATGATAATGAAACCGGTTATTCTAGTAGATTAATTGACTTAATTAGCGATTTATCGATAAAAAGATGACTTTTATCGAATAAATATTTATATTTGCTATTATCATATTTATAAAAATGTTCCGAATCAACTACTATATATGTGCTATTATCATGGTGTTGAGTTGCAGTGTATTTTCACAAGAAATCACTACTCAAGAGAGAGATACTATACAACAAAATGTAAACAATCTAATAAGGTTAGCGCAAAGAAACCTGGAAAACTCTAATTATTTTGAAGCGCAAAAAACGCTTGAAAACGCTCTTCTTTCTGCCAAAACTATTAAAGACCAAAAAAGCATTGGGTTAATACACTCTAAACTAGGAAAAATTGAATATATTTTTGAAGAACCAGATGAAGCAATTAAGCATTTAACAAAAGCTGTTGCTACACAACGCATCTCGAATGACAAAATTAATCAAGCAGAATCTTATAAAATATTCGGTAATGTATACTATGCAAAAAAGGAGTTTAACACAGCTTTAGACTATTACAAATCTTCTAAAAACCTTTTTGAACAAGAAGGCTTAAATGATTTTGTTGCCGAAGTAGACCTCAATAAAGGACAAACTTACTTAGCCTTAAAAGATTACCAAAAAGCTAAATTACTATTTGAAAATGCGATTGCATTAGCCAATAGATATGATTTAAAAAAAATACATAGTAGCGCTCAAATAAACCTAGGCATTGTATATGCAAATCTGAATAAGATTAATGAAGCTATAGAAATCACCAATACTGGTGTAACCGAGGCAATCAACAATAATTTTGATACTGTTTTAAGCGAAGGCTATTTAGTTTTAAGTGACTTGAATCAAGAAAATAAAAACTTCAAACTTGCTAATGCGTACTTAAAAAAGCATATTAAATTATCCGATTCGCTTTTAAATATTAAAAGACAAAACTTATCTCCAGAAAAACGATTCGAACTTTTATTAAAAAACCAGACCGAATATCAAAAAAAACAAGCTGCAGATCTTGAAGAACTACAAGACTCTAAAAACCTCAGTAAATTAACAGCAATCTTAAGTGTAGCATTAATTACTATTTTATCCTTATTAACTTTATCCTTATACAAAAACAATAGAATAAGGTTAAAAACAAACAACATGTTGCATAAAAAGAATGGCGAACTTATTCTAGCTAAAGAAAAAGCAGAATTAGCATCTAAAACAAAAGCCAACTTTTTATCTACTGTAACACATGAATTAAGAACACCTTTATATGCCGTTACAGGTTTAAGCAATATGCTTTTAGACGAAAACCCAAAACCAGAACAAGTACAGCATTTAAAATCTTTAAAATTTTCTGGAGATTACCTTCTTACTTTTATTAACGATATTCTTCAAATAAATAAAATAGAAGCAAATAAAGTAGAAGTAGAACCTGAAATCTTTAATCTAAAAAAGAAAGTAGCAAATGTTATTGCTGCACTAAACAATTCGGCCGTAGACAATAATATTAAAATACATTTTGAATACGACAAAGACTTACCAGAAAATTATAATGCAGATCAACTTAAAATATCTCAAATATTAATTAACCTTATTGGTAATTCTATTAAATTCACAAAAGATGGAGATATTTGGGTTAGAGTATACAAATTGAATAAAACAGGTGAAATTTATTCTTTAAGATTTGAAATAGAAGATAACGGAATAGGTATTAGTAAAGAAAAGCAAGAACATATGTTTGAAAGCTTTTCACAAGGATCCATACAAATCAATAGAAAATATGGAGGTACCGGTTTAGGACTATCTATTGTAAAAGGGCTAATAGATATTTTAAAAGGAAAAATTTACCTAAAAAGTGAATTAGGAAAAGGGTCTAACTTTATTTTTGAAATTCCATTAAAACACACTGACCAAGTGATAGAAGAAGAAGAATCTCAAAAGAATTATTTTAAAAACATAAGCGAAATAGAATTGAGTACAATAAAAATATTAGTAGTAGAAGACAATAAAATCAACCAAATGATTACCAAAAAGATTCTTAATAAAATGAATCTTAATTGTGATATTGTTGATAATGGTGAAGACGCTGTAGAGCAAGTTAGAAAAACAAAGTATGATGTGGTTCTAATGGATATACATATGCCAGGAATTAGCGGACTAGAAGCGACTAAAATAATTAGAGGGTTTAAAAAAGACCTTACTATTTTCGCTCTAACCGCAGTAACTCTAGAAGATAAAATGCATGAGTTTGAAGAAGCTGGTTTTGATGATATTATTTCTAAACCTTTTAAACAAGAAGACTTCGAAAAGAAACTATACCAAGCTTTAATTCAAGACGATATTGCAATACTTAAATAGTAATAAAATCTAAAACTCTAGCATCAAATTCCTCATGCTTATCTATTTGTACTTCAATAGGCAAATAAAACACATTCTCTTTTAACGCATCAAATTGTAATAATCGCATATAATCTTTTTCCGTAGTAACAATAAGAGACTTACTTTTAAACAATTCCATATCCTGCTTCGTAAAATCATGATGATCTTTATAATCTAAATGCTCAAAATGTAGACCTTCCGTTTTCAAATAATGTACTAAAGGCGCTGCATTTGCTATTCCTGTTACCAGAGTGAAATCTTTTAACTCATTTAAAGGTATTTTCTTTTCTTCAGATAAAACTTCGTCTGCATAGTTAATAGTACTAAAAAAAACACTTTGATTTACTTGTGGTTGTATCTGGCTTATTATATTTTCTTTCTCAATTGCACTTAAATTATCAGGACATTTAGTAACTACAATACAGTTTGCTCGCTTAGCTCCTGCTCTAGGCTCTCGCAAATCTCCTGTAGGTAAAACCCAATCATTAGTATATAAATTATAATACGTAGTTAATAAAATATAAAATCCAGCTTTTACTTTTCTATGCTGAAATGCATCATCCAATAAAATAACCTCTGGAGCAATTTGCTGTTGTATTAAATTTGCAATTCCATTTTGCCTATCTGCATCTACTGCTACTTGAATAGCATTATTAAATTTTCGGTAAAACTGAAATGGCTCATCACCTAGATTTTTTGCATTTGCTTTTTCATCAGCCAAATAAAAACCTTCACTACTACGTTTATAACCTCTACTCAATGTAGCAACCCGTTTCTCATCTTTAAGTAAAGCTATTAAATACTCTATCATTGGCGTTTTTCCTGTACCACCAACAGTTAAATTCCCAACAGCTAATACAGGGAAATTATACGATTTCGATTTAAAAACACCAATATCATAAAACGTGTTACGCAACCAAGTTACTAGATAGTAGATTGGCATAATAGGAAATAAAATGTATCGTAAAAACTTCATTATAGCAAAACCGCAATATATTTAGTATTAAAATACAAAGTAAGGTTTTTTTTTATTGTGGTTACTTGTTACAATTAACAAAAAATATAATCTACCACATGAAAGTAATTATTTATATTTGAACTTAAAGATTATTTTTATGACTATACAGGATGTTATACATCATTTAGAAGAGTTTTCTCCTTTAGCTTACGCTGAAGATTTTGATAATGTAGGTCTACTCGTTGGCAACAAAAACGAAAAACTAACCGGAATTTTAGTAACACTAGATACTTTAGAGGAAGTTGTAGACGAGGCAATACAAAACAACTGTAATTTAATAGTAAGCTTTCATCCAATAATTTTTAAAGGTCTAAAAAAAATTACAGGCAAATCCTATGTAGAACGTGTAGTTATTAAAGCAATAAAAAATGACATCGCTATTTTCTCTATGCATACAGCCTTAGACAATGCCCGGAAAGGCGTTAATGACATGATTTGCAATCAATTGCAACTAAACAACAGAAGTGTTTTAATCCCGCAAAAAAAAACCATAAACAAACTAACCACCTTTGTGCCTAAAGAACAAGCCGAAAATGTGCGTCAAGCTTTATTTAAAGCTGGTGCAGGAAATATTGGCAACTACAGTAATTGCAGCTTTAACACAGAAGGTATTGGCACTTACAAAGGGAATGAAGATGCAAACCCTACAATTGGCAAAAAAGGAGAAATACATCAAGAAGCAGAAATTCAAATTTCTGTAACTTTTGCAAAACACATACAAGCACAAGTTTTAAATGCTCTTTTTAAAACACATCCATATGAAGAAGTAGCTTATGAAATTGTAATACTTGAAAATAATAACCAACATATTGGAATGGGAATGCTTGGCGAACTAGAAAATGCGATGTCTGAAGCCGATTTTTTAAAGTATTTAAAAACAAAAATGCAAGCTTCCTGTATTAGACATTCTAATTTAATTGATAAACCCATAAAAAAAGTAGCTGTTTTAGGTGGCTCTGGAAGTTTCGCCATTTCAGCCGCAAAAGACTCAGGTGCAGATGTTTTAGTGACTTCCGATTTAAAATATCATGACTTTTTTGCTGCCGAAAACCGTATTGTTTTAGCCGATATTGGACATTATGAAAGCGAACAGTACACAAAAAACGGTTTAGTAGCACATCTTACAAAAAAAATTACTAATTTTGCAGTCGTTTTATCAAAGACAAACACCAATCCTGTTCAATATTTTTAAAGTATGGCAAAAAAGAAAGAAGTAACTGTAGAAGATCGTTTAAGAGCGTTGTATGATTTACAACTTATAGATTCTCGTATTGACGAAATTAGAAATGTACGTGGAGAACTTCCGTTAGAAGTTCGCGATTTAGAAGATGAGGTTACTGGTTTAAAGACAAGGTTAGAAAAGCTTGAATTAAGCTTAGAATCTATCAATAATGACATTGGCTCTAAAAAGAATTTAATTGAAGAAGCAAAATCTTTAATTAAAAAATATGCTGAGCAACAAAAAAATGTTAGAAATAACAGAGAATTTAACTCCTTAACAAAAGAAGTTGAATTTCAAGAATTAGAGATACAATTAGCTGATAAACACATTAAAGAGTTTAAAGCACAAATTGATCAAAAGAAAGTTGTTATTTCTGAAACGAAAGACCGTTTAAAAGCTCGTCAAACACATTTAAAACACAAACAAGGTGAATTAAATGCCATTTTAGCGGAAACAGAAAAAGAAGAAAAAGCACTTATTAAAAAATCGGATGACTATAAAGAATCTATTGAAGATCGTTTAGTTGCTGCGTACTCTAGAATTAGAGTAAATGTTAAAAACGGTTTGGCTGTTGTACCAATTGAAAGAGGTGCTGCTGGAGGTTCTTACTTTACCATTCCACCTCAAGTACAAGTAGAAATTGCTAGTCGCAAAAAAATTATTACCGATGAACACTCTGGTCGTATCTTAGTCGATGCTGCTTTAGCAGAAGAACAAAAAGAAAAAATGGAAAAAATGTTTGCAAAACTATAATCCATTTTCAAATTATATTTTAAAGCCTTTACTTTTGTAAAGGCTTTTTTTATTCTTTTTTTTAAGGAATAGAACTTGCTTACGACTTAATAGTAAAATTTACGCTTTATGAAATTATACAAACATTTTTTATTATCCTTCATACTAATTACTTTATTTAGTTGCAAAAACATAGCGCAAGTTAAAGAACAACAGCAAGCCATAATAAACGCAGAACCGATTGAAGTTGCTTTGCAAAACGGAAACGCAAAAGCATACTTTGCAAGTGGTTGCTTTTGGTGTGTTGAAGCAGTTTATGAAAGCGTGAAGGGTGTTAAAGAATCCATATCAGGTTATGCTGGCGGACATACTAAAAACCCAACCTACGAAGCGAGTAACACTGGCAGGACAGGACATGCCGAAGCAGTAGAAATTATTTACAATCCAGAAACTGTTAGTTTTGACACGCTAGTAGATGTATATTTTGCTTCACAAAATCCTACACAAATAAATGGTCAAGGACCAGATAAAGGCTCACAATATCGCTCTATTATTTTTTATCAAAACGAAGCTCAAAAACAAGTTATATTAAATAAAAAAGAAGCTCTAGCAAAAAAATTAGGAAAGCTTATTGCTGCAGAAGTTTATCCCTTTCAAAAATTTTGGATTGCTGAAGATTATCATCAAAATTTTGAGAGATTACACCCAGATCATGGTTATATACAAAATGTTTCTATACCAAGATTGAGAAAGTTTCAAGCAAAAATGCCAGAAGTATTAAAAGAAAAACATTAATTATAGGAGACCTGTTAAAATTAAAAAGAAGACAGGTCTTTTATTTTTTTTGTCGCTTTTAAGGTAAATATCAATGGGTATAATTTATCTTTTGTAACAAACATGCCAGATTTTGTTACTTCTAAATTTGGCAACACATTATAAGGCGCTTCATCGTATTCTTTTAAGTATTCAATATGCAATCCAGCTTCGGTTAAAGCATTTATTACTTCACTTAAACCGTGATTCCAACCATACTCTTTAGTAATCATTTTAGAATCTTGATCAGCATAAGTACCTTCATATTCTTCATAAATTACTTCGTCTTGCATATACCCATACTTCATAATAGGTTGCTCTTCTAAGTAATCAAACATCCAAACAATTGGATGAAATTCTGCCATAAAAAAAGTTCCTCCTGGTTTTAATTTTTCGGCAATCATTTTCCCCCAAGGCTTTAAATCTGGTAACCAACCAATCACGCCATAACTTGTAAAAACAATATCAAAAGTTTCTTTTACGTGTGCTGAAGTCTCTAAAACATTACAACAAACAAATGCAGCATCTAACTTTAACTCCGCATTTAAACTTTGTGCCAAAGCAATTCCTGCATCACTTAAATCTACACCAACACATTTTGCTCCTAACCTACTCCAACTTAAAGTATCTTGCCCAAAATGACATTGTAAATGTAAAAGTGACTTACCAGAAACATCACCAAGCGCTTCTAACTCATAAGGCATTAATGAGTTTTTTCCGTTTTTAAAAGCCTCTAAAGCATACATATCACTTTTCGCATGTACTTGCACCTTATCATTCCATGTCGCCTTATTTGCTGTAAAATAATCCTGATTCGTATCCATAATTCTATTTTTTGAATAGTCTAATATATAACTTCTATATAAATCTTATATATCTTTGATCAAAATTAGAAAATATGAAAAACACAATTCTATGGTTATTAACACTAACCATCTTCACTTCATGTAACAAGGAAGAAAAAAAAACTATAGAAAAAGAATTCTCTATAGCTGAAAAAATTGCTAATGCACACGGATTTGAAAATTGGAATAAAGTTTCAAAAATAGCTTTCACTTTTAATGTAGATAAAGATAGTTCCCACTTTGAAAGATCTTGGACTTGGAAACCTAAAACCAATGCTATTACTTTAATTAGTAATCAAGATACAATTAATTACAACAGAAAAACGCTAGATAGCATATCACTTAAAGCAGACCAAAGTTTTATTAATGATAAATTTTGGCTACTTATTCCTTTTCAATTAGTTTGGGATAGCGGTACAACTTTTTCAGAAGCTACAAAAGAAAAAGCACCAATTAGCGAAACACTTTTAAATAAAATTACACTTACATATTCTAACGAAGGTGGCTATACACCTGGAGATGCTTACGATATATTTTATGATGATGCTTTTATTATTCAAGAATGGATTTTCAGAAAAGGAAACAGTAAAGCTCCTTCTCTAATTACTTCTTTTCAAAATACTAAAGATTTTAACGGCTTAAAAATAGCTACAGAGCATTTAAAAAAAGAAGGCAAATGGAATCTTAATTTCACTAATATTGAAATAGAATGAAATTAATTTTAACCTAAAACATCTAAAACAAACTTTTCGCACGTATATAATATACCCTCCGCAATATTTATTGCGTCTATATAAATTGAAAAACGCCTTGTAACAAATTGTGCAAGGCGTTTTTTTTGTTCTTTATTTCTAACTTCTTTTCTAAATTAATAATTCTTATTTTTGTTGGAAACCGAAAAACTACTCACATTGTCCAACTACAAACAAGGTCTAGATTACGCAAGACAACAAGACCAAAACGATACAATTTCGAAATACAGAGAGCAATTTCATATTCCAAAAGACAAAGATGGAAACGATTGGTTATACTTTACAGGAAACTCTCTAGGATTGCAACCAAAAGCCACAAAAGACTATATTAATCAAGAGTTAAAAGATTGGGCGAATTTTGGAGTAGAAGGACATTTTGAAGCCAAAAATCCCTGGATGCCATATCATGAGTTTTTAACCGAATCTATGGCAAAAATTGTTGGTGCAAAACCAATTGAAGTTGTTATAATGAACACCTTAACAACCAACTTACACTTGTTAATGGTGAGCTTTTATCAACCAACAAAAACCAAGTACAAGATTGTAATCGAAAGTGATGCCTTTCCTAGTGACAGGTATGCCGTGCAAACACAATTAGAGTTTCATGGTTTTGATGCGAAAGAAGGTGTAATAGAATGGAAACCAAGAGATGGTGAAGAGCTTCTAAACATTGAAGATCTTGAAACCATTCTTGAAGAACATGGAAACGAAATTGCATTATTACTCATTGGAGGTGTAAATTATTACACAGGGCAATATTTAGATTTAAAAAAAATAGCCGATTTAGGCCATGCGAAAAACTGCATGGTTGGTATCGATTTAGCGCATGGTGTAGGAAACATTAAACCAGATTTGCATAATTCTGGAGTAGACTTTGCTGCTTGGTGTACTTACAAATATTTAAATGCTGGACCAGGAAGTTTAGGCGGCCTTTTTGTACACGAAAAGCATGCACACAATAAAGATTTAAAACGTTTTGCAGGTTGGTGGAGCCACAATAAATCCACTCGATTTAATATGCGTCAACCACTAGATGTAATTCCTGGAGCAGAAGGTTGGCAACTTAGTAACCCACCAATATTATCTATGGCTGCCATTAAAGCTTCTTTAGATATGTTTAATGAAGTTGGTATGGATGCGCTTCGAGAAAAATCGGAAAAACTAACAGGGTATTTCGAGTTTTTAATTAACGAATTAAAAAACGACAAAATAAAAATAATCACACCATCGAACCCTAAAGAACGTGGTTGTCAATTATCTATTCAAGTAAAAAAAGCAGATAAAAGCTTACATAAAAAATTAACCGAAGCACACATTATTACAGATTGGAGAGAACCAGATGTTATACGTTGTGCTCCAGTACCATTATATAATACCTTTAAAGATGTGTATAGAATGGTGGAAAAGTTAAAAGATATTTTAAATGAGTAAAAAAGACAACATACTAATCATAGGAGCAGGACTTTGTGGCTCACTTCTAGCCTTACGTTTGGCACAACGCGGTTACACTGTAAACGTTTACGAAAGCAGACCAGATTTACGCACCACAGATATTTCTGCTGGTCGTTCTATAAATTTAGCATTATCCGATAGAGGTATAAAAGCCATGCGTCTTGCTGGAGTGGAAGACAAAGTAAAACCGCTTTGCATTCCAATGTATGGAAGATTGGTTCATGATACTGAAGGAAACACCTTTCCATCTAATTATTCTGGAAGAGATAACGAATATATCAACTCTATTTCTAGAGGAGATTTAAACGGTTTGCTTTTAACCGAAGCCGATTTATACGATAACCTAACCATACATTTCAATAAAAAATGTACTGGAGTAGACATTGAAAATAATACTGCTACTTTTTACGATTACCAAACTAAAGAAGAATTCACCGCTAAAGGAGATGTCGTTTTTGGCACAGATGGAGCCGGTTCCTCACTTAGAAAAAGTTATTATTTAGAGCGTAAATTTCTTTTCAGCTATTCACAAAACTATTTAACACATGGTTATAAAGAGTTAGAAATTCCCGCTTCCGCGGAAGGAAAGCATCTTATTAGTAAAGATTATTTACACATTTGGCCAAGAGGAGACTACATGCTAATTGCGCTTCCAAATTTAGACGGTAGCTTTACAGTAACCCTCTTTTTAAGTTATGAAGAAGGTAAATTCAACTTCAACAATCTAACTACTGAAAAAGCAATAAAAGAATTCTTTGCAACACAATTTCCTGATGCTTTAGCATTAATACCAAATATTGCAGATGAGTTTTTTAACAATCCAACAGGAGCCTTAGGAACCGTAAAATGTTCCCCTTGGCATTACAAAAACAAGAATGTAATTCTTGGAGATGCCGCACATGCTATTGTACCTTTTTACGGACAAGGAATGAATGCATCTTTTGAAGATATAACCGTATTTGATGCTATTATAGACAAACATGAAGGAGATTGGGAAACCATTTTTAAAGTCTACGAAAAAACTAGAAAAGCAGATACGGATGCCATTGCAGATTTAGCTATCGATAATTATTACGAAATGCGAGATCACGTTGCAAATCCAATATTCAAAGAAAAACGCGCTATTGAAATGGCTTTAGAAAAGGAGTTTCCTAACAATTATTTTTCAAAATATTCTATGGTGACTTTTAACGAAGACATTCCATATCATGAAGCAATGACCAAAGGAAGAGCACAAGACAAAGCAATATTAAATCTAATAGCAGATAAAAAAATCAAAACAAACGAAGATTTAAATAGTATCTTTAAAAAAGTACAAGAAGAAACAGAAGCTATTTTGGAAGACGATAAAATTGCTGGATTAAAATAGTGAGCAGTGAGCAGTGAGCAGTGAGCAGTGAGCAGTGAGCAGTGAGCAGTGAGCAAAAATGAAAACAACTTGGAACAAACAAGATTATATTAAAAGTGAAAGCCCCAAATCAATTCGTAAGAATTGAAACACCAAGACTAAGAATAGATGAAGAAAAGCTCCAAAACAGGAGTGCAGACTTTTTAGGCTGGACGACGCAGAGTTTTCAAATCGGTTTCTGTTTGCAAAACTGAAAATTCCTTGGCTTGATCGTGATTTTTTGGTTCGTTTTGTATCAAGGCAAAATGAACATAAGTAAAAAAAGAAAAAATGAGTAATAAAAAAAATGAGATTCCTGCTTCCGTAGGAACAAAGGTAACACCAAGAGGAGCGTATCCTCATGTAAAACAAGTAGGCGATTTCATTTTCGTTTCCGGAACCAGTTCTCGTAGAGCAGACAATAGTATTGCTGGGGTTGACATTATAGACGAGATGGGAACAAAAAAATTAAATGCCTATTCACAAACACAAGAAGTTTTAAAAAACATAGATACTAACTTAAAAAAAGTTGGAGCATGTTTAAAAGACGTAGTAGATGTCACTTCGTTTTTAGTAAACATGAATGACTTTGCAGATTACAACAAAGCCTACGCAGAGTTTTTTAACAAAGAAACAGGACCAACAAGAACTACAGTTGCTGTACACCAATTACCCCATCCAGATTTGGTAGTAGAAATTAAAGTTATGGCTTATAAAACGAAATAGATTTTAAAATAACTATACATGAAACTTTCATTTAAAAATATTTTTATTTTGACTTTACTTCTAACTGTTATAGGGAGTTGTAAAAAGAAAGTTACTTCACATAATAAAATTTCAACAACCACATTAACAGCTAATAAATTGACAATTGAAAATAAAATAGATTCATTATTAAACATTATGACTATTGAAGAAAAAGTAGGTCAAATGAATCAATATAATGGGTTTTGGGATGCTACTGGTCCTGCACCAAAAAATGGAACTCCAGAAAACAAATACGACCATTTAAAACAAGGATTAATTGGAGCAATGCTGAATGTAAAAGGTGCCGAGCAAATTAAAGCCCTTCAAAAAATAGCTGTAGAAGATACTCGTTTAGGAATCCCTTTGTTATTTGGTTTTGATGTAATTCATGGTTACAAAACACTCAGTCCAATTCCACTTGCAGAAGCATCCAGTTGGGATTTAGTAGCTATTCAAAAAGCCGCAAGAGTCGCTGCAACAGAAGCTTCCTCTGCTGGTATAAACTGGACTTTTGCTCCAATGGTAGATATAACAAGAGACTCCAGATGGGGACGAGTTATGGAAGGCGCTGGAGAAGACCCTTTTTTAGCTAGTAAAATTGCAACTGCAAGAGTTAAAGGCTTTCAAGGTGAGGATTTAAAAGCACCAAACACTATTGCTGCTTGTGCTAAACATTTTGCAGCCTATGGATTTATTGAAGCTGGTAAAGAATATAACACAGTAGATATTGGTACATCAACACTACACAACATCATTTTACCTCCTTTTAAAGCTGCCGTAGATGCCGACGTAAAAACATTTATGAATGGATTTAATGAACTTAATGGCGTTCCTGTAACTGCCAACTCTTATTTACAAAGAGATGTTTTAAAAAACAAATGGGATTTTCAAGGATTTGTAGTTTCCGATTGGGCTTCTATTAAAGAACTTATTAATTGGGGACACGCTAAAGACGACAAACAAGCTGCTAAAATAGCTGCAAATGCGGGCTCTGATATGGATATGGAGGGATATGTTTATGTCAATGAACTAGCAAAACTAGTAAAAAACGGAGAGGTTAAAGAGACTATAGTAAACCAAGCTGTTAAACGTATTTTAAGAGTGAAATTTGAACTTGGACTATTTGACGACCCATACAGATATTGCGACATTAAAAATGAAAAAAACACATTGTATCATCCAAAACATCAAGAAGCTGTTTTAGATATTGCAAAAAAATCAATTGTTCTTTTAAAAAATGAAAACAAGCTACTTCCTCTAAAAAAAGAAGGACAAAAAATTGCACTTATTGGAGCCTTAGCTTCCGATAAAAATAGCCCGTTAGGAAGTTGGCGTACTTCTTCAGATGACCATACTGCGGTATCTGTTTTAGAAGGTCTACAAAAATACACAGGAAACTCACTTACTTACCAAAAAGGAGTAGATGTAAGCATAGGAGAAACAAACTTTGTTAACGAAGTAACAATTAATTATTCAGATAAATCAGAATTCCCAAGTGCTTTAAACCTAGCTAAAAAATCGGATGTTGTTATAATGGTTTTAGGGGAACATGGTTTTCAAAGTGGTGAAGGAAGAAGTCGAACAGAATTGGGCTTACCTGGATTACAACAAGATTTATTAGAAGAAGTTTTTAAAGTAAATAAAAACATTGTTTTGGTACTAAATAACGGAAGACCTTTAGCTATAGAATGGGCTGCAAAAAACATCCCTTCTATTGTAGAAGCATGGCAATTAGGGTCACAATCTGGAAATGCAATAGCGCAGGTATTGTATGGAGATTATAACCCTAGCGGAAAACTAACGATGAGTTTTCCACGAAATGTTGGTCAAGTTCCTATTTATTACAATTACAAAAACACTGGCAGACCCTTAAATGGAGAAGGGAATGTCTTTTGGTCACATTATAGTGATTCTAAAAACACCCCATTATTTCCTTTTGGATATGGATTAAGTTATACCAATTTTAAATATAGTAACTTCAAGATAAATGGCACTACATTTAAAATGAATGACACCATAAAAATATCTGTAGAAATAACAAATACTGGGGAATACGATGGAAAAGAAGTTGTTCAACTATACATAAGAGATTTAGTTGGAAGCATTACAAGACCAGTAAAAGAATTAAAAGGTTTTGAATTAATTGAAATTAAAAAAGGAGAAACAAAAACAGTACATTTTCTTTTAAATAAAGAATTATTAGGGTTTTATAATAATCATGGAGAATTTATCACAGAGCCGGGTAATTTCAAAGTTTTTATTGGGGGAAGCGCTATAGATACAATGGAAAAAGAAATAGAGCTAATTAATTAATAACGGTGTATTAGAATTTTTAAATCCTTAAAAAACAATGACCATTAAAAACTACATAAACGGAAATTTCCACAATCCAATTCAAGATAACTGGCTAGATAATTATAACCCATCTAATGGAGAGGTTTATGGTCAAATACCTAACTCATCCAATGAAGATGTAGAAAACGCTTATATCGCTGCAAAATCTGCTTTTCCTAGCTGGTCACAAATAAGTATAGAAGAGCGCAGTAGAATATTAATTAAAATTTCGGAACTACTAGAAGCCAATTTAGATCGTTTTGCAGCAGCAGAAAGCAAAGACAATGGAAAACCAATAAGTCTAGCAAAAGCAGTCGATATACCAAGAGCAGCAAGTAATTTTCGTTTTTTTGGCAATGCGATAACCCAATTTGCTAGTGAAAGCCACGAAAGCGTAGGTCTACAAGCTGTAAACTATACATTACGTCAACCAATTGGTGTGGTTGGTTGTATTTCTCCTTGGAATCTTCCCCTCTATCTTTTTACATGGAAAATAGCTCCAGCAATTGCCGCAGGAAACTGCGTGGTTGCCAAACCAAGTGAAGTAACACCAATGACGGCCTATTTATTAGGTGAAATTTGTAATGAAGCTGGACTACCAAAAGGTGTTTTAAATATTGTTCATGGCTTAGGTACAACCACAGGACAAGCAATAATTGAACATGAAGATATAAAAGCCATTAGCTTTACAGGTGGAACAGCAACAGGTGCACATATAGCAAAAGTGGCTGCACCAATGTTTAAAAAACTATCGTTAGAATTAGGCGGAAAAAACCCCAATATTATTTTTGCAGATTGCGATTATGAAGATATGCTAGACACTACAGTTCGTTCATCCTTTGCTAATCAAGGGCAAATTTGTTTATGTGGAAGTCGTATTTTTGTAGAAGCTTCTATTTATGAGAAATTTAAAGTCGACTTTGTCGAAAGAATTAAAGCTTTAAAAGTTGGTCATCCCGCGGAAGCATCCACAAATATTGGTGCATTGGTCTCTAAATCTCATTTAAAAAAAGTAAAAGAATTCATTGAAATAGCAAAAACCGAAAACGGAACAATTCTTTGTGGCGGAAATGAAGTAACCATTAAAGATTTTGAAAACGGTTACTATTTAGAACCAACAATCATAGAAGTACCAACAGATGAATGCAGAGTGAATCAGGAAGAAATATTTGGACCTGTAGTTACTATTATGCCTTTTCTTACAGAAGATGAAGTCCTTCAAATGGCAAATAAAGTAAAGTATGGTTTGTCTGCTACTTTATGGACCAATAATTTAAAACGAACCATGCGAATGAGTAACCAATTACAAACTGGAATAGTATGGATAAACACTTGGATGTTACGCGATTTACGCACACCCTTTGGAGGTATGAAAGCCTCTGGAGTTGGACGCGAAGGCGGATTTGAAGCTTTACGTTTTTTTACGGAAGCAAAGAATGTTTGTATAAAATACTAATTCCCATAAAAGTGGGAATCTTATAAATTGAAACAAGATTAACTTTAAAAAGATTCCTGCATTCACAGGAATGATAAATATGAATTTACAACTTAACAACAAATACGCATTAGTTTGCGGAAGCACAGCAGGAATAGGAAAAGCTACAGCAATTGCTTTAGCAGAAGAAGGTGTGCAAGTAACGCTTATTGCTAGAAATGAAGACAAGTTAAAAGCAACATTAGCCCAATTACCACAGCATAGAAATCACGATTATATTGTTGCCGATTTTTCGAACCCGAAGGAATTAAAAGAAAAAGTAGGAGTCTACATAAATCAAAATCATGGTTTTCACGTATTAGTAAATAATACTGGAGGTCCAAAAGGAGGACCTGTTTTTTCTGCTGAAATTGAAGAATTTGAAAGTGCATTTACACAGCATTTAAAATGTAACCATGTATTAGCGCAAGCAGTTGTTCCGTTTATGAAAAGTGAAGGGTTTGGAAGAATTATAAATGTAATTTCCACTTCAGTTAAACAACCTCTTGATGGTTTAGGTGTTAGCAACACTATTCGTGGTGCGGTTGCTAATTGGAGTAAAACCTTAGCTAACGAGCTTGGTCAATTTGGTATTACAGTAAATAACGTATTACCTGGAGCTACAGGAACCGATCGATTGGCAGAGATTATTAAAAACAAATCGGTTAAAACAGGAAACACGGAAGAAGAATCTGCTAATGCTATGAAAAGTGCCGTACCTGCAAAACGTTTTGCAAAACCAGAAGAATTAGCAGCTGCAATTACTTTTTTAGCTAGTGAATGCGCTAGTTATATTAACGGAATTAACCTTCCTGTAGATGGAGGAAGAACGAAGTCTTTATAATTCTTTATTTCATTTTTTATTGCTAATTTTATTGCATTGATGAATCTGCGTTAAGGATTGAGGCATTGTTGAAGCTCCTCGCAGAGAGCGACTGCCGTAAAGCCTGACTTTTGTGATCCTGCAAGGTTTTAAAAACCTGGCAGCTATGCGCAAAAGTAACGCCCAAAACAAAAAACCATGAGTAAATTATTTCCACCTATAAATTTTAAAGCTTGGATTGAAGAAAACAGACACCTTTTAAAACCACCTGTTGGTAATAAAGTGGTGTGGAAAGATGGCGATTTTATCGTAATGGTTGTTGGTGGACCAAATAACAGAAAGGATTATCACTATAATGAAACTCCGGAGTTTTTTCATCAAATTGAAGGCGATATTATTTTAAAAGTTATCGATAAAGGCACACCTAAAGATATACATATTAAAGAAGGTGAAATATTTTTACTACCTCCAAAAGTCCCGCATTCGCCACAACGTGGTGCAAATACGGTTGGTTTAGTAATTGAATACCCAAGAGATAAAGGTGTACAAGATGCCTTACTTTGGTTTTGCGAAAACTGTACTACCAAATTATACGAAGAGGATTTTACCGTGAAAAATATTGAAACAGATATGCCAAAAATATTTGATAAATATTATGGAGATACAAATAAACGCACTTGCCCTAATTGTGGGGAAATCATGCAACCGCCAGCAAAAGTAAAATTAGACAAATAAAAACCAACCTTTTAAAGATTCCTGACCTCTCAGGACCTAATTATGAAACGTAAACTTAGAATTAACGGTCACTCCCATTTACTTCCATACCCTGAAGAAATCCCTCAGTTTATGCAAGACAAAGAAATTTTTTGGGTAGATAAAGATCGAAAATTCATGCTTCAAAAAGATTGGAACAGACCTATTACAGACTCCAGTTTCTTTTTAGATGAGAAACTTGCTTGGATGGAACGTTTTAAAATTGATCATGCCGTAGTTTTAAACTTATCGCAATTGTACGGTAATGGTTTGCGAGTAGAAGAAATGAAGCAAGCCTTAAAATTTCAAAACGATTTTAATGCCAAAGTACAACGCGAAAACCCTAGTAAATTTACATGTGGCTTTGTCGTACATCCCGGATTTGTTCGTGGTGCTTGCTGGGAAATTGAACGTTGTGTAGAAGAACTAGGATTACAATTACTCTGTTTACCAACGCATTACATGGACACTATTGGCACATGGCGTTGCATTTTTGACGAAGAAAACGAGCCTATTTTTGAGTTGGCTAATAAATATAATTTAGCTGTAGAAATTCATCCTTATGATGGTGAAAAATTTATAAAATTAGAAAACACTTCTTGGCGCTTTCATTTAATTTGGATGCTTGCACAGTGTGCTGATGCTTACCACTTTTTAACCTTGAATGGCTACCAAGACAAGTATCCTAATATGCGAACTTGTTTTGCGCATGGTGGACAATTAGCACAAATAAACTTAGGTAGACGAATTCAAGGTTTTGATGGTAGACCCGACTTATTTGAAGGTAAAAGTCATCCAAGAAAAGCGGTTGGACATAAAAATATCTTTTTCGACACTTTAGTTCATGACACTGGTGGTTTGGATTTATTATTAAAGAACCAAGGTTCTAAACAGGTTTTAATGGGGCTAGATGATCCTTACCCACTAGGGGAAATGGAAAGTGAAAAGCAAAGCTCTTATCCTGGAAAAATTTTAGACTTAGCTATAGACAGAAAGATTATTACAGAAACAGAGCGTGATGCTATTTGGGAAGACAACGTAATCCAATGGTTATGTGGAAATGACCAAACTGCTAAAGACAAGCTAATAAAACGAATATTAGGATAACAACAAGGTCTCCTCGAGCGCAGTCGAGAGATTTATTATTATAAAAAAGGTCTCGACTGCGCTCGACCAGAAAAACTAATGTACTTTTTACCTGAAAAACTAGATGACTACGTTGTGGCACATAGCCAAGATGAGCCTAAATTATTGCAACAACTTACTAGAGAAACCTATCAAAAAATACTACAACCTATTATGCTTTCTGGCCCTTACCAAGGTCGTGTACTAAGTATGATTTCTAAGTTAATTAGGCCAAAATCTATTTTAGAACTTGGGACTTTTACTGGTTATGCAACACTTTGTTTAGCCGAAGGGTTACATCAAGAAGGTGAAATTGACACTATTGATATTAATGAAGAGTTAGAAGATTTTCAGCGTAAATATTTTAATAAATCTGGTTACGGAAAACAAATACATCAACATTTAGGAAGTGCTATCGATATTCTTCCTACCTTAAACAAAACCTACGACTTGGTTTTTATTGATGCAGACAAGCCTAACTACGTTAATTACTTTCATTTAATTATTAACAAGCTAAATCCTGGCGGCATTATACTTTCTGATAATGTGCTTTGGCATGGAAAGGTTATTGAACCTTTAAATGACAAAGACATTTCTACTAAAGCAGTTTTAGAATTTAATACGCTTTTAAAAAATGACGAGAGAATTGAAACGGTATTACTACCTATTCGCGATGGATTAACCATTAGTAGAAAACGATAATATTGAAATTAAATCATTTTAAAACCAGGAATAAAAAATAAAAACCATTAAGAATCCATGAACAAAACTATAATACTATTATTGTTTTTAATAATCGGATTTGTATCCTGTAAAAACTCGAAAAAGCAAATTGACAATATTGAAATTGCAAAACAATATTTTAAAGTGCTTGATGATTCACACTACTCTAATATATCTAATTGGTTTCCAGATAGTTTAACCACCATTGAAGGGGAACATAAAAAAGCATATTCAAAAAGCGATTATATAGAGTTTTTAAAATGGGATTCTGTTTTTGAACCTAGTTATAAAATACTTGCAATTGAGCAAAAAAACGGTCTTGTAAAAGCAAAGATTTCAAAGATGGATAAAAGAATCTCTTTTCTTCATGAAGAACCATTTATTACAAATGAAATTATTGAAATAAACAACACTAAAATAATTCGTGTAGAAACAGAATATGTAAATTTTAACGAAGCAACTTGGGGAAGGAATAAAAACCGCCTTTTAACTTGGATTGATAAAAATCATCCAGAACTAAACGGTTTTATATATGACCAAACAGAATCTGGAGGAATAAAATTTTTACAAGCAATAGAACTGTATAAAACTAAAGCAATTTATTAAACGACATACAAACACAATAAAATTACTGCAAAACACTCTCGGCAATTTTTTGGTGGTTTGGATCTTCAAATACAATAAAATGCAGTTAATGACAAAATTTTACACGACATAAATCGTTCAATTTTAGTAATTTAAACAGCATTATTGAGATCCATGACTAATAGATAACATAAAAAAAGTCCTCTAAAACAAGAGGACTTTTTTATAATTTAAAATAGTTAAATTTATTGTACTGCTTGCAAAGCATCTATATTGCCATACCCGAAACTACTGTTCTTATTAGGATAAAACTCTGCAGATTGTTTTAACTTGTTTAACACTTGTGTTTTAGACCATGTTGGGTGTTTTGCCCAAACCAAAGCTGCTATACCTGCTGTAGTTGCTGTTGCAACAGATGATCCACCAGTGTAACGTCTATCTCCATTGTAAAACCCTAAAACTGGAGGAGCTTTACTTGTATTATTATTACCTTCCATGATAATAGTAAAATCAATTTTACTACCACTATGACAAACTTCACATCTGTCATAATTTGGACCGTCATCTACACCAGTTACGGCAACAGTTTCACTCATAGTAGCTGGAAAAATAACACCATATCCATTTGTAAAACTAGTAGATGTACCTCCAGCTGCAAAAATTAATTTTCCTTTACTATTTGCATATTTA
Organism: Lacinutrix cladophorae; assembly: GCF_053604645.1. Lineage (NCBI taxonomy): Bacteria > Pseudomonadati > Bacteroidota > Flavobacteriia > Flavobacteriales > Flavobacteriaceae > Lacinutrix > Lacinutrix cladophorae. Next base: position 8,048 of record NZ_JBSHNR010000087.1, on the reverse strand, counting down.
ACTGCATCTTTAATATTACCTATTGACCACAAATAACCAATAGACATAGATATTATTTTCACATCATTTCTATTTCCTAGTTGTGTTAGTGCGGCAGATACACCTTTACGTTCATGATAATCGTTTAACAATACATCTTCTGTAGCTCTGTAAGCGACTAAATTTGCATTGTAAGCTACACCAACTGGCATTCCGTTATCATTACGAGGTGCTGCCATGGTAGAAGCCATTGCAGTACCGTGTCCACATTTATCATGTGGCCCATCATAATTACTTGACCACCACCAATTAGAGTCTATAAACGTACCATATTTTTGTACAAAACGCCCGTTAGAATACCCATCGTTAATACCAGAGGAATTTAATAGTGGTTGTGAAGCGGAAACACCAGTATCAATCAAACCAATGGTAATTCCAGATCCTGTACTGTAATTCCATGCTTGTTGAATATTATGTTGATCGAAGTGCCAAGAAACTTGTGCATTATTAGGGCTTATTGTAGAATAATGTGCCGCATTAATTGAAGCTCCATCTTTATCGCACCCAGAACTGGAACGTGAAGTATTTATGGTTTCGTATTGGTTATATCCATTTGGTTCTAAATATCGAACTCCTTCACTTGCTAGTAAATCCTTTATGGTTTCCAAATTTTCTACCTTTACATCGATTACATTAATAATATCATGTTCGACAAGAGTTTCTTTGCTTTTAGAATATCCTTCGTTAGCTTCTACAATTTGAATTATATTAGCTAAAGTAGATTTTAAACGATCTGTTTTTATCTCTGCAAAACTTTCCCCTTCTTGTCCGTAGCCAATGGTTAAAACATTATTTCCTCTAACTACTGCACTCCAGAGTGTATGCGCATCTACGTCTTTCCAATCGAAAGTACCTGTTGCTGTTAAACTTTCGTCTATTAGAGCGTTTATTTCTGAAACTGTTAAGAGTTCCTGTTGTTCCTCTACAACTGTATTTTCTTGTTGTTCTTTAAGATAATCTTCGTTTTGACAAGCATTAAAAAAAGTAAAAGCTACCAATAGGATGGATAGCTTAAGTAATGGTTTTTTCATTTTTATATATTTTATGGTTAGCACCTAAATATATAAATTTTTCTTAAAAAAGTATCGCTAAAAATAACAAATTAACAAACAAAACACTTTATTAATACTGAATTAACATTGCAGCTCTATTGTAGTAAAATTTTTGTGGTTATAATTGTATTGCGTTAGCGGTAGAAATGACATCCTTTTTTTGCTGCCATATATGGCAAAAAAAGATATAATGGATAACGCGACCCTTGTGGTAACGCCCTAATAAAGTATTTACATTTTTCTTTTAACAGAACCTGTAAAATCTTCTAGTTCGTCTTTTACTTTTTTTAGTTCTTCGTCTACATCTTTAGTGATACTGGAATCTATACCATGACTTTCTGCACTTTTTGTTATTTCGTGCTTAATGTCGTTAGTTGCATCTTTAAGAGTACGCATACCTTTACCTAAGCCACGAGCTATTTCTGGTATTTTGTCTGCTCCAAATACCATAATCACCACAAATAGAATTAGTACTATTTCTGGGCTACTTATAAATAAAGATGTTGTTTTTAGTATCACAGTACAAATATAGTGAGTTGTTTATTAGAAATAAAAAAAGCCGACTGTTAAAAGTCGGCTTTTTTAAAAATATTTTAAAACTAGTTTTTTACCTTGTTTTTAAATTTGTCGAATTTACTTTGACTAATTTCTTTTGGCCAAGCATTATTAGAAGTATCTACATCTGCAGTTTCTAAATTTGGATCTACTTTTATAGATACAATTTCTTTTTCTGAAGCGATAGCTTTGCTAACTTCTTTATCATTTAATCTCCAAATTTGCGCTGGATATGTAATTGTTTTTGTAGTACCATCGGCATATGTATACTCTGCAATTATAGGCATTACCAATCCTCCTGGTTTTTCGAAGGTTACTTTATAAAAGAATTTTGGTTCTTTAATATTTGCTCTTTCTGCAGGAGTAAAATTATCCATTACATACTCATTTAACGTTGGAGAATTTTCTAGAGCAGATTTTCCTTTTAAGTTTTCATTAAAATCTTCACTTCCTTCTTCTACAAAGAATACTAAAGGAGGTAAATCACTTAACTTCATTCCTCTTTGCTCTGCGATTTTCTTAATTTCGGCATTTGGTTCGTTAGATACGTAGTATTTTTTCACATCTTTAACTCCTATATCTACGTAATCTGTTGTGTAGAACCATCCTCTCCAGTACCAATCTAAATCGAATGCTGATGCATCTTCCATAGTTCTAAAGAAATCTTCTGGTGTTGGGTGTTTAAACATCCAACGTCTTGAATATTCTCTAAATGCGTAATCAAATAATTCTGGCCCCATTACTGTTTCTCTTAGAATATTAAGAGCGGTTCCTGGCTTACCATAAGCATTATTACCAAATTGATATGTATTTAATCCTTTAGTCATGATTGGAGCAATAAAATCTTGATCTCCTCCCATATAGTTTACAATTTTAGCGGCTGGACCACGACGTGAAGGGTATGCTGTTTGCCCTTCTGAAAGTGCTGCTGGATACCATTTACCAAAATCTTGTTCTGCTACGTATTGTACGAAAGTATTTAAACCTTCGTCCATCCATGTCCATTGTCTTTCATCACTATTTACAATCATTGGAAAGAAGTTATGACCAACTTCATGAATAATTACAGACATCATACCAAATTTTGTTCTATCGCTATAGTTTCCTTCTGCATCTGGGCGACCATAGTTCCAGCAAATCATAGGGTATTCCATACCTTGTTGTTTAGCATGAACAGATATTGCTTTATGGTACGGATAATCGAAAGTCATACGAGAATACGACTTTAAGGTACTTGCAACTGCTTTAGTAGACCAATCTTCCCAAAGTGGGTTTCCTTCTTTTGGATATAGAGAAACAGCCATTACATCTTTGTTCCCAATTTTAACAGCCATCATATCCCAAATGTACTTTCTTGAAGTTGCAAAACCAAAGTCACGCACGTTTTCTGCGTATAGTTTCCATGTTTTTGTTTTGGTAGATTTTATTTTTTCGGCAGCTTCTGCTTCCGCTTGAGTTACAATTAAAACAGGCTCGTCGTAAGACTTTTTTGCTTGCTCATAACGTTTCATCATTTCTTTAGAAAAAACTTCTTTTCTATTGGTTAACTTTCCTGTACCATCTAGAATATGATCTGCAGGAACGGTAATATTTACTTCAAAGTTCCCGAAAGGAAGTGCAAATTCGTCTCTTCCCCAAAATTGTGAATTTTGCCATCCTTCGACATCGCTATATACTGCCATTCTTGGGTAAAATTGTGCAATTACATAGTTTCTATTATCGCTGTCTGGAAAATATTCGTATCCAGATCTTCCTCTTCCATTTACGTGGTCATTAATATTATACCACCATTTTATAGAGAAGGAAAATTTTTGCCCTGTTGCTAATGGTGTTGGTAATTCTACACGCATCATGGTGCGATTAATCATGTGTTGTAAAGCACGACCATTTGCATCTTTTACTTCTTGAATATTAAAACCACCATCAAAAGGATCTGTTAAATATTTATTTGCAAAACCACCTAGTGTTTCTGCTGGTTGTGAAGCATCATCACTAATTAAAGGAGTTTTAGAGTCTTTAGCTCTCATGTTTTGATCTAACTGTACCCAAAGATATTTTAATACGTCTGGAGAATTGTTGGTGTATGTTATGGTTTCATAACCCGATAATTTAGCATTAACATCGTCTAATACTAGATCCATTTTGTAATCTGCCTGCTGCTGGTAATACGCAGATCCAGGAGCTCCAGACGCGGTTCTATACATATTTGGTGTAGAGAACTCATCGTAGAGTTGCTTAAATTTGTTATTGTTTGTGTGACCTTGCTCTCTTTCTGTTGCTTCTTCATCTTGGGCGAATGCACCAACCGAAAGGAATAAAGCGGAAAGGAATACGTACTTTAATTTATTCATTGGATAAAATTTTGTTAGAAAATCATGACCAAATTACTGAAATTTTAAAAATATTAACCTTTTTTTAATTAAAGTTTAACACCCCTTTAGCATTTCCGTTTCTTAATAGAATACTTTTATTTTTACCATTAATATTGGTGCGAATGATATTTTCTTGTTCCTCAAACAAATCCATCAATACGGTATTGGTAATTTGAAAACTTTGTATCTCTTTAATACCTTCGATTTCTAGATAAAAAATTAAAATTTCATCTTCGTATTCTTTTCCTAAAAAATTAAAAGCTGTAGGCTTCTGATTGATATGTATCTGAATTTTTTCATTTAGATATCTTTCGATATACATATTTATTGTAGATAATTCGTCTTCTACATCTAGTGTAATATTTTCATCATAACGTTCGCGAAGTAGCCTTTCAAAATCGTCAATAAAAACTCTAGATATTATTTGTATTGCTTCTTTTTCTTTTACGTATTCAATTTTTGTAACACTAACATAGTATTTATGTATTGCTGAAAATGCTAGCATTGGTATAACAATAAGGAGTAATGCGATTTTTAGATTCTTCATATATATTTTCCTTAAAAACAGAACTTTTTTATTAAATGTAAAAGTAATTATATTTTCGTGAGTTTGGTTTCAAAAAGCATTCCAAAGCAACTATTTATTCTTTAATATGCATTATTGTTTTATATTTCTTTAATTTTTCTTTTAAAAAAACTAATATTTCTAAATCGCTTTTGGTATTGCAAAACTCGGTAAAATTTTGAGCATCACTAACAAAATAAAAATAATCCATAACCTTATCTTGTGGCAATGGGTTTTCTTCAAATAAATCCTTAGAGAAAGTAGTTTTTACTTTGTACATAAGCACTTCCTTTTTTTCTAACTTCACTATGGTTTTTAACTTTTTTGTTCTACCAGAAATGGTGTTAAGTAGTTTATTAACATTAAGAGAAAGTCCAGTATACATAACACCATGATCTGCATCATATAGTATTCTTTCATTTTGGGTTTTTAAAGGCCCTTGATAACTAGGTATACCAAGACTTAAGGAAGTTATTGGTTTACCTTCAACGGAAGCCATATCCTTTAATAAATCTCCTGACAGGTATTTACCTACTATCACTTCATCTAATTCATTGATATGTTCCTCTAAGGATATTGCTATTTTTTTAGACAAAACATGATCCATAGTTATAAGAATGGTTTCTAATTTATTTTGAATTGAAGAAACAATTAAAGTATCGTTTAGTTTTGCAGGAATTACAAACTCTCCTTTTTTGTTAGTAATAGTAAATTTACGAGAGGTTTTATTTATGATATGTATATTTTCTATGTCATCGACACTTGTAACCTTGCCTTGTAAATCTATAGTTTGCGACCATGACATTTGAAAACAAACCGAGCAAACCATTAATGTAATTATAAACTTAATGTTGTCCATTTTTACTTTTTAAAAACAATTTACTTTGTTTAAGCAAAAACTCTAACAATACTACTTCATTCTCTTTTTTAAGCAATGTATGATCTAATGGACTTGCTTCAACAAAAGCATAAAAAGCTTCGGTTTCACTTATAGGTATATAAAAGTTTTCAAGAATAAATCCTGGAGAATATATATCGGATAAATCCAAAACTTGTTTTGTTTCTTCATCTCTTTCTTTAAGCTCCAGATAATTAAGTTTCTTTTTCTTTTTAAACTTAACTCCAAATAGTTTCAACATTTCTACAGGATTAAAGCCATTATAAAGTTCTCCCTTTTTAATTATAACATTATCTACTTTATCCATTCTAATATCATCAAATTCCAAATTATCCATAGTTCCGACATCTATAGGAATTGGTTTAAAATATTCTGCATTATCCACATCTACCAATAATTCGCCAGTTAAATCATGTGTAAGTATTACAACTTCATCTAAAGTATTTACTTCTTCATTTACTAATATGGTAAGAGCTCTACTTTTAATTATTTCTTCGTTAATAATTACGGTTACTTTTTTTAATGTAAGCGCAGAAATTTCTAAGACATCCTTTATTTTCACTTCTATAGTAAATGCTCCGTTTATGTTTGTAATTGTCCCTTTTTTAGAGTTACTATTATAAATGGTAATATTTTCTATATCAGAAGCTTCCGAAACTATTTTACCCTGAATTTCAATGTTTTGTGACCAAGATATTTGGACACAAATTAAACTTATCATTAGCGATAAAAAATATGTAGTTTTCAAGTTGTTAGTTTTTAATAGCTTAAAGAACGTATTTCAAATCTTAAAGAAAATGAAAAGACTATATAAACTTTTGTTAAAAACAATTCTTTATTTTTACTAAAGTTTAATTAACCTGTTATCCTTTTTACAGAAAACAAATATGAAAAACATAATTATAGCTAGTACTTCTACCATACATGGAAGCGATTATTTAGAATATCTATTACCTGAATTGTCCCTTTTTTTTAAAAACGCATCTACTATCTTATTTATTCCTTATGCAAGACCTGGTGGAATTTCGCATGAAGACTACACAAAAAAAACAAAGATAGCTTTCTTAAAAATAAACAAACAGGTTACTGGTATTCATACATTTAAAAACCCTACGGAAGCTATTAAAAAAGCAGAAGCAATTTTTGTTGGTGGTGGAAATACATTTGTTTTAGTTAATCAACTATACAAAAACAAACTACTTACAGTAATTAAAGAAGAAGTAGAAAACGGAAAACCATACTTAGGAACAAGTGCAGGAAGTAATATTTGTGGTCTAACGATGCATACTACCAACGATATGCCTATAGTAAAACCTCCAAGTTTTAAAACTTTAGGCTTGGTACCTTTTAATATAAATCCGCATTACTTAGATCCAGACCCAAATTCTACACATAAAGGAGAAACACGCCAAACTAGAATTAAAGAATTTCATGCATATAATTCTCAACCAGTTATTGGTTTAAGAGAAGGAAGTTGGTTAATAGTTCATAATAGCACTATAACACTTAAAGGGAAGCTCCAAGCAAGAATTTTTGAGCACAACCAAACTCCTTATGAGGTAAAGGTACTTACAGAACTTAGTAAGTTAAAATAAAAAAAGCCTCATCTATTAAGATAAGGCTTTTGAGCGAGAGACCAGGTTCGAACTGGCGACATTCAGCTTGGAAGGCTGACGCTCTACCAACTGAGCTACTCTCGCATTCGGATGGCAAAAATAATTATTATTATTATAAATCAAAGCTTTTTCTTTAAAAATATTAAGCATTTCAACTGTTTTTTTGAACGTTTCATCGATAAACACTTATTGCAATATGTAAAACACTGTAAACAAGTGCCTATCAAATACTTTTGTATCTCGATTTAAAAGTAAAAAAATGAAAAACGCCCTAATAGTATTTGTATTCCTAATTTCTTCAAGTTTATTTTCTCAGGTAAAAATTGGAAATAACCCTAGTACAATAGATGGTTCTTCTATTTTAGAATTAGAAAGCTCGGAAAAGGTTTTAGTAGTTACCAGGATATCAAATTCTGAAATGAATGCTTTAACTCCTCTTAATGGAGCTATTATCTATAATACGGATGAGGATTGTTTGTTTCAATTTAACAGCAATGCATGGTCTAGTTTATGTGTTGATGTCATGGCAAATGAAACGGTTACGACTTTAATAGATAATAATGATGGTACTTTTAGTTATACAAACGAAACAGGCACTGTCACAACTATTATTAAATCTGCTCTTATAGATAATGGTGATGGAACATTTACTTTTGATAGTGGAAATGGATCTCCTATAACTATAGATGTTTCAGCTTTAGAAACCGTAACAACACTTTTAGATAATACTGATGGCACTTTTACTTACACATCTGAAGATGGTACTACTACAACTATAAATACAAATAGTGCTGAAACTATAACAACTATTGCACTTAATGCAGATGAAGCAAGTATCGACTATACCGATGAAGATGGTGTTATTACCAACCTAAACTTTGCAGCTATTGTTGCAAACTTAGAAGCACTAACTACTATCGTTGATAATAACGACGGAACATTTACCTACAC
>NZ_JBSHNR010000086.1:0-266451 GCF_053604645.1 Lacinutrix cladophorae | reverse complement strand
CGATTGGAATGCTGCAAACATACTTGCACTACAATCTTGTGGTACAGATAGCTGTGATGCAGATGCGGTCTTTGATGTAACTTCGGATTATGCTTTCACGAACCTTGCTTCCACTTGTGGTGCTGGTGGTACTATTACTGTAATCTATACGGTATCGGATGATTGTGATAACGAAACTACACTGACTGCAACACTTACTCTTGAAGATTCTATCGGTCCAGACCTTACTGCTTGTACGGTTGTAGATGAAACCATAGAATGTAACGGTACAAATAATGAAACCATTGCTAACGATTGGAATGCTGCAAACATACTTGCACTACAATCTTGTGGTACAGATAGCTGTGATGCAGATGCTGTATTTGATGTAACTTCCGATTATGCTTTCACGAACCTTGCTTCCACTTGTGGTGCTGGTGGTACTATTACTGTAATCTATACGGTATCGGATGATTGTGATAATGAAACAACGCTTACTGCGACACTTACTCTTGAAGATTCTATCGGTCCAGACCTAACGGCTTGTACTGTAGTAGATGAAACTATAGAATGTAATGGAACAGATAATGAAACCATTGCTAACGATTGGAATGCTGCAAACATACTTGCACTACAATCTTGTGGTACAGATAGCTGTGATACAGATGCTGTTTTTGATGTAACTTCCGATTATGCTTTTACAAACCTAGTTACTACTTGTGGGCTTGGTGGTACAATAACGGTTGTATATACCGTAGCTGATGATTGTGGTAATGAAACCAATCTTACGGCTATTCTTACTCTTGAAGATACTATCGGTCCTGACCTTTCGGTTTGTAGCGATGTAACGGATGAAAATGTAGAATGTACTGCAGATGATAATCAAACAATTGCGGATGCTTGGAATGCTGCTAATATAGCTGCTCTTGAATCTTGTGGTACGGATAGCTGTGATGCAGATGGCGTATTTACTGTAACTTCTGATTATGACTTTAATAACTTAAACGTAGTATGTGGACCTTGTGGAACACTTCCTGTAACCTATACTGTTGCGGATGATTGTGGTAACGAGTCTACGATTACTGTTACTCTTAGCTTCGGTGATGCTACCGGACCAGACTTAACAAGCTGTGATGTTACTGATGAAACTATTGAATGTGACGGAGATCTTAATGAAACCATTGCTAACGATTGGAATGCTGCTAACATTGCGGAACTTCAAGCCTGTGCTGATGATATTAATGTAACGATTACTTCGGATTATGTGTTCACTAATCTAGTAACTACTTGTGGTGCTGGGGGAACTATTCTAGTAACATATACCGCTACAGATGATTGTTTAAATACTTCTTCAGTAACTGCAACACTTACCCTTGAAGATTCTATCGGTCCTGACCTTACTGCTTGTACGGTTGTAGATGAAACCATAGAATGTAATGGTACAGATAATGAAACCATTGCTAACGATTGGAATGCTGCTAATATATTAGCACTTCAATCTTGTGGTACAGATAGCTGTGATACAGACGCTGTTTTTGATGTAAATTCTGATTATGCTTTTACTAACCTTGCTTCTACTTGTGGAGCTGGTGGTACTATATTAGTTACCTATACCGTAGCAGATGATTGTGGAAATGAAACCATACTTACTGCAACGCTTACTCTAGAAGATTCTATTGGTCCCGACTTAACAGCTTGTACGGTTGTAGATGAAACTATAGAATGTAATGGAACAGATAATGAAACCATTGCTAACGATTGGAATGCTGCTAACATATTAGCACTGCAATCTTGTGGTACAGATAGCTGTGATACAGATGCTGTATTTGATGTAAATTCTGATTATGTATTCACAAACCTTGTAGCTTCTTGTGGTCTTACTGGTTCTATAGAAGTTACTTATGTTGTAAAAGACGATTGTGGTAATGCTACAACACTTACTGCTGCACTTACTATAGTAGATAATACAGCTCCAGATGCAACTAATTGTGTAACCGATCAAACATTAGATTGTGATGGAGAAAATAATGAAGCAATTGCAGACCAGTGGAATGCAGACAACATTGCAGCTCTTGAAGCGTGTGTTACCGATGGTTGTGATTTAGACTTTACGGGTCAAATAACTTCAGATTATGACTTTACTAATTTATCTTCTGCTCCAGGATTAGGCGGTATGCTTGATGTAGAATATATAATTACAGATGATTGTGGTAATGAAACAGAAGTTTATGCTATGTTAACACTACAAAACAATTCTGTTAGTGCAAACAACATAAGTTTATGTAATACGGATGAATTAGAAGCACAAGTTTATGACTTATTTGATTTATTAAATGGTTACTATGATGATGGTGGTACCTGGGAAATTATTTCTGGTGATACTGAAATTATTGATGGGCATTATTTCGATCCATTAAGCATAACTCTTGATGGAGAAAATGTTGGTGTAACTATTGAATTTAGTTATACGGAAAATAATTCGGCTTGCCCTACATACGTTGAAGCTTCTATTGAAGTCCATAATAGATGTTTTGTTTTAAACTGTGGTGAAGATGATGTAGAAATATCGAATGCCGTTACTCCTAATGGAGATCAATACAACGAGTTCTTTGAGGTAACTGGTATAGAACTTTGTAATTACGTTGTAGATGTAAAAATATTTAACCGTTGGGGAGCTTTAATTTATGAATCCCATAATTATCAAAACAATTGGGCTGGAACAGCACATAACAACTCTGTTGGAGGATCGAATACAGTTCCTGATGGTACATATTATTACATAGTGACATTAAAAGAAAGTGGAATTGATCCTATAAATGGATATATCTACGTAGGAACCAAATAATAAAATATTAACCTATGAAACTTATAAAAAACTATATTGTTGCATTTGCGTTATTAAGCTGTACAGTTGGGTTATCTCAACAGTTGCCGCAGTTTACACAATACATGTATAATACAATATCAATTAATCCAGCTTATGCTGGAAGTAGAGAAACGCTAAGTGTTGTTGGTCTGCATAGAAGTCAATGGGTTGGCTTTAAAGGAGGGCCTATTACACAAACACTTTCTGCACATACACCGCTTAGAAATGAAAAAATTGGTGTTGGTTTATCTTTAATAAATGATAAATTAGGTTACCAAGATTTCTCCTATATATATGGCGATTTTTCATATACTATTAATACTGGAGAAAAAACAAAATTAGCTTTTGGTTTAAAAGCTGGTTTTACACAATATAGCCTTAGTGCAACATTAAGAGGTAATGAACCTGACGATCCATCTATTTATGGTGTTGAAGACAGATGGAGCCCAAATATTGGTGTTGGTTTATTTTGGCATACACAAAAATGGTATTTAGGATTATCTGCTCCAAGAATTTTAAATACAGATTATAATAAAGAAGGAAACTCAAGCGGAGTACAATATGAAGCTTTAGAACGAATTAGTTATTATTTCACTGGAGGTTATGTGTTTAATTTAAGTGATAATACAAAATTCAAACCAGCTGCTTTAATTAAAGCTACCAATGGAGCTCCTTTATCTTATGACCTTACTGCAAACTTTTTGTTTCATGAAAAACTTTGGTTAGGTGCTTCATATAGAATTAATAATTATACTTCAGCTATTGGAGGATTAGCAGATTTTCAAATTTCAAAAGAAATAAGAATTGGTTATACTTACGAATATCCTATATCTGATATAAATGCATATACTGGAGGTACTCACGAAATCTTATTAATGTTCGAAGTATTCAAAGTAAAACGTATTAAATCACCGAGATATTTCTAAATAGATATTCAGATAAATCAACATAAATTTGTTACATGTTAATTTATTTCTGACAGTTAAAATGAAAAAGATATACAGATGAAAACAAAAGTTATATTAATACTATTAGTTCTTTGCAATACCATGCTTTTCGCACAAGTAAAAGTTGCAGATAACTTTTTTAGAGACTATGCGTATATAAAAGCAAGTGAACTATATGAAGCTGCTGTAAAAAAAGGAGATAGTAGTGAACATGTTTTAACAAGAATAGGAGATTGTTATTACAATAATTCTAATTCTGAAAAAGCCGCAATGTGGTATGGAAAAGCGGTTAATAAATACAAGAATATTAACCCTGAATTTATTTATAAATATATACAATCTTTAAGAAGTTTAGGTAAATATGAAGATGCTAATACCTGGATAACTAAATTCAAAGAATTACAAACAAGTGATAAAAGAGCCGAAGATTTTGAAATCATGGATCTCGCAAAATACCAAGAATTATCTTCTACCGAAGGAAAATATGTTGAGTTTTCTCCTTTAGCGATAAATACTGAATATTCCGAGTTTGGTGGTTATCTTCATGAAGATACTTTTTATTATGCCTCTACTAAAGTATCTGGAGAAGGAGGTTCTGGAAAAATTTACAAATGGAATGAAGAACCATATTTAGATATTTTTTCAGGAACAATTAATAATGAAAAAGAAGATGCAAGTATTGAAGATATAAAAGCGCTTACCAATGAGATAAATTCCGAATTCCATGAAGCGACAGTTGCAATTACCAATGATGGTAAAACAATGTACTTTACTAGAGATAATATCAATAATCGTAAAAAGATTTCTTATGATGATGAAGGCACCTCATATTTAAAAATATACAAAGCTACTAAATCGGGAGATTCATGGAGTAATGTTGTTGCACTTCCAATTAATGATAAAATATACTCTACAGGTCACCCTGCTCTAAGTGCAGATAACAAAATATTATATTTCGTTTCCGATCGTGAAGGTGGTTATGGAGGAACCGATATATATAGTGTAGAAATTAGAGGCGATAATGGTTATGGTAAACCTGAAAATTTAGGTGAAAAAATTAATACTCCTGGTAGAGAAATGTTTCCTTATGTTGCTAAAGACAGTACCTTTTACTTTTCATCAGATGGACATATAAGTTTAGGTTTATTAGATATTTTTAAATCTAATTTAATTAAAGCTAAAGTTAAAGACTCTATAAAAGAGCCTGAAAACATGGGAGCTCCTTTTAATAGTAGATTTGATGATTTTGCTTTCTTTATTGATTCTGACAAAGAAACCGGTTTTCTATCTTCTAACAGAGAAGAAGGAAGTGGTAGCGATGATATATATCAATTTGGTTCTTTCCAATGTAAACAAGTAATCAAGGGTGTTGTAAGAGATGAAATAACCTCTTTACCAATTCCTGAAGCAAAAGTGAAACTTTTAGACGAAACTGGAAAAGAACTTGAAGAAATAATTTCTGATGAAAATGGAGCATATGAATTTGAAGTCGATTGTGAAAAAAAATATACTTTAATTGGTAGTAAATTAGATTATAGAGAAGATATACAGGAAGTGGAAACAACTGATGTTCCGGAAGAGGAACAAGTACAAGATTTATTATTAACACCTTTTATTGTGAATAATGAAATTGTAATTAACCCTATTTTCTTCGATTACGATAAATCTAACATCAGACCAGATGCTGCTTATGAGTTAGAGAATATTGTAACTGTAATGAAAAATCATCCGAAAATGCATATTAAAATTGAAGCGCACACCGATAGTCGTGGTCGTGATGCTTACAATGAAAAACTATCTGACAAAAGAGCAAAATCAACAAGAGATTATATTATTTCTAGAGGAATTACTTCTAATAGAATTGATAGTGCAATTGGTTATGGAGAGTATCAATTACTTAATGAATGTGCTAATGGTGTAAAGTGTTCTGAAGAGAAACACCAAGAAAACCGAAGATCAAAATTCATTATTACCAACGAATATTAAATATAGTATAAGGTGTTATTTTATATTTTTTTATAAAATGGTCCTAACAACATCATATACTAAAAAAAGCCACTCTAAAAGAGTGGCTTTTCATTTATTTGACAATCTCATTAAATAGAAACGATAATCTATTACATCGCTCCTAATTAGGTTAGATTCGATTTATATTAAAAGGACAATAATCAATTTAAACTTTAATATAACCTTTATCTAAACAGAGCAAAGATTACAATCAATAATAAAAAACTAGCATTAAATATAAATGTACTTGTATAGATAAAAAAAAAACCACTCTTAAATAGAGTGGTTATAATCTATATTAAAAAAGTAAAGTTTATTTTTTTACAAATATATTAGTAAAATACCAATACCCATTTTCATCTTGTTCTGCAGAGATATCAAAATGTGTATAATCTCCTTCTATAGCTCCTCTATGGCTTTCACTATTAATCCAAGCGTTCACCACAGAAGCAGGACTACTATAACCATAAGCTACATTTTCTGAAACTCTATTTGCACCAGCATATTCTCTTAAAAATGCACTTCTTTGCGAAAAGTTATCATGAGAAATATTGCTAGTTTCTACCATATAATCTGTATGAACATAGGCTTGAGATTTAATTAAGTCTAATCCTTCGAGAACACTTAGGCCTTGGTCTATTCTATAATCATTAATAAGTTCTAGAATTTTAATTTCAATAACTTTGGTTGCGGGAACAACATATTCGCTATTTACATCATTTACTTCATGATCATTATTTTCTGTTGAACACGAAAAAGTGGTAAACAAAATAATTAATGCCATAAGCCATAGAGTAGGTTTTTTCATGGTTAGGTTTCTTTAGATTTGGGATGATAAATATACAAACCAAGTCTAAAAAAAATGTTAACAAAATGTTAAAATCGATAAAACACATGCATTTCATCGATTTTTAATACACATAATCGACGAAATGTAATTAAATCACATGAAAACATGTTTTTTATCGATTTTTTATGGAGATAATCTATTTTTAACCCAAAAATATTCTTTATCTAAAACATATCGTATTCTATCATGTAATCTATTTGCTCTGCCTTGCCAAAATTCTATTTCAATTGGTTTAATAATATATCCTCCCCAAAAATTGGGACGTGCTATTTCTTTACCTTCAAAATCTACTTCTAACTTATTTAATTTTTGTTCTAAAATATTCCTATCGGTTATTACCTCACTTTGATTGGAAACTAAGGCTCCTAGTTGACTTCCTCTAGGTCTAGATTCAAAATAACCATCACTTAAATTAGCTGCAATTTTTTCAACTTTTCCTTTAATAATTATCTGTCTTTCTGCGGCTTGCCAAAAAAATGAAATACAAACATTTGGGTTATTAGCAATTGCTTTTCCCTTTTCACTATTGTAATTGGTGTAAAAAATAAAACCTTCGTACGTATATTTTTTTAATAGCACTACTCTACTTTTGGGATAACCATCTATACCAATTGTAGATAAAGTCATCGCGTTGGTTTCATCTTCAGGAAAATGTTTATCGACTTCATGAAACCATTTTTGAAATAACTCCATTGGATTTTCTGGAGTATCTATTAGTAGTAGTGCTCCTTTTTCGTAAGATTTTCTGTAATTTCCTAGGTCTTTTTCCATAACTGCAATTTACACGTTTTTTAAATATTTTAGAATCGCTTCATCCAACTTTATTAAAGATTTAATAAAATATAAAAAATTGATTTTATAATTAAATTATGTAAATTCGTCAACCCTAAATTCTTAAAATGAGATTTGAAAATTCTTCATTAAGCAAACAATATACATATACAAAAGAAACACTTGATTTTGGTGTTTTTTATTTTTTTGATAGTTTCATCATTTCTGAAATGAACTATGGCATACATTTATGTTGGAAAAAAATTCAACAAATAATTAAACTTATCCAAAATCATTATGGATTAGATTGCAAAATTGGATATATTTCTAATAAAGTAAATTCCTATTCTTATGATCCCAATCTTTGGGGTAAATTTTACAAAGAATATGATTTCTTAATTGCTAGTGTATCTGTGTATTATTCGGATATTAATTATATTAATGCTACATTAGAAAAACAATTTTCTAAAAAAAGTATAAAACGTTCCGATTCTATTGAAGAAGCAGTTTCTTGGGTTTTAAATTTAGAAGAACTAAAAGAGAGCAATTAAAACTCAAAAAGTTTTCCATCTTCTGCTAATTCTACATTTTCAAAAATAGCATTTGCTTCTGTTTTAAAATCCTGAACGCCATCGTATCTAGTAGAATAATGGCCAAGAATTAAAGTGCCTACATTGGCTTTATTCGCAATAGATGCTGCTTGTTTAGCTGTGCTATGTTTTGTTGGTGCGGCAAGGCTTTCATTTTTTTCTAAAAAAGTAGATTCGTGATACAAGACATCTACCTCTTTAATTATAGGAATTATAGCTTCAGAATATGCGGTATCGCTACAAAAAGCATAAGTTTTAGGTTTATTAGCTGGCTTAGTAACTTTAGTGTTATCTATTAAAATGCCATCTTCATTTTCTACATCAAAACCCTTTTTTAATTTTCTATAATAGGCAACGTTAATATTGGCCTCTTCGACTTTACTTATATCCAGTTTACGCTCTCCTTCTTTTTCTTTAAATAAAAAACCGTTAGTATATATTCTATGATCTAGTGGAATAGTATGTACTTCTACAAGATCATTTTCAAAAATAATTTCAGAAGTTGTTCCATTTAATTCATGAAAAATTAACGGAAAATTAGTCCATGATTTAGCGATTTTCATTTGAAGCGTAATAATTTCTTTTAAGCCTTTTGGAGCATAAATATGTAATTCTGTTTCGCGAGTAAGTAATCTAAAAGTAGAAATAAGACCTACTAAACCAAAGAAATGATCACCATGTAAGTGCGAAATAAAGATATGTTTAATTCTATTAAACTTTACTTTATGTTTACGCAATTGTACTTGAGTACCTTCGCCACAGTCTATTAAAAACATATGGTTATTAATTTCTAGTACTTGAGCTGTAGGATTGGTGTTTACCCTTGGAGTTGCACTATAACAGCCTAAAATGCGTAGTTTCATTAAAAAAGTGATGCTTTATTTTTTGTTAATTCTTTTAAACTAGAATCAACAAAAAAATTAGAAACCTAAATCGCGTTCCATTTCTTCCATTTCTATAATATCATGCGCTTCTTGTAATGTTGGCACTACAATTATTTCGTCTGGAGTTTCGTTAAGGTTTATTTTATCTGTTACAATGACAAAAGATTTTTTTTCTTTTCTATGTGTATTTGATATTTGTAAAAACTCAACAATATTTTCTAATGTAATTGGGTTTATACTCGTTAAATTTACAATTATATTATCGTTTTTAAATCTTTCATATAACACATTTAGCTTTTTGACTAACTCAATTATTGAAGCTTTTTCTTGGGTTATAATCGTTATGTTTTCTTCTTTATCAAAAATCATAATTTACTGTTTTATTTTAGAAGCTAATAAATAAATTACTGCCATCCTAATAGCTACACCATTTTGTACTTGATCTAAAATAATGGCTTGTTTAGAATCTGCAACATCACTAGTAATTTCTACTCCTCTATTTATTGGTCCAGGATGCATAATGGTTATTTCTTTATCTAAAGCATCTAATATATTTTTATCTACTCCAAACTGTTGTGCATACTCTCTAGTTGTAGGAAAGTAGCTAATATCCATTCTTTCATTTTGTACGCGTAACATATTTGCTACATCACACCAATTTAAAGCTTTTATTAAATCTGTTTCTACTTTTACACCAAGCTTATGTATGTACTTTGGTATCAATGTTTTTGGCCCACAAACCATCACATTTGCACCTTGTAATTGCAATGCAAAAATATTGGATAATGCCACTCTACTATGCAAAATATCACCAACTATAACTACATTTTTACCTTTTACTTCTCCAAATTTTTCTCTTATAGAGTATGAATCTAATAGTGCTTGTGTTGGATGTTCATGCGCACCATCTCCTGCATTTATAATACTTGCATTTACATGTTTAGATAAAAATACTCCAGCTCCAGGATTAGGATGACGCATAACTACCATATCTACTTTCATAGAAAGGATGTTGTTTACTGTATCTATTAATGTTTCTCCTTTTTTAACTGAGGATTGTGCTGCAGAAAAATTAATAACATCTGCAGAGAGTCTTTTTTCTGCTAGTTCGAAAGATAATTTGGTACGTGTAGAATTTTCAAAAAATAAATTAGCTATAGTAATATCACGAAGAGAAGGCACTTTTTTAATTGGTCTGTTTATCACTTCTTTAAAATGATCAGCAGTTTTAAAAATGAGTTCTATATCTTGTTTGTTAAGATATTTAATACCTAATAAGTGATTTACACTTAACTCGCTCATATTGTTGTATTTTTCTCTCTTTAGTAGCAGTATTTAGCGTACTAATATTTTAATTTAAATTCTAATTACTAATTAAATACACGGCATCTTCACCTTCATTTTCTACCCAATTTACTTTCACTTTTTCGTTATTTATAGCATCTACTTGTCTGCCTCTATAATCTGGTTGAATGGGTAAATGTCTACTAAAACGCCTATCAATTAGTGTTAATAGTTCTATTTCTGTTGGTCTACCAAAAGATTGAATTGCTGTTAAAGCAGAACGGATGCTTCGTCCTGTAAATAATACATCATCAATAAAAACTACTTTTTTATCTTCAACTACACAGTCCATCTCTGTAGCGTTAGCTTCTAAAGGTTTATCACTTCGTCTAAAATCATCTCTATAAAAAGTGATATCTAACTGCCCAGATTGTAAGTTTTTAATTTTATAATCCTCTTTTAGTAAGGTAATTAGTCTATTTGCTAAATACTTACCTCTAGGTTGAATACCTATTAAAACAGTATTAGAAAAGTCTTTATGATTTTCAATAAGTTGACAAGCCAATCGATGAAGAATGATGTTTACCTCTTTTTCGTTAAGTAACACTTTTTGACTCATAGAATATCCAAACGTATTTGGTAAACAAAGTTACGGTAAAATTTTAGAAGTTGAAAGACTAATTATATGTATTAAAAAAGCCTCATATTTCTAAGAGGCTTTTTTAATTAAATTATTAACCTTTATTTTTTGATAAACTTTTTAGTGGTTTGTACGCCATTCACTTTTATACTTATAAAATAGACTCCCGCATGTAATTTGGTAACATTAATAGCATTGTTATTTACCGAATATGTATGGTTTAAAATTTTTCTTCCGTTTAAATCAAATATTGCAACCGAAGCTTCCTTTAAAGGATTAGATTCTATTTTTAAATAGTCAGTAACTGGATTGGGATATATTTTAATTTTAACTTCATTAAAAGTAACAGTAGATAAAGTAACATTAGACTCTAAATAATCTGGTATTTCATTACTATTAGTATCATCATCTAAAGGAGAACCATTATTATTATAATCTTCATTTATGGTTAAAACACCATCGCCATCATCATCATCATCTTCGAAGTTTTTTAAACCATCGTTATCGGTATCGTCATCATTAATATTTCCATTTCTGTTTGCATCTTCTCTAACATTATCAATTCCATCTGCATCATCATCTGCAGGAGTACAATTAGTAATATTTAAAATATAATCGAAGATATTAACTTCTGTATTTACTGTGTTTTTTACTTTGCTATATATGTAAGTATCTGTACTAAATGTAAAAACCGGATTAATAGGATTTAAATCATCTACAGCATCTTGGTAAGACAAGTGGTATGTAACTGTTAATTCATTATCGTACAAACCACAAAGCAGTGTATTATAGATTCTCCCTTCTGTTTGGTATAAATTATTTAAATATGCTGTTTCTACTCCGTCATTATCTACATCACAAAAATCGAATTGATATTGGCCATTTGGAGGTGGTGGGCAACAAGTAAATACATTTAAAGCAATAGTAATTTGCGAAGTTGCATACGTTGCGTTTACTGTGTTACTTACTCTTGCGTATACCGTTTCATTATTGGAAGTGTACGTATAAAAACGAGTTAATGGATTTATGTTATTTTGCGCATCTACTAAAGAATTATGATAGGAAACTTCTACATCTACTTGATGTCCTTTTACTGTAGTATTAAGTATAAACAAATCTATACAATCTGTATTATCAAAATTAATAAAAGTGGCATCATAAGCAACGGTTTGCGCATGTATAATTAAACTGTAAAAGAAGGCAAAAAAAAGAAGTACTTTATGTTTCATAATCATTTAGTTATATGGATAAAGGTATAAAAAAAACCTCTCCAAAAGGAGAGGCTTTTATTTATAAAAAAATTTCAGGAAAGACTATGCTTTTCCGTCTAATTTATCTTTAAGTGCTTGTAAAGCTTCATTAGCATCTCCTAAAGTAGGTTTTGCTTCAGCTGCTTGACTTGCTGCTTTTTTAACAGCTTCTTTTACATTCTTGATTTCTTCTTCTCTAAAGATAGCAGTATGCGATGCAACTACTCTTTTAAATTCTTTATTAAATTCGATAATCTTGAATTCTGCTGAATCTCCTTTTTTAAGTTTCTTACCATCTTCTTTTTCAAGGTGACGAGAAGGTACAAAGGCAACGATATCTTCATTAAATTCGATAGTTGCTCCTTTGTCTACAACTTCTGCAATTTCTGCAGTATGTGTAGTACCTAAAGCAAATTCAGTTTCGTATTTATCCCAAGGGTTTTCTGTTGTTTGTTTATGACCTAAAGATAATTTACGTCCTTCAACATCTAACTCAAGTACAACTACATCTAATTTATCTCCAACTGCACAAAACTCCGATGGATGTTTGATTTTCTTAGTCCAAGATAAATCTGAGATGTAAATTAATCCATCAATACCTTCTTCTAATTCTACAAAAACACCAAAGTTTGTAAAGTTACGAACTGTTCCTGAGTGTTTAGAACCTACAGGATATTTAGTTGTAATGTCTGTCCATGGATCTGGAGCTAATTGCTTGATACCAAGAGACATTTTTCTATCTTCTCTATCTAAAGTTAAGATTTGCGCTTCAACAACATCTCCAACAGATACGAAATCTTGAGCAGAACGTAAATGTGTAGACCAAGACATTTCACTTACGTGAACTAATCCTTCAACACCTTCAGCAACTTCAACAAAAGCACCGTAATCTGCAATAACTACAACTTTACCTTTTACTTTATCACCTACTTTTACTTCTTCTCCTAAAGCATCCCAAGGATGTTTAGATAATTGTTTAAGACCTAATTGAATTCTTGATTTGTTTTCATCAAAATCAAGGATTACAACATTTAATTTTTGATCTAACTCAACAATCTCATTTGGATGATTGATTCTAGACCAAGAAAGATCTGTAATATGAACTAATCCATCAACTCCTCCAAGATCAATAAATACACCATAAGAAGTAATGTTTTTAACAACACCTTCTAGTACTTGACCTTTTTCTAATTGACCAATAATTTCTTTCTTTTGTACTTCAATATCCGCTTCAATTAAAGCTTTATGAGATACTACTACGTTTTTAAATTCGTGATTAATTTTCACCACTTTAAATTCCATAGTTTTATTTACATACTGATCGTAATCTCTAATTGGCTTCACGTCAATTTGAGAACCTGGTAAGAATGCTTCAATACCAAATACATCTACAATCATTCCACCTTTAGTTCTGCATTTTACAAAACCGTTTACTATTTCACCAGTGTCATGTGCATTGTTTACTCTATCCCAAGCTTTAATTACACGAGCTTTTCTGTGCGATAATACTAATTGACCAGTTGCGTCTTCACGAACATCAATTAATACTTCTACTTTATCTCCTACTTTTAAACCTGGATTGTAACGAAATTCGTTTAATGAAATTACACCTTCAGAT
Source organism: Lacinutrix cladophorae (assembly GCF_053604645.1). NCBI lineage: Bacteria > Pseudomonadati > Bacteroidota > Flavobacteriia > Flavobacteriales > Flavobacteriaceae > Lacinutrix > Lacinutrix cladophorae. The sequence continues at coordinate 252,765 of NZ_JBSHNR010000086.1, read as the reverse complement.
TTTGCGTTGATGTCAATAATTGCATCACGATCTGAAATGTGAATTACTTCACCTTCTACTACTTCATCATCTAAAGTATCTACGAAATTTTCGGATACTAATTTTTCAAATTCTTTTAATTGAGAATCTTCAACCTCATCAATACCTTCTTGGTAATTGTGCCAATTAAAATCTGCTAAGAATTTTTCTGGGTTTGCTTGTGCTTCAGAAACTTGAGGAGTTTCTTTTACTACTGCTTCCGTTGCTTCAACTTCCGCTTGTTTTGCTTTTTCAGCCATTAAATTAATTTAATAATGTAATTGTTTAATTTAAACGTCTTTACATTATGTTTTGTATTCTGTTATGTTTTAAGAAATGAAATGCGAGAACACACAGAAGTGTTAAAATTGTTTTATTTTATCCCTTTTATATTTCTACTATTCGCTAAAAGGAGTGCAAATTTACAATTATATTTTTGATTCTCAAATGTTTTCTAGTTGAAATTGAAGTTGTAATTTAGAAAAATAATCCATCTTAGCTACTTCGCTAAACGGAAGGAAGAACAATTCTACTTTAGCGGAATTCGTTAGGTTAAACAAACGAAGTTTTTAATTTATAATAAACCTAATTTATAATTTAAGATTTTTAACTACTCAGAATCCTTCAAAGTCATGTTAACTAGATCTAAAACTTTATTAAATTGTTCTTCTAAAGAAAGGTTCGAGTTATCTATTTCTACAGCATCCTCTGCCTTTACTAATGGCGAGTCTTCTCTATGCGAATCTATATAATCGCGTTCTTGTACATTATGCAGTACATCTTTATAAGAGACATTATCGCCTCTATTGATAAGCTCATCAAATCTACGTTGTGCTCTAGTTTCGGCAGAAGCAGTCATAAATATTTTTAATTCAGCATACGGAAAAACTACGGTTCCAATATCTCTTCCGTCCATTACTACGCCTTTATCTTTTCCCATTTTTTGCTGTTGTTTTACCAATTGGTAACGTACTTCTGGAATGGTTGCTATTTGGCTTACAAAACTGGATACTTCGAGTGTTCTAATTTGTTTTTCAACATTTACACTATTTAAATACACCTCAGCAAAGCCTAATTTTTCATTAAATAAAAAGCTGATATTAATTTCTGCTAGCTTTGCAACTAAAGCTTCTATGTCAAAATGGTTTTCATCAATAAAATCATGTTGCATTGCATATAGCGTAATAGCTCGATACATTGCTCCAGAATCTACATAAATGTAACCCAAATGTTTTGCTATTTGTTTTGCTACTGTACTTTTTCCTGTGGATGAAAATCCGTCGATGGCTATGGTAATATTATTCATATAATAAATTAGAGATGTCTAAATTATTTTTTATTGTAAATCAATTTGTAAACCGAAAAAGTTAGCATTTGCTGCACTTGTATATTTAGCGTGTGTATAACTAAAACGCAATTTGTTTAATTTGATTGAAATTCCTGCAGATAATCCAGAAAAGTTTCTTTGTTCAACAATTCTAAGTTCTTCTGCTCTTCTAAAGTTATAACCAAATCTAACTTGAAAACCTCCTTCTGGAAACAGCTCTGCTCCTATTATTGTATGACGTAAAACTTGATTAAAAAAACCAACTTCTTCTTGCGTTTGGTTTCCTTCTAGATCTGTTGTAGCTCTTGCTGGGTTTGAAGCTCCTATTGGCCATTTCTGCAAATTCTCGAAAGTTAAATGCCAACGTATTGGAACAAATTCTAATGTTTGCGACATACCAAAGTCTACCTCAAAGGGTAAAGGTTCATTTTGTCCAGCATAGGTAGTAATTTGTAATCCAGCATTTCTAAGAACCAATGTTGCTTGAAACTCTATGTCTTCGTTTATATAAATTAAGCCTGCATCTATAGCAGCTCCAATAGAGCTATATTCTTCTAGTTTTGAGGTGATTAATTTTATATTCCCTCCTAAATAAAAATTGGAATATCCTATTTGTCTTGCATGTCCAAACGAGACTGCTGCTTCATTACCGGAAAAGGAGGAAGTAGCATTACCTTGTTCATCATAACCATCAAAACTTCCATAATTAATATAAGTAACTCCTACATGATAGGTTAGATTTCTTCTATCTACAGTATATGCATATGCAGCAGTACCATAGTTTACACCACCTAAATAGCTAGAATAATTTACCGCTAACTGATTATCCATATCTAAATTAATAGTAGCTGGATTAAATATGGCTTGCGTTACATCGTAATCTACGTTAGTTAACACTTTTCCTCCAAGCGCTGCTTGACGAGGGGAAGACACCAAGTTTAAAAATTGGTATGTTGTTTCTCCTCCTAATTGCGCATTAGAAGTAACAAAGTACAAAAGACAAATACAAGTAAAATATTTCTTAACCATAAAGATGCAAAGTAACTAAATCTATCTTAAAACGTAGATATAAGAAATATATTTTTATTGAAGCTTTAACTTTTGCCCAATACTTAGATTATTGGATTCTAAATTGTTTAATTTTTTAAGGACATCTACTGATATATCATGCCTTTTAGCAATGTTGTACAAGTTGTCACCTTTTTTAACTGTGTAAAAAGAATTTAAAGAATTTTTAGTGGAAGCCTTCACATTTTCAATAATTTCTTCTGTATTTTCAATTTCTTCTGCTTTTTTAGTTACTTCTGTTTCCTTTACAACAGGACTAGATGTAACTACAGTAGGTCTATTTGTAGGAGCAGCATCTAAACCAGTTGGTGTTTGACCTGGACTCAACTTTGCTATAATTGTAGCTTCTTCTTGACTAATAACAGGGCTACTAGATTTTACTACTATTTTTTTAATGATTTTAAGTTGCTGACCAATACTTAATTTAGAATTAGATAATTTATTTTGTTTTATTACCTCTTCCTTGCTTAAACTATAGAGTTTTGCAATTTTAGAAATCGTTTCCTTTTTGGCTACATCATGTGTTTTTATATCTGTATAAATAACACCATTATTAGTAGTCTCTAATTTAGTTGCATCTGTTTTTGCATGTTCTAAAAAAACATATTCTCCTGTTTTAGTAGAAAGGAATGCTTCTTTTCCTTCTAGATTTATAGGAAGAAATTCTTCTTTAGCTTCTGCTTCTTGTGCAAAGGAAGCAAACGAAACGAAACAAGTTAAAATAAAAATTAGAGACCTCATAATTACAGTTTTTTATAATTCTTAACTTTAGAATTTGTTATTGCAATATCGATAACATCTTTCATTTCTGAAACATAATGGAAAGTTAATCCTTTTAAATAATCTGGTTTAATCTCCTCGATATCACGTCTATTATCTTCGCAAAGTAATATTTCTTTTATTCTTGCACGCTTAGCTGCTAGAATTTTTTCTTTAATTCCGCCTACAGGTAATACTTTTCCTCTTAACGTAATTTCACCAGTCATTGCTAAGCTCTTTTTTACTTTACGTTGCGTAAACAAAGATACTAAAGAAGTTAACATAGTAACACCAGCACTTGGTCCATCTTTTGGTGTAGCTCCTTCTGGTACGTGAATATGCACATTGTATTTAGCAAAAACTTCTGGATTAACTCCTAATTCTTCTGCATTTGCTTTAATATATTCCATCGCAATGGTTGCCGATTCTTTCATGACTTTACCAAGGTTTCCAGTAATGGTCATTGCTCCTTTTCCTTTAGAAAGAATGGATTCTATAAATAAAATATCTCCTCCCACTCTAGTCCAAGCTAATCCTGTAACTACTCCTGCTACATTATTATTTTCGTATTTATCTCTTTCTAGTTTTGGTCCCCCAAGCACAGTAATAATATCTTCGTTAGATACTTTTACATCGTATGCTTCTTCCATCGCAATATTTTTGGCTGCATAACGCACCATTTTTGCAATTTGCTTTTCTAAACTACGAACACCAGATTCTCTTGTATATCCTTCCACTATTTTTTCTAATTGCGGCTTTCCTATTTTAAGATGCTTGTCTGTTAAACCATGTTCTTTTAATTGTTTAGGTAATAAATGACGTTTTGCTATTTCTACCTTTTCTTCAATAGTATAACCTGTAACATTTATAATTTCCATTCTATCTCTTAAAGCAGGTTGAATGGTAGATAAACTATTAGAGGTTGCAATAAACATGACTTTAGAAAGATCGAAGCCCATTTCTAAAAAGTTGTCATAAAAGGCACTATTTTGTTCTGGATCTAACACTTCTAACATTGCAGAAGAAGGGTCCCCTTGATGCGAATTAGAAAGCTTGTCTATTTCATCTAAAACAAAAACCGGATTTGCAGTTCCTGCTTTTTTCAAACTTTGAAGAATTCGTCCTGGCATTGCACCAATATACGTTTTTCTATGTCCGCGAATTTCTGCTTCATCACGTAAACCACCAAGTGACATACGTACATATTCTCTACCTAAAGCTTCAGCAATAGATTTCCCTAAAGATGTTTTACCAACTCCAGGAGGTCCATATAAACAAAGAATTGGGGACTTCATATCGTTTCGCAATTTAATAACTGCAAGATGCTCGATGATACGTTGTTTTACATCATCTAAACCATAATGATCTCTATCTAATATTTTTTTAGCTCTTTTTAAATCAAATTTATCTTTAGAAAAATCATTCCAAGGCAAATCTAAAAACAGATCTAGATAGTTACGTTGTATGGAGTATTCTGCAACTTGCGGATTCATACGTTGCATTTTAGCTAATTCCTTTTTAAAATGCGCTGCAACTTTATCATCCCACTTTTTAGTTTTAGCACGAGTACGCATTTCTTCTACTTCTTCTCCAGACGAAACACCACCACCAAGTTCTTCTTGGATCGTTTTCATTTGCTGGTGTAAGAAATATTCGCGTTGTTGTTGGCTCATATCACTTTGAACCTTTAATTGAATATCATTTTTAAGTTCCAATTTTTGAAACTCTAAATTCATATATTTTAATGTTGCAAGAGCACGTTCTTTTAAATCATTATTTTCTAATAAAAGTTGTTTTTCTTTTACAGAAAGATTCATATTAGACGATACAAAGTTTATTAAAAACGAATTGCTTTCAATATTCTTAATTGCAAAAGAAGCTTCGCTTGGTATGTTTGGGCTATCTTTAATTATTTGTAAAGCAAGCTCCTTTATAGAATCTATAATAGCATCAAACTCTTTATTCTCTTTTGCTGGTTTAGCTTCAGGAACTTCACGAATGGTAGCATTCATGTAAGGTTCTTCTGTTATAACTTCTGCAACTTTAAAACGTTTTTTACCTTGAATAATCACTGTTGTATTACCATCTGGCATTTTTAAAACACGTAAAATTCTAGCAACAGTTCCAGTCTCGTGTATATCTCCTGCTTTGGGATCTTCTACACTTTCATCTTTTTGAGCAACAACTCCAATAACTTTACTTCCTTTATTGGCATCGTTAATTAACTTGATCGATTTATCTCTACCTGCTGTTATTGGAATTACAACTCCTGGAAACAAAACCGTGTTTCTTAAAGAAAGAATTGGTAAGGTTTCTGGTAGTTTTTCTTTATTTATTTCTTCTTCATCTTCAGGTGTCATTAATGGAATTAACTCTGAATTTTCATCAAAATCCTGTAATGACAAACTGTCAAGGCCTAATAAACTTGATTTTTTCATATATATATTTAAGTCATAATGTCATTAATTAAAATAATAACAAAATGATTTTTGTTTAAAATTAATACTATTTTTTAACTTATTACAATGAATACCAGCGTGTTGTTAACATTTTCCTAGTATTCATTCTATACATTAAAGTCAATTAATATGCCAATAGACAGAAAAAATAGAAAGTTTTTATTTGTAAACTGTAACAGTTTATCTTTATGCGTATCTATACTATAACAATTTGATTTAATTTTTTTGACACTAACCAACCAAAATATCGAACAGCTCATAGCGCTATGTAGATCTAACAACCAATTTGCGCAATTGGAGATTTACAATAGGTACTATAAAGCAATGTTTAATGTAGCATATAGAATTGTAAAAGATAGATTTGAAGCAGAAGATATTATGCAAGATTCTTTTCTTTCGGCTTTTACAAAACTAGACACTATAAAAGATACAATGACTTTTGGTGCTTGGTTAAAGCGAATTGTAATTAATAATAGTATTTATCATTTTAATAAAAATAATAAGTATCAAGACGTTCCTTTAGATGATGTATTGTATAAAATGGAAGACAATGATGGTATTTCTAGTGATTACGAGTTTACAAACTTAAAAGCGCAACAAGTTTTAGAGACTATGAAATTACTAAAAGACAATTACCGAATTGCGCTAACATTGCATCTTATTGAAGGATATGATTACGAGGAAATAAGTGGAATTATGAATCTTACTTATGCAAATTGCAGAACAACAGTTTCTCGAGCAAAAGAAAGCTTAAGAAAAAAATTAGAACTAGTAGAAAATTAATAAAGATGAAAAAAGACAATTTAGATACACTCTTTGATAATTTAAAAGATGATTTTGATGTAGAAACTCCTACACTAGATCATGAAAAAAGATTTTTAAAGAAACTAAACAAGCAAGAAATTGCATATACATCTAAACCAAAAAATAATTTTTGGAAACCTTTTCTTGGTATTGCTGCCACATTAGCAATTTTAGTTACTGTTTTTGTAACTACACAACAAGAAGAAACGGTTAATGATCTAGCAAGTATTTCTCCCGAAATGGCAGAAACACAAAATTTCTTTACTAATGCTATTGCAAGTGAATTAACAAAAATAGAACAAGAATCTAATCCAGAAACAAAATTATTAATTGCAGATGCAATGATGCAAATGCAACGATTAGAAAAAGAATATCAAGGCTTAAAAGAAGATTTATCGGAAAGTGGAGAAGACAAGCGCGTTATCTATGCCATGATTAGCAATTTTCAAAACAGAATTGATATTCTACAAAACACATTATCACAAATAGAAAACATTAAACAATTAAAGAATAATTATAATGAGAACAGCACAACTATATAAAACCCTTATAGCTTTTATGCTATTACCAATGTTACTTGTTGCAGGTACAAACCCTGTTCATATAGGAAAACATACCAAAGAAAAAGTAATAAAAAAAGAATTTAATGTTACTCCAGATGCTACTTTAAAAGTAGATAATAGTTATGGTAATTTAGACATTATTACTTGGGAAGAAAACCGAATAGTCTTTGAAGTTACCATAACAACAAATGGTAATGATCTAGAAAAAGTACAGGAAAAATTAGACGATATCTCTGTTAATTTTGAAGCTTCTTCTAACCAAGTTTCTGCAAAGACACTTTTTAACAATAGTAAATCTAGCTCTTGGTGGAAATGGAATAAAGGCAATAGCGTTAATATGAAGATTAATTACGTAATAAAAATGCCTATTACCAATAATGTAAACCTATATAATGATTATGGCAATATTAATCTAGATAAATTAAAAGGCAATACTGCAATTAATTGCGATTACGGAAAAATTACTACCAAAGAACTTTTAGGAGACACGAACAATATCAATTTTGACTACTCTAATAATTGCTATTTTGAATACATTAAAAAGGGAAAAATAAACGCAGATTATAGTGGCTTTACAGTAGCAAAAGCTAAAGATTTAGATATTATTGCAGACTACACAAAATCGGTTGTCGAAATTGCAGAAGATGTTACTTACGATTGTGATTATGGATCTATTTATATTGAAAAAGCAAATAATATAAAAGGAGATGGCGATTATCTTACAACTAGAATAGGAGATATTTACAAAAACCTAACTATTAATGCAGATTATGGTTCTATAAAAATTGAAAACATAACTGCAAATGCAAAAAATGTTAATATAGTATCCGATTACGTAGGAATAACTATTGGCTATCATCCTAACTATAACTTTAACTTTAATATAGATTTAGAATATGCTTCATTAAGAGATTATGAAGGATTAGAATTCACTAAAAAAAGAATTGAATCTACAGACAAATATTACGAAGGTTATAATGGGAATACAAATTCTGGAAACACACTTAGCATATCCTCCGATTACGGAAGCGTAACACTAAAGAGAAATTAATAAATAACAATCATCCATCAAAAAACGAAAATTATGAAAACTTTAAAATCATTTCAAAAATCTATTTTAATAGTTGCGACTATTTTATTAACTACGCAAACACAAGCACAATCTTGGTTTGGTAATAAAGTAAAAGGAAACGGTAATGTTACTACCATCTCTAGAACCACTAACGATTATGATGCTGTTGCTTGCACAGGATCTATGGACTTTATTTTAGTAAAAGGACAAGAAGGGAAAATTACTATCGAAGGAGAAGAAAACCTATTAGAACATATTGTAACAGAGGTAAAAAACAATACGTTGGTAGTAAAAGTAGAAAAAGGAGTTAACTTAAGTACTAGCTATAATAAAACGATTAAAATTACAATTCCTTTTGAAGATATAAACAAAGTATCACTAACAGGATCTGGAGATTTATGGAATACTAATACCATTAACACTACCGATTTAGATGTAGATTTAACTGGATCTGGAGATATTGTATTAGATATTAATACCAATAATGCAGAAGGAAGCGTAACAGGTTCTGGAGATGTAACTTTAAAAGGAAAAACGACTAACCTTGAAGCTAGTGTTACAGGTTCTGGAGATTTCAACGGAAACAGCCTACAATCAGAAAACACAGAGGTTTCTGTAACAGGTTCTGGTGATGCAGAAGTAGTTAGCACCGAATTTTTAAAAGCAAGAGTCTCTGGTTCTGGTGATATAGAATATTCTGGAAACCCTAAAAAAGAAGATACTAAAGTTGCTGGCTCTGGAAGTATTAGTCGAAGTTAGAAAATAATGACATAAAAAAAAGCCATTCAAATAGAGTGGCTTTTTTTATGTTTTAAAAAAGATTATTCGTAGATATACTCTCTTGTTGAATCTAAATCTCCTTCTATATAATCATTAGAACTTACAGGATAATTACTAGAGTTATACGTATACTCATAATTCTCATATACAACAGGAGTACCATTAACATCTTCTGTTAATGATATAAGATTATTAAATCCACCATCTATATAGCCTGAGAAATCTATGTTAATTAAGTTTAGCGTACGTAAATTAGAAATATTTTTAAACATCCCATTTCGGGTGTCATAAGCATAAACAGAATCTGTACCATCATCATAGCTTTCTGCTATAATTTGATTATTTTCCATAGTAATTATAGTCTCACTAAGAAAGCTAGTTTGAGATACATGGTCTCCACTATACTTCCTTTCCGTAATGGTTCCGTTGGTATTATAGGTAAGGTCAAATTTTAAACCTTCATTACCATTAGTAATATATACAACGTACGAAATCAATTCATCATCTGCATTGTATTCTGGTATCACATAGTCGAGGATACTACCATCTTCATAACTATTAATTCTAGTTAATACATCACTTTCATATATATACGTATTAACTAAATCTCCGTTTTCTGTAATAGATGTTAATTTATTTCCATCATAAGAGAACGTATCGGTATAGCTTGTACCATCTAATTCTGTCCAGATCATTTCTTTTAATAATAAATCTTCTGAATTAGTAGTTTCACAATCCAACCCATCTAAAGTACTTTGTAAACTTCCATCTGCATCACCACAAAGAGCAATTTCATTTTCTAGAGCAGTTTTATAGGCTAAACATAAATTATTATTTGTAGTATCTGCTGTGTAAGCTAATTCTGCACTACTTGTTGTTTCTTGTGCAGTTGCACAATCTTCTGTAATAGCCGGGCAATTTAACGCATCTAATAGCGTTTGTATTCCTCCAGTATCATCGCCACAAGCTGTAATAACATCTTGTAATGCAGCTGCATACGCATTACAAACAACTGCATAATTAGCATCGTCTGTTGGAGTTGTTCCATAAGCTGCAGAAGCAGTTGAAAGAGTTTGAGTTGCTTCTACACATGTAACATCACCTCCACCATCTGTGACAAAATCCCCTTCTAATGGTTCATCATTACAAGACAAAACAACAAGCATAAATAGTGATAAAATAAAAACACTAGCAATTTTTAAGTTTTTCATAAACATATTGTTAATTTAATTTATAATATAAACAAACTTAGTGAAATAATTTAATTTATATCTTCTTTAGGAACCCTAAACAAGAGAACTATTCCTATTAAAAAGAAAACAAATAAAAATAGTATGGCATTACGCATGCTACCTGTTATTTGGTCTATAGTTGCAAATATTACCATTCCAATAACAATTCCTATTTTTTCGGCTACATCATAAAAACTAAAATACGATGTCGTATCCTCTGTTTCTGGTAGAAATTTAGAATAAGTAGAACGGGCTAAACTTTGAATACCTCCCATTACTAAACCAACAAAACCTGCCGCTAAATAAAACTGAAATGGGGTTTGCATAAAATAGGCATAAAAACACAATGCCATCCAAACAAAATTAACAACAATTAAAGTTTTAATGTTTCCAAATTTAGATGAAGCTTTAGAGGTTAAATAAGCACCAAGTATCGCTACTACTTGAATTACTAATATACTTACAATTAGTCCTGTTGTTTTTTCACCATCAGTTCCCCAAGCTATTTCTTCTTCACCAAAATATACAGCAACTAACATAATAGTTTGCACAGCCATACTGAACACAAAAAAAGCTACTAAATATCTTTTTAGCCTAAGATTTTGTTTTAATTGACTCCAAACAATTTGTAATTCTTTTAAACCATTAAAAACAATAGCTTTAGTTACTTTATGACCAGAAGAAACTCCTTTTGGTAAAATATAAAAAGTGTATTGACTAAATAAAACCCACCATAAACCAACAGTTATAAAAGAGTAACGCATCATTTGCATTTTTTCTTCACCCGTTTCTTGAGTCATAACCATTGCTAAATTGATTATCAATAACAAAACGCTACCAATATAACCAAAGCTAAATCCTTTGGCACTAATACTATCTTGTTGTTCAGGGAATGCAATATCTGGTAAATAGGAATTGTAAAAAACCAAACTTCCCCAATACCCTATTAAGCCCATAAAATAGAACAGTAAACTTAAGTGTATATTTTCTATACTAAACCAGTATAAACCTATGCAACCAAAACCACCAACATAACAAAAGAACTTCATAAAATTCTTTTTATTACCAACATAATCAGCAATACCAGATAGAATTGGTGATGTAAAAGTTACCACTAAAAAAGTAAAAGCTGTAACATAAGTTATTAATGCTGTACTTTTAAAATCCATACCAAAAGCATGTACTGTTTTAATTTCGCTAAGAAATAAGGCAGAATAAAATATAGGAAAGATGGAAGATGCAATGGTAAGTGTATACACCGAGTTTGCCCAATCGTAAAATGCCCAGGCATTTAGAAGTTTCTGACTTCCTTTTTCAAGTTTATTCATAAAAAAAGCTGCTCTTTTTTGGAGCAGCTTCTAAAGTAAACAAATATTTTTAATTAGTACGAAAAACTAGTAATTGGTCGGAATGATTGTACCCCAAACTTTTTAGATTCGGCAATAGCTTGAGGTGCTAATGCTTTTAAGTTAGCAATTCTGCTATCATTAGATGGATGCGTACTTAATATTTCTGGTGGTGCTTCTCCTCCACTGTTTTCTTTCATTCTAACCCAAAGATTAGAAGCTTCTGTAGGATTATACCCAGCAATTCCCATTAAATATAAACCAATTTTATCTGCTTCGGTTTCATGACTTCTACTAAAAGGCAGCATAACTCCTACTTGTGAACCAATACCATAATATTGATTAAAAGTGTTTCTATCTTGCTCATTTTGTATTGCTATATTTCCTGCAATTGCAACTCCTTGTTGTATATAAGCAGCACTCATACGTTGTTGCCCGTGGTTTGCTAATGCATGAGCTACCTCATGTCCCATTATTGCTGCAACACCAGTTTCGCTTTGTGCAATTGGTAATATTCCTGTATAGAATACTATTTTCCCTCCAGGCATACACCACGCATTTACAGTAGCATCATTAATAAGGTTATATTCCCATTTATAATCTGCTAAATACCCTTGATGGCCATTAGCATTTAACCAACGTTCTGCAGCAACAGCAATACGTTGACCGACTCTAGTAATCATATCTGCTCTAGCAGTTCCAGTTTCTACATTACTTTCGGATAATACTTGATTATATTGAGCAAATGCAGTTGGAAACAATTGCGAATTTGGCACTAATGCCATAGTTTGTTTTCCTGTAAAAGGGTTTGTTGCGCAAGACAGAAAAACTACAATTGTACCGCATGCAATTATTGTATTTTTAAATTTCATTTTAGGTAAGTGTTTTAAATATTGACTATAAATTTACAAAAACTGTTCCTAAATCAGTATACAACAACACTATATTAATAGCAACAATATCGATAGAATACAAATAAATCCTATTAACGACTTCCCTTTATATGAATTTCACTAAAATTCTTATCTACTAACATATAAGAAGTTCCATTTTCATGTAAATGATTTAATGGAATTATTTCATTGTCAACCTCTATTTCTTCAATTTTAAAAGGTAGGCCATGAATATTTAATTTGAACGATTGGTAAGATGCTTCATATTTTCCTTCTTTATGTTGTTGCAAAATTAGCTCATTAGATTTACCAGTAAGTTTAATAGTTCTAAAACTATAACGTCCTTTTGTATAATCATAACCATCATGTGCATCATCAAATAATTGTGAACTTTCTTTTCCTTCTGTATAATAAATATCTAGAGTAAGTTCTTCTATATTTTTTTCACCAACATATTGTTGTACCGGATATTTTGGTATAACAGCTCCTGCTTTTATAAAAATTGGCATACTATCTATTTCTGCATCTACCCATTTTTCTTTACCTCCTTCTACGATCTCGTCTGTCCATATATTATACCAATTACCTCTTGGTATATACATGCGTCTTCCTTTAGCATTAGGTTCTAAAATAGGACATGCTAATATGTGATTACCAAAAACAAATTCGTCTGTTCTATAATGTGTTTGCGTATCTTCTTGATCGAACATTACTAAAGATTGAAGAATTGGTGTACCATGTTCTACTAAATTCCAAAAACAGGTATATAAATATGGAAGTAGTTGGTATCTTAATTCAATAAATTTTCTAACAATATCTGTTACATCCTCATCAAAAGCCCATGGTTCTTGATCACCATGATCTCCAGAAGAATGCACACGACAAAAAGGGTGGAAAATTCCTAATTGAATCCAACGTGTAAATAATTCGCCTTGAGGTTGTTCGGCAAACCCTCCAATATCACTACCTGCAAAACTAAAACCAGACATTGACATACGTTGTGCTTGTACGTTTGCAATCCATAGATGCTCCCAAGTTGCAACATTATCACCTGTCCAAGTAGAAGTATAACGTTGAGTACCAGAATATGCAGCTCTAGTAATTACAAATGGTCGTTTTGGATAATTAAACTTTTTTAAACCATGATACGTAGCTCTTGCCATTTGCATACCATACACATTATGTGCTTTTCTATGGCTACAAGGGTTACCATCATAATCATGGCGTACATCGTCAGGAAATGTTTTATTTGGCACTTCCATAACTGCTGGTTCATTCATATCATTCCAAACACCTTGAATACCTACGTCTTCAATAAGCTCTTGAAATAATCCTGACCACCAATCACGAACTTCAGGTTTTGTAAAATCTGGAAAATAACATTCTCCAGGCCAAACTTTACCTTTCATATATGGACCATCTGCACGTTTGCAAAAATAATCTTTATCTAGTGCTTCTTTAAACACCGAATATTCGTCGTCAATTTTTATTCCTGGATCAATAATAGCAACGGTTTTAAAACCATCATCTGCTAATTCTTTTACCATACGCTTGGGATCTGGAAAGTACTCTTTATTCCAAGTAAAGCATCTAAAACCATCCATGTAATCGATATCTAAATAAATAGCATCACATGGTATTTGTAGTTCTCTAAATTTATTGGTGATTTCCTTTACATTAGCTTCCGGGTAATAACTCCATTTACATTGATGAAATCCTAAAGCCCAAAGTGGAGGCAATTGATGTGGTTTACCTGTTAAATCTGTATATTTTTCTACAACTGTTTGAATTTTTGGTCCATAGATAAAATAGTAATCCATTTCTCCTCCTTGCGCCCAAAAACTAGTTACATTTCTTCTTTCTTGACCAAAATCGAAATACGAACGAAAAGTATTATCAAAAAAGATTCCGTAGGCTTTATTGTGATGTAATCCTGTAAAAAACGGAATTGCTTTATAAATAGGATCTGTTTCTTTACCAAAAGCATAAGAATCTGTAACCCAATTTTGAAATCGTTTTCCTTTTAAATTTAAATGTTCTGGTTTATCACCAAGCCCAAAATAACTTTCACGCTCGTTAACCACTTTACTCATTTTTACAATGTTCCCACCAAATTCATAACTTTCTTCCCAGTGAAAACCAATTTCATCTTGATTAACAAGCGTCATATCTAAAGCGTCATATAAAGAAACGCCTAAATTTTCTTTAGAAATTCTACAAATTAATTTTAAAGTAGAAACTTCATAATACTCCTCTTTTTCTTCAATTTCAAGCTTATTATAACCAGTACTTGCATATTTGGTTATAGCATATGAGAAATCGTTTTCAAAAGTTCCAGTTGTTGTATATCGAAAACGAAATACACTATCTCTTAATACTTTTAATTGTAGTATTACATTGTTCTCTGTATAAAAGAATAATGTGTCTACATCTTTTTTAAATTTTATAATTTTCGAAGGAAATAAATTCCCTTTTTGTTCTAATTCTGTATTTACAATCATCAAGTAATCTTTTAAATAGGTATGTAAAAAAACATAAAATAATGGTGAAAAAAAAACTAAAGCAATAGTAGTTATAACTAATTGTTAACTACATCGTTTTAGTTTCATTTTTTTATTAAATATCTAATATGTAAGCCTTAAAATGAGATATATATTTATTGATATTTAAAAGCAACCATGGTTAAAGGAGGAATATTAACTGCAACAGAATGCTTTCTAAACTGCCAATTTTTTGTTTGAGATGTTACTACTTTATTCTTAAAATCTCCAGTTCCAAAATATTCTTTCTCGTTGCTATTAAAAACTTCTTTAAGTTTTCCTTTTTTTGGAAGCCCAATACGATAATTCTCTCTAGGTACAGGAGTCATATTACAAGCAATAATTAAATTATCTTTTGCTTTTTTTCCTTTTCTAATATATACTAGAACCGAATTTTCGGCGTCGTTATAGTCTATCCATTCAAAACCATCTTGTGTGAATTGATTTTGGTGTAAAGCGGGTTCTAATTTATAGAGCGCATTTAAGTCTTTTATTAGTTTTTGTACACCTTTATGAGGTTTGTATTGTAATAAATGCCAATCTAAGCTTGTTTCAAAATTCCATTCTTCACTTTGGCCAAATTCTGCTCCTTGAAACAATAGTTTTGTTCCTGGATGCGTAAACATATAACTATATAACAAACGTAAATTAGCGAATTTTTGCCATTCGTCTCCCGGCATTCTATTTAGTATCGATTTTTTACCATAGACTACTTCATCGTGACTTAATGGTAGCATAAAATTTTCGGAAAATGCATAAGTCATGCTAAAAGTTAAATCGTTTTGATGGTGTTTTCTATATACTGGTTCTTTAGCAAAATACTGAAGTGTATCGTGCATCCATCCCATCATCCATTTCATTCCAAATCCTAATCCTCCTAAAAACACTGGTTTAGAAACACCTGGAAAAGATGTAGATTCTTCTGCTATAGATTGCACATCTGGAAATGTACCGTAAATAGCTTCGTTTAATTCTTTCATGAAAGCAATAGCTGCTAAATTTTCACGACCTCCATATTGGTTAGGTTCCCATTCACCATCTTCTCTAGAATAATCTAAAAATAGCATGGATGCTACAGCATCTACACGTAATCCGTCTGCATGATATTGGTCTAACCAAAACAAAGCATTGCTAATTAGAAAAGATTTTACCTCATTACGTTCGTAATTAAAAATAAGGCTTTTCCAGTCTTGATGATAGCCTTTGCGTTTATCTGGATGTTCGTATAAACAAGAACCATCAAAAAAGCCTAAACCGTGAGCATCTTCAGGAAAATGGGATGGTACCCAATCTAATAAAATGCCGATATCATTTTGGTGTAATTTATCGACTAAAAGTTTAAATTCTTCTGGATAACCAAATCTTGATGTTGGTGCAAAATAGCCAGTAACTTGATAGCCCCAACTTGGATCGTAAGGAAACTCCATAATAGGCATAAGCTCTACATGCGTAAAGTTCATTTCTTTTACATAATTCACTAATTGATCTGCTAATTCTACGTAAGAAAGGAATCGATTTTCTTCGATTTGTTTTTTCCAAGAACCTAAATGCACTTCGTAAACAGAAAATGGTGCATCTAATGCATTTTTTTTCTTTCGAGATTTCATCCATTTAGAATCTTTCCAACCATATTCATCTTCCCAAACTATAGATGCTGTTTTTGGGTTGTGTTCATAGCGTCTAGCATAAGGGTCTGCTTTTTCGGTTTTAATACCATTATTATGGCTTTCAATTTTATATTTATAGGTAGTTCCTTTACCTATGTTTGGAATAAAACCTTCCCAAATACCACTTTCGTCCCAACGTACATTTAATTGGTGTTCTCCTTCTTGCCAATAATTAAAATCACCAATAACCGAAACGTATTTTGCTGTTGGTGCCCAAACTGAAAAATAAGTTCCTTCTACTCCATTTAAAGTGGTTATATGTGATCCAAATTTTTCGTAAAGTTTATAATGTTTTCCGGATTTAAATAAATTAATATCAAAATCTGTAAATAAGCTATGCGCTATTACTTTAGACATATGTTGTTTTTAGGTAAGTATACTATTATTTTATGATTGTTCCTTTTGGAATTGTTGCTCCTTTTTTAATAACAACTATTCCATCTTTTACTAAATAATCATCGGTTTCAATGTCTTTTAAATGTTTACCACCTTCTATTTTAACATCATCACCAATTCTACAGTTTTTATCTACAATACAATTATTTATATAGCATCTATCTCCTATCCCTAAAAGGTTTACAATTTTATTTTCTTCAATTGTTTTTAAAGATTCATAAGAATCGTTACCCATCATATAAGTATTTAAGACAACGGATTCTTTACCAATTCGAGAACGAATACCAATCACACTTCTTTCAATTTTAGCTGCATGTATAATACAACCATCTGAAATTACAGTCTTATTTAAAAGTGTTCCAGAAATTTTAGAAGTAGGCAATATTCTTGCTCTTGTGTATACTCTATCGTCTGCATATAAGTTAAACTTAGGAATATCATCTGTTAGACCTAAATTAGCATCAAAAAAAGATTCAATGGTTCCAATGTCTGTCCAGTATCCTTCATATTGATAACTAAGTGTTTTATGCTCATGAATAGATTGCGGAATAATTTCTTTCCCAAAATCGTTTGTATCAGGATTTTCCATTAATTTGACTAAAAGATCTCTATTAAAAATGTAAATCCCCATAGAAGCTAGATAATTTCTACCTTCTTTTTTCATATCTTCACTAACATCTGATGTCCAATCTGGTAATAAATCGGCAGCTGGTTTCTCTATAAAAGAAGTAATAATATTATCATCATCAGTTTTTAAAAGCCCAAAACCTGTAGCATCACTTGCATTTACAGGATAAGTTGCAATAGTAATTTCTGCATTACTTGCTTCGTGCTTATCGATCATATCTTGCAAATCCATATTATACAATTGATCTCCAGAAAGTATTAAAGCATATTTAAAATCATTACTTAAAACATGATGCATACTTTGTCTTACTGCATCTGCAGTACCTTGAAACCACTTATCACTCTGCATGGTTTGCTCTGCAGCCAAAACATCTACAAAAGCTGAACTAAAGAAACTAAAGTGATAGGTATTTTTTATATGTTTATTTAAAGAAGCTGAATTAAACTGTGTTAAAACATACATTCTTTTAATATCGGAATTAATACAGTTAGAAATTGGAATATCGACCAATCTATATTTTCCTGCTATTGGAACAGCTGGTTTAGATCTGTCTGCAGTTAATGGATATAATCTGGAGCCTTGTCCTCCACCTAAAATAATAGATAACACCTTATCATTAATCATAGTTTTGTTAGTTTATTGAATTATACAATTTAATATATTCTTTTGCTGATGCATCCCAGGAATGATCAATTTTCATTATGTTTTTTCTAATTTCTTTAAATCGTTCTTGATTATTATATAACGAAACACCTCTTTTTATTGCCTGTTCTATTTGCAAAACTGTTACCTCGTTATGGCAAATACCAAATCCGTTTTTATCTTCAATATCTATAACTGTGTCTTTTAATCCTCCTGTACTTCTTACTATTGGAATGGTTCCGTATCGTAAGGAATACATTTGGTTTAATCCACAAGGTTCTACACGAGAAGGCATTAATAAAAAGTCTGCTCCTGCATAGATAATATGCGATAGTTTTTCATCGTAGCCAATAAAAGCATCGTAGTTTCCTTTATGATGTTCTTTTAATGCGTTTAACTGTTCTTCCACTTCATTATGACCTGAGCCTAAAAGAAGAATATTACATTCTTTTTCTTTTAAAATAGTATCAAAAACCTCTGGAAGTAAATCGGTTCCCTTCTCACCTACTAATCTTCCAATAAAAGCAAATAAAGGTTTTGTTTTATCTAAATTAAAAGTTTCACACAACCAGTTTTTATTTTTACCTCTTCCTAAAGTTACGTTTTTTTCAGAGAAATTTTCAATAATATATACATCGGTTTCCGGATTCCATACTTTTATGTCTATTCCGTTTAAAATACCAACACATTTTTGACTTTCTTGTTTTAATAAATCTTGTAAACCATTAGCTTCTACTTTCAATTCTTCCATATAACTTGGAGAAACTGTGGTAACTCGCCATGCGCATTTTATTGCAGCTGCAAGTGGATTAATCATACCATTCCAATCTAATAAACCTGCATTATTCATTTCAAAAGGTGGAATTAAATGCAATTTATTATAAGCAAACCATCCTTGGTATTGTGCATTATGAATGGTAGTAATAACTGGAATTTTATTTAAGGATGTATATTTAAAACTTTCTTGTAACATAAAAGGAACAAGTCCGGTGTGATGATCATGGCAATGTATAATGTTTGGTTTATCTTCTAGAGCAAGCATCCAATCTAGAGCTGCAATTTGAAATGCCAAAAAACGATCAGTATCTTCATACGAATACACATAATCTTTAAAAAGTAAAGTTGGAATATCTATAAAAAAAACATCAAATTCTAATATGTTTTTTTTAAGCTTTAATACTTCAAATTTATGATCATAAATACCGAGTAAAACTTCTGATTTATAGATAGATACAAATTCGTTCTCTTTGCTAAATTTATTGTCATAAAAAGGCATAATAACACTACTTTTTAATCCAAGTTCATTTTGATATTTTGGTAACGCACCAACAACATCTGCTAAGCCTCCAACCTTAGCAATAGGATAACATTCTGCACTAATATGGGTTATATTCATTAAATAATGTTCAATTTTACTCTTCTAATTTAGTAATTTATTATTAATACAATCCTTTTTTTAGGAAATAATAAATATAAAGTTAAAACTAAAACGATTTCGTAATGAAGTCGTTTTTATTACGACCTATTAAAGAAACAAAAACAATATATATTTAAACATGAAAAAGTATTTATTAGTGAGTCTTATTGGTATTTTCTTTAGTTGCAATTCTTCTGCACAGAAAAGTGATTCGAATACTAAAAAAAAGTACCCTGTTACAAAAACAGATATAGAATGGAAAAAGGAGCTAACTGAAGCACAATATTATGTATTGCGAGAAGCAGGAACCGAACGCCCTTTTTCTAGTCCGCTTAACAAAAACTACCAAAAAGGAACTTACCATTGTGCAGCTTGTAATATTGCTTTGTTTAAAAGCGAACACAAATTTGATTCTGGAACAGGTTGGCCAAGTTTTGACAGAGAAATTAAAGGAAATGTTGCATATGGCTCTGATAACAAATTGGGGTATTCTAGAGATGAAGAACATTGTGCTAACTGTGGTGGTCATTTAGGTCATGTATTTAATGATGGCCCTAGAAAAACTACCGGTAAACGCCATTGTATTAATGGTGATGCTTTAGTATTTGTCCCAATAGAATAAAGCAATAACAGAATAAATTCTATAAATAATTCCCTTTCTTTTTTATACCTTTAGATTGTTTATTTTAGGTAATCCATTTTTAATACAATGAAAAACTCCTATTTATCGAGTACTATTAAACAATTTGAATATTATAAGTCATTAGGTGATAAAACCATAAACCAACTTTCTTTTGAAGAATTACAATGGCAAGTACATGTCGATTCTAATAGTATATCTATTCTAATAAAACATATTGTTGGTAATATGTTATCGCGTTGGACTAACTTTTTGACCGAAGATGGTGAAAAAACATGGCGTAAACGAGATGATGAATTTAATGATACTTATACTACAAAAGAACAACTTGTTGCCTCTTGGGAAAGTGGATGGCATTGTTTATTTAATGCAATTACTCCATTAAAGACTATAGATTTAGAATCTATTATCTACATACGAAACCAAGGACATACTGTAACCGAAGCCATTAACAGACAACTTGCACACTACTCTTACCATATTGGACAAATAGTTTTTTTAGGAAAACTTTTAAAAGGAAGCAATTGGCAAACCTTATCTATTGCTAAAGGGGAATCTATTTCCTATAATGAAGAAAAATTTTCGAAAGAAAAAGAAAGAAAACATTTTACCGACGATTTATAAACCATTCTAGCATTCGCGTGAGGGATAGAAACGGCATCCTTTTGCTTTTTTATAGCAAAAGATACAGTGTATAGCCCGACCTTTAGGTCACGCCCAAATAAAAATGAAGCATCAATTTATTATTTCGGCTTTGTTTTGTAAATTCGTTGCTTTATAAAACGATTAAAAAACACACAATGAGTAAATACGATATAATTGTACTTGGAAGTGGTCCTGGAGGCTACGTAGCTGCTATTAGAGCATCTCAATTAGGTTTTAAAACCGCTGTTGTTGAAAAAGAAAGCCTTGGTGGTATCTGCCTAAATTGGGGTTGTATTCCTACTAAAGCACTTTTAAAGTCTGCCCAAGTTTTTGAATATTTGAAACATGCAGAAGATTATGGACTTTCTGTAGCAGGTTTTGATAAAGATTTTGATGCTGTTGTAAAACGTAGTCGTGGTGTTGCTGAAGGAATGAGTAATGGCGTTAAGTTTTTAATGAAAAAAAATAAAATTGATGTTATTGAAGGTTTTGGGAAACTAAAAACTGGAAAAAAGATCGATGTAGATGGCAAAGAATATAGTGCCGATCATATTATAATTGCAACTGGAGCACGTTCTCGCGAGTTACCTAGTTTACCACAAGATGGTAAAAAAGTAATTGGCTATAGAGAAGCAATGGTTTTACCAGAGCAACCAAAGAAAATGATCGTTGTAGGTTCTGGAGCAATTGGTGTAGAGTTTGCATATTTTTATAACTCTTTAGGAACAGACGTTACTATTGTTGAATATTTAGATAGAATTGTACCTGTTGAAGATGATGAAGTTTCTAAACAATTAGAGCGTAGCTTTAAAAAAGGAGGTATAAACATTATGACTTCTGCCGAAGTAACTAGTGTAGATACTTCTGGTAAAGGAGTAAAAGCTACGGTTAAAACAAAAAAAGGAGAAGAAGTATTAGAAGCCGATATTGTATTATCTGCTGTTGGTATAAAATCGAATATAGAAAATATAGGTTTAGAAGACGTAGGTATTGTTGTAGATAGAGATAAAGTTTTAGTTAACGATTTCTACCAAACAAACATTCCTGGTTATTATGCTATTGGAGACATTACTCCTGGACAAGCTTTAGCACACGTTGCTTCTGCAGAAGCTATTTTATGTGTAGAAAAAATTGCGGGACAGCATGTAGAAGCTTTAGATTACGGGAACGTTCCTGGTTGTACTTATTGTACTCCAGAAATTGCTTCTGTAGGTTTAACCGAAAAACAAGCAAAAGAAAAAGGTATCGATATTAAAGTTGGTAAATTTCCATTCTCTGCTTCTGGTAAAGCAAGTGCTTCTGGAGCAAAAGATGGTTTTGTAAAAGTTATTTTTGATGCTAAATATGGCGAATGGTTAGGTTGCCATATGATTGGAGCTGGAGTTACAGATATGATTGCCGAAGCTGTTTTAGGTAGAAAGTTGGAAACTACAGGTCATGAAGTATTAAAAGCTATTCATCCACACCCAACCATGAGTGAAGCGGTTATGGAAGCTGTAGCTGCTGCTTATGATGAAGTGATACATTTGTAGATTATAAAATCTTTAAATAATAAAAAAAGTTCCTGAAAATTCAGGAACTTTTTTTATTTGTAGAGTTTAATTTTTTAACTATCTAGTTATCCGTTATTACTCAACTTCTTGTTGTACTAATTTATAAATTTTTCCTCCTTCAATAAAATTATAATCTCCAAAATACAATTCCTTATTTTTATCGACTCCAAAAGTAGCTATGTTCATTTCTGTTTCAAAAAGTAATTCATTTTCTAGAGAATTTGTATCTAATGCCCAGATTTTTCCTGTAGAAGAATCACTATATATATATTTTCCAACTAAACCTACATTCAAACTTCCTCTATATACATAACCACCAGTAATAGCAATACTTTCTGTTCCAATTCGTTCATACTCATAAATAGGTCCTATTAAATTTGGAGTATCACAAGGACCATCTAAACAATGTGTTCCCTCAAAGATACTCCACCCATAATTGCCTCCACTTTCAATAATATCTATCTCTTCTCGTTGACCATTTCCTACATCACCAGTCCAAAGTTTACCTGTTGTATTATCAAAGCTTATTCTCCAAGGATTACGCAAACCATAAGCAAATATTTCGTTTCGTGCAGAAACATTACCAGTAAATGGATTATCTATAGGTATACCGTAATTCATTCCACTATCAGTATTATCTACATCAATTCTCAAAATTGTTCCTGTTAATGATGAAAGGTCTTGACCATTTTCACGTACTCCTCCATCTCCAGAAGAAATATAAAGATAACCGTCTTGCCCAAAAACTAATTGACCTCCATTATGTAAACCTGTATCTTGATAAAATTCTAAAACAATTAATTCGGTACTCATATTTGCCATGTTAGAATTACTACTTGAAACTTGAAATCTAGAAATTCTTGTTGTTTCTGGATTAGGATTATAATTAACATAAAAATAACCATTGGTTTCATAATCTGGATGAAACGCTAACCCTAATAATCCTTGTTCATAAGATGAAGTATCAACATTACTAGAAATATCAAGAAAAGTGATAGCTTCAATAGGATTCACAATGTCAATTACTTTAATAATTCCTTCTTGTTCAACTATAAATAAACGATCCGTTCCATCATTTGAACTTTGAATATCTAAAGGTAGATTAAAAGTTAATTCAGGAAATGCATTTACATACATTAATTCTGTTAATACACTTGGTGTAATAGTATCGTCATCAGATTTACAGGAAATAAAAATTAAAGGAAGTAATATGAAAATTAATTTAGCGTTATTCATGGTTATAATTTTAGTATTTTATTAATACGTAAAACCTCACAAAAACCATACCACTAAAATCTAAATTGCTTTATAAAAAACTCTGAATAGCAAGTTCATAACTCTGCAATCCAAAACCAAGAATAACTCCTTTCGCATTTGGAGAAACATATGAGGTATGTCTAAATGATTCTCTAGAAAAGGTGTTAGAAATATGCACTTCAACAACAGGAGTTTCAATGGCATTTATAGCATCTCCAATTCCAACAGAGGTATGTGTATAAGCTGCTGCATTTAAAATAATTCCGTCGTAAGAAAACCCTACTTCTTGTAATTTATTAATCAGTTCTCCTTCTACATTAGATTGGTAATAATCTAGATCTGCTTGTGGGTACTTCCCTATTATTTCCTCTAAAAATTCAGTAAAAGATAAACTTCCGTAAATTTCTGGTTCTCGAGTTCCTAATAAATTTAAATTAGGACCATTAATGATAATGAGTTTCTTCATAAAGTAAAAATACAAAAGTTATTGTATAAAAAAAGCCAAAGCAAGAACTTCGGCTTTTACAATATTATAATAATTACTGTTAAAACATATAACCAACAGAAAATTGAATTACTTTATTTTTAACATCATTACCTCCATCGTTAATATTGATTATTCCTAAGTTGTAACGTACAGAAAACAGGATACCGCTATCCATTTTGTAACCTGCTCCAAAATTAATTCCAAAATCTATATCCTTTATGTTATCAAGATCTATAGAATCGGAATCATTTTTCGCTTTTGCATTAACCAAATAACCAATTTGTGGTCCTGTTTCTACACTTAAACCTTCTATTACAAAATATTTAACCATAACGGGAACATTAATATAATCAAAGTTATATTTAAAGTTATCATCACCAATATCTTCCTTACCACCTTGCGAAGAATATAAAATCTCTGGTTGCACACCTAGCTTGTCATTAAACATAATTTCTGCAACACCTCCAACATGAAACCCTACTTTCATATCCGTATTATTACTATCTCCATCTATGGAAGCTAAATTAACACCTGCTTTAGCTCCAAAAGAAACCTCTTGCGCTTGTAAACCAAACGATAAACCAAATACAGCAATAGCTGCAATACATAATTTTCTCATAATTTATAAGTTTTAAAAATTGATTAGTCCAAACTAACACTTTTTTTTAACTTATCATCAAAAAAAACAACTGATTATCAAGTTGTTAGCAAACAATACTATGGTATCGAATTAATACAATGGAATTAAATTAGAACAAAATCTAAATTCCTATTTTTGCAGCAATGAAATGGGAACAAGCACTTTTAGATTATAAAATGTATTTAAAGATAGAACGAGGTTTATCGCAAAACTCTATAGATAATTACGCTTTAGATGTACATAAACTAATTGGTTTTTTAGAAGAAAATAGCATTCAAGAATCCCCTTTAACAATTACTTCAGAAATTATTCAACAATTTATTTATGAAATTGCGAAACATGTTAATGCAAGATCGCAGTCTAGAATAATATCAGGCTTACGAAGTTTTTTTAATTACTTAGTTTTTGAAGATTACATGAAAACAAATCCACTAGAACTAATAGAATCTCCAAAAATTGGAAGAAAACTTCCAGACACATTATCGGAAAAAGATATCAACGCACTTATTAATGCTATAGATTTGAGCAAACCGCAAGGAGAAAGAAATCGCGCCATTTTAGAAACTCTTTATAGTTGTGGATTACGTGTTAGCGAGCTTGTTGGTTTAAAAATTTCGGATTTATTTTTTGAAGAGGGCTTTATAAAAGTCACAGGTAAAGGAGACAAACAACGCTTTGTGCCTATTGTACCAGAAACACAGAAGATAATCAACATCTACAAGAATCAAGTAAGAGTTCACAGTCCTATTAAAGAAGAGTTTCAAGATGTTTTATTTTTAAACAGACGGGGAAAACAGCTTACAAGAGCTATGATTTTTACAATAATTAAACAATTAGCAGTAAAAATTGATTTAAATAAAAATATTTCACCACATACTTTTAGGCATTCTTTTGCAACCCACTTGTTAGAAAATGGAGCAGATTTAAGAGCAATACAGCTTATGCTTGGCCATGAAAGTATTACAACTACAGAAATATATATGCATGTAGACAAAAGTCATTTAAAGGAAGTTATGAATTCCTATCACCCTAGAAACTAGAGCTTTTAGCTCATAATTATTTGTTTTTAGTCGGTGTTTTGTTATATTTGAGTAGACTTATGTAAGTTGAAACTGACTTAAATAATTTAAAAATATCCCTAAAAACATTTTTAAATATAATATCTATGTCTGCTCTAAACCCAAGAATTATAAAAAACAACACTTTAAATGTGCTTAATGACACAAAGTGGAAACTCGCATTAGAATATACTAATATTGGTTTTTGGGAATTTGATGCAGATTTGAATAAAGTTTACTTTTCTAATGAATCCAAAAAGATAATAGGTACTCAAAACAAAACTTCCTTTGGTTCTAATATAAACGACTGGAATGAAAGAGTACATCCAGATGATATAGAAAAATATTATCAAGACTTTCAAGACCATCTCAATGGATTAAAACCTATGTATGAAAATGAACATAGAGTAAAATGTCAAGACGGGAGTTACAAGTGGATTTTAGACAGAGGAAAAATAGTAGAATTCACTAAAGATGGTATTGCAAAACGTGTTATTGGTACACATACAGAAATAACCAATCAAAAAGTTGCTGAAAACAAAGTAATTGAAGCTTTAAGTATTGCAACAGAACAAAATAATAAGCTGAAGAATTTTGCACATATAGTTACCCATAACCTAAAACAACATGTAGCCAATTTTGAAAGCCTCCTTCAATTTCATGATGAAGCCGAAACTTGCGAAGAAAAAGAGAGCTTAATGAATCATTTAAAAACACTTTCCTCCTCTTTAACTAAAACAATACATAATCTAAACCAAGTCGTTTCTGTACAAACAAATAAGAATAAAAAAATAGAAAGAATATACGTTGCTAAAGAAATTAATAATGTTTTAAAAACACTCGATTTTGTTATTAAAGAAAGTAAGGCTACAATTAATAATAATGTAAATGAAAGGTATTTTATCTATTATAATATATCCTATTTTGAAAGTGTAATTCAAAATCTATTAACTAACGCTATTAAATATAAACACAAAGATAGAAACCCTGTAATTAATATAGATTCTATTTTTAAAAAGGACGCTATTGATTTAATTGTCACCGATAATGGTATCGGAATTGATTTAAATAAATTTGGAAACGATATTTTTGGTTTATACAAAACGTTTCACAAGAATGAAGATGCCGAAGGAGTTGGCTTATATCTAATTAAAAACCAAATTGAATCCTTTGGTGGAAAAATTTCTGTAGCAAGTACTGTGAATACAGGAACCGCTTTCACCATTACAGTAACTAATAAATAAACTATTTTCTTCTCTCTCTATTTATGTTATTACTCTTTATTCTAAAGGTTTAAAATAATTACCACCTCAAATACACGTACTTAAACGGAAAAAATTGTATTTAATCGTGTTTTAAAGGTTTTTACACTTTTTAGAAACTAGAATAAACCCTACGAGTATATTTTTGTTTTCCCAAAGCTAATTAAAGACCTCTAATGGAAAACAATAATAATTCGAATACTACAGTTTCCAACCCCAACGAAAAAAGTACAAAACTAAATATTAAAGAACAAGTTTTAAGGTTTGCCCTAGAAAATTCTAATATTGGCACATGGGATTATGATGCTAGTACACAAAAAGTTATATACTCTAAAGAATCTAAAAACATTTTAGGCTTTAAAGATCATGAAATTGGATCATCTGCTGAAGAATGGAATAATCGTGTTCACCCAGAAGACAAAGCGCATTATTTTAAAGAATTTAACGACCATCTTAATGGGATAAACCCTTTTTACGAAAGTGAACATAGAATACAATGCAAAAATGGTACATATAAATGGATACTAGATAAAGGCAGAATAGTTTCGGTAGGAGAAAATGGTAAACCTAAAAGAGTAATAGGCACACATACTGATATAACAAAAATAAAACTTGCAGAAAAGAAAACAAAAGAGGCATTAAACTTAGCTACTGAATTAAATAATAAATTAAGAAATTTTGCGCACATAGTTACACATAATTTAAAACAACATGCAGGTAATTTTGAAAATTTAATTGAGTTTTATAACGAAGCGGAAACAGTTAACGAAAAAGATGAATTAGTAAAGCATATTGAAACTACTTCTAATTCTTTAACAAAAACGATTAAAAATTTAAACCAAGTTGTATCAGTACAAACAAATAAAAACAAAAGGGTAGAAAAAATATTTATCGCTCAAGAAATTAATAATATTCTAAATAACCTTGAATTTGTTGTTTTAAATAACAATGCCATAATAAACAATAATGTTCCTGAAAATATATATATAAACTATAATCCTATTTATTTTGAAAGCATTGTACAAAACATGTTAACGAATGCAATAAAATATAAACATCCTGAAAGAGATCCTGTAGTAAATATAGATTTAAATATATTAGAAAAAAGGATGGAGTTATTAATATCGGATAATGGAATAGGTATAGACTTAGAAAAATACGGTAATACTATTTTTGGTTTATATAAAACGTTTCATAATAATGAAGATTCTGAAGGTGTAGGTTTATATCTAATAAAAAATCAAATTGAATCCTTTGGCGGCAAAATTACTGTAGCCAGTAAAATAAATACAGGTACTACTTTTACGGTTACTTTAACTAATTAAGTTAAAGTATAATTCTTCAAAAACGCACTATGATAAGGTTACCTGCTAATTTTCCCTTGCAACAAAAATACAATGAAAGTAACAAGCTCGTGCTAAAACTTTACTTGCAAAAATTATTTGTTTAACCGCAAATTAACCATGAACTATTATAGTTTAGAGCAATCTGAATAAAAAAAACATGTATTTAGACGCTTTTATTTGCTTTTAATCGTATATTCGCAAGAATTACCGATTAAATGTTATGATGAAAGTCAATAACTTATTTTTGGAGTCCCAAATTATTATTTCTACTAAATGAAAACTACTTTAACTTCAAATCAAGATATTTCAAATATTGTTGATTACGATTCAAAATTAATATTAGAAGAATTCGTTTCTAAATTTGCTTTAGAAAACTCTAATATTGGTGTATGGGATTTTAATGTAATTAATAAAACAGTTAACTACTCTAAAGAAGCTAAACAAATACTTGATCTTAAAAACACAGACCATAATGCCGAAACTTATAATTGGCAAGAAAAAGTACATCCGGATGATTTGGATAATGTAATTGAAAATTTACTAAATCATTTAAACTACAAAACACCTAATTATATAAGCGAACATAGAATACTTATTAGTAATGGTAGTTACAAATGGATAAAAGATATTGGTAAAGTTGTAAAACGTGATGAAAATGGAAATCACACCCGTATGATTGGTACAACAATAGATATTAGTGAAAGAAAAAAACAAGAAGCTAAATTAATAGAAAAGAATAATATTATTAAAGATCAAAATACAAAACTTAAAAATTTTGCTCTAATTGTTTCACATAATTTAAAATCACATACTGCAAATTTTGAAAGCCTTTTAAGTTTTCATGATGAAACAGAAGATGAAGATGAAAAAAAGGATATTATTAATCATTTAAAAACGGTTAATAACTCACTATCTAAAACAATTTCAAATTTAAACAAGATTGTTAATGTAAGTAACTCTAAAAATAAAAGCTTACAAACAATAAATTTAAATAACATTGTAAAGAACACTTTACAGCTTTTAGCAGTAAAAATTATTAGCTCTAATACTATTATTAACAATCAAATTGATAGTGATTTGTACCTAGAATTTAATTTGTCCTATCTTGAAAGTATTATTCAAAATTTACTCACTAATGCAATTAAATACAAGCATCCAGAGAGAAATCCGATAATAAATATAAGTTCAGAAAAAACTAACGAACATATAATTATTACTTTTTCAGATAATGGTTTAGGAATAGATTTAGATAAATTTGGAGATGCTATTTTTGGACTGTATAGAACATTCCATAAAAACGCAAATTCCGAAGGTGTTGGTCTTTATCTTATAAAAAGTCAAATTGAAGCTTTTAATGGCACTATAGATGTTACTAGCACAGTAAATGTTGGAACTACTTTTAACATTAAGTTACCAAACAAAAAAGTCTAACTAAATAGTTAGACTTTTTTTATATAAATATTTATTATTACTTACTTCGCTATATTTACTGCTCTAGTTTCACGTATTACTGTCACTTTTACTTGACCAGGATAAGTCATATCTGTTTGTATTTTTTGCGAAATATTAAACGATAAATCCGCAGCATTTTGGTCAGAAACTTTTTCGCTTTCTACAATGACTCTTAGCTCACGTCCAGCTTGAATAGCATAAGCTTTCTTTACCCCTTGAAAACCAAAAGCAATATCTTCTAAATCTTTTAAACGTTGTATATAACTATCTAATACTTGACGTCTTGCACCAGGTCTAGCTCCAGAAATAGCATCACATACTTGTATAATTGGCGATAATAAAGAAGTCATTTCTATTTCATCATGGTGTGCACCAATAGCATTACAAACATCTCCTTTTTCACCAAACTTTTCTGCCCATTGCATACCAAGAATTGCGTGAGGTGTTTCCATATCTGCTTCTGCATCAGGAACTTTACCTATATCATGTAATAAACCAGCACGTTTCGCTAATTTAGGGTTTAAACCAAGTTCTGCTGCCATCACACCACAAAGTTTAGCAACTTCACGCGAATGCTGTAGTAAATTTTGTCCATAAGAAGAGCGGTATTTCATTCTACCTACCATTTTTATTAACTCAGGATGCAAGTTATGAATACCTAAATCGATGACAGTACGTTTACCAACTTCAATAATTTCTTGCTCTATTTGTTTTTGCGTTTTCTTAACTACTTCTTCAATTCTAGCAGGATGTATACGTCCATCGGTTACTAGTTTATGTAAAGATAATCGTGCAACTTCACGTCTTACCGAATCGAAACAAGATAAAATAATTGCTTCTGGAGTATCATCTACAATAATCTCTACTCCTGTTGCAGCTTCAATAGCTCTAATATTTCTTCCTTCTCTACCAATAATACGCCCTTTAACATCATCAGATTCAATATTAAATACAGAAACACAGTTATCTACTGCTTCTTCTGTACCAATACGTTGTATGGTATTTATTATCACTTTTTTAGCTTCTTGCTGTGCCGTCATTTTTGCTTCTTCCAGCGTACTTTGCACAAATGCCATAGCATCATTTTTAGCCTCTCCTTTTAAAGATTCCACAAGTTGTTCTTTTGCTTCTTCGGCAGAAAGACTAGATATAACTTCTAATTGTTGTATTTGACTCTTATGTAACCTATCTACTTCTTCTTGCTTTTTCTCAATAATATCCAACCTATGGTTGTAGTCTTTTATTTTAGCTTCAACTTGCGTATTTACTTTTTTACTTTTAGAAAGTTCGTTAGAAATTTGTGACTCTTTATCACGAATACGTTTTTCTGTTTCTGCCATTTTCTTATCGCGAGATAAGATAACTTTTTCATGTTCCGATTTTAATTCAATAAACTTTTCTTTTGCTTGAAGAATTTTATCTTTTTTTATAGACTCTCCTTCAATATTTGCTTCTTTAAGAATAGAAGTTGCAGATTTTTTTGCTTCTTTAATTAGTTTTGATGCATTACTTTTTTCTAATGCTTTAGCTATAATGTATCCTATAATTACACCTACTACAATGCCTATTATTGCTAATACAATTGGGTTTTCCATGTTTAGTTAATTAGTTTTAATGTATAAAAAAGCCTACATTAATTTATGGTTTTGTATAAACTCCTTAAAAACAAGTTTAGGGCTAACAAGCTGATCAAGTATCTACTCAAGGTAGCTCGCTTTTACAACTTCAACTCACCCTTTTTAAAGAATTAACGTTGAGTTTATCAAAAAAAATAACTAATGCAGGCAGTAACCTTTATTTTATTTAAAGAACGAATTATAAATTTAAATGCTCCTGTAACAAATCATTCAAAGCACTAAGCTTATCTTGTACATGTTCGTTAACATTTTCTTTATCTATAGTTTTTTGTTCTGTTTGTGATGCAAATTGTAAAGCACACATGGCTAATACATCTTGTTTATCTCTAACAGAATAACTTTGCTCAAATTGTGTAATCATAGCTTCAATATTTTTGGCTGCTTTACGTAAACCTTCTTCCTGACTTGGATTAATGGTTAAAGGATATACTCGATTTGCTATAGATAGCTTTATTTTAAGCTGTTCTGCCATTTAACTATGTGCATTATTCAGAAAGTTGAGCGATACAATGATCTATCTCTCTAATTAATGTATTTATTTTAAGCTTAGTTTCTCTTTTATTATTATCACTGCCAAGCAAAGAATTTGCCATTTTGAGTGCTTCATATTTTTCTTGCCAAACAACAATGTGTTGTTTCTCCTTTAAAAGCTCTTGATTGGATGCTTGTAAATCTTTCTCTAGTTTAATATTAGCTTGTTTTAAAACTTCTAGTTTATGTAATACTTTGCTAATTTTATTCTCTAAAGCATCTACAATATCTTCAATATGACTCATTTACAAATTCAATACTTATCTCACAAAGTTAACATACCTAACGCAAATTAGCAATTGTTTTTTATAATAAAATTAAAAAACATTCAAATGTGCTAGATATCAATACAATGCAGTAGTATTTGTAAATATTCTTCCATAATAAAAAAAAATAATTATATTTATAGAAAATATTCTACATATGTTTTTTTTGAATATTTTATAACTTTTTGGTTATGCTCATTTCAATTTAATACTTTAGCAACACAAATTATTTTATGAAAATTCTATTTATTTTAATGCTCTTTTATACTTCGCTTTGCAATGCACAAAGTATATATCCTACAGATTATTTTAGGTCTCCTTTAGATATCACACTAATTGCCGCTGGTACTTTTGGAGAGTTACGATCTAATCATTTTCATTCTGGAATGGATTTAAAAACACAACAACGTCAAGGTTTACATGTTTATGGCGCTGCAGATGGATATATTAGTAGAATTAAAGTTTCGCATTTTGGATATGGTAAAGCTTTATATGTAACACACCCAAATGGATACACTACGGTTTATGGTCATTTACAAAGTTTTTCTAAAGAAATTGAAGCGTATGTAAAAAAACGGCAATATGAAGAGGAATCGTTTGAAATTCAATTATTTCCTAATCCCGAAGAATTAAAAATAAATAAAGGAGAAATTATCGCTTATTCTGGAAATACCGGTAGTTCTGGCGGTCCTCATTTACACTACGAAATAAGAGATAACCAAGAAAGACCTATAAATCCATTACTTTTCGGCTTAGATATTAAAGATAGTACAAAACCAATTATCACAGAGGTATACGCATATGCCATTGGAGAAAATGCACATATAAACAAATCAAAGAAAAAGCAAAAACTCCGTTTAATAGATAATAAAAACGGCACATATTCTGTAGAAAACATAGAAGCTTATGGCAAAATTGGCTTTGCTATTGCTACTATAGATAGACAAGATTTAGCTGCCAATAAAAATGGTGTTTACAACATACAAGCTAGATACAATGGTGATTTATGCTTTGAATTAGATTTTAAACGATTTTCATTTAACGAAACTAAACATTTAAACAGATTAATAGATTACGACCTTTATAAAACGAAAAAACAAAGGCTTCAAAAGTTATTCATAGAAGAAAACAATCCATTGAGTATGTACAATAACAGCTCTAATGATGGTTATGTTGAAGTAGAAGACAACACATCATCTGTTTATAAAGTGCGTGTTAAAGATATTGAAGATAACGACGCTTGGCTGCAAATTAATATTAAAGGTGTAAAATCTAATGATATAGAACCTTTGGAAGATACCACTACTCCATTTTATATATATGCAAACCAGGATGAAAATTTAAACGAAGGTCGCGTTCATGTAAATATTTCTAAAAACACTTTTTATGATGATTTTTTTATCGATTTTAAAGTGGAAAAAGATACATTAACACTTCATAAAAATACAATCCCTGCAAAAAAGAATTTCGACATTAGTTATGATATAAGTGGTTATACAACCGAAGATGCTAGCAAATTATATATTGCCAGATTAGTTGGTTGGAATGATTATCCGCTATATTCCACTACAAAAAGAAAAGGAAATATAATAACCACTAGTACAAAAACCTTAGGGAAATATGCATTAGCAACAGATACTATTGCTCCTACTATTAAACCAAAAAACTTTTCTAAAGGAAAATGGTTAAGCAAATACAGGTTTTTAAAAATTAAAATTGAAGATCAAGGCTCTGGAATATCCAATTATAGAGCCACTATTAATGGAAAATGGATTTTAACTGAGTACGATTATAAAACAAAAACATTAACTTACGACTTTAATGATGGGGTTTCCACAGAGACTAAAAATAATTTAAAGCTAATTGTTACGGATAATGTTGGAAATAATTCTACATTTGAAACTATGTTTTACCGAAAATAAAAACGAACTATCTTGAATACTAAATTTCGATTCCTAACTTCATTCTTTATTCTTTTACCTTTTTTCATGTTCGCACAAACAGGAACATTAAGAGGTGTTATTCTTGACGAATTTAACAAGCCAGTAGATAATGTAAATATTAAAACGGAAGATTCTGGAACCACTACCAATGCAAATGGATTTTTTATTATAAAAATACCTGCAAACCAAGACATAACAGTAACCTTTACTCATATTTCATTAAAAAAAATAACTGCTACTTTTAATCTAAAAAATGGCGAAGAGTTAGAGTTTAATCCAGTAATGCAAACCAATATTGAGCAAATTGCAACAGTTGTTATTTCTAGTAGAAAAAGGAAAGATGTTCAAGGTGTTCTTACTTTAAAACCAGCAACTATTAGAAAAATTCCTGGTGCAAATGCAGGTGTAGAAAACTTATTAAAAACACTTCCCGGTGTAAATAGTAACAATGAATTAAGTACGCAATATTCTGTTCGTGGTGGTAATTACGATGAAAACTTAGTATATGTAAATGGCATTGAAGTTTACAGACCATTTTTAATTCGTTCTGGCCAACAGGAAGGTTTAAGTTTTGTAAATACCGATTTAGTTCAAAATGTAGACTTTTCAGCTGGAGGATTTCAAGCCAAATATGGAGATAAACTTTCTTCTGTTTTAGATATTACTTATAGAAAACCTACAGATTTTGGAATTGCTGCAGATTTAAGCCTACTTGGAGGAAGCCTAGCTATTGAAGCCGTAAGTAATGACAATAAACTAACTGGAATTGTTGGTGTACGTTATAGAGATAACAGCTTGTTGGTAAATGCAAAAGAAACAGAAACCAATTACGACCCAAAATTTTTAGACGTACAATCGTTTGTAACATATAATTTTACCGATAAGTTTAGCCTGAGCTTTTTAGGAAACGCTTCTCTAAACAAATACAATTACGAGCCACAAACAAGACAAACCAATTTTGGTACACTTACAGATCCTATTGCATTACTTGTTTTTTATGAAGGACAAGAAAAAGATGCTTACCAAACCCTTTTTGGTGCATTACAAGGTACTTATAAAGTTAATGACGATTTAAATTTAAGTTTAGTAGCTTCTACATATCACACCACAGAAGAGGAATATTTCGACATTTTAGCGCAATATAGACTTGGTGAAGTAAATACCAATATTGGTGACGAAGATTTAGGAGAAGTTGAATTTAGCGAAGGTATTGGAGGACAATTAAATCATGGTAGAAATGATTTAGATGCACTTATTACAACAATAGAACATAAAGGAGACTATGAAATAAATGAAAACAACTTCGAGTGGTCTGTTAAATATACCAACGAAGATATTAGGGATCGATTAGTAGAATGGGAAGTTATTGATTCAGCAGGATTTACAATCAACCCTCCTAGCCTAGATGATTTTAACACACAACCTTACCAACCAAACGAAGGTCCTATTACTGCATACCAAAACGTTAGAGCAACCAACAATACATCTATAGATAGAATTCAAGCCTACCTACAATGGAGCAGACGGTTTGATGTTGGAGATAGTAAACTTTGGGTAAATGCAGGAGCAAGAATGCATAATTGGAATGTAGAAGGTGACGGAATTGAAAGTAGTTCACAAACCGTTTTTAGTCCAAGAGCTCAAGTAGCAATTAAACCTAATTGGAAAAAAGATATGCTTTTTCGATTTGGAACTGGTTTATACTACCAACCTCCTTTTTACAGAGAATTACGTGACCAAAACGGAGAGGTACAACCTAATGTAAAAGCGCAACAATCTATACATTTTGTTCTAGGAAATGATTATAGTTTTGAAATGTGGGATAGACCTTTTAAACTAACTACTGAAGCTTATTACAAAAAAATAAATGATGTAAATCCATACACTGTTGAAAACGTAAGAATTCGTTATAGAGCAAATAATTCTGCCGAAGCATATGCCTATGGTTTAGATTTAAGATTAAATGGAGAATTTGTTCCTGGTACAGAATCTTGGTTTAGTTTTGGGTATCTTAAAACCGAAGAAAACATAGATGGTCGAGGGTATATTGCAAGACCAACAGACCAACGTTTAAAATTTGCTGCACTGTTTCAAGACTACGTGCCAACCATGCCTAACTTAAAAATGTATTTAAACTTAGTTTATAATACGGGACTTCCTGGAGGTTCCCCAAGTTATGCAGATCCTTATGTGTATCAAAACCGTTTACCAGATTATAAACGTGCCGATTTAGGTATCCAATATGTAATTGTAGACGATAAAAAACAATTTAATTCTGGTTGGCGTAAACCATTTAAAGAACTTACTTTAGGTTTAGAAATTTTTAATGTTTTCGATGTGCAAAACTCAATTACCAATACTTGGGTTAGAGACGTATATAGCAAACGCCAGTATGCAATACCAAACTACTTAACGCCTAGAGTTTTTAATGTAAGAACAACAATGAAGTTTTAACATTTCTTTTTATTGTTGCTTTTTACAACTTAGCTAAATTTGCACTTATGAAACAAATGTTTAGAAATATAATGGCATTAAGCCTGCTACTTGCTTATAGTTTAAGCATGAGTATTTCTATGCAAAATCTAATTATCGATGTTGTTTCAGATAACAGTAAACAGCAAGATGTTGCTTATCATACTTCCGATTCTAAAACACCAGAGTTAGCTGCTTTTCCGAGCTTAGAACCACTTGCAGATTTAGCAAATGACACCAATTTTAGTTTTAAAACGGAAAAGTTAAAATCGAAGTTTATACTTTTCAAATACGTTGAAAACTATACCGTAACTAAAAACAATCAATATCTTTTCCGAAGTGTTCATATTCAACCTGGATTAGATAAGGACGCACTACTCTATCCTTTTCACCGTTTTACATAAAATTATTTTTTATTTATTCGAACAGCAAGTGCATAAAACTGCATTCGTTGTTACACTATATTACTCTTGGTTTTTCACCAAGAAAAATTACTTATAATCAAATAAAAAATAAAATTATGGAATCTACAAGCACCATTATTGGAGTTATAATAACACTTATCATATTATTACCTATTATAGGTATTCAAAGATCACAAACGAGTAAAAAGAAAAAATCAAAAAAGCGATTTATAGATGAAGCTATAAAAAACAATTTAAATATTATAGAACCAGATTTTTGGGGAACATACTATGCTATTGCTATAGATGAAAGTAAAAACAAATTAATATATTCTAAAATAATTAATGAAGTATACAACACCAAAATCTTGGATTTAAATACAATTAATTCTTGCGAAATTATTAGAACCAATAGAACTTTTAAAAATAATAAGGTTTTTAAAACAGAAACCGATAAAATAGACTTAGTTATTAGTTTTACTACAAACAAGGATATAGAAATCTTAGAATTTTATAATGTAGATGTAAATCTTGAAATGACAAATGAAATTACTCTTTTAGAAAAATGGGAAACTAAAATTAAAAGTAAAGCACATAAAAACGAACAGGCCGCATAAACCGGAATCAAATGGAATAAAAAACCTTCAGAAAAAATCTGAAGGTTTTTTTATATTTAATAACATAACTGCGGTTTAAACAAACTCCTTCAATACACCAACAGCATAGTCGATCTCTTCTTTGGTATTGTATTTACAAAATGAAAAACGAATAGAAGGTTTTAGCATATCTTCTTCATCTAAAATTTGCGCCAAAACATGAGAGCCTTTTCCGCTTCCACTCTGGCAAGCAGACCCTTTAGAACATGCAATTCCTTTTAAATCTAATTGAAACTGTAATGTCAATGCCTTTTCTGGATTCATTGGCAAACACACATTAATTAATGTATAAGTACTTTTTACTTGGTCTTCGCAGTTTCCATTATACTTAACTTCTGGAATCTCTTTTTTAAGAATAGCTTTAAAATAATCTTTTAAATCTTGTACATAAGCACGTTCTTCTTCTAAATTCTCATAAGCTAATTTAAAAGCGGTTTCTAACCCCTTTATCGCATGTACAGGTTCTGTTCCTGCTCTATAACCACGTTCTTGAGATCCTCCAAAAATAAGTGGTTTAAAATTACTATTCTTTCGTATGTATGCAAAACCAATACCTTTTGGCCCATGAAATTTATGTGCTGCAGCAGTCATAAAATCAATAGGAATTTCTTCAACATTCCACTCATAATGACCAATAGATTGTACCGTATCACTATGAAAAAGCGCATTATTAGTCTTACACAAATTTGCTACTTTATCTATGTCTAAAATATTACCAATTTCATTATTTATATGCATTAAACTAACTAGTTTTCGTTCATCGTTAGCAGCTAGCAATCGTTCTAAATCTTCATAATCTGGTGTACCACAATGTTGTAGCTTTACATACTCTACAGTAACATTATATTCGTTCCTTAATTCTTCTACAGTATGCAAAACGGCATGATGTTCTATTGGAGAAGTAATTATAGTTGTTACATTTCCATCTCTAACCGCACAACGTAAAATCATATTATCTGCTTCAGTACCACCAGAAGTAAAAATAATTTCTTGCGGTAATGCATGTAATTGCTTTGCAATGGTTTTTCTAGCTGTTTCAATAATAGATTTTGAAGCACGACCAAATGCATGTGTTGAAGAAGGGTTACCATAATGTACAGCAAGAACATCTTGCATATCTTTTATTACTTCATCACGTACTTGTGTGGTTGCAGCACTATCAAAATAAACAGTTTTCATAAATAAAATTGTGTGTTAGAAACAACAAAAATAGTGCAATTAAAATTATTTGCAAGAAGCATCGTTATAAGTTTAACAATTATATTATTTTTGATTAAAATTACAATACTATGAAAAAATTACTTTTTGGTTTTCTATCTGCTTTTTTGCTTATTTCTTGTAATGATGGAGATATAATTACCGAAGAACTTGATTTTGAAGATACCTTTTTAGCTTGTGGTGAATTAGTATTTTATAAAATTAAAGAAGATCCAGCAGAATCCCTTTCTTTACAAATAACATCGGAAGAATTATCTCTTGCAGATTTGTTAATCCAAACAGATGGTGTTCTAGAAACTACAGAAGAAGAATTCTCTATTAATGGAACTACTAATACTTTTAATTACAGAAGATATAATACTACACCAACAGATTTCTTTTGCAACGATGTACCTTCCTCTGATATAACAATTACACATGACGAAGAAAGTACAACCGGTACAGCAACAGTTTATATTGCTTTAATTGAAGATGATAATGATGGTATTGAAGCAGATTTAGAAGATATTAATGGTAATGGAGACTTAACAGATGATGATACCGATGGTGATGGGTTACCAAATTACTTAGATGAAGATGATGATGGTGATAATGTATTAACACGCTTAGAAATAGATACAGAGGATGAGGATGGAGATGACGATCCCACAACAAATGCATTAGACACAGATATTGATGGCATTCCAGATTACTTAGATACAGATGACGATAATGATGGTGTAGCTACTATTGATGAAGAAAACGATAGTCAAGACGAAGATCCTAGTAACGATTTTACATCGACCAATCCTGCGATTACAGTTGCCGATTTTTTAAACGCTGAAGTTGCAAATACGGTTCTTGCAACTGCTTATAAAGACCATGATATCCAACAAACATTTGAAGTAACCGTAGAAATAACAAGCTTAGAACTGCCTTCTAATGTGACTTTTGATTATTTAGATTTTGGAACTCTAGAAGATGATAGTTTAATTGATGAACGAACAGTAGAAATTCCTTTTTAAGATTTCGCATTTTGGTAAATGTATACCTCCGTTGCTCCTAATCCATATTTTTGGTAATTAGCTTCATAGTATTTCACATTATATCTACCAAAAAGGTATTCTAGTTCCATTTTTAAAACACCTTCTCCTACTCCATGAATAAAAACCATTTTTTGCATACGTTTATGTATAGCAAATTCTAACTGACGTCTCGCTGTGTCTAATTGCAAATTTAACATGTCATGGTTAGACATGCATCTAGAAGATTTTGTTAAATGATGAATATGTAAATCTACTTCAAAAGTAGGTTCGTAACGTTCTTTAGACTTTCTTATAATGGGCTTTCGTTTTTTACTTTCTTTTTCTGTAACTACCGATTGGAGAGAAGCTTCACTAAAAACATTTGCTTTAAATGCGGAAGTATCCTCTATTTTAACCAACTCTTTTTTATTAAAATCTAATGGGAAACCATCTTCCGTTAAAACGGTAACACTTTCTCCTAAAATTGCTGTTATTTTTCCAGAGAGATTATCGTCTAAAACCATAACAGAATCTCCAACATTAAATATTTTCATTTTCTTCCTCCTTTTTTTTATTTGGAATAGTTCTAGAAATTCTAAACAAACCAAACATTAAAACAACAATCCCCACAACTAAAATTAGTGTGTTTTGTTTTGATTCCGCACTAGCATAAATTGCTACAATACAACCTATTACCACTAACAGATAATCGTATTTTTTTGTCATACCTCATTTACTTTTAACAACATTATCCCCACATTTTTACATTACATCGAAAATACTGATTATAAATTAATTAAGTATAACTTTTTTTATAGTTTTAAAATTAAAACCCAATAAAACGCTATTTATATGGAAAAGATTACAAAACTTTTAAACTCCCTATTTCTACTGTTTTTTATTATATTTACAACTACTGCTTCTGCTCAAATAGGTATTGGTACAACTACACCTAGTTTAATGCTTGATGTGGAAACTAATGCTTTAGCAGATGGTATTCAAATAAACAATACTCGTGGAAATGGAGATCCCATATTACAATATCAAGTAAATGGAAATTCACAAATTACTATGGGTATTGATGATAATGATGATGATAAATTTAAAATTGGTACAACCGGAATTACAGCTAATACTAGATTAACAATTCAAACTAATGGCTATATTGGTGTTGGTTTGACTGCTCCTGCATATCATTTTCATTTGGTTAACAATAGAAATAATTACTTAGCTTATTTCGAAAACACAAACACAAATGGTTCAAGTTTAGCAGGCTATGTAAATGGGACATATAATGCTTTAGGTGGAATAACAAATAATAATAATGGATTAGGTATTTATGGTGTTCATCTTCCTGCTACTGGCTCTGGAACTTCCATTTGGGGAACTTCAAATAGTTCGGATGCTATTGGTGTTTATGGTACTATTCCAACAACTGGTTCATGGCTTGGTTTTGGCGGATTATTTACTGGAGCATTAGGATATGCAAATGGCCTTTATAATTTATCTGATGAAAGAGTAAAATCTAATATTTTAACTATTGATAATGCTATTAACAAACTTAAACAAATTCGTGGTGTTTCTTACACATATAATTTAGATGAATATAATTATTTAGCTAAAGGAGATACAAGAACTTATTTAGGTTTTTTGGCACAAAATATTAAAGAAACTTTTCCTGAAGCTGTTGCAGAAAAAAATCTAATTGTTGACGGTCCTGATAAAGTATCATCAACAATTAATAATTCTGAATTTAAAAGAGAAGTCTTTAATGTAGTAGACTATACTTCATTAATTCCTGTAACTGTTGAAGCTATTAAAGAACAACAAGAAATCATTGAAAATCAAAACAATAAAATCGATACTCTTGAAGACAAAATTACCGTGTTAGAAAATAAATTAAATGAATTGATTGATAATCAAAATTAATATATTTTTATTTATACCTATCCGTAATTAAATAATCCGTTAAAATTAAAATTTTATGAAATATTCCCTCTCTATATTATTGCTAACCATATCTAGCATAACATTTGCTCAATCTGATTTATTTGTCAGTAATGGTAGTTATGTCTATGTAGATGGTACTGCATTTACAAGTGGACCAAATGTTGCTCCATTATATGTAACAGACGATGTTAATTTAGATACAAATGGTCATGTATATTTACGTAATGATGCGCAATTATTACAGAGTAATGCAACTCTAGCTAGTACGAATACTGGTACAGGACAACTTAGTGTATACCAAACAGGTAATTCTAATACTTATATGTATAATTACTGGGCTTCTCCTGTTGGTCAAAATAGTGGAGCAACGGGTAATTCTGCTTTAATGCCATCCAATAATATGTATCGCGAAACTGGTGCACCTATAACAAGTACTCCTTATGGATTTGTAGCTGGTTATGATGGTACTACAACTCAAATAGCAAGCTATTGGCTTTATACATTTATTGGATTGCCATCTACAACTAATGCTTATGAGGATTGGATTGGTCTTGGTGGTGGTTCTTTACCTGTTGGTGGAGACCCAAATGGTACATTAGCTTCAGGTTATGGTTTTTCTATGAAAGGGAATGCTACTGGAGCAATGCAATACGATTTTAGAGGAAGACCTAACAATGGAGATATCACAGTAACATTACACCCAAATAGAGAAACTCTAGTTGGCAATCCTTATCCTTCTGCTATAGATGCTCTAGAGTTTATTCATGACACAAATACGCAAGCTAATACC
Source organism: Lacinutrix cladophorae (assembly GCF_053604645.1). NCBI lineage: Bacteria > Pseudomonadati > Bacteroidota > Flavobacteriia > Flavobacteriales > Flavobacteriaceae > Lacinutrix > Lacinutrix cladophorae. The sequence goes on along the minus strand of NZ_JBSHNR010000086.1, from coordinate 209,943 downwards.
ACTGGTGTTCTAAAATATTGGGAACAAGCTCCTGGTGCTACTTCACATGTATTATCGAACTATGTTGGAGGTTATGCATTATATACCATTTCTGCAGGAGGTGTAGACTCTTTTACTCCTGCTGTTTTTAGAATGTATTTATTAAATGGCAATGTTGCTGGTGGACCATCTCCAGGAACTGGATCTAAAACAGGAAGAAGATATATACCTATTGGACAAGGGTTTATGATGGAGGGAACCGCAAGTGCAACTAACATTTCTTTTTCTAACTCGCATAGAGTATTTTATAAACAATCTAGTCCTAATAGTGAATTTTTTAGAACATCAAATTCAAGTTCAGATACAAATAGTGAAACACTAACCCAATCTAGATACAACGAAGATGGTAACAATATCGTTCCTGCAGATTTTAAACGCTTTAGAATAAATGTTGGATTTGATAATAATGGAAACGATTCCTACACTAGACAACTATTACTAAATTTTCATGCAACTGCTACAGATGGTTTTGACTATGGTCTAGAAGCACAAATAGCGGAACAAGTTTCATCGGATGCAAATTGGGTTTTAGATGGAACTCCATATGCTATTCAAGCTTTTAATTATGACGAAACATTGAAAATACCACTAATTGTAAATATTAACAACCAACAATTAGTAAGATTTGGTATTTATGATGTTCAAAATTTTAATGAAGAGCAACCTATATACATTCACGATAAAATCAATGATTCCTATATTAATTTACAAGATCAAGCCTATGAAATAACGCTCGAAACCGGAAATTACACCGATCGCTTTGAAATTGTATTTCAATCGCAGTCTTTATCTACAGAAGAATTTAATGAGGAGGACTTCTTGGTTATGCAAAACAATAATACAGCGCAATTAATTGTTTTAAACCCGAAACAATTAGAAGTACAATCAATATCTTTATTTGATGTCTCTGGAAAAAGAATTTTTAATGAAGTAAATTTATCTACTCAAGATAGCTACCAATTTTCTACTCAAGGTTTAAGTGATGGTGTTTATATAACTAAAGTAACTTTTACAAACCAAAGCACTAGTAGTAAGAAAGTAGTTATTTCACAAAAAAATTAAACAACACCAATTTATAATCTAAAAAGCCAATTGTATACAATTGGCTTTTTAATACATTTGCATTATATAAAACAAACAAATTTATGTCTTCATTTGAAGATTACATGCTACCTTGTTTAAACAAAAAACTATTTGGTATAGACTGCCCAGGTTGTGGTATGCAACGCTCTGTTGCACTAATAGTTCAGGGAGATTTTACTGCTGCATTTAATATGTATCCTGCAATTTTTACCATTATTTTAATGCTAATTTTATTAGTATTACATATTAAGTTTAAAATAAAAAACGGACATAAATACTTAATGCTTTTATTTATTATAAATATTCTAATTATCTTTATTAACTATATCAACAAATTTATTTAAACTAACTATGGAAAAACAAACATTACCAAACTCGACACTTATTTTAGTATTTGGAATATTATCTATTTTAACCTGCTGGTGCTATGGAATTATTGGATTAGTATTAGGAATCGTTGCAATAGTACTATCCAGCAAAGCAACTGCTTTATACAAGGAAGCTCCTGAAAATTACTTAGGATATGGAAATGTAAAAGCTGGTAAAATAATGGCAATAATTGGCATTATTTTATGTATTGCTACTATAATTTTTATGATTTGGGCAGTAATGTTTATTGGTTGGGATGCTATGCAAAACCCAGAACTTATGCAACAAAGAATGGAAGAGTTACAACAAACAAACCAATAATATATATTATTTTGAAATAAAAAAAGCGACCAATTGGTCGCTTTTTTTATTACTTATATTTCACTTCTATATTAGTTTTCAAATTGCTTTAAAGTTTTTATAATAATAGCAACACAATCTAATAATTGCGCTTCGGTCATAACTAAAGGTGGAGCAAATCTAATAATGTTTCCATGTGTAGGTTTTGCTAATAACCCATTATCACGTAAAGCTATACATATATTCCAAGCTGTTTCACTTTCTTCATCATCATTAATTAAAATAGCATTTAACAAACCTTTACCTCTTACACCATTAACAATATTAGATGTTTCTATAAATTTAGAAAGTTCTGTTCTAAATAATTTTCCTAAAGCTTGTGCATTATCGGCTAGGTTCTCGTCTTTAATCACTTGTAAAGCAGCCATACCAACTGCAGCAGCTACAGGATTACCGCCAAATGTGCTTCCATGATTTCCTGGTTTAATAACATTCATAATAGCATTGTTCGCTAAAACTGCAGAAACTGGATAAGCTCCTCCAGACAATGCTTTTCCAAGAATTAAAATATCTGCCTTAATATTTTCATGATCAATTGCGAGCATTTTTCCAGTTCTTGCAATTCCTGTTTGCACTTCATCTGCAATAAATAAAACATTATACTTTTCGCACAATGCTTTTGCTTTTGTTAAATATCCTTCGGTTGGTACATAAACACCAGCTTCACCTTGAATTGGTTCTACTAAAAATCCTGCAACATTTTTATTGCTAGAAAGTACTTCTTCTAAAGCTATAAGGTTGTCGTATTCAATTTTAATAAACCCATTCGTATAAGGTCCAAAGTTTTTTCTAGCTACTGGATCGTTAGAAAACGAAATAATTGTAGTAGTTCTTCCGTGAAAGTTATTTTCACAAACAATAATTTCTGCTTCATTTTCGTCTATTCCTTTTACCTCGTAAGCCCATTTTCTACATAGTTTTAAAGCTGTTTCTACAGCTTCAGCTCCCGTATTCATTGGTAATAACTTATCGTACTTAAAAGTTTCTGTTGCATACTTTTCGAACGCTCCTAACATATCGTTATAAAACGCACGAGAAGTTAGTGTAAGAGTTTGTGCTTGGTTTACCATTGCTCCAATAATTTTTGGATGACAATGCCCTTGGTTTACTGCAGAATAAGCGGAAAGAAAATCGTAATATTTTTTTCCTTCTACATCCCAAACATATACACCTTCTCCTCTACTCAGTACTACTGGAAGCGGATGGTAATTGTGTGCGCCATACTTGTTTTCTAAATCCATCGCTTCTTGCGATGTTAATTGGTCTAAAACAGCCATTTTTAATAATTTTTAATTTATAAAATAACCATTCCTTATCTACCTTTATCCTTTCGAAGTGTCGAAAATTCAGCGTGGGAAAGAAATCATCCCTAAAGACTTGCAATTTAATAAATATTAATACTTATTAAAAATAATGTTTAGAATTAATCGCTAGCACTAAAAATACTAAGTATTTCATCCATAAAAATCAACATTTAAACGTTAAATATCAAGTTGTTAATTTGATAAAATAGAATTGATGATTTAGGATTTAATTTTACGATATAACTAAAAACAACTTTATCGTATTATGGAATTTTTAAACAATATTACAGATAGTCTTTCTAATTCTTTAGGAAGCAATTTTACTAACGTACTTGGTGCATTAATTATATTGATAATTGGTATGCTAATTGCCAAATTCGTTAAAAAAATTATTACCAAACTAATATCAAAAACTGGTGTAGATAATAAACTAGGAAAAAGTAAAGTCGTATTATCAAAACTCATCGGAAAATTAATTTACTTCTTTTTAATGATTATTGTATTTATGATGTCATTAGAAAAGTTAGGAATGACAACAGCTTTAGAACCTTTAAGAGAAATGGTTAGTAAGTTTTCCAACTTCATACCTAATGTAATAGCTGCAGGTCTCGTTGGCTATATTGGTTATATGTTAGCCAATGTAGTATCTGAACTTGTTGGACTCTCTGGAGATACCATTCAAAAATTTGCTCCAAAGCTTCAATTACCTGAAAATATTAACTTAGTGACAATACTTAAAAAAGTAGTTTTCATTTTTATATTTATTCCGCTTTTAATTGCTGCATTAAATATTTTAAGTTTAGAGGCTATATCTAGTCCTGCTACAAATATGCTAAATAGTTTTTTTGAAGCAATACCAAGAGTATTAGTTGCAACTCTTATTCTAATTTTATTTGTAGTTGGAGGTCGTTTTTTAAGTGGTTTAATTAAAGATTTATTAGATAGTTTAAATGTAAATGAAGTATTAAAAAGTGCGCATTTAGATTCGTTTTTCGGAAAAATTAATGTTGAAAAATTGATTGCAAATATTGTTTATGCCTTTATTATCTTATTTGGTTTGATGACTGCAATTGAAAAATTACAATTTGTAAAACTTTCTGAAGTTATGGAAACCATCGTTTCTCTTGGAGGTAATATATTATTTGGATTAATAATTCTTGCTATAGGAAATTGGATAGCAAATATTGCTTACAAAAATTTTAATAAAAATGGAGATAACCAATTTGTTGGTAGTATACTTAAAGTGGCAATAATTGCAATGTTTTTAGCTATTGGTTTAAGAACCATGGGGATTGCTGATGATATTATAAACCTTGCTTTTGGAATTACATTAGGAGCTGTAGCTTTAACTATTGTTTTATCCTTTGGACTTGGTGGTCGTGAAGCAGCAGGAAAACAAATGGAAAAGATCTTAAATAAATTTAATAAAAATTAGAAAAAAATAATCCTAAAATTTTATAAGCTGCTTGTATATTCAAGCAGCTTTTTTTTGATACTTTTGCAACATGTCAAGAAGAAAAAACAGAAAACAAGTTTTCACAAACGTGGAAGTTATAGATGCAGGAGCAAAAGGTAAAACCGTTGCAAAAGCACCAGATGGAAAAGTAATTTTTTTACCAAACGCAGTTCCTGGAGATGTTGTAGATGTACAAACATTTAAAAAACGTAAAGCATATTACGAAGGAAAAGCAACCGTTTTTCATAAATTATCAGACAAACGTACAGCACCTGCTTGCCAACATTTTGGAACTTGTGGTGGTTGTAAATGGCAAGACATGGCATATGAGCACCAATTGTTTTATAAACAAAAAGAAGTTACCAATAATTTAACTAGAATTGGGCATATAGAACTTCCAGAAGTTACTCCTATTTTAGGAGCTGCTGAACAATATTTTTATAGAAATAAAATGGAATTCTCTTTTAGCGATTCTCGTTGGTTAACGTATGAAGAAGTTGAATCTTCAGACGATTTAGGAGATAGAAATGCTTTAGGTTTTCATATTCCTGGTATGTGGGACAAAATTCTAGATGTTAAAAAGTGTCATTTACAAGCAGATCCTTCAAACGCTATTCGTAATGCTGTTAAACAGTTTGCTTTAGATAATGATATGGAATTCTTTAATACCAGAAATCAAACAGGTTTGCTTCGTACGTTAATGATTCGTACCTCTTCAACTGGAGATATCATGGTAGTAGTTCAGTTTTTTAAAGACGATAAAGAAAAACGAGAATTATTATTAGATTTCCTTTCCGAAGAATTTAAACAAATTACATCCTTACAATATATCATTAACCAAAAAGCTAATGATACTATTTACGATCAAGAAGTTGTTTGCTATAAAGGAGAAGATCATATCTTTGAAGAAATGGAAGGTTTAAAGTTTAAAATTAATGCTAAATCTTTTTACCAAACCAATTCTGCGCAAGCGTTCGAATTATATAAAATAACACGTGATTTTGCTAAATTGTCTGGCAATGAGTTAGTATACGATTTATATACAGGAACTGGAACTATTGCGCAATTTGTTGCTAAAAAAGCTAAAAAAGTAGTTGGTGTAGAGGCTGTTCCAGATGCTATTCTTGCTGCAAAAGAAAACGCCAAACTAAATAAAATTGATAATACCGATTTTTATGTAGGCGATATGAAAAACGTATTTAATCAAGAGTTTATTGAAACACACGGTAAACCTGATGTAATTATTACAGATCCTCCTAGGGATGGAATGCATAAAGATGTTGTTAATCAAATATTAAACATTGCGCCAAATAAAATAGTTTATGTAAGTTGCAATAGTGCAACACAAGCTAGAGATTTAGCTTTAATGAAAGACATGTATAAAGTGACTAAATTACAATCTGTAGATATGTTTCCGCAAACTTTTCATGTTGAAAATGTTGTACTTTTAGAAAAAAGATAAATTTAATGCGATTTCCGTTTTTTCGGAAAATAAATATGAAAAAATTAAAAATCATACTAATACCAGTACTTATCCTTTTTACCATTTTTTTAAGTTGTGAAAGAGATGATTTATGTTCCGACGATACTTCTACCACAGCACATCTTTATATGCAATTTTATAATAGTGCAAATACAGAAAACCTAAAAAATGTACTAAATTTTAGAGCACAGGGCGTAGACAATGATGCTGTTTTAAGTGATTATGATGTAGTTACTGCTAATAGTGTTTATTTGCCATTAAAAACTACAGAAACTTCTACGCAGTTTAAATTACATAATGATTATTCTATTAATGATAATGGAACTCCAGATGATGATACAGATGATTATGTAGACGGAAATGAAGATATAATAACCATTCATTATGTTACTAAACTAGAATATGTATCTAAAGCTTGTGGCTATAAAACCGTTTTCGAAAATGTTACTATAAGCATAGAAGACGATGGAGATAAATGGATAGACTACATACTATCAACAACAGATAACGAACCAATTAGCAACGAAGATGAAGCGCACTTTAACCTTTTCCATTAATATATTTCTCTTTTTCATGCTCTTTTGTGTATCTGCTAATGCACAAAATGACAGTATTGCTAAAGCAAAGAAAGATTCTATTAAACATATTCAAAAATACGGACTTCGTATTGGAGGAGATTTAAGTAAACTAATAAGAACTGTCCTCGAAGACGACTATAAAGGTTTTGAGATTATGGCAGATTTTAGACTAACAAAACGTTTATATGTTGCTGGAGAATTAGGTACAGAAGAAAGAACTTTAGGTAACGACAATATTAACGCAACAGCTTCTGGTTCTTATTTTAAGGCTGGAGTAGATTACAACACATACACCAATTGGTTTGGTATGCATAATATGATTTATGGAGGTTTACGTGTTGGTGCAAGTACTTTTAGTCAAACTAGAAATAGCTACTCGGTATATTCTCAAGACCAATATTGGGATCCTGAAATTTCTAACGAATCCAAAAAATTTAGTGGACTTACAGCAATATGGGCAGAATTAATAATTGGTATTAAAGCAGAAATATTACCAAATTTATTTATCGGGCTTAATGCGCAATTAAAAAATATTTTTAGTCAAGACCAACCAGAGAACTTTGAAAATCTATATGTTCCAGGTTATAATAGAACTTATGATGGTAGTAGCTTTGGTGTTGGCTATGGCTATAATATTTCTTACCTTATTCCTTTATTTAAAAAAGGATAAACTAATGAACAAGGAAGATATTGTAAGCAATTTAGAAGAAAAACATACTACACTTTTAAATTGGTTGCAAAATCAAGAAGACGATAAATGGCAAAAAGGCCCAGAAGGAAAATGGACCTCTGGTCAACAAGCATTGCACTTGCTTCAAAGCATAAAGCCGCTAAATGATGCGTTAAGTATGCCAAAAATTTTATTAAAATTTAAATTTGGTAAAGCAAATAGAGACTTAAGAGATTATGATACAATTGTAAATCGGTATCATGAACGTTTAAAAAACGTAAAAGGAAGCACTTTTAAAGGATCGCAAAACATGAAAACCCCTACTTTAAGTGAAAAAGAATACATTCTTAACAGATTACAAGTAGAGAATAAAAAACTACAATACAAAACCTTAAAACGCTGGAACGATAAACAACTGGATAGCTATATTTTACCACATCCTTTAATGGGAAAAATGCCAGTAAGAGAAATTATTATGTGGACAGCATATCATATAGAACATCATACTAAAATACTTCAAGAAAAATATTAGCTATAAAACTGACAAATATCATAGTTAAACACTTTTTAAAGAAAGACCTTTAAGGTATAATACTTATATCATGAGATCTTTAATCGTTTTAAAATTTTTAAGCCTTTTTACAGTTATTCTTTTATTTGGTTGTGCTGTAACAGAAGACATTATCTCCGATTATGATGATAAAATAGATTTTAATTACTACGAAACATATGTTCTTTGTTTAGATGATTTTCAAGTTGACAATACCAAGTATACAAATTTAGATAATGCTTTTGTACGTCAATTAATAGGAAATGAATTAGATAATCAAATGGCTGCTTTGGGATACAAAACCAATGTATTTAAACCACAATTACAGGCTGGTTTTAAAATCTCAATTATTGAAAAAGAAAATATAGTGCGAAACTGTGAATTCGAAAGTGAATTCGACTATTGGAGAACTTGCACTATAAATACCGTAATTTATACGCAAGAAGCACTTATTATTTATGTTTCCGATATTGAAAAAAATCAAGTGATATGGCAAGCTTCCATTCCTTGTGAATTAAATAAATCTAAACATGCTTTAAAAAAGTACACAAAAGAATTAGTAGACCAATTGTTTTTAGAATATCCTGAAATTAGCAAATAAAAACATGAAAAGTTATACGCTGTAAAAAAGCTATTTGCAACGCAAAAATACTAGTTTTCCTTATTCATATATTTACCTTTCTTACTCCCAGCATACATTTCATATTTCACCAAACGCGCTTCCAGCTTTGCATTAAATACTTTTATTTTTCGTGAAGGACGTAAACCTACAAACTTTAGGGCCTCTAAGTTTGAAGTAACCAACCAAGCATCGGTTCCTGGATAGCCTTGCTTTAAGGTATCTCCTATTTTACTATAAAAATCTTCTACATCTAAATTATCTAAACGTTCACCGTAAGGAGGATTAAATACCATGTGTAATTTTTCCTCTCCTCCCTTTTGAGTTTTAAAAAAATCTTCATGTTTTATAGTGGCAAATTCATCTAAATGTGCATTTTTTAAATTCTCTTTTGCTTTGGTAACTGCACTTGGTGATTTATCAAAACCTAATAATCTATGATGAAAATCTCTAGTTTTACTTAATAAAGATGCTTCAATTTTTTCAAAAAGTTCTACATCCCAATCGTTCCAACGTTCAAAACCAAATTCTTTACGCATTAGGTTTGGCGGTATATTACAAGCAATCATTGCTGCTTCTACAAGCATAGTTCCAGAACCACACATTGGATCCATAAAATCGGTTTGTCCATCCCAACCAGAAAGCATAATTAAACCTGCAGCAAGAACTTCGTTAATTGGCGCAATATTAGTTGCTGTTTTATATCCACGTTTGTGTAACGATTCTCCAGAAGAATCTAAAGAAAGCGTACACATTTGTCTATCTATATGTACATTAATCTTTAAATCTGGAAAACGTAAATCTACATTTGGTCTTTCTCCGGTAGTATCTCTAAACTTATCTACAATAGCATCTTTTGTTTTAAGCGAAATATATTGTGAGTGTGTAAACTGCTTAGAATTTACCGTAGAGCTAATAGCTAAAGTTCCAGAAGATTTTAGATATTCACTCCAATCCATTTTATACACTTGCTTGTACAAATCCTCTTCGTTTACAATTCTAAAAGTCTTTATAGGTTTTAAAATTTTAATTGCAGTACGCAGTCCTAAATTCGCTTTGTACATAAAGCCTTTATCACCAACAAATGAAACACTTCGCACTCCTATTTTAACTTGTTGTGCACCAAGTTGTGTTAGCTCTTTTGCTAATAAATCTTCAAAGCCAAATAAAGTTTTGGCTAGCATTTTATAATTATTCTCCATGTATTACGACAAATAGATTGCAAAAATAGATTATTTTTGTGCTGATATATAACAATACATGATAAAAAGCGAAAAAGAATGGTTTGCTTCGTGGTTTGATTCGCCATTTTACCATATTCTTTACAAAGATAGAGATTATACCGAAGCCCAACAGTTTATGGATAATCTTACCAATTATTTAAATATTCCAGAAGGTGGAAGCATACTAGATCTTGCCTGCGGAAAAGGCAGACATTCCATATACTTAAACACTATAGGTTATACTATAACTGGAGTAGATTTGTCTGCTAATAGCATAGCACATGCAAAACAGTTTGAAAATGAGACCTTAAAATTTAAGGTGCACGATATGAGTAAGTCATATCCAGATCAATTTGATGCAGTTTTTAATTTGTTTACCAGTTTTGGTTATTTTGATAAAGAAGAAGACAACTTAAACACTATTAAAGCTATTAAAGCAGAATTAAACGAGTTTGGTTTTGGTGTAATCGATTTTATGAATAGTGAATATGTAATAGATAACCTAGTTGCTGAAGATGTTAAAACCGTTGAAGGGATAGCTTTTACTCAAAAACGAAGTGTTGTTGATGGTTATATTATTAAAGATATTTCTTTTACTGTAGATGGTAAAGATTATTCTTTTCAAGAACGTGTTAGAGGATTTACTTTAGCTGACTTTGAATCTCTATTTAATCAAGCAGGAGTTTATTTATTAGATGCTTTTGGCGATTATAAACTCAATCCCTTTCACGCCAAACAAAGTGAAAGATTAATCTTAATTTTTAAATAATTAGAAAATTGTTACTCTAAGCTTGTCTAAGAGTCATTAATTAAAATATTGCTTTAAATAGATGCAAAACATATTATTACCAATATTAAGTGTTCTTTTAGGTTATGCTTTTGTTTTAATTTTAAAACCATCGCGAAATAAAAACTTAAAACTATTACTCGCTTTTAGTGGAGCTTTCCTCCTATCTATTACTGTTTTCAACTTTTTACCTGAAGTATACCAACACACTAATAAACCAATAGGATTGTTTATTATGATTGGTATTTTACTTCAAATAATTTTAGAGTTTTTCTCTAAAGGTGCAGAACATGGTCACGTGCATTTAAATAAAAGCGCAACTGCTTTTCCCTGGCTATTATTTATAAGCTTAAGTATACATAGCGTTTTAGAAGGTATACCAATACACAACCACAATAGTTTACTGTTTGGTATTATTATACATAAATTACCAGTTGCTATTATTCTTGCATCCTTCTTTTTTGCATCCCAATTACCAAAAACAAAAATTGCCTTTTTCTTAATTTTATTTGCATTAATGACACCTTTTGGTGTTTTGCTTTCTGAAAATTTTAGCTTTATACAAGAATATTATTTTGAATTTTCAGCAATAGTAATTGGTATATTTTTACATATTTCGACAACTATTTTGTTTGAAAGTAATGAAGATCATAAATTTAATATCACTAAATTAATAACTATTGTTGCAGCTATTGCAATTGCTTATTTTGTGTAACCATATATGTTTAGCAAAGAAGAATCAAGACAGATAAAACAGTTATTTTGGACCAGCTTTGGAAAATCTTTTCCAAGAAAGTGGATTTTATATAACACCAAAATAAAAGGATTTAGCTTTAAGTTTCATTTTGATAACAAAAAAGCATTAGTCGCACTAGATCTTGAAGATGATTTAGAAAATCGAATAACCTATTGGGAAAAACTAGAATCCCTCCAAAATATTTTAGTTAACGAATACCTACCAGAAGCGATTTTTGAAGAAGAATACTTTTTAGAAAATGGAAAAGAAATTTCTCGTATCTATATTCCTTTAGGTAAAAAAGTATCTATACACAACAAAAATACATGGCAAGAAGTTATGGTATTTTTTAATGAAAACATGCATCAATTTGAAGCCTTTTTCAACGAATATCAAGATATTATAAAGGTTTAACTTGCCTTTAATAAAAGTTTCTACTAACTTCGTTAAACGACTGACAAGGAACTTATTATACTTAAAGATTATTCAATATGAAATTACGTCGTCTGGTTTATTCTAGCCAAGCTACAACTCCGTTTAGTAAACGTGATTTATTAAATTTGTTACACGATTCACGCGGTTATAATACTATAGATAACATTAGCGGAGTATTAATGCATAGCAAAGGATTCTTTATTCAAGTGATAGAAGGAGAACCAGAAATTATTGATGATCTTTTATTTAGAATACGAAAAGATTCTAGACATACCAAAATAAAAATAATTTATGATAATTTAGTAAACAATCGTCTTTTTAAAAACTGGGCTATGGGTTGTGCAGATTTTGATGATCCATCTTTAAGTATGTTGCCAGGAATTACAACAGAATTTTCTAATCCAAAAGTAATGGAAGACTTAATAAATAAACTACCAGAAACAGCAAATTTTTTAATAGAAAACCTTACCGAAGAACAAATACATGGATAATAAGTCTTTTATTATTTTGTGTTTATATAAAAAAACAACTATTCTTTTACTAATTTACTTAATTGGATTTTTGTATAGAAAGTATAGGCATATCAAAAAATGCATTACCCATGGATTTACCTACAAACAAACAATTGTTTATAAGGTGTTAGCTTAAGTAACTTTTTCATTAGTTATAAGTTAAATAAAATAGAATTTACTTAATATATTTACTCCTTTTTAACCCAATAAAAATCAACCTTGAAACTATTAACTAACTATATTATAATTATTTTTATTATTTTCTTCTGTACATCCACTTATGGTCAAAGTGATTTTGCTACAATAAATATTTATAGACCAAAGATGACTTATGGTTCTGGAGCTAGGCATCATATTATTATGAATGGCGAAAAAATTTGCTACCTAAAAAATGGAGGACATTTAGAATATAAGATTTTCAATTCAGACAGTATTACAATTGGTATTTATGCTTCTGCTATTGGCTCAAAAAGTAAAGTTCAAAAATATGATGTTTATTTAGAAAAGGGGAAAAGTTACTATTTTCAAACCATCCCTAAGTTTAGCAAGACTATAATGGAACAAATAGATTCGCCAATTTCAGATAAAAAATTAAATTATAGACATTTTAAAATGTATTCCGATTTTAAAGACAATTCGATTTTATTAAATACATCCAGTAATGAAAAATCTAGTGCAGACAAATTGAGAGAATTAAAACAATTACTAGATGATGGAATAATAACTTTAGATGATTTTGAAAAGAAAAAAGAGGAATTATTAAATAAATATTAGTGACTGTTTATAACCAAAAACATTCGCTACATACTATTAATACGCTACTCTAAACTTCCTTTTTAAAATTTTTAAAATCTATTCTTTATTTCGTTTCCTAAGCATAACTAGTTGCTCCTGAACAAAAGCTACATGTTGTTCTTTTACCTGTGTTTTTGTAAGTCCTTTTAGACCACCAACATAACCAGTAAAAATATGACTAATATTTAGAGGTGTAATACTTTTTTTATGAGTTGCACCATGACAAAGAAAACAATTTACAAGATTACTATCAATGGTAGTATGTATTCCTTTAGAAGTAAAACCTACTTGCACATAGGTTTCCATAGTTATATTATATGCAGCAACAGAACCTCTAGTAAAATCTCCTTTTTTTGAATTTTGAAGTGCAAATTTTTCAGATAACGAATCAATTAATTTAGCCTGTGCTTCTATACCTTTATAACCTTCGGTATTAATCCATAAAGAACCATTGTAAAAGTAATTATTCCAAATTCCAGATAGCTGGCTCTTTACACTAGTATTTATGTTTTGTATGTTATTAAAGTTTTCCGAACCATTCTGGCTAGTTTCCATATACGATTGCACATTTTTATTATCAATGCTTTTTATCTCAATTGGTGTTCCATATTTATACACCGAAAAGACATTCGTGTTTATACTATTTGGCGATGTAATGTTTTTTACGCTAGAGGTGTTACTTTTATCAAAAAGCGGATAATCTATTGTACTAGTAACTGGTGCATCTGTAGTAGCTGTAGCTTTACTCCAATCGTAATAAGGTGCAAGTGCATCATGTTCAAAAGTTGCCCAAACAAACTCTGGATGGTTTTCTACTACTCCAACAACATGCATTCCTAAAAGTGCTACTTTAGTAGGTATATCATTTATTAATGCATCGGTTACAAAATAAGAAGAAGCATCACTTAAAGCATTTACATCTACCCAAGAAGTTTTAAGCTCTAATGCACCAACAGGAAAAGCAACATTTTTCGCACTTAAAGGATCTGCTTTCACTTTCGGACCATATTCTATCATTGTACTATAACTAATATCATTCATATAAATCGCATAATATATAGTGCTTGATACTGGTTTTCCTGAAGTAAAAACTGGTGTTTTTAAAATATCTTGTTTATTACTTGCTTGCGACGTATCTGTTAATACAATCGTTTTATTTTTAGGATATTTTTCTCCTATAGATGAAACTTGGTGCAAACTATCTAAAAACATTGGTCTTTCATTATATTCATTAGTTAACCATAAAAATTTTTGCCAGGACCATTGATGAAAATTACAATTAGAAACCGTAACATTATTTGCAAATACACTAGTTTGTCCTTCATTTGGTGCTGGAGTTCTACGCGAACCATTTACCATAGTAAACCAACTAGGATCTGGTGAACAATTCGAGTTTTCAATATTTGAAATCTGTACATACTCAGACAAAGTATTATTATTTTTAACATCTTGCTTTACTTCTTTTTTACAAGCATACATAATGACTAAAGCAACAAAAATTAAAATGAATTTTAAAGATTTCATAATACAGGTTTTTAATAATTAGACTAGTTCGTTTAACAATATAAATATCTGATTTATAATTAAATACAAACAGCGTAAAAACACCTGAATATAAAAGAAGTTATAAATACTTGATAAAATATTTTAATTTTCAAAACATTAATCGTAATATTGCAATGAACAAATTAATACTAAAAAATGGGACTAGCGAAAACGGAAATATTTACAGATCAACAAAACGAAATTGCCCTATTTGCTAAAGTATTTGGGCATCCTGCTCGAGTTGCAATTTTACAGCATTTATTTAAGATTAACACTTGTGTTTGTGGCGATTTAGTTAACGAAATTGGTTTAGCACAACCAACCATTTCGCAACATTTAAAAGAACTTAAACTACTAGGATTAATAAAAGGAAATGTTGAAGGCACTAGCGTTTGCTATTGTATAGATAAAGAAAACTGGACAAAAATGAAAAATGTAATGCTTCTGTTTTTAGATCAGGATATTAATATTGCCAATTGCTGCTAAAAAAAATTTGAATTCATTAATCGTATAATCGCAATAAACAAATACAACTGTAAAACATTCATAACAAAGACCTGAAAATCAAGTAAAAAAATAAAATATGAAACTATCTGAAATTAAAAACATCTTAAAAGAATTAAAAACGATTGCTTTTCAATTACCAAATGGCGAGTTAGTACCTAATCACTTTCATGTAACTGAAGTTGGAAAAATAACTAAACACTTTATAGATTGTGGAGGAACTGTTAGAAAAGAAGAAGTAGTAAACTTTCAACTTTGGAATGCAAATGATTACGATCACAGATTACATCCTGAAAAATTGGTGCATATTATTTCTCTATCTGAAAAAACACTTGGAATCGAAGATTTAGAAATTGAAGTAGAATATCAAGCGGAAACCATTGGTAAATTCGGATTAGATTTTGATGGAAAAAACTTCTTATTAACAACAAAACAAACCGATTGCTTAGCAAAAGATAATTGCGGTATTCCTACAGAAAAACCAAAATTGCAATTTTCAGAAATACAAACAGGAAACACTTGCGAACCAGGAAGTGGTTGTTGTTAATTAATAAAATCAATCAAATACCAATAAAATGTCCATATTTAAATCTATTGAAAAATCTATTGCTTCGCTAGATGTAGAAAGCATAGATGCTACTCGAAAAGAAATACTACAACCATTAGTTACTTACCTTGAAGATAAAGTGAAAGCAAATCAAGAAATTCGGTTAAACTTTATTTGCACACACAACTCTAGAAGAAGTCATTTATCACAAGTTTGGGCGCAAACCATGGCAAACCATTTTAGTATTAGAAATGTATTTTGTTATTCTGGAGGAACCGAAGCTACTGCTCTATTTCCAATGGTTACTGAAACCTTAAAGAATGCCGGTTTTAAAATTCAAAAAATAGCAGAAGCAAGCAACCCAATATACAGTATTAAATATACAGATAATGCACATCCAATAATTGGTTTTTCCAAAAAGCTGGAAGCTGATTTTAATCCGAAATCCGAATTCGCAGCAATCATGACCTGCTCGCAGGCAGATGGAGGTTGTCCTTTTATAGCTGGAGCAGAAAAACGAATTCCAATTACTTTCGAAGACCCAAAAGCTTTCGATAATACACCACTACAAGCAGAAAAATATAAAGAAAGAAGCTTACAAATTGCTACCGAAATGTTTTACGTATTCTCACAAATTCAATCTTAAAATGGCAAATAAAAAACTAAGTTTTCTAGACAGAAATCTAACCTTATGGATTTTTGTAGCAATGGCTATTGGTGTTTCTATAGGCTATTTTTCACCAAGTTTTCCAGATTTTATTAATTCGCTAAGTAGTGGTACCACAAACATTCCAATTGCAATTGGTTTAATTTTAATGATGTACCCGCCTTTGGCAAAAGTAAATTATGCACTATTACCTAAAGTATTTAAAAATACCAAAATCCTTTCCATTTCCTTAATCCTAAATTGGATTATTGGTCCTGTTTTAATGTTTATTCTAGCCATTACTTTTTTAAGGGATTATCCTGAATATATGGTTGGACTTATTTTAATAGGTCTTGCAAGATGTATTGCTATGGTTTTAGTGTGGAACGACCTTGCCGAAGGCAGCAGCGAATATGGAGCAGGTTTAGTTGCCTTAAACAGTGTTTTCCAAGTGTTTGCCTATAGTTTTTATGCTTGGCTTTTTATTACTGTACTTCCTCCCTATTTTGGTTTTGAAGGTGCTATTGTAGATATTTCAATAACTACTATTGCAGAAAGTGTTGCCATTTATTTAGGAATTCCTTTTGCTTTAGGAATTTTAAGTCGTCTTATTCTTGTTCCTTTAAAAGGAGAACATTGGTATACAACCAAGTTTATTCCTACTATTTCACCAATTACTTTAATTGCTTTACTCTTTACTATTATTGTTATGTTCTCATTAAAAGGAGAACTTATTGTACAAATCCCAATGGATGTTATAATTATTGCCATACCACTACTCATTTACTTCACCTTAATGTTTATTATAGGCTTTTTCTTTACTAAAGCTACAGGAGCAACTTATGACAAAACAGCTTCGGTTGCATTTACAGCAGCAGGTAATAATTTTGAATTAGCTATAGCGGTTGCTATTGCTGTTTTTGGATTGAATTCCGGACAAGCATTTGCAGGTGTAATAGGCCCTTTGGTAGAAGTTCCTGCATTAATATTGTTAGTTAAAGTATCCTTTTGGTTACGAAAAAAATATTATGGCAAAGGAAGTATTTAAAAAGTTATAGATTTAAAAATTTCCTATTTTGAAAACCAGAATGTCACAAAAAAAGAAGTTAAAGAAGTTGCTAAACTATTTTTAACCTTTTAAGCATTGCAGTTATTGTTTAGTTGGTCTTCGTGCTAATTTAGACGAGCTATTTTAATACAGCTTCAACTAATAAAAATTAAAACCTCTTCTTTTTAATCTCTAAAGAAGAAGTTTTTAGGTATATAATAAACCAACACACAAAAAATTAAACTAAAACTCCAACATCTAAAAAGAAGTAGTACCTTTGCACTCGATTTAGAAAACAGCTTTATACATGAAACGCATCAACGAATACAAGAAATTATTTAACGTAGAAAAAGAAATGACTTTAAAAAGTTTAAAAACTACGTATAGAAGTTTAGTAAAAGAATGGCATCCAGATAAGTTTCAAGAAGGAGATGAAAAGGCTGTAGAAGCAGAAATCATGAGCCGTAAAGTTATTGATGGTTACCACTTTTTAGTAAGTATGGCACCAGAAACTATTGCTGCAAATAAAGAAGAATACACAACTACTATTTCTAGTCCAATAGTAGACTGGCAACATAAAGGATTGTTGTTAGAGGTTTCTTTTTTAGATGGTAACACCTATGAGTACTTTGGTGTAAACAAAGGTTTATATATTAAATTCTCACAAAGCGATAAGCAATCTCGTTTTGGAAAACGCAGTATTTTTAACTCATTTCCATACCGAAAAATTAAAAAGAAAGACGTTGTGGCTTAATACTACAAAGCGTTATTAAATAAAAACAAGGTCCCATTACAGACCTTGTTTTTTTATGCCTTCGTTGGACTAATAATAAATGGCAAAGAGGATTGTTTAATTAATTTAGACTAACTTCGTTTTGCAACTTATAAAAACCTAACGAATTCTATTTGAAGACAATTAAGAAAATACTATTTCCTCTAATATCTGTTTTTTTATGCTATCAAACAATTGCTATGCTAAAACTTCTAATAGCGACGCAACCTGATGATTATAGTCTTTTAGCGAATTTTATAATTGCCTTTTTAATTACTTTATTTGTTACAGGTATTTTTGCCTTTATTGGATTTGTATTCCCAACGCATCGCATTCTTCCTAACTGCTACTATCGACTTAAAAATGTAAAAGCGCTAACAACTATTAGTAATATTCTTGGTGTTAAATATTTTAAATACCTACTACTCATTGCTTTCTGGGGTACTAAAAAAAATAAAACAAAATACTTTAATGGGACTAAAAAAGGATTGACAAACTTTGTATATCAAACCAAGCAATCCGAATTTGGACATTTTGCCGCTTTGGTTATCCTCCTTATTTTATCTATAGGTTTATTACTACAAGGTTATTTACTTTTGGTAAGCATTATCACTATAATAAACATAATAGGAAACTTTTACCCAATTCTGCTACAACGCCTACACAGAATTAGAGTGGATAGAATAAGAAATTCATTTAAAACTCCCATATAATCAAAAGAATTACTAGCTCATATAGTAGATAAAAACTTACAGCTAATACAAACAAATGCGAAATACATTATTGCATTTCGCATTCATAAAAATTAAATGTACTGTGTTTAATTATGATTTAACATAATTATAATTTGCAACAGTATATTTATAGTCATAAGAGTAATGATCTGTGCTAACACATAAAACATCAACAAACCATTGGCTTGTTTCTGCAGAAGAGAACACATATTGAAAGCTTGTTACAGGCACTTCTAAAACTGGCATTACAGATATTAAACCTACAACTACACCAAAAGTATCTGTTACAGTATTCTTTTTTACTTGTGCTTGCACATCTCCCATTTGTGTTGTTAAATATTTAAGCATAGGTGCAACGTCACCTGTCAATCCTCCCAAAACTACTTGAAAAAATTCTTTAGTAATACCTACTGCAGTTCCAGAACCTTGATTTTCATGTTGCGCACTTGCGGTTAACCCCATTCCATCAATAGAATTCATTGCTTTTGTCATTGCTGGTTGATCTAAAAGATACAAACCATCTACTACAGCTTGACCACTAGTCGTTTTTACCGCATCTTTAATTTTTGTAGACATTTTAAGAGCTTCTTTAAAAGCGTCTGTTACCGCTTTTGTAGTACTAGGATCCCAATCATTATCTAAATAAGCGAATAAAAAATCTGATCCTGGAGCATGCATCCATGATCCTTTTTCTGTTACTAAAACATGATAAGTTAAATGTTTTACTGGTTTTGTTTGTGTTTCCATAATTTTTGATATTTAAAAAATTGATAATTGCGTTTTTAAAATCAAAAAAAAGATAGTAGCTACTCAATCTGAATATGTAGTTTTTGATTTCAATACAAATTTAAAAGGAAACAAAGGGAATAGTAAGAGTATAAATACGCGATTAAACAATCACGTATATTACTGAAAAACAGATAGATATACGCTAAATAATTAAAATTATATCACATAAAAATATACCATAAAGAAATGAAAAATAGCTCCCGCTAATACAAACAAGTGCCAGATAACATGATTGTATGGTATTTTATTTATAATATAAAAAATAATTCCTCCCGTATATGCTAATCCACCAGCAAAGAGTAGTGAAATTCCTGTACTACCAATAACTTCACTCAAATGACTAAAATCGAAAACTACTAACCACCCCATTGCTAAATATAGGATTACCGAAAAAGCTTCAAAACGTCCTGTAAAAAATATTTTTAAGATTACACCAAAAGCAGCAATACTCCAAACTGTATAAAACAAAGGCCATCCTAAACTATTTTGTAAAGATATTAATAGAATTGGCGTGTACGTTCCAGCGATTAAGATATAGATACTAATATGGTCTAAAACTCTAAAATAATGCTTCTTCTTTTCATCTAATACAAAATGATACAAAGTAGATGCTGCAAATAAAATAATAATAGAAATGCCATATACAATAACACTAAAAAGGCTCCAATCGCTTTTATGCGACTCTTTAATTATTAAGAGCACCAAGGCTGCAATACCAAATAAAACACCAAAACTATGTGTTATTGCATTTAGTTTTTCTTCAAAAGGAGTTTGAATACGCATTATGGTAGGTTTTTAGAAGATAACCATTTATTAGAAAGCGCATAAAAATCGAAAGATATCGCAGGTTTTTGTTTTTCTAAAATTCCGTTTTGAAAGTTTCTTTGTAATATATCTTCAATAAGATAGTCTTCTTTTTCATTTTCTGGATCAAATTCCCTTTTTAACGAAATATCAAATAAGTTTGCTGTACTATTAAACCAAAAAGCTCTCCAACCACTTCGTAATTCTTTTATTAAATCGAAAGCAGTACTACCTGTTTGTCTGTGTATTAGTTTTACGAGTATTTGTCCTTCGGTACGTGTTAACTTTTTTAACTCTTCAGAAAACTCTTCTTCAATATATTTCTGTACTCGTTTAGCATATTTTTTCTTTAAATTTTTTCTTTCAATGGCATCCATTCTTTCTTGCATGGTTTGTAAACGTTCTGCTGCAAGTTTAGCATAAGGATATACTTTTATGGTTTTTCGTCTTAAAATAAGATAACGTTTTCTATCTGCTCTACTATCAAATTTTAATTTATTTAATAACATGACTTCGTCTAAATCGATTGACGATGTTGCAATAGAATCTCCTTCAACAATAATATATTCATAATCTGTTGTATCCTTTGCTACTTCTTTAATTTGTGCAAAGAGAAACATTGGAAAAAGTATAAAAAGGGAACTAAAATATTTCATTTGTATTTCTGTGAAAACGGAATTATTTTGATTTTTAATACTAAATGCCAAAATCATTCCAAACCTAATAAGAAACTTTTTTTCTTAAAATTATAGCATATTAGATACGTACAAAATTAACTAATCTATTCTTTATAACAAACAGAGTAAAATTAATAATTTACACTTTGTAAACCCTTAAATTATTATTAATATTCTTAATTTAGACAAAAATTAATTCAAATGGCAAAAAAGAGCATACTTAACAAAAAGTCTATAGACTTTTTAGAAAAATATTTAAACAATGCAGCTCCTACTGGTTACGAATGGGAAGGACAAAAAATATGGATGGACTATTTAAAACCGTATGTAGATGATTTTATTACAGATACTTATGGTACTGCAGTTGGTGTTATTAACCCAAAAGCAAAATACAAAGTAGTTATTGAAGGACATGCAGACGAAATTTCATGGTATGTAAACTACATTAGTGATGATGGTTTAATTTATGTAATTAGAAACGGAGGAAGCGATCACCAAATAGCACCAAGTAAAATTGTAAACATTCATACCAAAAATGGAATTGTTAAAGGTGTGTTTGGCTGGCCAGCAATACATACTAGAAATAGAGCTAAAGAAGAAGCTCCGAAACCAACAAACATTTTTATAGATTGTGGTTGTACTACTAAAGAAGAAGTTGAAAAACTAGGGGTACATGTTGGTTGTGTTATTACATATCCTGATGAGTTTCATATACTAAACAAAGACAAATTTGTATGTCGTGCTTTAGATAATAGGATGGGCGGATTTATGATTGCTGAAGTTGCTCGTTTACTTAAAGAAAATAAAAAAACACTTCCTTTTGGTTTATACATAACCAATTCGGTACAAGAAGAAATTGGCTTACGTGGTGCCGAAATGATTACACAAACCATCAAACCTAACGTTGCGATTGTTACAGATGTTACGCATGACACAACGACGCCAATGATTGACAAAAAGAAAGAAGGTCATTTAGAACTTGGCAAAGGTCCTGTGGTTGCTTATGCGCCTGCTGTACAACAAAAACTAAGAGATTTAATTACAGAAACTGCCGAAGCTAACGAAATACCTTTTCAACGTTCTGCTTTATCAAGAGCTACCGGAACAGATACAGATGCTTTCGCGTATAGCAATGGTGGTGTTGCTTCTGCCCTAATCTCATTACCTTTACGTTACATGCATACCACAGTCGAAATGGTTCATAGAGACGATGTAGAAAATGTAATAAAAATGATTTATGAAACGCTTCTTAAAATTGAAGATGGAGAGACATTTTCATATTTTAAATAAAGTTTTAAGAATAATAAATACTAAATAAAAAAGTCTCTCTTTAAGAGGCTTTTTTTATTTAATATAAAAAATGAGTAATACTTTTAACAGCTTACTTAGTTGATTATATTACTTTTAATATATATTAACTAAAATTACATTATAATGTATACTTCTAAATATATTTTTGTTTTATTTATTATACTGATTTGTCTTTTCAATTGTAAAGATGATGAATACACAGAAAATAATACTTCCATTTCTTTAACTAGTAATGTTGAAATATTTAATAACGAGAAATTAGATAATAGTCTAACTCTTGCTATTCTAAAAGGTGAAAAATCGGCCTTTTTAGTAGACAAACAAGGCTACAAAAAATATGAATGGGAATTTGAAGACAATTTGGGTAATGATTTGGAAATTATGCCAAATGGTAAATTATTAGGTATTTTTAAAGATGAAAACGCACAAATTACTTTTGGCGGTTATGGTGGTAAATTAAAAATTATTAATCCCGATCATACTGTTGATTGGGAATATACTATAAGTTCACATGATTATATTTCGCATCACGACATAGAAATGCTACCAAATGGAAATGTCTTGTTTTTAGTATGGGAAAAAATTGAGGAAGAAATTGCAGAACAAAATGGAGCCATATCAAGTGGTAGTATCTATCCTGAAAAATTAATAGAAATCAACCCAAATACAAATCAAATTGTATGGGAATGGAGAAGCTGGGATCATATTATACAAGATAATGATAGCAATTTTCCAAACCATGGCGTTGTAAGCGAAAACCCGCAATTAATTAATATAAACTATAATGCTGCATCTAATGGAGATATTATGCATGCCAATGGAATAGACTATGATGAAAATAAGGATGTCATTTTTTTAAGTATCAATTTTTTTAATGAAATATGGGTCGTAGACCATAGTACTTCTACTTTAGAAGCTTCAACTAATTCTGGTGGAAATTATAATAAAGGCGGAGATTTAATTTATAGATTTGGTAACCCGCTAGCATATGATAATCTTCAAGGAGAAATACGTTTTGATAGAAACCATTTTCCAAATTTATTAGAGAATGGCGTACCTGGTGAAGGAAATTTATTAGTATATGTTAATGGAAAAAGCGAAAATAAATCTAAAATATACGAATTAGAACTACCTGAAACTTTTAATTTATTACCTAATACAGATAACGAACCTGTTGTTGCTTGGGAGTTTCAAGATGAAGCTTTATATGATGATAATATCTCTGGAGCTGTAAGACTTACAAATGGGAATACTTTAATTTGTGAAGGAGATTATGGAATCTGGGAGGTCACTCCAAATAAAGAGGTTGTATGGAAATATAATAATTTAGGAGGTGAACTTTGGAGATGCTATAATTATGATTTAAACGCTACAGAATTAAGCTATTATAATTTAATTGATTAATGAATGACCTACATTTATTAAAATCTGTCTTTTGTATGTAGTAAGATAAATCAAATACAACTCTATTTTTATCCTAATAAATCTAATGCATTATGAGATTTACTAAAATAGATTATCCTTAGTATTAATAAACACATTATTATGAGCTTAGCAAACCAAAAAAAGCATTTCGATATTCCTGAAAATATTACGTACCTAAATACTGCTTCACAAGCTCCTGCTTTTAAAGCAATCTATGAAGCTGGAATAGAAGGTTTAAAACAGAAGAGCAGACCGTATACTATTAAGGGATCCGATTATTTTGAACCGGTAGTAGAACTCAAAAAATTGTTTGCTGAATTAATAGATGTTTCCAATTATAATAGAATAGCTTGTATACCTTCTGCTTCCTATGGAATTGCAACGGTTACAAATAATATTGTTTTAAAGGAAGGGGATGAAATTTTAGTAATCGACGAACAGTTTCCTAGTAATTATTATTCATGGAAAAATTTAGCAGAAAAATATGATGCTACAATTAAAACAATTTCTAAAAAGGAAGGAGAACTTTGGAACACTAATATTCTAAATGCAATTACAAACAAAACAGCAGTTGTTGCCATGGGTCATATTCATTGGTCTAATGGAAGTCTCTTTGATTTAAAAGCTATCAGTTCAAAAACAAAACAACATAAAGCCTTATTCATTATAGATGGTAGCCAAACCATTGGTGCTTTACCTTTTTCGGTTAAAGAAATACAACCAGATGCACTAATTTGTGCAGGATACAAATGGTTATTTGGTCCTTATGGTTGTGCTTATGCATATTTTGGGGAACACTTTGATCATGGTAACCCAATTGAAGAAAACTGGAGTAATCGATTAGATAGTGAAAACTTTGCTGGGCTAACTAATTACCAAGAAGAATACAAACCCTTAGCGAATAGATATTCTGTTGGTGAAAGTGGAAACTTTATATATGTAAAAATGCAAATTGCTGCACTAAAACAAATTATAGCATGGACTCCTAATGCAATTCAAGAATATTGTAAAAATATTTCATCTGAAGCTGTAAAAGAATTAAGAAATCTAGGTTGTCAAATTGAAGAAGAATCCATTAGAACACATCACCTTTTCGGAATAAAATTACCAGAAAACATAAACATAGAAGCTTTAAAAGCAAGTTTAGCACAACAACAAATCTTTGTTTCGTTTAGAGGGAATTACATTCGTGTATCTTGCCATTTATTGAATACTACAGAAGATTTTTCTAGATTGGTACATTGTCTAACTTCCGTTTTAGCCAAATAATATTTTAAGTTGTTTTTTTTGAAAACAAACTTTGGATTGTTATTATATTTAGAGGAAACTCTAACATCACATGAGATACGCTCAAAAAAACAGACAACACTAAACCTAATCGGAAGTCATATAAATAACATAATAATATTCCTATCCAAACACCTAAAATAATTATTGTTTTCCTATTGGTTAATTGTTTATGCCATCCAATAATTGTTGTTTTTGAAAACCAATTAAGATAATGGTATATATATGCAAAGGCTATAAATATTTGAATTTTTAAATCTATTTTCTCATAGAAAAAGAACTTTAGATCCTCATAGACACCAAATAGTTTAGCTAAATTAGCGTTAAGTAAATGAAAATTATTACTTAAATAGGTGTTTTTTACTTCAGAAGAAAATTGATAATTAAATATACCAACATCTAAATAAACTAAGCTTAAAGGTAAAACAATAATTAAAACGATATTTAATAAACCATATATCGTTTTTTTATTTTTCACTCCATAAACCATAAAAAGAATTGTAAAAATATATACATGTATAATTGTTGGTAATAAAACGCCAATAATTAAAAGATAAACACTGGTAGTATATGTCCAAATAGATAATAATAATGTTATTAAAAAACTAATAACAAATGCTTTATACGTTTTATAAACCAAAGCTAAAATAGCCGAAATTAGTATAAAAAAGAGAACGAAATTCGTGTATTTCCCAATTTTATAAGTTAAGAATGTAATTGTTGATTCGCTTAAAAATTCTAACATGATAGGTAAACTAAAAATGTAGGGTATAGAATAAATAATAGCAGCTACTAAAACTAAATACTTCCAGTTTTTGTTTGCAACAAAATAGTTTTTATCTGCAATCCAATTTGTTTCTGTTAAATAATGTAAAGGCCCTAAAAATGCATATGCAAAAAGAAATAATTCAAAAGGAAGGAAACAAGCAAGAGCAAAACTAATAAGTAATAATATTAAATTTAACTTATCTATATAAAGAGTTTTCATACGTAGTGGTTTAAAGATATATTTAAAGACATTAAATATATAAACATAAAAAGCTACACATGAAGTGTAGCTTTTGTATGTTTAATTTTTAGATCAATTACTCTATAATCATCTTTTTAGTATCAAATTTTCTACCATCAATAAATAATGTGTAATAATACATACCAGATGCTAAAGATTCACTATTAAAAAATATTTCATGATCTCCTAACTGCTTCAGTGCAACATTATCTATTATTTGACCAGATGTATTACTAAATACAATCGCAGCACTCTTATTAGATGCAGGAACATAATACTTTATAGAAGTAGTCCCATTAAATGGGTTTGGAATATTTTGATATAATATTGGACCACTTTTACTATTTGCTGGGTTAGAATCTTCAACAGATAGTGTTTGACAAGCACAAGCTTCTAATGTTTCTAATCTAGTAGTTAAATCTGCAACTTGAGCATCTAATGTTGCTAAAATAGGAGCTAAATCAACATTTACCGACGTTCCTCCTTCTATAGCTACTGTTAAAGTATTTCCAGATAATGTAGCAGAAGTTAAATTTTGATCATCTGTTCCTGCTCCATCTTGTAAAGCAGACAAATCTACTGTTGTAGGGTTTCCTGTTATTGCTAATGTTGTTCCTGTTAAGGACAACTCTTGCGCATCGGTTCCTGTTCCATCTTGTAAAGCAGACAAATCTACTGTTGTAGCATTTCCTGTTATAGCAAGTGTTGTTCCTGTTAAAGACAATTCTTGTGCATCGGTATTATCTAAATAAGGAGCTAAATCTACGGTACCTGCATCCCCAGTAATACTTAAAGTATTCGTAGTTAAAGAAATAGCCTGAGCATCTGTGTTATCTAAATAAGGAGTTAAATCTACCGTATCTGTACTTCCTGTAATACTCAATATATCACTAGCTACCGAAAGGTCTTGAGCATCTGTATTAATGCCACTTAACCATGCTGTACCATCCCAAACGTATAAAGCGGTATCTTCTGTATCATATACAGCTAAACCTTCGTCTGTAGTTCCTAAAGAAGTACCTAATGCAGTTCTTTCCGTGGTAAGCATACGGTTTAATTGTAAACCTTTTGTTGTTCCGGATAAATCTAAAGACGCATTCGGATTTGGAGTATCTGTACCAATACCAACACTTAAAGGGTTAGTAAAACCACCAAGTACCATGGTATTATCATTAATTGCAGTTGCTGCATTTCCAATAGCAACTGAGTTTATTCCTTGTACATTTGCTGCATATCCAATTGCAATATTATTTGTTGGATCTAAAGCAGATGGATCTGTAGAAGAAGCGGTATAACCAATAACAATAGCTCCATCATTTTGCGCTATTGTTGTAGAACCAATAGCTACAGCTTGTTGATTGTCTACATCTACACTACGTCCAATACCTACTACATCATTTTCTTGAATATCTATTCGATCACCTATACCAACAGAATAATCTGCTAATGTACTCATGTTTCCTAAGTATCCCATCATCACTGAGTAATCACCTCTAACATCATGGTCGTGTCCTAAAGAAATTGAATATTGTCCATCTACAAAAGCTCTATTTCCAAATCCCATTACGTTATTATTACTAGCAGTTATATCATATCCAAAAAACATCGTGTTAGAACGGTTTGTATTGTCAAAATCTGCTAATGATCCCATACCAACATTGTATTGTCCTTCTCTGTTTGAAAAACCAGTAGAGAAACCTACATAGGTATTGTGGTTTGCATTACTTGTATTATTTGTACGGTTATTATCCCAACCCGATTGCGCACCTATAAACGTGTTATAATCTGCATATTCTGTTGCAACTCCAGAGGCAGCTCCGACAAAAGTATTATAAATACCATCCCCAACATCAATACCTGCAGAATCACCTAATGCAGTATTGTGATGTCCATCGTCTACATCACTCATAGATTCACTACCAACAGCTGTGTTTCTATATCCTACATCTGATGAAATTCCAACTTCGTTTCCAATAAAGGTTTGTTTATACCCCGTTGTATTGCTAAAACCAGCATCTTCTCCAATAAACGTATTTTCGTAACCTGTAGTATTATTTGCTCCAGACTCTTCCCCAACAAAAGTATTGTCGTAACCCGTTGTATTATTTTCTCCAGATTCTGCACCAATAAAAGTATTATCTCCACCATTAATGTTTAATCTACCTGCTTCATAACCAATAAATGTATTATCAAAACCTGTAGTATTTGAGTATCCCGCAAGATACCCAATGGCAACTAGCTCACTAGTAGTAACACTTCTTCCGGCGCTATAACCATACAATGTGTTTCTAGATCCTGTAGTTGTAAAAGATCCTGTACTGTCTCCGTAATAGGTGTTAAAATCTCCAGATGTTATGGATACTCCAGAGCCTGTACCCATTGTTTCGTTTAAAGTTTGTGCTTTCATCCCTAACATAGAGAAAAAGAAAACACATAAATAAATGTAATAGTTTTTCATGATTTAATTATTTTGGTTTATGGTTTTATGGTTTAATTACTTTATACTTT
Organism: Lacinutrix cladophorae; assembly: GCF_053604645.1. Classification (NCBI taxonomy): domain Bacteria; kingdom Pseudomonadati; phylum Bacteroidota; class Flavobacteriia; order Flavobacteriales; family Flavobacteriaceae; genus Lacinutrix; species Lacinutrix cladophorae. The sequence continues at coordinate 181,338 of NZ_JBSHNR010000086.1, read as the reverse complement.
ACTTAAAACAGCTTTTTGTAATAAAATTACATTAGACAATTTAGCCGCATCTTTTTCTAACTCCTTAGTTCTTTTATTATTTATTTTTTTAGATAAAATAATGTTTAATTTAACTTTTCCGTTGTTAGTAAATTCTAATGCTGTAAACATTATGTTTTCATTAATTTCGAACGTACTATATAGCGTATTATCTATTAAGGTTGCTGTAAACTCTAAGCCCATGTCATCTTTTATAGCATAAAATCCTTTTTCTTGATCGATTATAAATACTTTATATGTGCTACTTTTTTTATCTTTACCTTGTAAATAAGATAAAGAATAGACAAATTCATCTTTAACATCTGTTTCTTTAAATGAAAATTCTGAGGGAAGATTAGCAACAACACCTGTATAATCTGAAACTCTTAAGTTTCCAGAATAATTGCCAAAATAATCGTAAGGGAAAGATATTGGGGTTGGAAATTCTTCATCTATTCTATTTTCTCTTTTCTGAGCAAATGCAGATATATTAAAGAGAACTAAAACAAATAAAATCTTTTTGTAATGCTTAAAATTCATTTATATTCTGATTTTTCAACAATATTTTACACCAAATATTGATTAAATAGACTATAAAATCTTACGGAACACCTTTTTCATCCTGAATTAGACAAAAAAATCACACGAAACAAGTGTTTTCATGCAGGTTAAGAAAGATTAATAGCTTTTACGAATATAATAAATATTTTTAATATAATTTTAAAAATTAAACCTTTACCTATTTATGACGCAAAGATATTTAGTATTGCTTCTAATTTTATTTAGTAATTTATTATTTAGTCAAAAAAAAAATAATTCTAATAAAGAAGAAATAACTACTCGCTCGTTAGATTTTCAATCCGTTACTTTTAATGGAATTTGGAGTTGGTTTTCAGATCCCAGAGCTGTTTATTATGAAGGAAAACATAAAAGAACATATACTGGTTGGGTTGATAATTATGGAGACATCCATATAGCATATTATGACCATGATAATAAAAAAATTAAATCTAAAGTAATTTTTGATAACCTCGAGATAGATGATCATAATAATCCATCTCTATTAATAGACAAAAACGGGTATATAACCGTCTTTTTTAACTCGCACCTACAAAATGAAAAACCTTTGTACATGGTTAAATCTAGTACTCCAGAACGTATCGATAATTGGAATACAGTAAAAGAGTTATTTCTAAACGATGAAACACACTATAAAAATGCAAAAAACTTAAATCATACCTACACCAATCCTATTCAATTAAGTGCCGAAAATGATAAAATATTTCTATTTTGGAGAGGAGTGGACTTAAAACCTAATTTTGCAACATCTATAGACAATGGAGAAACATGGAGTTCTGGCAAAATTCTTTTTAAGCCTAATGAAGTCGCTTCTTTAAAAGTGCCTTATACAAAAGTGTATTCGGATGGAGTGTCTAAAATCCATTTTACTTTTACTAATGGGCATCCAACTCAAGAAACTTCTAACGCGATCTATTATATGTATTATGAAGCTGGCGCTTTTTATAAAGCAGATGGAACAAAAATAAAGACTATAGACGAGTTACCTATTCAAGAACAAGATTTGGATGTTATTTACAAACAAACACCTGAAAACAATAAAGTTTGGAATTGGGATATTGCGCAAAGTAAAAACGGAAACCCAATAATTGTCTACGCAAAATTTCCTGATAGCGAAAACCATATTTACTGTTATGCTATATGGAAAAACAATAAATGGCATAATTATGACTTAATAAATTCTGGCACTAGTTTTCTTGATATCCCAGAAGGGGACAAAGCTTCAGAACCAAATTACTCTGGAGGAATTACTATAGACCATGAAACGCCAAACACATTATATTTATCGGTTAAAAGGAATGATTTTTTTGAAATAGAAAAATGGATTACCAAAGACGATGGAAAAACTTGGAAAGTGAAGCATATAACTAATAATTCTACTAAAAATAATATTAGACCATTTGCCATTCGAAATGCAAAAAAAGATCAGTATCCGCAAATTTTATGGATTCAGAATACAAATTACATTAATTACTCCTTGTTTTCTGTAAATAAAAACAGAGCGCTTCACTTTGAAGACAGGTATAAAACAGCCATAAAAATGGATGTTAAATATCCTAAAACAGACATAAAAACAACAAAAGAAGGAATACTTCAAACCATGCGTGAATTAGCAGATTGGCAGTTAGAAAACCCTTCTGCTTTAAAAAAAGGAGAACATGAATATGGTATCTTTTTAGATGGATTAAAAGCTTTTTACACGATTACTAATGAAAACCGATACAAAAATGAAGTGCTTAACATACTTCAATATGAGGAAGAAGTTGAATTTGATGTACTTTCACTAGAAAACCTTATTTGGAACTTTAACTTAGGAGATAATCGAACGGTAGTAAATAGATTAAATGCATTAAACACAGAAGATATAGAACAAATAAACCCAGATATTAAAGTAGTTACCTTATCGAAGCTATTAAGCTTAATTAATGAAAATGATAATTTAGAAAAGGAAAATCTATCGCAATTATACCTTAAACATGTAGCCGATTTATTGAAAATCCAAAAAAACGTTACAAATTATAAACAGCTATACACAAATGCACTTTCTATTTATACAATTGCTAAAGGAATTAATGATGGTGTTATTCCAATTAGCCACAAGCAAAAAACAATAGAGTCTTGGATATTATTAATGCAACCCATATTTGAAAAAAAATATAAAAGTGAAGAATGGAATATTGGCATCTCTGGAGCCATTCTTTTAGCTAGTAATGAAATATATAATTTATTAGATTAAATTATATATCCAATTTATATTTCTCCTATCTTGCCATTAATTTTAAATAAATTACTACTGTTAACATGATAAAAGTTGAAAGAATTGTAAGCTTTATTCTTTTTATAATTGTATTTATTGTATACTTTATTTCTGCACCAAGAACCATCACTTTTTGGGATAGTCCAGAGTTTCTAGCTAGTAGTTATAATTTACAGGCAACTCATCCTCCTGGATCCCCTTTTTACACGATGCTTTGCAGTATTATTTTACAGTTTTTTCCTGTAACAAAAGTTGCTTTTATTTCTAACTTAATATCCGGTTTTTTTGGAGCACTAACCGTAACTTTCCTATTTAAAATAACCTATTTTATAACCACTAAAATACAAATAAATTCATCGCTATTTGAAACTAAATACTTACCCTTTTTTACTGGTATTACAGCTGCCTTAACATTAGCATTTTCTAATAGTTTTTGGGTTGCCGCAACAGAGACTGAAGTCTACACACTTTCATTTGCATTAATGACAATAATGATTTATGTAATGCTAAAATGGGAGAATACTTCTAATAAATATATTGAAAGGAGACTTCTTTTATTATTTGCTTTGCTTTTAGGAATAGCAAGTAGTGTTCATTTAATAACCATTTCTATAATTATTCCATTATCGCTTCTATTTACGCATAAAAAATATGGTTTAACTATTAAAAACATCGTTTTATCCTTAATTATTGGGACTGTACTCTTTTTTAGTATTTACTTATTTGCTATACAAGGTCTTATTAAATTAAGTTATACCATAGATTTATGGTTAGTAAATACTTATAATGCAAATGTAAATACAGGTGTGCTAATTACAATTCTATTATTAGTCCTATTCTTTTCGGTTACATTATGGATTACCTATAGAAAACAAAAAATCATAATACACTATTGTACTTTAGCTTTTCTGTTTTTTTTAATTGGTTTTAGCTCCTATATTATGCCACTTCAAAGAGCGAATGCTAATACATTAATTGCAAATGGCGTAAGTACTAGTAATAGAATGTTACAATACATTAAAGGAGATCAATTTGGAATTGGACATATACCACTTCTTAAAGGATATACATATAATGCTCCTTTAGATAAAAATGTACCTTTTACAGATGGAAAACCTATTTTAACTTATAATACTTCCAAAAAAAAATATATTACAATAGACGATGGGAAATATAATCAGGTAAACTATTCGGAAGAATTTTCCATGTTATTTCCTAGATTATTTGACGCTGGTAATGCAGGAAATTATAAATCTTGGACTACAATAAAAGGAGCGCCTATTAATTACCCAGTTAATGGGGAGAACAAAACACTTTATAAGCCTACCTATAAAGAAAACTTCCACTTTTTTATAAATTATCAAATCTCTTGGCTAAATCTAAGGTATTTATATTGGAATTTTATAGGGAAACAAAACAACAATCAAGGCTTAGGTTATATAAAAGATGGGAATTGGGTAAGCGGAATTAATAGTATCGATAAATCAAGAGTTGGCGACTACTCCATCATGCCAGATCGTTTTAAAAAAGATAAAAGTAGAAACACCTATTATTTTATTCCTTTTCTTTTCGGAATTTTAGGATTGCTTTCCCTACTAAAAAGTAAAAAATATTTATTAACAACACTTTTTATTTTCTTAGCTTTTGGTGTAGGTATTACCATTTACATTAACCCAGTTCCATCTAGTATTTTAGTTCGAGAACGGGATTATATTTTTATGGGGGCATTTGTAATTTTTTCACTTTGGGTAGGACTATCCATTCTTTATATCTACAACGCTTTTAAATTTATTTTATCTAGTAAAACGAGACTGCTAATTGTAGCTAGTATTGTTTTTATTGGTGCACCTATACAACTAGTAGCTAAAGGATGGAATGATCACCAACGTAGTTATGACACTTTTGCATACGATTTTGCTAAAGCGTATCTAGATTCATGCCCAGAACAATCCATACTTATTACTAATGGAGACAACATGACTTTTCCTTTATGGTACTTACAAGAAGTTGAAAAATATAGAACAGATGTGAGAGTTCTAAATTTTGATCAAATGAATTTAGATACACATATCGATAAACTGAAACATAAAATATACAATTCCAATCCAATTGAAATTAGCTTAGAGAAAGATTTTTATGTAAATGGTGTCGATAAATTAATTCCACTTCAAAAAGAAACCAATACTGCAGCTGTATTGCCTGTTTTATTTGAATTTTTTAAGAATAGCAACACAAAAATTAATTGGAATGGAAAGTTAAGACATTACATACCTGCAACCAAATTTGCTATCCCTATAGATACTGCAAAAATAAAAAGCAAACACCTAAGAGCTAAAGCATTAAATGCTCAATATACCAATAAGATAGCATGGGAATATGCTAAAGACTTTTACGGTTTAAACGAGATTGTATTACTAAATATAATTAATAATAATATTGAAAATAGATCAATATGCTTTGCCATTAATGGAAAAACTAGTCATTATTTAGGCCTGCAAAATTACTTTATTCAAAATGGCTTAGTAGAGGAGTTAGCTCCCATTCAAAGAAAAAACCCTCTAGCAAACCAGAAAATTGTTAATACAAAAATGATGTATCCTTTTTTAATGGAGAAAGTACAATTTAATAGACTAAATGATGATACAAAATTTATTACTTATGAAAATAGAACTTATGCGCAAGATATTTTAAGGCGTAATTATTATTTTTTAGCACAAGCATTATTAGAAGAAGGCAAAAAACAACAAGCCATAGCTGTTTTAGACAAATCTTTTTCTGTTTTACCTAATAACACTATTGCTTATAAGCAATATGCATATGCATTAGGTAAATTATATTTTAGAGCTGGTCTACCTAATAAAGGCACTAAAATATGTGTTTTAGCTATTAATAATCTCTGGGAAGAACTGCAATGGACAACCTCTTTTAACCCGCCAAATCCAATAATAAATGTAAAACATGCTGAAAAATTAAAAAACATGTATTTACAAATGATAAATCAATTCCCTGGCGATAAAGAAATTATTATATCTAACAAACAACGCTTTAAAAATTTTGAACCAAATTATATACAATGGCAAAAGATAAATTGGCCATATTAACCTAATTATTTAAAATGTTTTCATTTTCAACCGAGATTACCTCTTCCCAAATAACTTCAGACCAACCATTATTTCAAAGAACATTAAAAGCATATCATTTAATAGCTGAAAAAATACATGGAAATGTTTTAGAAATTGGATGTGGAGAAGGCTATGGCTTAGATCTTATTCTAAAAAAAGCAAAGAATATAACTGTTATAGATAAATCTAAATATGTATTAGATAAAATAAAATACAGACATCCAAAAACCACAATTCTACATCAAAACATACCTCCTTTAAGTAATTTAAAAGACAATAGTTTTGATGTGGTTATTTCATTTCAAGTAATCGAACACATAAAAGATGTCAATCTTTTTATTAATGAAATTCATCGAGTTTTAAAACCTAATGGAAAAGCATATATAACTACCCCTAACGCAAAAAAATCGATAGCAAGAAACCCTTGGCATGTTAAAGAATATAAGTATTCGGAATTAAACGACCTAATTAAAAAAAAATTTATAAAATATACTATTGAAGGTATTCAAGGTAATAAAAAAACAGATCAGTATTATTTTAAAAACGAACAATCTGTTAAGCGAATTATGCGCTTTGATATTTTTAATATACAATATAAACTGCCTAAAACATTACTTAAAATACCTTATGAAATAGCAAATAGAATGAATAGAATTACGCTATTAAACAAAAATAGAGAATTAGTTAACAACATAAAATTAGAAGACTATTCACTTCAAAAATACTCTAAAGACACCTTAGATTTTTTCTGTATATTAACAAAGTAATATTTATTAAATGCAAGACGAACAAATAGACATTGTTTCAAAAACAGGTGAAGCTACTGGGAAATCTGTAGCAAAATCTATAATTCATCAAAAAGGCTACTACCATAACACAGCACATATTTGGTTTTATACTCCAAAAGGCGAGATTTTATTAGCACAACGAGCTGCTTCAAAAGTAATTTGTCCTTTACTTTGGGATGTTTCGGTTGCTGGCCATGTAGATGCTGGCGAAACCATAGAGCAAGCTGCTATTAGAGAAATACAAGAAGAAATAGGATTAAGTATTTCAAAAAAAGATTTACAAAAAATTGGTGTTTTTAAATGTTTTCAGACTTATGAAAACGGTATTATAGATAACGAATTTCACCATACTTTTTTAGCAGGTTTAAATGTAAATATTTCCGCTTTAAAATTCCAAAAAGAAGAGGTTGAAGGACTTAAACTTGTTCATATTACTGAATTTAACGAGTTATTAAAACACTCGAAAAGTAATAATCATTTCGTTGCAAGCAATAAAGCATACTACACTAAAATTATAGCTGAAATTTTAAAAAGAATACCTTAATTTAGCCAAATGCATTTACTCGCTTTAGCAATAGCTCCGGTTTTTTTAATCATATTGTACATTTATTACAATGATAAATACGATAAAGAACCCAAACTTCTACTTTTTTATAGTTTCTTACTTGGTGCAATTGTAAGTATACTAGTTACAACCATACTTTATGTGATTTCCGATTATACAATTCCTATTGCTATTGCTGGTAATACAAGTGTGCTACAACTTTTTATAAAAGCTTTTTTTATCGTTGCTTTAATTGAAGAGTTTAGCAAGTACATCATTGTACGCTATTTTGCACAACCAAATAAAGCTTTTAATGAGCAATTTGATGGCATTGTTTACGCGGTAATGGTATCCATGGGTTTTGCAGCTACCGAAAACATTATGTATGTCCTTCAAGGAGGCATAGAAACTGCACTTTTAAGAGCTTTTACTGCAGTTCCTGCACATGCTACATTTGCTGTATTAATGGGCTATTTTATGGGGAAAGCAAAGTTTTCCAACAATAGAATGATCCTAAACCTATTAGGTTTACTACTAGCAATACTATTTCATGGTGCTTATGATTTCTTTTTATTCCTAGAGTTTATTCCTGGTATCTGGATTGGTGCTTTTATTTCGCTGTTTATTGGTGTACTACTTTCTCGAAAAGCAATTAAAAAACACTCTAATAATTCTAGATTTAAAGATTCTTCAACAATATAAAACTTAAAACTATAACAAATTAGCAGAAATATAATCTTCCAACTAAATCGTTTTCGTAATTATACATATCTTTGCTTGCATTTAAATTTATAATAATGAACACATCTTATACAGTAAAAATCAATGACGCTTCAGAAATTGATATTACAAAAAATGACGCATTAGCATTAGATAATATAAAAATTGCTCCTTCAAAATTTCATATACTTCAAGAAAACAAATCGTATAAAGCAGAAATCACAGAAGCAGATTTTAACAAAAAAACGTATAAAGTAAAAGTTAACAACAACACATACAAAATACTAATTAACAATAGTTTAGATTCGTTAATAAAAGAAATGGGATTTACCATTGGCGCAGCCAAAAAAGTAAAAGACATAAAAGCGCCAATGCCTGGGTTGATTTTAGATATCAATATAAAAGTAGGTCAAGAAGTAAAAGAAGATGATGCTCTTTTAATTTTAGAGGCCATGAAAATGGAAAACGTTATAACCTCTCCAAGAGATGGAATTATAAAATCGATTTCTATAAAAAAAGGAGATGCTGTAGAAAAAAACCAACTACTCATTGAATTTGAAGCATAATCTAAGTAAACTATAAACAAAAAGATTCCCGTTTTTTAGGGAACGATAAATAAATTTATCGATGAAAAAAATACTAGTAGCAAATAGAGGTGAAATTGCCATTCGTGTGATGCAAACCGCAAAAAAAATGGGCATCCAAACCGTAGCAGTCTACTCTACTGCAGATAGAAATGCACCACATGTAAAGTTTGCAGATGAAGCCGTTTTTATTGGAGAAGCTCCTTCTAATCAATCGTATTTATTAGGAGATAAAATTATAGCTGTAGCTAAAAATTTACAAGTAGATGCTATTCATCCAGGATACGGTTTTCTTTCTGAAAATGCCGATTTTGCAGAAGCTTGCGAAAAGAACAACATCCTTTTTATTGGTCCAAAATCGAAAGCAATTAAGATTATGGGAAGCAAATTAGCAGCAAAAGAAGCTGTTAAAGCATATCATATACCAATGGTTCCTGGTACAGATGAAGCGATAACAGATATTCCTGAAGCTAAAAAAATAGCTAAAGAAATAGGCTTTCCAATCCTTATTAAAGCTTCAGCTGGAGGTGGTGGAAAAGGAATGCGTGTGGTAGAAAAAGAAGCCGATTTTACTTCTCAAATGGATCGTGCTATTAGCGAAGCTGTTAATGCTTTTGGTGATGGTTCCGTGTTTATTGAAAAATATGTGACTTCACCAAGACATATCGAAATTCAGGTAATGGCAGATACACATGGTAATGTGATACATTTATTCGAAAGAGAATGTAGTGTACAACGTCGTCATCAAAAAGTAGTAGAAGAAGCACCTTCTGCCGTTTTAACCCCAGAAATGAGAGAAAAAATGGGAGAAGCCGCAATAAAAGTCGCAAAATCTTGTGATTATGTTGGTGCTGGAACTGTAGAATTCCTTCTAGATGATGATCTTAATTTCTATTTTCTAGAAATGAATACTCGTTTACAAGTAGAGCATCCAGTTACAGAATTTATCACAAATACAGATTTAGTAGAATTACAAATTCGAGTAGCTAGAGGAGAAACACTTCCTATTAAACAAGAAGATTTAAAAATTCATGGCCATGCGCTAGAATTGCGTGTATATGCCGAAGATCCTTTAAACGATTTCTTACCTAGCGTTGGTAATTTAGAAGTCTATAAACTACCTATTGGCAAAAATATTCGTGTAGATAATGGTTTTGAACAAGGTATGGATATTCCAATTTATTACGATCCTATGCTCGCAAAACTAATTACCTTTGGAGAAACTAGAGAAGCAGCTATTGAGCTTATGCTAAAAGCAATTCAAGAATATCAAGTAGAAGGTATTGAAACCACCTTACCATTTGGAAGCTTTGTTTGCCAACATGAAGCATTTCGATCTGGAAACTTTGACACACATTTTGTGAAAAAATATTACTCTTCAGAAGCTTTAAAAGAAAAGCAGGAAGAAGAAGCTAAAATTGCTGCATTAATAGCTGTTAAACAATATATTGAAGACCAAAAAGTATTGCGATTACCTATAAAATAATTTACAATACTCAAGATATAAAAACAGTAGCGATGTTTCATTATTTTAATTTAAATAAAAAGTAACCATACACTGCATTGCGCCTTTGCGTTTTTGCGAGAAAAAAGTATTTAAAAATGGAATCCAAAATAAAAAACCTCAACGAAAAACTAGCACAAGCCTATTTAGGAGGCGGGCAAGCAAGAATTGATAAACAACACCAAAAGAAAAAACTAACTGCTAGAGAACGCGTTATGTACTTACTAGACGAAGGTTCTTTTGAAGAAATTGGTGCTTTGGTAACACATAGAACGAAAGACTTTGGTATGGAAAACCAACAGTTTTATGGAGATGGTGTTGTAACTGGTTATGGAACCGTAAACGGAAAACTTATTTACATATTCGCACAAGATTTCACTGTTTTTGGTGGATCCTTATCCGAAACACACGCAGAGAAAATTTGTAAGGTTATGGATTTAGCGCTTAAGGTAGGTGCACCAATAATTGGTTTAAACGATTCTGGTGGAGCACGTATTCAAGAAGGTGTTCGTTCGCTTGGTGGTTATGCCGACATATTTTACAAAAACGTACAGTCCTCTGGAGTGATTCCGCAAATATCTGCAATCATGGGACCTTGTGCTGGTGGTGCAGTATATTCGCCAGCAATGACCGATTTCACTATTATGGTAGAAGATACCAGTTACATGTTTGTAACCGGTCCAAACGTTGTAAAAACAGTAACGAACGAAGAAGTAACTAGCGAAGAACTTGGTGGAGCGAGTACACACTCCTCTAAATCTGGAGTAGCACATATTACAGCTTCCAATGATGTGGAATGTTTAGAAGATATTAAAAAACTTATAAGCTACTTACCTCAAAATAATACTGAAACTCCCACACAACTTCCTTTTGAATTACAAGACGAAGTACGTGATAACTTATCGAATATAATTCCTAGTAATGCAAATAAACCGTATGATATGCATGCAGTTATTTCTGGTATTATTGACGAAGATTCGTTTTACGAAATACATAAAAATTATGCAGAAAACATTGTAGTAGGTTTTGCTCGCTTGGGCGGAAGAAGTATTGGTATTGTTGCTAATCAACCTATGTTTTTAGCAGGTGTTTTAGATGTTAATAGCTCTAAAAAAGCCGCACGTTTTGTTCGTTTTTGCGATGCATTTAATATTCCGATATTAACATTAGAAGATGTTCCAGGATTTTTACCAGGAACCGATCAAGAATGGAATGGTATTATTGTACATGGCGCAAAACTTTTATATGCTTTTAGTGAAGCTACTGTACCTAGAATTACTGTAATTACTAGAAAAGCCTATGGTGGCGCTTACGATGTAATGAATTCAAAACACATTGGTAGTGATATGAATTTTGCTTGGCCAAGCGCAGAAATTGCGGTTATGGGAGCTAAAGGTGCTGCTGAAATTATCTTTAAAAAAGAAATTAAATTAGCTGAAAATCCAGAAGAAAAATGGAAGGAAAAAGAAGCAGAATACGCTGCACTTTTTGCAAATCCGTATAGTGCTGCAGAACGCGGGTTTATAGATGAAGTGATTCTACCTAAAGATACCAGAAGAAAGCTAATTAAAGCTTTTGCAATGCTTGAAAATAAAGAGGTTGTAAGACCAAAACGCAAACATGGTAATATTCCGTTATAATTTCTGCGCAGACAGAAAACCTCTATATCTTAAGTCATTTTTATCATGCACCACGCTCCTACTATTAGCAGTATACTTTCGCCAGAATATCTTTCAGGATTTGTAAAAAAGCAATATAATCTAGATGCTTCTACAACGTGTAGCATTTTAAAAACCGGAATTAATCATACCTATTTAATTTCATCTTCATCTAAAAAATACGTTTTACGCGTCTATTTTTTAAATTGGAGAACCCAAAATGAAATTGAAGAAGAATTAAATTTATTAACCTATTTAAAACTTAATGGGTTTTCTGTTGCCTTTCCTATAAAAAATATAAAAGATACTTATATACAAAGTTTAAATGCTTCCGAAGGAAAACGTTTTGCAGTTTTATTTTCTTATGCAGAAGGGGAAACGATACGAAATCCTTCCAAAGAAATTTGCAATACTATTGGCAAAACGATGGCAAAATTTCATCAGTTTACTTTAAATAAAACGATAGACAGGATAGATTACAATGCGAATACTCTTGTAAATGAAGCCTATCAAGCTGCAACAAAATTCTTTAAAAAAGGGTCTGAAGAAATGGCTTTTTATAAACGAGCAAACAGTAGAATTACTACCGAATTTGAAAAGTCAAATACCGGCGAATTACGAAAAGGTGTTGTGCATTTAGATTTTTGGTATGAAAATATGAAGATTAAAGGTGCTACTGAAATTACCATTTTCGATTTCGATAATTGCGGTAATGGCTGGCAATTTCTAGATATTTCCTATTTCTTAATGATTTTGTTTAGGAACGAACCTAACAAAGAAGTTTTTAAAGAAAAACAAATTGCTTTTTACGAAGGCTATGAAAATATCACTCCAATTAATAAAGAAGAAAAACGATTAATTCCTTTTGGTGGTTTAGCGATTTGGCTACATTATAATGGGATTCACATCCAACGATTTAACGATTTTTCTAATCCGTTTTTAAGTGAGGAATTTTTAAAATACTGGATACATACTGTCAAGCAATGGATGGTGTTTAATACTATAAAAATTTAAAAAACTATTTGCTTTAAATTTTTGCCTGATATGTATACAGTTCAAAGTATCTTCCTTGTGAAGCAATTAATGTATCATGAGTACCACGTTCAGCAATTTCACCATTTTCAATAACTAGAATTTGATCCGCTTTACGAATCGTACTCAATCTATGTGCAATTACTATAGTCGTTCTATTTTTAGTTAATTGCGATAAACTCTTTTGAATTAGTGCTTCACTTTCTGTATCTAAATTAGAAGTAGCTTCGTCTAGAATAATAATTTTAGGATCTGCCAAAATAGCTCTTGCAATGGCTATTCGCTGTCTTTGACCTCCAGATAGCTTCACTCCTCTTTCACCAATTAAAGTTTCTAAACCATCCTCGAATCTATCTGTAAATTCATTTACATACGCTGCTTTTATTGCTGCTTGTACTTGTGCTTCGGAAGCATTTGGCCTAGGAAACATAATGTTTTCTCTAATGCTTCCTTCAAATAAAAACTCATCTTGCAAAACAACACCTAAATGTTTTCGGAAGCTATTTAATTTTACTTTAGAAAGATCTTGACCATCAATTGTAATTTGACCAGATTCTGGATTTAAAAAAGTTGCAGATAATCCAGCGATGGTAGATTTTCCAGATCCGGAACTACCAACCAAGGCAATTACCGAACCAGAAGGTGCATTAAAATCTATATTGTGTAATACAGGTTTACCTGCTTCATAAGAAAAATTAACCTTATTAAATGCAATGTCTCCTTTTACTGTTTGTAGTTCTATGGTTCTGTTTTCGTCATCCGCTTCAGCTGGCATATTCATTAGCTCTTCTGTTCTATCTAAACCAGCTAAGGCTTCGGTTAATTGACTTCCAATATTACTCATTTGAATAATTGGTGCAATCATAAATCCTAGAACTAAAGTAAAAAACAGAAAATCTCCAGTAGTCATTTCATTTTGAATCATATAATAACCACCAATACCCATAATTCCCGTAGTTGCCACTCCTATTAAAAATGTAGAAGAACTTGTCATTAAAGCAGTAGCTGTTAAACTCTTTTTTACATTTTGATATAATCTATCTACTCCTTTTTCGAAAGCTATGTTTTCTTGTTCTTCTGCATTAAATGCTTTAATTACACGAACTCCTGCTAAAGTTTCGGTTAATCTACCAGTAACTTCTGCATTAATTTTACCTCTAGTTCTAAAAATTGGTCTTATATATTTGAATGCTTTTAATGCTATTATTCCGAAAATAGATAACGGAATAAACACAAAAAGTGTCATCCATGGATTTAGTTTAATTAAGATAATTAGTGAAATAATTGCTGTAAATGTTCCTCCTACTAATTGTACTAAACCTGTACCAATGAGGTTTCTAACTCCTTCCACATCGGTCATTATTCGAGAAACCAATGCACCAGACTTGGTATTATCGAAAAAACGAATTGGTAGAGAAAGCACTTTTTTTTGTACTTGTGCACGTAACTCAGAAATTAAATATTGCGCTTGCACACTCAAAATCTTAGTAAGCAAAAAAGAAGTAATTGCTTGCACCGTTATTGCACAAATTACAATTAGAATTAAGGTCCATAATTTACTTGTGTTTCCACTTGGGACTACATCATCTAACAATACTTTACTTTGCCAAGGCAGTATTAAACCAGAAATACTTTTAATTACAATTAATACCAAACCAATAAACACCAATTTACGCCTAGGCCAAATAATGGTTTTAAACGCCTGTTTTAGGGTTACTTTTGACTTAGATTTATCTTTAGAGTCTGGAGTTTTTAAATGTTGCATGTCTATTATTATATCTAGCAAAGATACGTTTGAAAACCTAATAGGCTTTAGTGTAAGAACAAATGTTTTGTTAATTTAATACTATGGCACAAGTTGTATTTCCTATTTACAACCTCTTATAATAAAAGAAAGAGCCACTTTCGCGGCTCTTTTTTCCTTAACATTTAATTTACGAACTACTCTATAAGTACTTCCTGTAATTTTTTCTTAATTCAATTTATATGGAATTCAAATATCATTAATTACTAAACGCTGCTAAAAATTAAAATAAAACTTTGTTAATTGAAATAGAACCATCAGAAAGAGAAGTTCTAACAAATAGAACACGCTGACTTTTTGTAATAGAATTATCTTTAAATATTGTAGCATTTATTCCTTCTTTTTTAAATATTCTTTTTCCTAAAACATCATAAATTACTACTTTATCTATATTATGTAAAGAAGACTTTATTTGTAATTGTTCATTTTCATCACTAGAAATAAGTACTGCACTATTACTATTAACATTAATAATTTCTTCAATACCTAAAGTTTGAGTATTAAGATCAGACTCCCAAACACCTCTACCATAGGTTCCTGCTCTTAATTTATTGGTTGGATAAAAAATTTCTAAATCTCTAACAGCAGCATTAGGTAAATTAGTCATAAATGGTTGCCATGAAGTCACATTATTATTAATAATAAAGACACCAATATCTGCTCCTACATAAATTTCATCTGCAATACCAGCATTTCTAAAAACCAGCGTATTTATTGGTACGTTTGGCAGTCCTGCAGAAATATTAGTCCATGTTACACCTCCATCGGTAGATTTAAATACTTTATTTACACTATCATAACCAGAATATGTTACCCAAACTTTATTTGCATCTATATTAGAAACAGTTATACTTGAAAATGCAACAGTAGTTGGTAATGTACCTGTAATATCTGTAAATGATCCTCCTGAATTTGTTGATTTAGAAATAGCATCCATTTGTACCGTATAAATAACCGTTGGATCACTTGGTGCAACTACAAAATCTGTAATACTACCAGTACCTGGAGATGTTCCTAGAGCCGACCAATTGTTACCTTGATCTACAGATGTGTATAACGTTGGTGTACCACCAGAATAAAGTTTCAAGTGATTTACTGGATCCATTTTAAAAGGACTATAAAAATCTATACCAGTTGGAAGTCCTGACTGAATTGGTGTATTTGTTTCGGCAGGATATTCAACACGACTATATTTGCCTTCTACATATTGCACATAAATAATATTATCATCTGTATAATCGATAAAACATTCACCTCCATCACCTCCATTGATACCATACCAATCATTTAATGAAGCATCGTTTAAAATAGTCCCATTATCTTGCTCACCAGCAACAATACCGAATGGGTTGTTACTAGACAATCCCAATTTAACAACTTGACCAATGGCTAAATTACCGCTAATATCTGTCCATTGATCCCCATTATCGGTAGAAATATAAAAGCCACCATCATTACTCGAATACATTATTGAAGAACTACCTGGTTTATATACAAGCTCATGAACATCTGCATGAATCTCTCCGGAATTCCAAACCGATTTATTTGACCAATTTACACCACCATCTGTAGATTGCCAATGGTTAACACCACCTACTGTAATCGTATTTGGTGCTGTAGGAGAAGCTACAATTGCTAAATCATAAAATGCTTGTCCACCAGAATCGGAGCCATCAAAATCATATCCTAATAGGTTTGGTGTTGTAGACATGGTAGTAAAATTATTTCCACTATCTGTAGAACGATACGTACCCATATAAGATTGATCGCTATCTTTACCAATTACCGCATACACATAAGAGTCATTTCCAGGAGTTACAGCCAAAGCTATTCGAGAAACATTAGAAGTTGGTAAGCCATTACCAGCTAATGACCAAGTTGCTCCAAAATCTGTTGATTTATAAAATTCTGTACCAGAAGCATACACAGTTCCAGCATTTAATAATCCTGGTTTAAATTCCATATCCTTTAATACTGGAGTACCACTACTAAAAGTACTACTATAATAGGTATCCCAACCATCTGTGGTATAATAAGCACCATAGCTTGAGGCTACAATCATTTTTAAAGGATCATTTGGATCCATCAATAATTTAGAAAGTTTCTCCTCGTATGATGCAGGATCAAAAACAAGAGATGTAGTATTCCATGTTACACCTCCGTCTTCAGATTTTAAAATCCCTAAACTATTTCTATTACCTTCAATATCTCCAGTTGCTAAATACATTATTTGTGTATTGGTAGGATCTATTGCTAAATCTGAACATCCAATAACCGCTAAGAAATCTGTATTTGTGGTCCAAGTTGTACCTCCATCTGTAGAATTCCATAAACCACCATCTGGCGCTCCAACATACATGTTATTTGCATTTGTTGGGTCGAAACGCACAAAATTTACTCGCCCAGCTCCAGTACCTGTATAAGGCAAAGGTCCGTTTGCGGCACCTATTGGTCCAAGTTGAGTCCAGTTACTTATTACTGTAGTAGAAGATCTATTAAATGGATTCGCTTTTGCTAATTGCCATTTCATATAATTATCGTAGGTTGTAGTAGGTAATGACATATCTCCAGAAGGATATACTCTTGGTGTCATATAATCTTCCCAACGCTTAAAAGGTTTATATCCTTTTCCTCTTTCTGGTGATTTACCTTTCCAATAAGTATTAAAATTTTCTTGTACTTGATAAAAGGTAACCCCTTCGTTATTATTCATTTTTGTCCAATCTATTTTCGATTGAAATTTCGAATCGGATTGTGAAAACATCATTACATATGAAAGCAACAATGTTACTAAGTAGATTTTTTTCATTTTTAAAAGTAGATTTATAAATTATATATCTACAAAAATCCACATATTCTATTTTAGTATCATAGTTTTAAACTACGCAATAACTACGCATTCATAAAATAGCTTGTTAAGTGTTGTTCTGCTTTGATTCTTCAAATACTTTATTAATATAATCCACAAGTGAAACACTGTTGGTTATACCATCTATTTTTTTGGTAATTCGGTATCTTTTACTCTCTACAGCTCGCGTTGAAGTATTTAAAAAAGCTGCAATTTCTTTATTTTTGAAACCCGTAAAAAGATAATAACATATTATTTGCTCGGATGAATTTAACTCTGGATGCAACGCATTAATTTTTGAGAAAAAGGAAACATTTAGATCATTAATTAATTCTAAATGGCTTTCTCCTTTGGCTAATATAGTGGAGGAGTTATGATGAATTTTTTTATAAAGTTCTTTTATTCTATTTCGTTGTTCTAATTGATTATTTAAAACAGCAATATTTTTTACTTCCTTTTTTACTTCAGTAATATAATCTTCTAAACCATGAACTTTTACTTGAAGTTTTTCATGGTTCTTTTTTAAAAACACAAATTCTTTATCTCTTTTATTAAACTCTTTAAAAGACTGTTTTATTTTTTTATAACGCATACTTACAAATCCAGCTAAAAAAAGTAAAACCAGTAATGCAGCGATAAACAAATTTCTATTTAAATATTTTTTTTTGGTTTCTTTAAGCAAGAGATTTTCGGAATCTATTAATTCATTATTAATTTGAATACTTGCATCTAGAACTTTATTCATTTGTAGAGCTTCAAAATCTCGTAAAGAATCATTAAAAGCATTTCTGGTATCAAAATCTTTAATACGATCATAATAATCGAAATTTAATCTAAAATAATTTCGGGTATCGTGATCATTCATTGCTTTTCGCAAGGATCCAAATTTTTGTAAATAAACTTGTAATGAATCTATATTATTTTTTTTAAAATAAAAATTAGCAATAGCTCCATACAAGGTAACCTCATGTTTATTATAGAGTGACTTTGGTATTGTTTTATTCTTTTTTAATTTTTTTAAATGATTAAAATATTTGTGGGCATTATCTATATCGCCCAAATTAGTGTAATTAGTGGTTAACATAAATAATGCATACATATAGTAATATGCATCGTCTTCTATACTTTTATAGTACTCTAAATCTTTAAAAATTATTGCGTTGCTCTTAAAATAGTTTTTATTATTTAGAGCCATATAAGCGGTCATTTGTTTTACCTCCGCTAAACCGTTAGTATTGTTTGAAAGAGAATAATACTTTTCAGCTTCATTTAAATATTTTAATGCTAAAACAGAATCTTGTTTTACTAAATGAATATTATAAAAAAGTTCTAAACTACTCATTCCTGCAATGTCATAATCCGCTTCAATTTTAGCATACTTTAAAGCTTGCATGAAATTTTGAAACACTAATGTTTGCTCATCAAAATCATCATTAATAATTCCTTTTAACTGATAATATTCAGCCAAACGACCTTCAATATTTTTATCAATAGGTTTCGGAATAGAGTCTAAATAAACATTTGCTAATTTTTTGTTTTCATCTATATAACTAGCTGCCGAATCTATAAACTTTATAAACTCAGTTTTATTAGATTGTGCAAATAAACTAAAAAAGCTAAAAAATAATACGAAAGTAAAAACGATACCTTTTGGGTAGCTATTAAACATATTTATACTTTATTTAATGAAAGTGTAAATGTAAAAATAATATGATATTTTCATTCTAATAAAAGTTGTATGTTTTTAATTAAAACAGTAATCTTTTATAATTATTGATCTAACAAACGTCTGTGATAATTTATTTGCCCTAAATGATAGGAGAGGTGCATGGTAAGGTGTACTAAAAAATATTCGGTCGTCATGGTATCTTCAAAAACCCGACGTCTATATTCTTTTTGTAAATCGGCTTCTGTTAGATTTTTCAACGTATGCTCAACAACCAGAATAGTATCTTGAATTTGTTTAATTAATTCTGTTTTAGGAATATCTTTAAGTGAAAACTCTAATTCTCGTTGTCTTATATATCCTGAATTACCTAATGAATCGCCTATAAAAGTGTTTAAATTTCCTACCAGATGAAGACATAAATTGCCTGCAGAATTTTTAACATCACCTTCTACTTTCCATAAGTTACTTTCGTTGGTATATGCATTTATTTCTGCTATAATTGCGTTTAAATCTCTATTGAAAAGTTTACTTAAAGTTTCTATTAACATAATTAAGATTTTATTAAGATTGGAAACCCAAAAATAGCTAATAATTGGCTTACTTTTGCAGGATGCAAGAAAACCAATCTGTAAAATTAGAATTCATATGTTTAATGGCATCTTTAATGTCGATTGTAGCATTAGCAATTGATGCAATTTTACCAGCAATGACTTCTATTGGCATTTCTATTAACAGTCTGGATAGCAATAACAACCAATTACTAATTACTATGATTTTCTTAGGTTTAGGATTTGGACAATTATTATTTGGACCATTATCGGATAGTTTTGGAAGAAAACCAATCGTTTATATTGGGTTTTCTATCTTTACTATTGGTAGTATTGTTTGTGTACTATCGCATAGTTTAGAAGTCATGGTATTAGGAAGAATACTTCAAGGTATTGGTTTAGCTGCTCCTAGAACAATTGCAATTGCTGTGATTAGAGATATGTACAAAGGAGATTACATGGCTAAAATTATGTCTTTTGTAACTACTTTCTTTATTTTAGTTCCAGTGATCGCTCCTGTAATGGGGAAATTTATTCTTAATCATTATGATTGGAAAGGCATTTTTTATGTGCAATTAATCATGGCTTTTTTAGTTAGTATTTGGTTTTGGAAAAGACAACCAGAAACACTTAAACCAGAATATAAAATCAAATTTAGCAGGCATGTTTTTTTAGATGGTTTAAGAGAGTTAATAAAACATAAAGAAACAATGGGTTTTACTGTGATTTCTGGTTTTATCTCTGGGGCTTTTATTGTCTACTTAAGTGCTTCTCAGGTTATTTTTGAAACGCAATATGGTTTAATTGAAGAGTTTCCTTACATTTTTGCTGGATTAGCAGCAGGTGTTGGTTTATCTACTTTTTTAAATGGTAGCTTTGTTATGCGTTTAGGTATGTGGCGTTTATCGTATTTTGCTATTATAGTATTTAGTGTAAACGCTTTATTATATGTTTCCTTATTTTGGAATGCAACTACAAATCCTTCTTTAGCAATCATTTTAGTTTTTATGGCCATACAATTCTTTACCATTGGCTTTATTTTTGGAAATTTAAGAGCCATTGCGATGGAACCTATTGGGCATATTGCAGGAATTGGAGCTGCTATTACAGGTTTTGTTTCTACTATAATGGCTGTGCCAATTGCTAATTTTATTGGTAGTTTTATTCACGATACTGCTTTACCTCTATTTATTGGGTTTACGGTATTTGGTTCCCTTTCCTTTTTAATCTTTATTCGAATGCGGGTAATTCATAAAAGAGAAGAAATACAAGCTTAATTTCTTTTCGTTCTTCTTATTTCTAAATCTTAAAACACTACAAAAAACATCTTAATCTTCTTTAAAAAGCACCTGAATCTACCTCTTTTATAAAGTTTATCAATCCTTTAAAAAATACTTTTTGATCATCAAATTGCGAGAGATGGCTTCCATTAGGACACAATAAAAATTGTCCATTTTGTACTTCTGTAGAAATCCATTTCATATGTTCTGGGTCCATAGTGTCATGTGTTGCACCAATAGTTAATGTTGGTATTTTAATTTCTTTCAATCTATCTTTAACATTCCAATTTTTAAGATTTGCGTCCCCTTTTATTCCAAATTCACTTGGTCCTTGCATGGTGATATACACATCTGGATTTAAATGTTTAAAACTTCTATTTATGGGTTCTGGCCATTCTTCAACAGGCATTCTAATTACGTGTTTGGTATAATAGTTTTTTACTATTAAATCTAAATAACGTGTATTCTCATAATCTTCTTTTTCTTCAAAACTCATAATCTCTTTTAAAACTTCTGGATCTAGCTTAGGAGCCAAAACTTCGTCCGAATATTTTTGATAATCTGGTATAGAAGCAACCATATTAGAGATAATTAATCCTTTTAAATTTTCTTGATATTTTAATGCATATTGCATGCCTAAAATACCGCCCCAAGATTGTCCATAGAGATAAAAATTATCTTTATTTAAACCTAAAGCGATTCGTACTTGTTCTACTTCTTCTACAAAGCGATCTAAATCCCAAAGGCTTAAATCTTTTGGTTGATCACTGTAATAAGATCCTAATTGATCATAATAATAATATTCAATATTTTCTTGTGGAAAGTAGCCATCAAAACACTCGTAAATTTCGTGTGTCATTCCTGGACCTCCATGTAATAATAGCACTTTCATTGTAGGATTATTTCCAACACGCTTAGTCCACACTTTAAAATCTCCTTTTGGTGTTGTAATTGGTATCATTTTAATCCCGCCAAGAAATTGATCTTCAGTATTAGGTTGTAAATAAGTTACTGCAGAAGAATGTATGCCAACAGCTTCAACTATAGGAGTATTTTCTTCTTTACAATTAAAACACAATAACAAGGATAAAACGATTACAAATAGTTTAGTTTTCATATAATGGAATAATTAGAACACGAAGTTACTTAAATTATTACTAATTATTAGCTATAGCATTTTACCAACAATATGATAATTATCAAGTTATTAATGAATGATTTTCTATAACTTAGTACAATGAAGAATACTATTGCAGAACGTATTTTAGATTTCTTAAAAAGCTTCCCTCCTTTTGATGCATTAACTTACGAGCAACTCTTTACTATAGCTTCACAAGTAAAAGTAATTTATCTTGAAAAAGAGGATTTTATATTTAAGCAAAATGAGCATTTGCACGATTCGTTTTATGTGGTAAAAGATGGTGCTATTGGCATTTATAGAGGGTCTAGTTTGGTAGATGAATGTGACGAAGGAGATATTTTTGGATTGCGTGCATTAATTAGAAAAGATTCATATTTACTAGATGCCAAAGCAATTGAAGAAAGTATTGTATACAGTATGTCTTCTAAAGTGTTAGAGGATATTATAATTACCAACCCCAAAGCCAATCAGTTTTTAATTGCAAGTTTTGCTACCAATACAAGAAATCCGTATTCGGAAGAAGATAAAGGAACGCTATTTGCCAACGAAGACTTTTTGCAAACCAATAGTACTAGTTTTACCGAAGTTCAATCGGCTAACTTCTCTAAAAACCCAATTATTTGCAAAGCACATACTATTATTAAAGAAGCGGCTTTAGTTATGAGTAAAAACAAAGTTGGTTCTATTGTTATTACAAAAAACAAACAACCAATTGGTATTATAACAGATAAAGATTTACGTAATAAAATTGCAACAGGTTTACATGCAATTACAGAAGAAGTAGAAAACATTATGTCCTTCCCTGTTATTACGTTTCCACAAAGCATAACCGTTGCCGAAGCACAAATAGCGATGCTAAAAAACGATATTTCGCATTTATGCATCACCAAAAATGGTTCGCCAAACTCAGAACTTATTGGTATTTTATCCGAACATGATATTATTGTTATACATGGTAACAATCCTTCGGTTTTAATTAAAGAAATAAAGCGAGCAACTACAGCAGAAACACTAAAATACATAAGAGAAAAAGCGCAAGAACTACTAACAAATTATATAGAACAACACATACCAATTTCATTTATTGCAAATATTATTTCTGCGATAAACGAAGCTATTACTAAACGTATTATTACTATAAGTATTTCTGAAATGAACCAAGAACCGCCAGTTAGCTTTGCTTGGTTAGCTATTGGTAGTCAAGGTAGAAAAGAACAATTACTACTCACAGATCAAGACAATGCCTTGGTATTTGAAGATGTTACCGATGAAGATACCAAAGACAAAGTGAACACTTATTTTATCAAACTATCCCTAGCCATTAACAACAAACTAAACACAGTTGGTTTCGAGCTATGCCCAGCAAACATGATGGCAAGCAATGCTAAATGGTGTTTATCTCTTGCCGATTGGAAAGCACAATTTAAAAGTTGGATTACACATCCAGATGAAGATACAATACTGTTATGCAATATCTTTTTCGATTATGATATGGTTTACGGAAATCAGGAACTGGTAGATGAAATGTCTACCAGTATTTTTGAAGCTATAAGCAGTTACGAGATATTTTTAAATTTTATGGGTCGAAATGCTTTAAAAAACCCTGCGCCTTTAAGTTTTTTTAGAAACTTTCTTGTGGAAGATTCTGGAGAACATAAAGACCAATTCGATATCAAAGCAAGAGCCATTATGCCTCTGGTAGATGCTGCTAGACTATTCATTTTATCGCAAAATATTAAGGGAGTCAATAGCACAATTGAGCGTTATAAAAAGCTAGCAGAAATAGAACCGCAAAACAAAGATTTATACGAATCGTGTATTAGTGCTTTTAGAATATTATTACGATTTAGAACACAACAAGGATTAAAAAATAAAGATTCTGGTCGCTTTATAAACGTTAATCATTTAAGTAAAGCAGATCGATTAAAACTTAAAGGCTGTTTTAAGCCTATAAAAAATATTCAGGAAGCATTAAAAACACGCTTTAAACTCTCTCAATTATTATAGATGCATTGGTTTAAACGTAAAAAATATCCAGATTTTTATAACGCTTACGCGGAAAGTTTTAAAGGTAAAAAAAAACCTTTAGAAGCTACACGATTTGTAGTATTTGACACCGAAACTACAGGGCTAAATACGAAAGAAGATTATATTCTTTCCATAGGAACCATTACTGTTCAAGATTTTACTATTCATGTTGCAGATAGCTTAGAGTGCTACTTAAAACAAGACCATTTTAATGCAAAAACGGTAGAGATACATGGTATTTTAAAAGCTGGTAATATCACCAAAATAAAAGAAACCGAGGCCATTAAACTGTTTTTAAAACATATTGAAGGCGCCGTTTTAGTTGCACACCATATTGCTTTCGATGTTGCTATGATTAACCAAGTATTACAACGTATGCAATTGCCTAAGCTTAAAAACAAACTAGTAGACACAGGACAACTTTATAAAAAAACCAAATACGTAAAAGACAACAAACACTATAGCTTAGACCAGCTATGTACTACTTATAATATTACTATGCACGATAGACATACAGCTTCTGGTGATGCATACTTAACCGCTATGTTATTTTTAAAACTATCTGCTTTATTGAAAAAAAAGAAAAATAGAAATTTAACCTTACGTGATTATTAAGGATATACATTATGTATTTAACATGCCAACCTGTTATTAATAATCCCTTTTACTTTATACGATACTTACATACTGAATAAAGCACCAAATTGTATCTTTTATATTTCTTATTTTATGTTTAACACTTAACGTTTCTTGCCTTTAGCCTTTACCTCTTTTATTTTTACATAAATCAATTTCATTCGTCCTCTAGCATCTTCGCGACGTTCGATTTCGAAATTTTTTATCGATTTAATTAAAGGGGTTAATTTTTGAAACCCATAATTTCTAGAATCGAAATTTGGTTGTTTTTTTTGTAATAAACTTCCAACATCACCTAAAAATGCCCAACCATCATCGTCTGCAACATCGTCTATAGTTGCTGCAATAAATTTAATTTCTTTTTGAGTTATGGCATCTAACTTGTTTTGTTTGTTTGTTTCTTTTTCGGTAGAACTACTATCGCTTTCTTCTGCTTGATTTTTAAGAATTTCGATATAAATAAATTTATCGCAAGCTACAATAAAAGGATTCGGTGTTTTCTTTTCGCCAATACCATATACTTGCATTCCTGCTTCGCGTAATCGAGTAGCAAGACGAGTAAAATCGCTATCGCTAGACACCAAACAAAAACCATCTACTTTTTGCGAGTACAAAATATCCATAGCATCAATAATCATAGCAGAATCTGTAGCATTTTTACCTGTTGTATAACCATATTGCTGGATTGGTGTAATGGCATTTTCTAACAGCATATTTTTCCATTTAGAAAGATGTGGCTTGGTCCAATCGCCATAAATACGTTTAATGGTTGGATTTCCATATTTTGCAATCTCCTCCATCATTTCTTTTACATAGGCGGATGGTATATTATCGCCATCAATAAGTACTGCAAGTTTTATGTCTGTCATTTTTTTGTTTTAAATAATTGTGTATAAAGATAATGGCATTATAACATAAAACCACTTTAATAACTAGGTTTATTATAATTAAAATACATTATGTGCGTTACTTGTAATTTCCTATTCCGTTAAGCCATGGGGTTTAACAGATCTATTATGTACTACATTATTGTTTAAGGGAGTGTTTAAATATAACATCTTTTTAAAAACTGAATACGTAATGCTTCGTAAAAACAAGATTTTTAATGGTACTAAAAAAGCAACTTTTTTTGGTTGCTTTTTGCATTAGTGATTGTAGTGGCATCCTTTTGCTTTTTTGCAAAAGATATAACGAAAAGCACGACGCTTTGTAGCTTTGCGGAAAAGGGTAATGCCCAAGTTTAAAACGTTTTTATTTTGCTTTAGGTAGTACTAAATTATGCTTTTGTTTTATTAAGCTTAATACAATGTAGTTTATCTAAAACCACCATAATACAGTATGTAACGTCTATTTCGTGCCATTTTACGCCAAAGTTTGCGCGTCCGCTGTGTGTGTGGTGATTATTGTGGTAGCCTTCTCCCATCATTAAAAAATCGAATGGTAGTAGGTTTTTTGAAGTGTCGCTTACTTTAAAATTTCGGTAGCCATAAATGTGTGCAAACCAGTTAATTATTACGCCATGAATTGGTGCCATTAAAAAAGCAACTGGTAATAATAACCATTGCCACCAAGCGGTTGCAAATGCGATAAAAAATATGGTGTATGCTGCTGCCCAAACGACTCTAGATATTCTGGAGCTTGCAAAGGCATCGAAGCTTTGCCATTGTGGTACGTTTTTAGTAAACTTATCTGCTACGTCAATTCGTTTTTGGTTAATGTCTTGGTATATGTTTTTTGTTCTCCACATCATTGCAAATACATTGGCATCGTATTTTGGAGAGTGAGGATCTTTTTCGGTATCTGCATAAGCATGATGCATTCTATGCATAACGCCATAACCATAAGCGCTTAAATAATTAGAGCCTTGAAATACCCAAGTTAAAAAGAAACATACTTTTTCGGCAAATTTAGACATGGTAAAGGTTTGGTGTGCTGCATAACGATGCAAGAAAAAGGTTTGAAAAAATAAACCGGTATACCATAAAATAATAATAAATATAAGAATTGCCATAGTGTTTGCTTAATACACAAAGGTCTGCATACTGGATGCCAATTAAAATGAATCTAGGTTAAGAAATTTGTTTTCTAATTCGGCTTAATGCTTGTGGTGTTACACCAATATAGGAGGCGATATATTTTAACGGAATTTCTTTTATTAGGTTTGGTCTTTCGGTAAATAAATTAAGGTAACGTTCTTTTGCTGTTTCGTTTAAAAGGGATTGTTCTCTTTTAGATTTTATAAGAAACAAACGTTCTGAGGAAAGCCTCCCAATTAGATTTCCGATTGCTGTTTTTTCGTATACTTCTTGGAGGTCTGCATATGAAATACTCCAAACAGACATATTACTTAAAGCTTCTATTTGGTATAAGGAAGGGGTTCTGGTTAGAAAAGAATCGTAGGCACTTATGAATTCGTTTTTAAAACAAAACCCGAAGGTGATTTCTTTTTCTTTTTCTTCTTTAGGAATTAAAAAACGTGCGATTCCTTTTTCTATAAATGAGATGTAGTTTTCGGTAGCACCAACTTCTAAAAGTTTCGTCTTTTTTTTAAAGGCTCTGTTTTCTAATTTTGAGGAAAACAATTGCCAATCTGCATCGGAAACTGGAACCGTTTTTTCAATATACTCTCTAAAATTCATGCACTATTTTTTGTGTGTAGCAAAGAACGTTATTTAATTTTATAGTTTAAATGAAAACCTTGCGATTTTATACTTTTATAAGCATAAAATCGCAAGGTTTTTTGTTTTTAAGAAAGAGGTTGTTTTCGCATTAGGGATTGAACGCGTGTTTGAGCTCCTCGCAGAGAGCGAGTAGTGAAAGCCCGACAGTTTGTAGCTTTAGCGAAAAAGTGAAATGCCCAACTAATTAAGCAACTTTTCTATTTCTAATTTTATTGTTTTTAATTGTTCTCTAATGGTTTTATCTTTTATATAACATAGTAAAAAGTCGATTTGAATAATTTCATTTTTAATATATCGTGGACTATATAGGAGCTGAAAAACATCTTTAAACCTGTCTATAATATCTATTTCGATGTTTGGTTTAAAGTTATTGTTGATTAGCATGAGCCCGAAATTAGCTTCTGCCATACCAATTAGCACAGAGACATCTAAGTCGGTTTTATCATAATCTTCTAGTTCTTGATGAAAATCTATTAGGTAAGATTTTATGTCTACACTGTTTTCGAAAGCGCCACTATTTGCTATTAGGTCTTCTAGTTTTTCGTCGTCTAAAAGTTCTATAATATGTCCTATAAATATTAGGTTTGACATAGCATCTAAGCTATTACCATCGTATTTATTGGTAGAAGTTTTATACGAATCTACATACATTGCAAATGCTTTTTTAAGGTATTCTATTTTTTTGTTTTTAGATTCTAAATGTGTTGATGCTAGTTTGTAAGCATTACCAACAATGTTTAATCGACAAGGGTTTTTGCCTACTAGAGTTAAAAATTCGATTTCTTGAAGATCGTTTATAAGCGTTTTATTATTTAAATGATTGGTTTTAATAATACAGTATTGCTCTAAGGCTTCGATTGAAAAATTACCATTTGAGTAAACAAATAGGTCTTTAAATTTTTGTAATGCTATTTCTGTTTCGCCTAACTCGTTGTACACTAATGCTTCTTTTTCTAAAATATTAGCGTCTAGTAGGTTTGCTTGTTCTACTTTTTCTAAATAGTATTCTAATTTTTTAAGTGCTTGATTGCTGTTATATTTTTGATCTCTAATCGCTATTAAAAGGTTATCGAAATCTGTATATACTTGAGAAGGGATTACATATTCGAATTCTTCTTTTTTATTAGAACCTCTAGTAAAAAATCTATAAAACTGATTTCCGTAACATTGATATGCTCCCCAAGTATTGGTATTAGAATGGTTTTGATAACATGCTAATCTTGCTTTTTGTACAGCACTACCAAACATATCTCCATCGAGCATGTTTTTATAAAATACTTCGGAAAACGTTTTTGCTGCAGCATCATTGACAGCCCAACCTGAAATTACAATGGCCTTTACTCCCATTTCTATAAGTTGCGTTCCTACGTTTGCAGCTAATCGGTAACGTTCTCTAGTATATTTTTCGTCTTTTACATTTATTGTACCTGAATAACAACAATTAATAAACACAAATTCTGGTACGTACCCCAATTGGTTTATGGTTGCTGGATCTATACAAATGTTATCTCCAATTGCGATACCTACTTCTTTATTTTCTGGATCGTATAAACCATGTCCTGCAAAATGTAATATCTTATATTTTTTATTAAACAGCTCCATCATTATAGGTGCTGCCGAGGCACTAATCATAGAATTGGTTTCGAAACCAAACTGATTTAATTTTTTGGTTACCCATTCTGCTTCTTCTTTTGCTGCTGGTAATTGAGGTAAATTGTCACTATTATATATTGGGTCTCCAACTACAAAAACACTGTTATTATTTAAGGATACTTGAGTGTTGTTTGTTGCGTACTCTGTTACTAGTTGTCTAATAAAACTAGAACTCACTGCTGCTGGTGTTTCGTCAGTCTCGTGATCGTGTAAAAGTTCCCAAGGTATTTGTGCCGCATTTTTATCTAACTTGATAATCATATTGGCTTGATTTCTAAAAGTGTTTTTAAACTCGTTAGGTATTAACATTTCAAATAATGCCTTAGATAATCTTTGGTCCCAAGTAGATTGATAAGATTTTTGTTGTAATAAAAAGTTAATTTTATATAAGCCAATATCTATCATTTCTTGTTCAACTCTTGCCAACCCGTTAGAGGAATAATATTTAAATCCTACTACATTGTCTTTTTCATTTTTATCATTATCTGATTTTAAAACACCATTAATGTGTAGGTTATACCACCAGTTATATTTGCTATCGGAATATAGTTGTTTCTTTTTGGCTCCTGCTCTACGCAAAACACCTTTTGTTAGATTAATTAAGATTCGGTTATCATTATCTTGCATTCTACTTAAACTGAAGTATGCTTGACTTGCTACAGATTCGTAATAGTTAATAATTTCTAAATCTTTAATTTGTTTTAAACCTTCTCCTCTATCTTTTATGTATGCATTTGCTGCAGATATGCCTAGTAAAATACCTTTAAGAGAATCTTCTAACGGTAATTTACCATAACCAATACCTATTAATATTGCCGAAATTCCTGTAGCATATTTTTTAGCTTCTGGTAAGGTATAGTTATCTCGCAAAAACATGGCGTACTTTAGGGTTGCCATTTTTACTGTTTTAGCTAATAAAAAAGTGGTTAATGTATCGGAGCTTCCTAGTCCGCAAATCACAGCTCCTTTTGGTTGGGTTTTTAAATTAAAAAACACTTCGCTTTCACCTACTTTACCTGGATAATAACCAATATCTAAACGCTGCGACAAGCGACTATTTAAGTAACTATCTAATGCTTTTTCTGCGCTTAAAATTAAATCCATATAAAAATGACCAACCAATACTGGATAAGAAGAGATACGTAAATCACCATTTATTACGCTAACATTAATCATTTCTGCTTCCTTTTCTGCAACTTGTTGTGTATCGAATAATGCTTTAATAATATCCTGTTCATTGTTTAGTGGTTCGGCATATTTATATACTTCGCTAATTACTTCGCCACTTCTAGATTTTGGTTGTTGTGTACTTAATTTATTAGTACTTCCTGTTGCGATTATATCTTCAAGACCATCAAAAATATAAGACTCGTTTGCTA
This sequence comes from Lacinutrix cladophorae, assembly GCF_053604645.1. Taxonomy (NCBI): domain Bacteria; kingdom Pseudomonadati; phylum Bacteroidota; class Flavobacteriia; order Flavobacteriales; family Flavobacteriaceae; genus Lacinutrix; species Lacinutrix cladophorae. Next base: position 150,865 of record NZ_JBSHNR010000086.1, on the reverse strand, counting down.
ACTCGCCATGTGTTGTATTGGAATAGTATAAATTTGGACTGCCTATTAATTGTTTCGGAATTCCAGATTGCCAGGTTACACTTCCGTCGCCATAAGAGGTTGCTTTATATACTAGTTTTTCATAACTAGATAAAAATCTACTTTTAAATGTATAGTCGAAAACAGTTTCGTCTGCTTTTCCAGCTACATAATATATATTTTTAAAAAAGTCTTTATTTTCCTGTTTTTCTAAATTTTTAAGAAAGTCAAGTACGCTTATTCTAAAATTCTCAAACTCCTTTAACGATCTCGTATTTTTACTAGCTGGAGGCATGTGTTTTAAATTGGCTACTTTATCTAAATCTGCCCAAAACTGTGGATCCCAAAACGGTCTTTTGCTATATTTTTCTATTGGTAATAACTCGAATACTCCAGGGTATTTCCAGAAAATTTTTAGTAGGTCTTTTTTGTTATTTCTAAAGTCTAAAGCGGCTAATTGTTTTACTCGTCTGCTATGACCTGTTAGTACTTCCATGATGAGATAAGAGCCCATCCAAGGTGTACCAAGCATAATAAATTTATTCTTTTTATTATCAGAAAACGCAGCCCATAAATCTTTAAAATCCATCATGCATTGTCTAGCAACTAATCCTCCCATAGAATGCGCTATAATATTAATATTAACATTCGATTCTATTAGCTTTTCTAATTGACTACTTAATTCTTTTGCAGCACCTTTTAGAGATTTTCGCCAGTCAAACTCTAGGGTTATTACATCATACTTACCTGCATAATACTCACTTATTTTAGAATAAAAGTCTTTAATAATACCTGAAGCTTTTACTTTATCTGAGCTAATATTTAATTCATTTACAATAGCTCCTTTATTAATGTTACGCATGTTTACCCATTGGTCATCTTCATCGGTAGCTAAAGTAGATCCCATAATTCCTGGAATAATAATAACAACATCTCGAGTAATATTACTTGGTTTTAATGAAAAACCTTCTAACGAAAACTTATCAAGTATTACTCCTCTATCTCCATTTTCTGCATTAAGAAGTTTCGTATAAACAGAAGCTGGATGTTGTTCGGAATCGTTAAAAGCCTGGACAATAGCATCGCAAGATTTTACATTAGAAAAGTATTTAAAATGATTTGTATTACTTCCTTTGGAAGGAAAAACGTGAACCCCATTTGTTCTTTGTACACCATGAACCATACGATAGGTATCCACTACAAGATCATTTGCTGTTCGGTAAAAAAGATTAGCAAGAATCACTTTTAGCGAGCTAAAATTTACTCCTGAAACATCTGAATCTCCAGAAATAACATACAAATCACCAGCAACAATTGTATCTGCCGCATTCATCATTTTTTGAAACAAAGATTCTGGCATCATGCTATTTAATCCTGGCAATACTTCAGGGTTTTCTTTTTGCGAAATCAATTCCATAAGGAAAGATTTTACAGCTTCATACATTGGATTTCTAACACCTAAAGCTATAGAAATAGCGTTTAAAAGGAGGTTAAAAAAATGATCTGCTCTTCTAGAAAGAATAGTAGTTCCACTAGCTGGAGCTGCTACTCGTACTACTTTATCTATTTTAATTCGCTTATTTACTACTAGTGCATTAATTTCTTGCATTAGTTTATAGGAATGCGCATCTTCTTTTTTTAGAATACTTAATTCATTTTCGCTAAAACCTACTTTAGAAATATAATTTCTAAAATCACATTTAGCTAAAATATCTGCTATTAATCCTCCTCTAGAATGGCTTAATATATCGATAGTACAATCTTCTGGACAAAGTTTTAAAAAATCTAATGCATTTTGCAATGGGCTATGAGATAAGGTATAATGTTCTAATGCTAAAATATTATCTCCATAAATATCCATTATTTCTTGCCATGTATTACTACTATTTAAACTACCAAAAGCATCAATAGTAGTAGATAATGTACCATGAAGTAATACTAAGTATTTATCTTGTTTTGATTTTTTATAAGGCACTAATTTAAAATTAGCATCTACTTGATATAATCCTGGATGTGGCTGAATTTTTTTATCATAAGTTTGACCAAGAATCTTCATAGAAACTTGAGCTACTTTTTTTGCCTTAAAAACACTAAACACCTTTACTAAAGCGCGTTTAATGAGTCCTCTAGAATTTTCGTCTGTTGCTATTTGAGTTTCAAATAAATAATCATCGTCACCACCAGATCTTTTTTCTAATGTTTTTTCATTATATATTTCTTGAATATCTTCTGGATGCCCTATCCATTCTGTATTATCTGTAAATTGCAAAGCCAGCAAATCGTGTGCTTCAAATTCTACAATTATTGGTTTATTTTCTGATCTATTAGAAGATACCTCAATACTGGTTTTTAATTCAAATTTATTGTGTAATGCTATTGGTAGAATACTATCAATATTATCCACTTTAATTTCATTTCCGTAAAACTTTGCTTTTTTTATCATAATACGCACCTAATTAATGTTTTATAAAACATATAATTCACGCGCAGAAAATTAGTTTTCTACGCGTGAATCTATCTGAATGCAGATAGTTTGATGCTATTAATTTATTTCTAGGAAGAAATAGTTAAGATTAACTTCAATAAATATACAAAAAAAAGATTTAACTTTTAAAGTGCATTATCCATAATATCTTGTACACATTCTGGATTTAATAGGGTACTAATATCTCCTAAATTAGAAGTGTCATTTTCTGCTATTTTACGTAAAATACGTCGCATAATTTTCCCACTTCTTGTTTTTGGTAACCCGTTAGTAAACTGTATTTTATTTAATTTTGCTATTGGACCAATTCTATCGGAAATTAATTGGTTTATTTCAATTCGCAAATTATCATGATTTCTACTTTCACCAACATCTTTTAATGTAATATAACCATATAGTGCACTTCCTTTTACATCGTGAGGAAAACCTACAATTGCACTTTCGGAAACTGCTGGGTGTTCATTAATTGCATCTTCGATTGGAGCTGTACCCAAGTTATGGCCAGAAACAATAATAACATCATCTACTCTACCAGTTATTCTGTAATAACCTACCTCATCTCGCAATGCGCCATCCCCTGTAAAATATTTGTTTTCATAGGCTGAAAAATAGGTGTCCTTATAACGCTGGTGGTTTCCCCAAATGGTTCTTGCTATACTTGGCCAAGGAAATTTAATACACAAACGCCCTTCTACTTGGTTGCCTTTTAATTCTTCCCCGTTTTCATTCATTAAGCAAGGTTGAATACCAATAAAAGGTAAAGTTGCATAGGTTGGTTTTGTTGGTGTTACATACGGAATTGGTGTAATCATAATTCCACCAGTTTCGGTTTGCCACCACGAATCTATAATAGGACTTTGACCTTTACCTACATTATCATTATACCAATGCCAAGCTTCTTCATTGATTGGCTCTCCAACACTTCCTAAAACTTTAAGAGAGGATAAATCGTATTTTTCTACCAATTCTACACCTTGCTTTGCCAAGGCACGAATTGCAGTTGGTGCAGTGTAAAACTGATTTACTTTGTGCTTTTCTACAATATCCCAAAAACGTCCAAAATCTGGATAACTTGGTACCCCTTCAAACATAACACTAGTTGCCCCATTAGCTAATGGTCCATAAACAATATAGCTATGTCCTGTAATCCAACCAATATCTGCTGTACACCAATACACATCATTTTCTTTATATTGAAATGCATTTTTAAACGTATATGCTGTGTATACCATATAACCTGCAGTGGTATGTACCATTCCTTTTGGTTTACCTGTAGAACCTGAAGTATATAAAATAAATAATGGATCTTCAGCTTGCATAATTTCGGCCTTACATTGGTTAGAAGCATCGTCTAATAAAGGTTGTAGCCATTTATCACGACCTTCTTTCATTTTTATATCGGAATTGATTCGCTTAGCGACCAGAACCGTTTTTACACCAGGGCAACTTTCTAGAGCTTCATCTACAATTCCTTTTAAATCAATTGTTTTTGCACCACGATAAGAACCATCACTAGTAATTACCATTTTGCAATCGCTATCATTTATTCTAGTTGCCAATGCTGTTGCCGAAAAACCTGCAAAAACGACAGAGTGAATTGCTCCTATTCTAGCACATGCCAAAACCGAAATTGCCAACTCTGGAATCATTGGAACATAAATACAAACGCGATCTCCTTTTTTTACACCTTGCTCCTTTAAAACATTTGCAAATTTATTAACACGGTGGTGAAGTTGTTTATATGTGATGTGCTCTGCTCCTTCATTTGGATCATTTGGTTCGAATAAAATAGCAGTTTTATCCCCTCGAGTCGCTAAATGTCTATCGATACAATTTTCGGTGATATTTAGTTGTGCTCCTTGAAACCATTTTACTTCTGGTTTAGAGAAATCCCATTCTAAAACGGTATCCCATTTTTTTCGCCATAGAAAATGTTCTTCTGCAATTTCTTCCCAAAAATTCTCAGGATTTCTAACCGATTTTCTATAGACTTGATAATATTCTTCTAGGTGTTTAATGTGGTAATTACTCATAATGTGTTATTTATTTTATTTAGACACTTTGGCAAGCGCAGTGTGGTTTTTTTTTACTTTTATTTGCTTCTCAATATTATTTTCTAGCTCCTCAAAAATCACTAGATGTGACGTCATCATTTTCATTCTTTATACTATCTCGTCTCTTTGAGTAATGCGATTTTAATAGCATTGTATCGAGAACTATTTGTGAATTCCAATATGATGGCTTTTATAAACAGATTCAATTTCGTTAATTATATGTACATCATCAATAGTTGAAGGTATATTGTATTGTTGCTCATCTGCGATATTACGTAACAATTTACGTAGAATTTTTCCGCTTCTGGTTTTTGGCAATCGATTAACAACTAAAACATCTCTAAACGAAGCAACTGCTCCAATTTCCCTTCGTACATCTTGTACTATTTCTGTTTCAATTTGGTTTTTCATTTTTTCTTCACCAGACTTCAAAACTATAAGCCCCAATGGCTTTTGGCCTTTAATTTCGCAATGCACACCAAATACGGCACACTCTGCTACGGCATTGTGAGATGCTACAATCTCTTCCATTTCTGCAGTGGACAATCGATGCCCTGCAACATTAATAATATCATCAACACGACCTGTTATAAAGACATAACCGTCTTCATCTTTATAGCCTCCATCACCTGAAAAATAATACCCAGGAAAACGATCTAAATATCCAGATTTAAAACGTTCTGGGTTTTCCCAAAGATTCATTAAAGTACCTGGTGGCAATGGTAGTTTTACAGCAACATAACCTTCTACACTAGATGCTACTTCGTCACCATCTTCATCTAAAATTTGAATATCATAACCGCAAACTGGAAAACTTGCAGACCCTGGTTTTACTTCTTGTAATGCCACTCCAACCATATTAGCTAACATTGGCCAGCCACTTTCGGTTTGCCACCAATGGTCTATCACTGGAACTTTCAATTTTTCTTCGGTCCAATTTAGTGTAGCTACATCGCAACGTTCTCCTGCTAAAAATTGATATTTTAAACAGGATAAATCAAATGCTTTTAATAAGTCACCATTAGGATCCTCCTTTTTAATCGCTCTAATTGCTGTTGGAGCAGTGAACATTACTTTTACTTGATGTTCACTAATCACGCGCCAAAAAGTAGATGCATCTGGTGTTCGTATTGGTTTTCCTTCAAATAAAACTGTAGTATTTCTGTTTAATAATGGTCCGTAGGCAATATAACTATGTCCTACCACCCAACCAACATCACTTGCTGCCCAAAAGGTATCGCCTTCATTTACACCATAAATATATTTCATAGAGAATTTTAAAGCAGTTGCATAACCTCCTGTGTCTCTAATAATTCCTTTAGGAGTCCCTGTTGTTCCAGAAGTATATAATATGTAAGAAGGATGTGTTGCTTTTAAGGATATCGCTTCTACTTTAGGGGATTTCTCAACTAAAGTTGTGTAATCTACATCGTAGTTTTTATTTGGAATATCTACACCTAACTGTCTATCGAAAACGATAACATGTTCAGGCTTATTTTCCGCTTTAGCGATTGCTTGATCTACAAAAGGTTTATAAGGAATAATTTTATTGATTTCTATACCGTTGGATGCTGTAATTATTATTTTTGGCTTACAGTCATCTATTCGAATAGCTAATTCATGCGGTGCAAATCCGCCAAAAACTACCGAATGTATAACACCAATTCTTGCACAAGCTAACATGCTATATAGCGCTTGCGGAATCATTGGCATATATATAATACAAGTATCCCCTTTTTCTAGTCCTAAACTTTGTAATCCACCAGCTAATTTTGAAACTTCGTGGTGCAATTGATTAAAGGTAATATGTTCTTTATTGTTAGTAACAGGCGAGTCGTAAATGAGTGCATTTTGGTTTCCGAAACCATCTTTAATATGCTTGTCAACACACAAATAACTGAGGTTAAGCTCCCCATCTGCAAACCATTGGTTATAATTATACTTATCTTTAGATAAGATAGTATTTGGTGTTTTAAACCAATCGATTTGATTTGCTTGTTCTTTCCAAAAATGTTTTGGATGCTGAATACTTTTTTGATAAAATTCTTGGTAATTCATGACTACTAATTTTTAGAGTTTAGTAATCCAAACCAGTTAGGATTAAGCACCTTAAGCTTGATAAGCACCCAAATAATAGCTACAAAACAAATTCCCATTACTATAGAAAGCATAGGACTTGTATAGGTTTCACTTTCGAATTTAAACCTTAAAAAAAGTGTAGCAATAATGTAGATACTAATAATAATATCTGATGCTAATGGATTGATGTGAAATTTCATGTCTTTAAACTTTAATTAAACTTAGTTTGTTTGCACACAAAACCAACTTTAAAAAAACTTAAAAAACTATTTCTAAGTTACTAATTCCAGTATTTCTGAAACTATTTTTTTTACTGAAAAAGGTTTGGTTAAATACTTATCAGCTCCAAGTTTTATACCCTTTTCAATATCTGAAGCTTTATTTTTTGCAGTTAAAAATACCACCTTGACATCTTTAAAATCGTTTGTTTTTTTTATGTGCGTTAAGGTTTGATAACCATCTACATTTGGCATCATAATATCTAACAAAACCACATTAGGAATATGATGTTTTAATATCTGTAAAGCTTCACTTCCATCTCTTGCAATAAACACTTCAAAATCTTGTTTTTTGAAGGCATATTCTAACGACATGACAATATTTGGTTCGTCGTCAACAATTAAAATTTTCTTCTTCATACTTTAAGACAACAATTTACTTAAAAGGGATGGTAAAAACAAGTCTTGCTCCGTTTTTTATGTCTTTTATAGCCCAAATTTTTCCGTGATGCTTTTCGACTATTTGTTTCGTAATTGCTAAACCTAAACCACTGCCTTGGGGTTTTCGTGTATTTTGATCTTGAGATTGATAAAACTTATCAAAAATATAATCGTGATCTTCGTCTGGAATCCCTTTACCATTGTCGGTTACAGAAATTTCAAGACATGTATTACCAAGTTTATAATCTACTATAATTTCACCCTTTTTTGGTACGCAAAATTTAATAGCATTAGATAGTAAATTGGTTAGTACTTGTAAGATTCGGTCTTCATCATAATTGGTTTTAAAACTATGTGTATTTTTATTAATAATCTGGACTTCTTTTTTCTTTGCAATTTGATAAGTACTACTTATTGCTTTAGTAATAGTTTTTTGAATGTCTTGATATTGCATATCTAAATGCAAGCGCCCAGTTTCTAACTTTTCAAAATCTAGTATATTGTGAATTAAACGCCCTAAACGATCAGAATCTTGAAGAATATTTTTTAAAAATTGCGATTTAATTTCCTGAGGCATGTCATCTTCTTCATCCATTAAAAGCTCCGTTGCAGCTCGTATACCAGTAATTGGCGTTTTGAGTTCATGTGCAACCGTATCTAAAAATTCATCTTTTTGTTTATCTTTTGAAATTAATTCTTCATTAGCATCCTTAAGCTTTGAAGATAGTTGTGTGAGTTGATTAGACTTTTCTAACAATACTTTATTACTTACTATATTATCTTTAGATTCTTCTAAAATTTTTAATACTTCCACCAAACTAATCTGCTCTTCTTTTACCACACTTGCAATTAGTATTTTGGCAGAAGCAGAACCAATGCTACCTGTAAGAAGTTTTTCTGAAAAATTAATTAATCGTGCATCTGCTAATTGTGTATCTTGTGATAATTTATATTTTGTGAAGAAAATTTTTAAAGCACGAGTGGCTCTTTTATCTCCTAAAAAACGAACTAATACATTTTTAATATCCGATACATACGCTTCCCCTTTCCATACCAATGCACTATCTTGAAGTGTTGTAAAATTTTTGCTATCTACAAACATCTCGGCATAATTACGTTCTCTATAATTTCCTTTAGAAACTAGTGAAAACACTAAATAACTCAATACATTAAATGTCATGCTCCAGAAAAAAGCATGGGCTGGTGGACTTAAAAAATGGATGCCAAAAAGGGCATAAGGTTTTAATGCAGATATACCAAATAACCCAAGTTGTGTAAAATCTTCTGTACCAGTGTATGCGCGTAAAGTAAAAGGTAAAACTAAAGTATATACTGCTATTAAAAAACCTACAATAATACCTATGATTGCTGCTTTTGAAGAACCTCGATTCCAATACAATCCAATAAAAAAAGAAGGTGCTAATTGAGAAATAATGACAAAAGAAATTAAGCCAATAGAATATAGAGAGAGTTCTTTTGAGAAGGAAATATAAAAGAAATATGCAGAAATAATAATTGTAAAAATAGAAATACGACGTATATTCTTAATATACTTAGAGTTACGCTCTGGTTGATTTTTAATGAATTTATCTAAAAAACCATAAGGAATAACTAGGTTATTACTTACCATGGTCGATAACGCTAAAGTAGATACAACTACCATGGAGATGACCGCTGAAAATCCACCTAAAAAAACAAGTGTTGCTAAAAAGGAGTTTCCATTTTCTAACGGTAACAATAACGAATAATACTCTGCATTTTGTGTAGAACCAAAAGTGAGTTTTCCAGCCCAAGCAATAAAAATAACAAAGAGATTAAAAAGCAGCAAATAGAGAGGAAAGAGCCATATTGCTTTTTTTAAATGCTTCTCTCTATTGTTCTCTAAAACGGATACTTGAAATTGTCTTGGTAATAAAAAAATAGCCATAAAAGACAAACCAATTAGAAAAAACCAATTAAAACCATCTTCTACTCCACTAAGTGTGGTAAGTTGTTTAAAATTATCGGTTATAGATATTTGATTATAAATAGCTGTAGTACCATTAAACAAATAAAAAGTAACATAAGCACCAATGATTAAAAAGAAAACTAATTTCAATATAGATTCGAAAGCTACAGAAGCAATTATACCCTTATGTTTCTCGGAAGCATCTGTATTTTGTGTTCCAAAAAAAGCCGCAAAAATAGCTAGTATTAAAGCGACATAAAATGTAGAATCGTCGATAACAGCAGTTGAAATATAACTAGTGTCATCAGACATAATTTCGAAAGTTTCTGAAACTGCTTTAAGCTGTAATGAGATATAAGGTAAAGTACCAAATAAACAAATAATAGTTACTAATGCTCCTAAAAATCTATTGTTTCCGTAGCGAAGAGAAATAAAATCTGCTATAGATGAAATTTTATGTTGCTTAGAAATTCTAATAATCTTTCTAAGTACAACAATCCATAAAGGAGCTGCTATAACTGGGCCTAAATATATAGGTAAAAAGTTAATCCCAGAATTTGCAGCAATTCCTACACTACCATAATACGTCCAAGCCGAGCAATATACAGCTAAAGACAAAGTATATACATACGGATTATTAACCCATTTGCTTTGGCGTTTCTTTTCCGCAAGAAAAGCAATGTAAAATAACACTGCTAAATAGATAATGATAATAAAAATTAAAGCGTAATTATTCATAGTGGCGTTTTAAAACGATATATGAAATAATTATAGATAACAACCAAATAGAAAAAATAGAGAAATATAAGGTTGGTACACCAAAAACAGCACCTTGAAAATTAAAAACAAGTATAAAAGGGATATTAAAAATTAAAAACAATGCTATAGATAAAACTACTAGTTTTTGTTCGTGACGTTTTTTCATTCGGTTAAAAATAAATTGGATTTTATTCTACTAATATAAGAAATCAGCACTACATAAATGTAATGCTGATTTGCTAACTAACTAAATTAAATCAAATTCTAATAATTTATAGTAGAACTTCAATCTAATGGTCTGAAGCTTCCCCTGCTCCAGAAGGTATTCTTATACTTTCTACCATATCTTGTACATCTTTGGGTGGCTCTACTGTCATACGAGAAACGACTAAGGAAATCACAACGTTAACACACATTGCAACAGTACCAAACCCTTCTGGAGATGTACCAAACCACCAATCTTCACTTGTTCCTCCTCCAAACATGTTTAATTTAAATTTCATCATGTAGAATAACATTAAAACGATACCTACAACCATTCCTGAAATAGCACCTTGGCTATTCATTCGCTTATCAAAGATTCCTAAAATAATTGCTGGGAAGAATGATGCAGCTGCGAGACCAAATGCGAGCGCGACGACTGCAGCTACAAAACCTGGCGGATTAATACCAAAATAACCAGCAATTAATATTGCTACAAAAATGGAGATTCTTGCAGCTGTTAATTCGCCTTTATCCGAAATGTCTGGTTTTAATTGCTTTTTAATTAAATCATGAGAAATAGAAGTAGAAATTACTAGTAATAATCCTGCTGCTGTAGACAAGGCCGCAGCAAGTCCACCAGCTGCTACTAATGCAATAACCCAATTAGGTAAATTGGCAATTTCTGGATTAGCTAACACCATAATGTCTCTATCTACATATAATTCGTTTGTTGCTTCACTAGCATTGGAAACCATACGCTCACCATGTGCTCCTCTTGCATCCGTATAGACTGGTTTTTTACTTGATAAAGCACTACCTGCTACATATTGAATTTTCCCATCTCCATTTTTATCAGCCCAAGCAATTAAGCCCGTGTTTTCCCAATTTTTAAACCATTCAGGAATTTCAGAATATTCTTTATTACTTACAGTTTCAATTAAATTTGTTCTTGAAAACACTGCAATAGCAGGAGCTGTAGTGTAAAGAATTGCTATTAAAAATAAAGCATAACCAGCAGATTTACGAGCATCTTTTACTTTAGGTACTGTAAAGAAACGTACAATCACGTGCGGTAATCCTGCAGTTCCTGTCATTAATGCTAAAGTAATAGCAAAAACATCCCAAGTAGATTTTGTTCCGCTAGTATATTCGTTAAAACCGAGTTGTGTATGTAATTTATCTAGTTTATCTAATAGAAACTCGCCGCCTTCTACTGTCCCTCCCATTCCTAATTGCGGAATAATATTCCCTGTCATTTGCATAGAGATAAAAAATGCTGGAACCATAAAAGCAAAGATTAAGACACAATACTGTGCTACTTGTGTATATGTAATTCCTTTCATTCCTCCTAAGAGAGCGAAAGTTAAAACGACTGTCATTCCAATAATAACACCCAAGTTAATATCGACTTGTAAGAACTGAGAAAACACGATACCAACGCCTCGCATCTGACCAGCAACATAAGTAAACGATACAATTAGCGCACAGATTACTGCTACGGTTCTAGCCGTGTTAGAATAATATCTATCGCCAATAAAATCAGGGACAGTAAACTTACCAAATTTACGTAAATAAGGTGCTAACAATAAAGCTAATAGCACGTATCCTCCAGTCCAACCCATCAAATACACGGAACCATCATAACCAGCAAAGGAAATGATTCCCGCCATACTAATAAAGGAGGCTGCAGACATCCAATCGGCAGCTGTTGCCATACCATTTGCAAGAGGAGAAACACCTCCACCAGCAACATAAAATTCTTTAGTTGAGCCTGCTCTAGCCCAAATTGCTATTCCGAAATATAAGGCAAAAGTAATTCCTACTAATAACCACGTCCAAGTTTGTACACTCATAATATTTTTATTTTTTTAGGTTTCCTTTAGTGTTTAATTTTATTGCTACAAATTCTAAAGAAAAAGAAGAATCGCATTAAAACTATAAAGCAAACATTTAGTTATTAGTTAAGACTACTCGTCGAAACCGTATTTTTTATCTAGTTTATTCATTAATCTTACGTATACGAAAATGAGTACTACGAATACATAAATGGATCCTTGTTGTGCAAACCAGAAACCTAGTTTAAAGCCTCCAAGTCTTATTTCGTTTAACTCTTCTCTAAATAATATGCCGCATCCAAAGGATACTACAAACCATATGACTAGTAATATGATTAAATATTTAAGATTTTCTTTCCAATACGCAGATGCGTGTTCTTGTTTTTCGCTCATAATAGTTCGTTATTTTATAGATATATCATTGCTTGAAGAGAAATAATATTTTCATCTAAAGCACCAAATTGTTGATTTTTATATTCTAAAGTTAGCTTAGAGTTATGGCCACTCATAAAAGCATTTATCCCCACACCCAAAGTAGTTCTGTCATCGCTTACAGCATCATAGTTATGCATACCATAGCTTAGATAAGGTTGAAATCTTGTTTTCTTTTTATCTCCATTAAATACATAGCCTACATGAGCATATAACATGCTTCCAGTTCCATAAGCACTGTATAAATAATCTTTTCCATAGTCACTATTTTGATACACTGCATAAGCTGTAATTGCGCTACCTTTATCTCCAATTGGTGCATCATAAAATGCATCTAAAGCAAAAATAGAAACATCCTCTCCTTTTAAATCAGGATTTAATAAAGTACCATCATCTACAACAGATCCCTTAGGATGTAAAAAGAAACCCGCACCTACATTAAATACTTTTTTTCCACCTAAATAAGTTCCAACTTTATAAGGTAAAAAATTCGATTCTTGATCGAAAAAGTGATAATCAAAGTAACCAGCATAGGTTTTACCTGCATCTTTAGAACCTAAAGAAGAACGACCATTATAAACAGCATCTTCTCCAGCGACTGGAGTTCTACTATCTAAAGTTGCATTGGAAGCATCATTAATAGCAACACGGTATTGAAGCTTGTTAAAACTACCTTTTGCAAAAATTCCTAAGTGACGTGCAAATTGATCTGACAAACCTATTGTAGCCCAAGATTGGCGATTATTATCTAAGGTCATCATATTTAAAGTACTTTGATTATTTAATCTAGAAATACCATTAAAATAATGTAATCCACCACCAACAGTGTGGTTAGCACCTATGTTATATTGTGCCCAAACATCATGAAAAAAGAGTTGAGATCCATCTCCTTTTCCGGTTGGACTTAAGGTAGTACTTGTTAAACTGTTTAGTCCAAAATGTGTTAGGATTAAAAAGTCTTTGTTAATTTGAGCAAACATTAAAACACGAGCACGACGTAAATTAAAATTTAATTTACTGTTTTCGTTTCCGTTTGCATCAAATGTTTCATCTGTGTTGTAATTGGCTTGAACTTGCGCCCAAGAAATTAGCCGAAGATATTTAGAACCATCTTCATTAAATTTAAACTTAAGTCCTCCAGAATAATCTGGAGATCCTTGCGCTTTAAGATATTGAAAGGACATTAAAAAGAGTCCAACCAATAAAAGGATTTTTTTTCTCATTGTTTAAAAGGATTAGTTAGTAATTGGTTTTGTGTGCACCACTAAGCTCTTAAAAACAATCTGTTAACAAAAAATTAATATATCTATTTGTTAATTTAGTATACTAATCTTTAAAACGCTCCCATTTAATAAGCATAAATTTATCCCCTAACTCAGTAACTACAACTCCTGCTCCTTTTATATTTTCAGAATTACTAAAATATATTCCCAGCTCTAAAGCATTTAAAATCTTGTATGTTGGATGATAATTAGAATTATATGGTCGTTTAATATTGTATTTTTTAACCCAATTCATAATGCTTACATGAGAAATACCTAAAATACGTTCGATTTCCCGATAGGTTAATCCTTCTAAATATAATTGCAATGATTTGTTTACGTAATAATCATCTATCTTCTTCCCTATCTTATTTACAGAGAAAAAGTAATTACATTTTTTGCACTTATAACGTTGTCTGTCGTTAACAATTCCACTTTTAATGTAATGGTCGGAACCACAATTTGGACACAAATCTATCTTCATATATATTAATTTAGCATAAATATATTAAATTAGCAACTTAATTTTTATTAAAATGTTAAAAAATCATTGTTTAATCATAAAAAAAGCCCAAAAATCATGAATACTTATAATTTTAAGGGCTTATTTTAATAAAATGAAAAAACAGAAAACTAATACGCAACTATATTAAGTATTAAAAAAAACTTCTTCTTCTGGTGTTAATAATCTAGAATGGATTAAAAAACGTAGCCCTAAAGGTATCTCTAAAGAGAAACTTGCGCCTCTACCTTCGGTTATATCAACAGTTAAATGTGTATGCTTCCAGTATTCAAATTGATCTTGATTCATATAAAAATTTACGCTATTTAAAGTTCCTAAAAGGATATCACTTTCGTCTAAATACATATCTCCTTTTTCAAAAACCATTGGTGCAGAGCCATCGCAACAACCACCACTTTGATGGAAGATTAATTCCCCATGTTTAATTTTTAATTGTTCTAAAACCTTTGCCGCTTTTTCTGTTATTGCAATTCTTTCCATATTTAAAGGTGTAAATTATAAAGGCTGAATTTTAATAAATCCAGCCTTATTTTTGCTATTAATCTACTACTAAAAGAAACCTAATTTATTTTTATCGTAAGAAATTAACATGTTTTTAGTTTGACGATAGTAGTTTAACATCATCACATGGTTTTCTCTACCAAATCCTGATTTTTTATAACCTCCAAATGGTGCATGTGCAGGATATGCATGGTAACAATTTACCCAAACACGACCAGCTTTAATAGCTCTTGGTATTTGGTATAATTGGTGTGCATCGCGCGTCCAAACTCCAGCTCCCAATCCGTAAAGTGTATCGTTAGCGATTTCTATAGCTTCCGCTTCATCTTTAAACTTGGTAACACAAGCTACAGGGCCAAAAATCTCTTCTTGAAAGACTCTCATTTTATTATGACCTTCTAATAATGTTGGCTTGATATAAAATCCGTTTGCTAAATTTCCTTCCAATAAATTCGCTTCTCCTCCTGTAAGTACTTTAGCTCCTTCGTCTGTTCCGATTTTAAAATACGATTGAATTTTCTCATATTGATCGTTAGATGCTTGTGCTCCAACCATGCAATTTACATCATATGGGTTGGATTGTATGATGGCATTTGTTCTTTCAATTACACGTGCCATAAAAGCATCGTAAATATCTTCTTGCACTAAAATTCTAGAAGGGCACGTACAAACTTCCCCTTGATTAAAAGCAAATAAAACAGCACCTTCAATCGCTTTATCTAAAAATGCATCATCATGATCCATCACCGAATTAAAGAATACATTTGGCGATTTTCCACCAAGTTCCATCGTTACAGGATTTAAGTTTTTTGAAGCATATTGCATAATTAATTGTCCTGTGGTAGTTTCTCCAGTAAAAGCCACTTTATCTACACGAGAACTTGACGCTAAAGGTTTTCCAGCTTCTGGTCCGAAACCATGAACAATATTTACTACTCCAGGAGGAAATACTTCTGCTATTTTCTCCATTAGTAAAGTTGCAGAAGAAGGTGTTTGTTCTGCAGGTTTTAAAACCACACAGTTACCAGTTACTAAAGCTGGAGGTAATTTCCAGGATAGCATTAATAATGGGAAATTCCATGGAATAATTTGACCAACAACACCTAATGGCTCCTTAATATTCATCGATAATGTGTTCTGGTCTAACTCGGTTGCGCTTCCCTCTTCCGAGCGAATACAAGCTGCAAAATAGCGCCAATGATCTACTGCTAAAGGAATATCTGCATTTAAGGTTTCGCGAATTGGCTTACCATTATCACAGGTTTCTACCAATGCAAACTCTTCTAAATTTGCTTCAATAATATCTGCTACTTTATTTAACAAAGTAGCACGTTCTGTTGCTGAGGTATTTCCCCAAGCTTCCTTTGCCGCATTTGCCGCATCTAAAGCTAGATCAACATCTTCTTTTTGCGATCTTGGATATTTAGCTATTAAACTATTATCTATTGGAGATGTATTTTCAAAATACTGACCTCCTATAGGATCGACAAATTTCCCGTTAATAAAATTGCCATATTTTTCTTTAAATTGTGGTTTAGAATAACTCATTTTATTTAATGTTAAATTAGTAATTAGATAATTTATTAATTCAAAAAATACATTATCTTTATTTTTGATAAAGTTATTTTATCATATTCTAATTAACTTGAACATATTTATCATAGTTTAGAACATATCTATTATTTAGATAATTATGAATTGAAATTTTGTAATATTGAGTATGAAGTCCATAATAAGTCAACATAGAAACAATAGAAAACTCACCACTTTGGTGGAAAATAGAACTACGTATAATGCGGATTATGCAGAGCTTAATATATTTGAAACACACGCTTTCGCGGAAAAAGTATCGCTAACGTTTAACTTTCCTATTATAGCAAGTATGCTTACTGGAAAGAAGATTATGCATATTGATGGTTTTGAAGCTTTTGATTTTTTTCCTGGCGAATCGGTTGTGATGCCAACCAACAAAGAAATGGTTATTGATTTTCCTATGGCAACAAAAGAAAATCCGACACAATGTTTAGCCTTAGGTATTGACGCCTTTAAAATTGAAGAGGTTGTTGAAAAATTTAATCAGCAAGTAGCTATTGAAAATGAAAACAATACTTGGGATTTAGACGAAACTACTTCACATTTAATAAACAATACAGATGTTAACCATTTAATTGAAAGACTTACCTACACTTTTACCAACAACAATAAATCTAAAGATGTATTATTAGATTTAATGATTCAAGAACTCATTGTTAGACTCCTACAAACAAAGGCCAAATCTTTAATAATAAACGATCCACATCAAATTTTTAACGACACCAGAATTGGAACAGTTATTAAATTTATTAAAGATAATTTAACTAACAAAGACATATCTGTAGATGTTTTAGCCAAGAAAGCATACATGAGCACTTCGCATTTTCATAAACAGTTTAAAAACACATTAGGCATCTCTCCTATTGATTATATAAATTCGGAAAAGATTAAATTTTCAAAGAAACTTATTAAACAATCTAAAGATTTTAGAATGTCGGAAATTGCATTTAAATCTGGGTTTAATAATACGAGTTATTTTAACAGACAATTCAAAAAAATGGAAATGATGACTCCGCAACAATTTAAGGCATCTATAAATAAGTCTTAACTGTGCTTCATTCTTTTAAAATACGCTTTCGCTTCTTTTACTACTTTTGGCGCTAAAATTAAAGTTGCTGTCATGGTTGGTATTGCCATTAAGGCAAACACACCATCAATTAAATTAATCATTAAAGCCAAAGAGGTTGTTGCTCCAAGAAGGATACTTAAAATATAGAAATAATTATAGTAATGTTTGTTTTTGTCTCCTATTAAAAACGATAAACATTTTCCGCCATAGTATGCATACGAAAACAAAGAAGAGACACTAAAAACTACAATACAAACAAGTAATAAATACCTGCCAAAAGTTGGCATAGCTGCTCCAAAAGCATTTGCTGTTAAACTCACGCCATTTGCTTCGGTAGTTTGCCAAACACCAGTAACTAAGATTGCCAAAGCGGTTAGTGTACAAACAATTAAAGTATCAATTGCAGGACCTAACATAGCGACTAAACCTTCACGAATTGGCTCGTTGGTTTTTGCTGCTCCATGTGCTAAAGGTGCTGTACCAATACCTGCTTCGTTAGAAAATGCACCACGACGAATTCCTAAAATAATTAATCCACCTAAAAGTCCACCCAAAAAAGCATCTCCTTTATAATTTTCGGCAGCAAAAGCATCTGTAAAAATAAGCTTGAAATAGGTTGGAACTACTTCCGCATTAGCGAATAAAATAATAAGAATCAGTACAAAATATAGCAATACCATAGATGGCACTAACTTAGATGCCACTTTACTTATTCGGTTTAAACCTCCTAAAATAACTACCGAAGTTATAGTTACTAGAATAAGACCTATTATTAAATTAGAAGTAAAATTAACAGCAACACCATTTGGTTTTAAAACAATATCATTAATAGCTTGCGTTAACTGATTCACATTAAAAACGGGTAATGCACCTATTAATCCGCAAAGACTAAAAAACACTGCCAAAGGCTTCCAGTGTTTTCCTAAACCTTCGGTAATAAAGTACATGGGTCCACCTTGAGTATTGCCTTTACTATCTTTTCCTCGGTACATGATTGCTAAGCTAGAAGTAAAGAATTTGGTAGACATACCAATAATAGCACTAATCCACATCCAGAAAACAGCTCCTGGTCCTCCAATAGAAATTGCCACAGCAACTCCAGCAATATTTCCCATTCCAATGGTAGATGATAATGCCGTAGTTAAGGCTTGAAAATGGGTGATTTCTCCAGCGTCTTCTTTATTGTCATATTTACCACGAAGCACTTGAATGGCATGCCCTAAGTAACGAAATGGAAGGAATTTAGATAAAAAAAGTAGATACAACCCACCTCCTATTAATAATATTAGTAATGGAAGTCCCCAAACGAAGGAGGCAAAATCGGCAATAAATTGGTCTAATATTTTCAACGGCTTCTATTTTTTTTATAAATGTATTGAAACGAATTGACTTTTAGATTTTAAAAAGGTAATTTAGTTCCTTTATTATTCATCAATCAAAATCAAAATCATGAAATTATTAAAACTATTATTCGCTTTTTGCTTTGCCTTTTCTTTACATGCACAAAATAATACTACCGAAAAACATTTCAGGCATTTAAGGTACAACCATGTATCACCTTATATTGATCTTGCTGGAATTCACCCTATATCAAAAGAAGAAGCGCAAAACACATCACATTATAAATTTACTTACGATGCTTCGGAAAGGCTCACCGAAATTATTAACAACCATTATCACACCGAAAAGAAACACCCTCTTGCCTCTATTGGTGTATATAGAATGGTTATTACTTATGAAGATAACAAGGAAACCAGAATCTTTTTCGACATAAACAATAAACGAATTACAAACGATCGAGATGTTTATAAAGAAGTCTTTTCTTATGATGCAAAAGGATTTAAAAATAAGTTAGCATTTTATAATTTAGAGGATGACGCAACCGAAACTAATTGGAAAATAGCTACCTACCAATGGACAAAAACAAAAAATGGGATTATTGAAAAACGCTTTAATCTTAAAAACGAAGCGGTTCCTGTATCTCCTTATTTTGCATTTGGTACTACACGTATAGAAGTGGATGAAAACGGCATACCAAAAGGACATTACAATGTAAATAATAAATTAGAAATAACCGAAAACGCTGCTGGTGTTGCTTCTTACCAAGACACTTATGATGCTATGCTAAATCATGTAAAATACACCTATCATGATAAGGACAACAATTTAACAATGAACCAATGGCAATTTTCAATTGGCGAAAAAGTATATGATAGTATTGGTAATAATATACAGCTTAACTATTATGATACCGAAGGGAAATTCTTAAGAGATCGATTTGTATATTCTAATACCAAAACAACTTTAAGTACAGTAGCTACCAAAAAAGATTCTACAGAAATTAAAGAAAAAGCATTGGGTTACCTTATTGGTTTACAACAATTAAAACCAGAATTAATGAATACGGTTATGAATGATAGCCTAAACAAAGTTACCATTGGCTGGGATAGAGCAACTAAAAAGGAATACTCCAGAAGAACCACAAAAGCACAAATGATAGAATTTGCTAATTCTTGGAATAAATCGAATACCATGTTTCCAGATCCACCAAATAACAAGGTAACTATACTTGACATTTACAACCGTATTGCAAATGTAAAATTGGTTTCAGATAATTGGGTAGAATATCTACACCTCATGAAATTAGATGGTACCTGGCAAATTGTAAACCTTATTTGGCAACATAAAGATATTAATCGCTATCCTAAAGAGTAAGCATAAAAAAGACCTAGCTAATAACTAGGTCTTTTTTTTTAATAAGTATTATTAATCCTATTTTCCCAAATACGCTAAAACATTGTTTTCAATTCGTTTTTGAATATTAGAAACATCTGCTTTTACAAATGGCTCTCCCATGATGTTCTCGTAAAGTTCAATATATCTTTCGGAAACTGTTTCAATGTACTCATCGCTCATTTCAGGAACGGTTTGTCCTTCTAATCCTTGAAAGTCATTTGCAATTAACCATTGGCGAACAAACTCTTTAGACAGTTGTTTTTGTGCTTCCCCTTTATCCTGTCGTTCTTGGTAGCCATCGGCATAAAAATAACGCGAGGAATCTGGTGTATGAATTTCGTCAATTAAAACAATTTTCCCGTCTTTGGTTTTACCAAATTCGTATTTGGTATCGACTAAAATTAATCCGCGAGATGCAGCAATTTCCGTTCCTCTTTGAAATAATTTTCTAGTGTAGTCTTCTAATATAAGATAGTCTGCTTCCGATACTATTCCTTTTGCTAGAATGTCTTCTCTAGAAATATCTTCGTCATGATCTCCCATTTCTGCTTTGGTTGCAGGCGTAATAATTGGATTAGGAAATTTATCGTTTTCTTGCATTCCTTCTGGCATGGTTACACCACAAAGCATACGCTTTCCAGCTTTATATTCTCTTGCTGCATGACCAGACATATAACCACGAATTACCATTTCTACTTTAAAAGGTTCGCATAAATGACCAACAGCTACGTTTGGAT
This sequence comes from Lacinutrix cladophorae, assembly GCF_053604645.1. Lineage (NCBI taxonomy): Bacteria > Pseudomonadati > Bacteroidota > Flavobacteriia > Flavobacteriales > Flavobacteriaceae > Lacinutrix > Lacinutrix cladophorae. The sequence goes on along the minus strand of NZ_JBSHNR010000086.1, from coordinate 129,971 downwards.
CTGGCGTAGCGGTTAACCAATTTGGCACTACATCTTCGGTAGCTTTCATCATACTAGTTGCTATCTGGTTTAGTATTTGCCCTTTATATGGTATTCCTTTAGGCATCACAACATCGAACGCAGAAAGTCTGTCTGTTGCAATCATTACCAATTCTTTATCATCGATATTGTAAACGGCTCTTACTTTTCCCTTGTAAAGGCTTTTTTGATTTGGAAAATTAAAGTTAGTATCTATAATTGTGTTACTCATTATTTGTATGCTTTTGGCCAATAGCGATAGCCTTTTGTGTTTTTATTTTACGTAATGCTTTTTTAGCCCTGATTGCAGTGGCATCCTTTTTATGTTGGTTCGAGCACATTTGCTTTTTTGCAAATTTGTATCGAGGAGCAACATAAAAAGATATAACGGAAAGCAGGTTCCTGGCTACTAAAAAAATTAAGCTTCTATATTTTCAATATTTCTATATGCGGCAATTACTTTTTTAACTAATTTATGACGAACCACATCTTTATCGTCTAAGAAAATCATACCAATACCTTCAATATCTTTTAAAACCAACAAGGCTTCTTTAAGTCCGGAAACGGTACGACGTGGCAAATCTATTTGTCCGGGATCTCCTGTTAAAAGAAATTTTGCGTTCTTTCCCATTCTGGTTAAAAACATTTTCATTTGTGCATGTGTGGTATTTTGACCTTCGTCTAAAATTACAAATGCATTATCTAAGGTACGACCACGCATAAATGCTAAAGGTGCAATTTGAATGGTTCCATTTTCTATGTAATGTGCTAACTTTTCTGGAGCAATCATATCTCGCAATGCATCGTAAAGAGGTTGCATATATGGATCTAATTTTTCTTTTAAATCACCAGGAAGAAATCCTAGATTTTCACCAGCTTCTACCGCTGGACGTGTTAGAATAATTCGTCTTACTTCTTTGTTTTTTAAAGCTTTTACAGCTAATGCAACGCCTGTATAAGTTTTACCAGTTCCAGCTGGACCAATAGCAAAAACCATATCATTTTTATGCATAAGCTCCACCAATTTACGTTGGTTTGCAGTTTGTGCCTTAATAATTTTTCCGTTTACACCATGAACAATAGCTTCTCCGCTTTTTGTACTTGTAGCATAGTCGTCACTAGTATTGCTAGTTAATACACGTTCAATAACGTTCTCGTCTAACTTATTGTATTTGCCAAAATGCTGCATTAACATGGTAAGCCTCCTATCGAACTCATCTAAAAGCTCCTCTTCTCCGTAAGCTTTAATTTGGTTGCCTCGAGCAACAATTTTTAATTTAGGAAAGTACTTTTTTAATAGTTTAATATTTTCGTTTCCAGCTCCAAAAAATTCTTTTGGAGTAATTTCTTCAAGTTCAAGTATTAATTCATTCAAAAGCGCATCGATTTAATTATATTAATCTGTTCCATTTTATTAGATTTGTTATCCAATTAGAAAGCTAAACAAACTTAAACAATTTTAAGGTGTATTATGTTAAAAAAATATCAACAATAATTCATGGCAATAATAACTTTAACGACAGACTTTGGGGAGAAAGATCACTTTGCTGGCGCGATAAAAGGCGCTATTTATAGTGAAATGCCTGATGTTAGAATTGTTGATATCTCACATTCTGTTTCTCCTTTTAATATTCCAGAAGCTGCATATATTATTCAAAATGCGTACAGTAGTTTTCCAGAAGGTACCATTCATGTTATTGGTATTGATGCAGAAATAAACCCAGAAAACAAACATATTGCCGTAAAATTAGATGGTCACTATTTTATATGTGCCAATAATGGTATTATGAGTATGATTTGTGCAGAAATTGCTCCAGAAAAAATTGTAGAAATTAATATTCATGATAAAATAATAACTAGTTTTCCTGTTTTAGATGTGTTTGTAAAAGTAGCAACACATATGGCGCGTGGTGGTACTTTAGAAGTGATTGGAAAACCGATAAAAGATATAAAACCTATTAAAAACATTCATCCTTTTGTAAACGACGAAAAGACACAAATTATAGGAAGCATTATCTATATTGATAATTATGGTAATGTGGTAACTAATATAAGAAAGTCGTTTTTTGAAGAAATACAAAAAGGACGTGGTTTTGAAATTTCTGCTAGAAATTACAAGTTTAAAACCATTCATAAAAAATATAGCGATATTATTAATTTTGATACTCCTGAAGAAAAAAGACACGATGAAGGACGTGGTGTTGTGGTCTTTAATTCTTCTAATTATTTAGAAATCGCATTGTATAAAAGTAATACACAAACCGTTGGTAGCGCATCGACATTAATGGGTTTAAAACTTAGAGATACGGTAACCATTAATATTAATAAAGTTTAATCCGTTTACGCTTTCGCGGAAGAAAAATAAGACACATCTATGTTTGTACGTATTGTAAAAATGAGTTTTGATCCATCAAGAATTGAAGAATTTTTAAAAAATTTCAAGGAGAAGAAAGAAAATATACGAAACTTTAAAGGCTGTCGTTTTTTAGAATTATATAGAGACAAGCAACAAGACCATATATTTTTCACCTATAGTTATTGGGAAACTGAAGCCGATTTAGAAAATTATAGAAACTCGGAATTATTTAAAGGTATCTGGGCAAAAACAAAACTAATGTTTAACGGAAAACCAGAAGCTTGGAGTGTGGATAAATTAGCTTCGCTTAAGTAAGCAGTGAGCAGTGAGCAGTGAGCAGTGAGCAGTGAGCAAAAAAATACTGTTCTAGATAAACAGATAATACATAAAGAAAATACATAAACAAAGTATGCTAGCAATACTCAAAAAAGAAATAAACGCCTTCTTCGCTTCACCAATAGGGTATTTGGTGATTGCAATATTTTTATTGCTAAATGGTTTATTTCTATGGTTGTTTAAAGGAGAATTTAATATTCTAGATAATGGTTTTGCAGACTTATCTTCTTTCTTTTTACTTGCTCCTTGGATTCTTATTTTTCTTATTCCTGCAGTGACGATGCGTAGTTTTAGCGACGAGAAAAAACAAGGAACCTTAGAACTTTTACTCACCAAACCCATTAGCAATTTAAACATTGTACTTGGTAAATATTTTGGTGCATTTGTATTAATTTTAATGGCCCTTTTACCTACACTTCTTTATGTATACACTGTTAACCAACTTGGCAATCCGCAAGGAAATCTTGATACTGGTAGTACACTTGGTTCCTATTTTGGATTACTATTTTTAGTTGCAGCATACACTGCAATTGGATTATTTGCATCTAGTATAACAGACAATCAAATTGTTGCCTTTATAAGCGCTGTGTTTTTGTGCTTGCTTTTTTATATTGGTTTTCAAGGTATAGCAGATTTTATGTCTAGTACTTTAATAGAACAATTAGGCATGAGTGCTCATTTTAAAAGTATGAGTCGTGGTGTTTTAGACACTAGAGATATTGTATACTTTTTAAGTGTAACCCTTATATTTATTCTATTTACAGCAAGAAACATTCAAACAAAACCTCTTATAAAAAAGGACTATTTGATTCTTATTTTATTGCCATTAGGGCTTTTGGTTTTTAATATCTTTTCTGCCTCTAGTGGTTTATACCAACGTTATGATTTAACACAAGATAAACGCTATACTATTAGTGATGCTGCTTTACAAATTATAGATAAAGTAGATTCCCCAATATTAATAGATGTATTTTTAGAAGGCGAAGATTTCCCAACAGAATTTAGAAGACTACAAGCAGAAACCAAACAACTTCTTGAAGAATTTGAAGCAGAAAACCCAAACATAAAATTCAGTTTTATAAATCCTATTGCAAACGAAGCTACTCGCGAACGTACCATGCAACAACTTAATGATAGAGGTTTAATCCCCATGCAATTAACGGTTCAAGAAAGTGGCAAATCTAGCCAAGCAGTAATTTTTCCTTGGGCATTAGCGAGTCATGATGGTGTGACGGTTAAAATTCCATTGGTAAAAACTAAAATTGGAGCTACACAACAAGAGCTAGTAACGAACTCCGTACAACATTTAGAATATGCTTTTGCCGATGGTTTTAGCAAACTTATAAATCCTAAAAAACGTAAAGTTGCTATTCTTAGAGGAAATAATCAATTAGAAGACAAATACATTTTCGATTTTGTAAAAACCATTGGTGATTATTATTTTATTGCTCCTTTTACTTTAGACAGTGTAGCTAATAGTCCGCAAAAAACATCGAAAGCACTAAATGATTTTGATTTAATTATTTCAGCAAAACCTACAGAAGCTTTTACCGAAAAAGAAAAACTTGTACTAGATCAATTTACCATGAAAGGTGGAAAAAGTTTATGGTTGTTAGACGCTGTTGCTATCGAAAAAGACAGTTTATACAACCCTTCTGGAAAAGGGGTTGCCGTTGCAAGAGATTTAAACCTTACCGATTTCTTTTTTAAATATGGCGTTCGTATTAACCCAATTTTAATAAACGACCTCTACTCTGCTCCCATTACTTTAGCTTCAGGAGAAGGTAGCCAATCGCAATTTCAACAATTACCATGGTATTATTCGCCGTTAGTAAATGCAGAAAGTAAACACGCAATAACCAACAATTTAAATCTAGTAAAATTTGATTTTGCAAACCAAATAGATACCTTAAAAAATAATATCGATAAAACGATTCTTTTAAAAAGTTCGGTATTAACCAAAATAGATGGCACCCCAAGAGAGGTTAGTTTAGAAATGACGCAAAAAGAACCAGACCCAAAACAATATAATAAAGGCAGTCAAAATCTTGCAATATTGTTAGAAGGTGCATTCACTTCGGTGTACAATAATAGGGTTAAACCTTTTCCAATTTCCGAAGAAATAAACACCAGCATACCAACTAAAATGATTGTTATTGCAGATGGAGACCTTATTAAAAACGATGTAGGTAGAAATGGACCACAAGAACTTGGTTTCGATAAATGGTCTGGACAAACATACGGAAACAAAGAATTTCTACTAAATGCTGTAAATTACCTATTAGACGACGATGGACTTATAAACATTCGTACAAAAGAAATAGCGGTTGCATTTTTAGATCCGAAAAAAGTAGCATCCGAAAAAACAAAATGGCAATTAGTAAACATCCTGTCACCATTAGTTTTATTAGGCGTTTTCGGATTTATTTTTAATTATTTCCGAAGAAAAAAATATGCAAAATAGCAACTTAAATGCGACCTGAAATCCCCTTTTTCAAGGGAACAAGTTGTTAATAAGTTTCTTTCCTTTTTCACTAGGTTTAAGATATATTTGTATCTATTCAATATTGAAACGAATTAACGTATTATATACATGAAATTTATAGTATCCAGTACCTATTTACTAAAACAACTACAAGTTCTTGGAGGTGTAATTAACAGCTCGAACACTTTACCGATTTTAGATAATTTTCTATTCGAATTAAATCATAACGAACTTACAGTTTCTGCAAGTGATTTAGAAACGACCATGTCTTCTAAGCTAGATGTAGAAAGTGATAACGAAGGTAGTGTTGCAGTTCCTGCGCGTTTACTTTTAGACACTTTAAAGACTTTTCCGGAGCAACCGTTAACTTTTGTTGTAGAAGAAAATAACACGATAGAAATTAGCTCGAACCATGGTAAGTATGCATTAGCATATGCCGATGGTGCAGAATTTCCTAAAGCAGTAGCTTTAGAAAACCCAAGTTCTACAACTATTTCTGGCGATATTTTAGCTACTGCTATTAGCAAAACCATTTTTGCTGCAGGAAATGATGATTTACGACCAGTAATGAGTGGTGTCTTTTTTCAGTTCTCTACCGAAGGTTTAACCTTTGTTGCAACAGATGCGCACAAATTAGTTAAATACACTCGAGAAGATGTAAAAGCGAGCCAAGTTGCAGAGTTTATTATGCCTAAAAAACCTTTAAATCTTTTAAAAGGAATTTTAGCTGCTAGTGATGATAATGTAACTATTGAGTATAACGATTCTAATGCAAAATTCACTTTTGAGAATACCGAATTAGTTTGTAGATTAATTGATGGAAAATATCCTAACTACGAAGCGGTAATTCCTAAAGAAAACCCGAATAAATTAAGTATCGACAGAACACAATTTTTAAACTCTGTGCGTCGTGTTAGTATTTTCTCTAACAAAACAACACACCAAATACGCTTAAAAATTGCTGGAGCAGAATTAAACATATCTGCTGAAGATATTGATTACTCGAACAAAGCAGAAGAACGTTTAACTTGTGATTACCAAGGAGACGATATGCAAATTGGTTTTAACTCGCGTTTTTTAACAGAAATGCTTAATAACTTAACTTCCGATGAAGTACAGTTAGAAATGAGTTTACCAAATAGAGCAGGAATTTTAACTCCTGTGGATGGATTAGACGAAGGAGAACAAGTAACTATGCTTGTAATGCCAGTGATGCTTAATAGCTAGATTTTTACTTTATTAATATAATTAAAAAGCAATTCTTCGGAATTGCTTTTTTTTTTACACCATATTTTCAAATTCCCTTTCTAAAACGGTAGTATTTTTACTACCTTTACAACAACCAATATCCTAAAAGATTCCCTTAAATCTAGATATTGCCAAGTAATGAAAACAATTAATCCAAAAAATGAAAAACGGCATTAAGCTATTCTTTCTCGTTACACTTTTCCTTGTGCAATTTTCATGTAAAAATGCTAGTGCTCCTTTAATTGGTGCTTGGTTACGCCATGATTTTAAAGCAGATTCGGAATATACAGTTACCTTTGAGGAAAACAATACAGGATTTATAGTAGATCAAAAAAAAACAGAAACTGGTATTATTTCTAATATTGTTTCCATAGATTGGAATGTTAAGAATGATTCATTAACGATATCACAAGACGGAAAAAATATAGTTACAACTTTTGAGTTCACACCAGAAGGAAATCTGATTTTAGCAAACTTTTCAGGATTTGAATTTGTTAAGCAATAAGATTTTAAAATATTTTTAAATAAAAAACGCAACCTTTTCGGGTTGCGTTTTTCTTTATCTAAGTAATTAACTAACTAATAAAATTAAAAGATAAAGGGTATGTTGGTGTTTCTCCATTACTTGCTTTTATAGCATTAATTATTGGGAAGATTATAGAAATAATTCCTAAAATAATAAAACCTAAAAGACCTAATCCAAATAAAAGGATTAATGGTACACATATAATGCAGTATACAATTAAGCTTAACTGAAAATTAATAATGTTTTTACCATGTGCATCCATTTCTTGCACTTTTTCTTTCTGAGTAACCCAAAGAATAAGCGGAAGAATTAAACTACCAAAACCAGTAACCAAAGTAATTAATTGGCTTAAGTGCGTGATAACTAGAAGTTGTTTGTCTTGTCTTTTCATGAGGATTGTGTTATTGATTGATACTTATAAGACGTACAACACCAAAAAATGTTACAAAAACTAGAGGAAATTATTAGTGTGGCAATTTATCTTTTAATAAACCATATAAAAAAGTACCAAATACAGCAGCAAATAAAACAATAAGTATTGGTAAATATCCTGCACCAACAAGCACAAAAATGGGTCCAGGGCATGCTCCTGCTAAAGCCCAGCCTAATCCAAAAATGATTCCTCCAATCATATATCTAGAAAATGATTTTTCTTTAGGAAGTATAACAATAGGTTTCCCGTCAAATGATTTTATTTTATAACGCTTGATCATTTGCACAAATAAAACCCCAAAAGCTAAAGCTGTTCCTATTATCCCATACATATGAAACGATTGAAACTGAAACATTTCATAAATACGAAACCAAGAAGCTGCTTCCGATTTGTACATAATTATTCCGAAGATAAACCCAATAAGTATAAATAATATCTGTTTCATCATTAAAAAATTAAAGGAAATACTAAATGTACCATAACCAGTCCTCCTATAAAGAACCCAATAACAGCAATTAAAGAAGGTAGTTGTAAATTACTTAAACCAGAAATGGCGTGACCAGATGTACAACCGCCAGCATATCTCGCACCAAATCCGATAAGTATTCCTCCTATTATTAAAATAAATATGGTTTTTATATCGCTTAAAGCGGAAATAGAGAATAACTCCACAGGTAGATATTGGTTTTCTGTTGCAATGTTTATACTTGCTAATGAAACTTTTGTTGCTTCACTAACTGCTGGCATTTCTGAAGTAGACAAATAATGAGAAGCTACAAAACCACCAAGCATTGCTCCTAAAACCACAAGTAAATTCCAACTGTCCATTTTCCAATCAAATCGAAAAAAATCACTTGCTTTACCTGCTCCACAAATGGAACAAAATGTTCTTAAATTTGAAGACATACCAAACTTTTTCCCCATAAGTAATAGCAATAACATAGTACATGCTATTAAAAATCCAGAAATATACCAAGGCCAAGGTTGTAAGAAAAATTCCATAAATAAATTTTTGGCAAAAGTACATGCTAAAAACGTATTTATGGAATATAAATCGAATAAAAAATGTAATAATCTATTTCACACTACAACCTGTAACTTCTTTCTTCACTCCTAATTTTACTAAAATAGTTTCTAAAAGGCACCATTTTGTAAACGCAGATTGAATTAAATTAACACCTATAAATACCGTAAACCACATCCATTTTGGACTTACATAAACCGTTAAAACAACGCTTAAAAGCACCATAAAACCTACTATAATTCTAAAATATGTATTTAACATTTTAATTTCTTTTTAATTATTTATAATTCTTTTTTTCTATCATATAATACACAAGCGGAACAACTAATAAAGTCAATACTGTAGAAACAATTGTTCCTCCCATTAATGAGATTGCTAATCCTTGAAAAATAGGATCAAACAGGATTACAAATGCCCCTATAACAACCGTTCCTGCAGTTAATAGTATTGGAGTTGTACGTACTGCACCAGCTTCAATTGCTGCTTGTTTTAAGGGAACTCCTTCTTCGGTTCTTAAGTTTATAAAATCAATTAATAACACGGAGTTTCTAACCATAATACCAGCTAAAGCTATCATTCCTATAAAAGAGGTTGCTGTAAAGAATGCTCCCATAATCCAGTGACCAAGAATAATTCCAATTAAGGATAATGGTATAGCAACCATCATCACAATTGGTGCTTTAAAGTTTTGAAACCATCCTACAATTAATATATATATCAATATAATAGCTCCTAAAAAGGCAATTCCTAAATCTCTAAATACTTCTAAAGTAATTTGCCATTCACCATCCCATTTTACGGTATAATCATCTTCAAAATCAGGTTGCCCTAAATACATTTCATTAATAGTATAGCCTTTTGGTAACGGAATTTCTTTTAATTTTTCTTCCATACCTAAAATGGCATAAGCAGGACTTTCTAATGCTCCAGCCATATCTGCCATGACATATACTACACGTTTTTGGTTTTTACGATAAATACTTTTAGCTGCAGTGTTTTCTGTAATACTTACTAAATCTGCAATAGGAACCATATTTCCTTGTTTCGATTTTACTTTTAATTGTGAAATATCTGTAATTGTAGATTTCTCTTTTTCATCTAGAGCCAACACCAAACCTACTTGGTTTACCGCATCTTCATCATATAAATTGGTAATTGCTCTATTTGACAATGCCATATGCATAGTATACGCTATTTGCTGTGGCGCAACTCCATATAACATGGCTTTTTCTTTGTTAATCTGAAATTGATATTCTGTTTGATTCGCTTCCACCATCCAATCAATATCTACAACGTCGTCTGTGTTTTTTAAAATATTTTGAACACTATTCGCTATTTTTATTTGCTCTTCATAATCTGGCCCATAGACTTCTGCTACAATTGTAGAAAGTACTGGTGGTCCTGGTGGCACTTCCACTAATTTTACATTAGCATGGTATTTTGCTGCTATTTTTTGAATATCTGGACGCAGTAATTTAGCAATATCATGACTCTGTGCTGAGCGCTCTTCTTTATCTAATAAATTAACTTGAATATCTGCCATATTGCTTCCACCACGTAAATCATAATGACGTACCAATCCATTAAATGTTATTGGTGCAGAAGTACCAACATAGTTTTGGTAATTCACTACTTCTGGTCGCGTAGCTAAATATTGTGATATTTCTTGGGCAACTACTCCTGTTCGCTCTAAGGTAGTTCCTTCTGGCATATCAATGACAACCTGAAACTCATTTTTATTATCAAATGGCAACATTTTTACGGCAACCGATTTGGTGAAAAACAGTACCATAGTTCCCATCAATACAAGAAAAGTTAGACCTAAAAACATCCATCGTTTCCCTTTACTTTCTAATAACGGACGCTCAAATTTGTTATATATTTTATAAATAAGCGTATCTTCTACTGCTTTTTCGGGTTTTTCTTCTACTCCTTTTTTGTCCTTTTCTCTTAAGAAAATATATCCTAAATATGGCGTAATAGTCAAAGCAACAAATAACGATAAAATCATAGCGATAGACGCTCCTATTGGCATGGGTGCCATATATGGTCCCATTAATCCAGAAACAAAAGCCATAGGTAAAACCGAAGCAATAACCGTAAATGTTGCTAAAATGGTTGGATTACCAACTTCATTAATTGCATATAAAGCGGCTTGTTTAAAAGGCAAGCGTTTCATTTTAAAATGCCTGTGCATATTTTCGGCAATAATAATAGAATCATCTACTACAATTCCGGTTACAAAAACTAATGCAAATAATGTTATACGGTTTAAAGTATAGTCTAGCATATAATAGCTCAACAAGGTCAAAGCAAAAGTAATTGGAACCGATAAAAACACGACCAATCCACCTCTCCACCCCATTGCTAACATCACAACAAGTGTAACGGCAAAGATAGAACCAATTAGATGCAACAGCAATTCAGACACCTTATGCGAAGCGGTTTCCCCATAATTTCTAGTAATTTCTACATGTACATCATCTGGAATTAAAGTACTGCGTAAATGCGCTACTTTATCAATAATTACTTCTGCAATTTTCATGGCATCTGCACCTTTTCTTTTGGCTACCGAAATGGTAACCGCAGGATATTCAGACTTATATTCTGCAGATTTTTCTGCACCTTTTCCAAAACCTAAACTCACATAATTTTGTGGTATTTCTGGGCCATCAACAATTGTAGCAACTTGTTTTAAATAGATTGGTTGGTTTTGTTGTACACCAACCACTAAATTTTCCACATCGGTAACCGTTTCTAAAAACTGCCCAGTGTTTACCAAAAACTCTTTATCGTTTTTATCAAAACTTCCAGAATTTAATTGACTATTATTGGCTTTTATCATTTCAGAAACCGATAAAAAATCCAATCCGCTAGCTGCTAATTTATCTTTATCTAAAACCACACGTAATTGACGATTTCTACCACCAATTTTATGCGTCATTGCTACATCATTTATTTTTTTAATTTCTGCTTCTAACTCTTGAGCCATCTGACTTAATTGATAGTCGTCATACTTTTCACTCCACAAGGTTAAACCTAACATTGGCACATCATCAATTGCTCTTGTTTTTACCAACGGAAAGGTTACTCCTGCTGGCATTTGATCCATATGCTTATTAATTTCGTTGTATAATTTTACAAAAGAACGTTCAATATCTTCGCCTACATAAAATTGTACAATGACCATTCCTTGCTCTTTCATAGACGTAGAATACACATACTCTACCCCTTTTATATTCGAAATTAATTGCTCTAATGGCTTTATTACTCGCGATTCTACTTCGGTAGGACTAGCTCCAGGATACCCTACAAAAATATCTGCCATTGGTACGTCAATTTGTGGCTCTTCCTCACGTGGAATTAAAAATGAGCTATACACACCAACAACCATAAATACAATCATTAACAACACGGTTAATTTGGATTGCATAAAGATTTTGGCAATTTTACCTGCGATTCCTTCTTTCATAATTGTTATCTTTTTTCATTCCCATGAGGCTGGGAAATTTTATATTTTTGGGCGTTTTAACAGGCTATCCGTTACAATCTTTTTACTTGTTCTCGATACAAATTTGCTTAGGCAAATTCACTCAAACGTACGTAAAAAGGATTTCCTCTTCTATCCTTAACGCGGCTTTTTAGTTATTGAATAGAGATTTTAGCGCCATTAAATAGTTTTCCTTCTGCCGAAACAATATAGGTTTCTTCAGCATTTAAACCAGACAATACTTCCACTTGATTACCAAAGGTTCTACCTAAACGTAACCAACGTAGCATTGCGGTATTACTTTGGCTTACCGTATACACTCCAGATAATTGTCCGTTGGTAACAATAGCATCCGTTGGTACTAAAACCATAGACGATTTCACTTTGCGTTCTACAGGAAACTGCACGGTGGTAAACATTCCAGATAAAATATTAGCATCGGTTTTATCTAAAGCTATTTTTACTAAATATTGTCCTCCAGTATTTTTAGCTGAAGTACTCACTTCTGTTACTTTTCCTTTTATAATTTGATTTATAGATTTCACCAAAACATCTACAGTAGTTCCTTTTTTAATTTCAGAAATTTCTGTTTCTGGTACCATTGCCATCACTTCAAAACTACCTGGAGATTCTATACTAATTAATGGCATTCCTGGATTTGCCATATTGCCTGCTTCTACATTTTTACTAGTAACTGTACCATTAAAAGGAGCCGTAATATTACTGTATGCAAATTGTGCATTGATTTCGTTTTTCATTTGTCTTGCTCCTTCTAAACGTGCTTTAGCCATATTAAAATTAGCAGTCATATCATCCATTTCTTTTTGAGATGCACTTTGTTCTGCAAACAAATTTTTATAACGATTATAATCTTTTTCTGCATTGGTATACGCTGCAGTGGCTTCTGTTATTCCTGCATTAACTTGCGCACGTTTCGCTTGTAAATCACTATTATTAATCGAAACTAAAAGTTGCCCTTTACGTACTTTATCACCAACATGTACGTGAACTTTATTTACGTACCCCATCATTCTTGTACTTAAATCTGCACTGTTAGTAGCTTGTATTTTTCCACTAACACTTAAAAACGGACTATTTGCATTTGCTTCTATTGGACTTACTTTTACAGCAATTGCTGGTGTATTATCTACAACATTTTTTTTGTCTTCGCTACCACAACTTGCTAGTAACAATGCAAAAGAAAAAGTTAGAATTGTATATATTTTTTTCATCTTAAAAATTTATTCTTTGGTTAAAAATTGTACGTATGCTTGTGTATAATTATATTCAAAAATGGTTTGATAATATTCTAATTGTTTTTGGGAATATTGCGTTTCTGCAAGTAATAAATCGGATGTTTTTTCTAAACCTTCTTTAAATCTGTTGGTTCTAATTCTTAGTGATTCTTCCGATTGCTCTAAAGCCAATGTGGTAAGCTTTAATTTATTCTCCGCATCTATAAAAGCACGTTTTGCTTTATTCAATTCTAAATTGCTTTTTGATACGTATTGCTTATATTCTAATTTAGATTTCTCCAATTCCGATTTACTTTTTTGCGCTTTACCAAAACGCTTAGAACCTTGAAAAATATCCCAACTTAATTGTGCTCCAAATAAATACCCATTAGCATCACCTTGAAATATTTGATCATCATATAGTTCATAACTACCAAAAGCATTTAATCTTGGTAAAAATGCCATTTTATCTGCTTTGTTCATAGCTTCATATGCATTAGATGCCATTTGCATAGCTTTAATATCCGAACGATTTTCGGAAACTTTTTTATCTTCCATAGTAAACGAAGCAACGGTTAATTCATCTGTTGGAGTATACACCACATAATTTTCATCATGCATTAAAAAAGACAGATAATTAGATGCATTTTGCACATTACTCTTTGCAGTTTGCAACTGGTTTTGAACTTCGGTTACACGAACTTCTACATTTAAAACATCTGCGCGTTGTAAATAGCCTTGTTTAAAACTATTATCTGCTAATTTTTTATTTGCATTTGCAGCTTCTAATGCTTTTTCTAAAACATTTACCGCTTTATATGCTAGTTGTAATTGCATATAAGCTTTCTCTACTTCAAAAGCTAAATAATCTTGGGTTCGTTCTGTCTGTAAAGACATGGCTTCCATTTTAGACTTAGCCGCTTTACGTTGAAAAATACCATCTACATTAATTAATGGTTGTTGTATTTCAAACTTTGTAGCATAATTTTCTATTTGAGAAGGATCATTTAATAATGCAGGATTAAAATCATTTTGTGTTAATATTTCCTGATTTAATTTAGATCCAAAAGCCATTAAAGGATTTGTTGTAGCAATTGCCGTATGACTAGCTGTAATATTTGGTAAAAACACTGCATTGGTTTGTCTGTAATCTGCTTTAGCTTGCTTGAACTCTTCTTCTGAAATTTTAATACTTGTATTATTTTCAGAGACTTTAGCTAAGACTTCCGCTTTAGCAATTGGCACCATTTCTTGCGCTTTTATCGATATTGAAAAAGCCAAAAGTGCTAAGGATATATAAAAATGTTTTTTCATTAATTAATATTTTACCATACAAAAGTACATTAGATAAACACCGAAGTCAGTAACAAAAGTTACCAAGCAATTAAAGGCGCTTTTAAAACTATTTTTTATGTGGTTTAAAGCGGATGGCTTACTTTTGAAAACTATATGGATTCATTAACTCAAATTGTTTTAGGAGCTGCAGTAGGAGAAGCTGTTTTAGGTAAAAAAGTTGGAAATAAAGCCATGCTTTATGGCGCTATTGCTGGAACCATTCCCGATTTAGATGTGTTTGCTTCCTTTTTTACAGATACCGTTTCTGCACTTTCCATACATAGAGGGTTTACCCATTCGATTGTATTCTCTATATTCTTTGCTCCTGTTTTTGGATGGTTGGTATCTCGCTACGAAAAATTTAAAGATTTTAAAAGTTGGTCCTGGTTATTCTTTTGGGCATTTGTAACACATCCAATTTTAGATGCACACACTACTTGGGGAACGCAATTGTTCTGGCCTATGGATATGCGATTAGCTTTTAAAACCATATTCGTTATAGATCCTCTTTATACTTTACCGTTTTTGTTTTTTTTAATATTAGCAATGCGACAAAAACGAACATCCAACAAACGTCGTTTGTATAATAACTTTGGATTGCTATTGAGTTCTTTCTATTTACTACTCACTTTTCTTTTTAAAGGCATCGCATTTAAACAATTTGAAAAAGCTTTACAAAACCAACATGTCGAATATTTACAATTGGACACTAGACCTTCTCCTTTAAACACCATTCTTTGGAGTGCTAATGTAGAAATTGAAGATGCTTATTTATTAGGAAATTATTCGTTTTTTGATAGTCAACCTATTTCTTTTGAAACCTATCCGAAGCGTCATTATTTGTTAGGTAATTTAATTAAAAACGAAAAGGTACAACGTATGATTGCAATTTCTGAAGGTTGGTATACTATATCTGAAAAAGAAGGTGTTCTTTATTTTAATGATTTACGTTTCGGATTGTTAAGCTTAAAACCAAAAGCAGATAATTTTGTATTTCAATACAAGATAGAGGTGGATACTATAGAAAATGTAAAATTTATTGAAATGCCCAAAAACAATAGAGATGGTAAACGATTACTAGCAGATTTATGGACGCGTTTAAAAGGGAATTAAAAAATGAAAAAGCATTTATAATTTCTTACAAATGCTTTTTACTAACCAACCAAAAAAAAACTGATAACCACATCAGTTAACTCTATTTACTGTTTATAAGTTGCATGACATTGCACACAATAGTTTAATGTATTTGAAAGTGCATTAAGAGAATGCTCCTTATTTCTTTTTTTAAAAATTTCGCTCATTTTATCTGCACTTTTATGAAATTCTAGTCCCATATTTTCAAACCCTTTATCACCAAAAGAAGCACACATTAACTTCATTTCTGTAGTAGACCCTAATTTAGTATATGCTACTTTAGAAGCTTCATCATACTTTTCTTGAGAAAGAAGTAAAGTAATTTGTTGCACAGCTTCTAAATGACTTCTCATATTAGAAAGTTGATGGTTTTTCTGCATTGGATTTAATTTTAGAGAAATACGACCATCATCGATACTCATTGGCTCGAATACTGTTTTTTCTTTTGTTTTATGGGCTTCCTTTTTTTGTTCATTTTGACAGGAAAAAAATCCTGAAAAAATAAAACAAATAATTACATGTACTATACTTTTCATTTTTTATATTTTGCTTTGTCTTGTTCCTCCATGACCTCCAGCAACTACTAGCATAATTTTTATGCTTAAGTATATAAACTTAAAAAACTGCAGGATAGGATTCATCATTTTAAATCTTTGATATTTTGATATTCTTTGTGTCATGATTTTGTCTTTTAAAAAATTTCTTATTCCGGAATTAACCACCAAAAAGGTTTCATTTTAGCTTTATAAATAAAAGCATAATGCAAGGCTAATTTTAACCAATGGCCTGCTAAGCCTATTTCTCCAAAGGTTTTACCTAATTGTCTTCCTTGTGTTTTAGGATATTTTTCATAATCTGGAACTATTGGATATGTAGTAATACTAACACCACTTCCCTTAGTCATTCCGTAACCAGCTGAAGCAATACAAGCTGCCCCCATATTTCCTAAACTTCCTTTATGTTCAAGCGATTGTTTACCATTTTTAATAGAATCTATAATATTATCTGCTACCAATTTTGCGGTAATACCAGAAGGCATTCCTGTTCGTGGTGGTGCAGGTGCAATTACAGTTCCATTTTTACTCGTTCTAGGTTTAGAAATAGCATGTGGAGGAGCAAATGCTATTCCTGGTGCAAATATGTTTTTATAACTAGGATTTTGATAGGTTTCTGGCCAATCTTTAACCGACCATTCTTCATAAGGTTTTGGAGTATAATCTGCATCTACTAACATAAAACCTTTAAAAAGTTTTTCTGTAATATCCTTTTCGTTTTTATCATAAGCTTTAAACCCATGCCCTGAAAACGAGGGGATTAACATGGCAAAATCATAAGATTCTGATTTGTGTTCACCATCTAAGTTTTCATAATACGCAACCCCTTCTTCAATTTTATTAACACCTGCGCCAAGTATCCATTTAATATCTCTATCCTCAAAAATCATTTCGACCATTTCATGCGATTTCATGGTCATGCTTCCATAACTTAATAGCATACCATCCATACCGAAATCACCTAATTGGTATTCATTAGAAATCCATGTAACTTCTGCCATATCACGCACATTATGGTTGCGTAATTCTTGTTCTACATTTAAAATATACTCAAAAGCAGCACCTTGACAGGTAGATTTTGCGTGACCTGTACCAATTAAAATTTTGGCTTTTTTACCCGCTTTCATTTGCTGAATTACTTCATTTAAACCTTCCCAAGCATGGTCTGCATGTGTATATGTACAAACAGAATAGGTCTTGTTTTTACCAGGAATTAAACCTTCAGTTGCTTCAAAATTCAATTTTGGCCCTGTAGCATTAATTAAATAATCATAAGTCACTTTTTCCTGTTCTCCCTTATTTTCTCCAACAACATATTCTGCTAAAACATAAGGTTTTTTTTCAGTCTTATCTCCTTCTGGGTAAAACGAAATTGCTTTAGCTTGTTTATAACCAATACCTTTCTTTTTATACAAAGGCGCTAATGGAAACAAGATTTTTTCTGATTTCATTCTTCCAATTCCAACCCAAATATTAGAAGGGACCCACTGGTAATTACTGTTAGGAGACACTACAACTACTTCGTGTTTTTTCGGCAATTTTCTGCGTAAATGTGATGCAGCTACGTGACCTGAAATTCCAGCTCCTAGAATTACAATTTTAGACATTTTATATGATTTAATTTTTGATTTACAATTATAAATTAAGATTCTATTCAACTTATACTATTTATAAGTTCATGTGCATTACACTTCTTAACTACACTATAAAGGTTGCGTTTTTAAATAAGCTACACAGTAACTTTTGTTACACAAAAAAAGCAGCTAATTAGCTGCTTTTTTGTTCATTTTATTATCTAAGTACGTAATAAACAAGAGACCTAAAATACCCCCTAAAATGGAGACCAAACAGTTTATAAAAAAAGGAAAACTATGAAATGTTTCATTATGCATAATGGACCAAGGATCAAAACCTAATCGACCAAAAGATTTAATAAAAAAGATACTTCCAAAAACACCAACTAATGTATTTCCTGTAAAACCAAAAGAATATTGTTTTTTAAAGTAAGCAAATGTATTTGCAGCTAGGATTCCTATAAAAATACTAATTAATGAGATTAATGTTCCTGTCATAACGATACTGTTTTATTAATGTTCGCCATAGCCAACATCATCCATTTTACCTTTAAAAACACGATATTGAATAACCATATAAATAGCGACTAAAACTACTGCTATTGCAAACCAATACACACCAACAGACAAACCATATTCATGGGCTGCTACATTATATAAAGTTAAATCTGGATTTATTGAATTTGTAGAAGGTAGTACTTTTGGGAAAATGGAAGCTACTGTTGACGCTAATCCTCCTGCTAAAAATAAAGAAGAAAATAAAAATCCTTTACCATGTTTTTGGAAAGATTTCACTTTAAACAACCCAAATAATCCTATAAAAGTGATTATTGGAAAAATCCATAACCAAGGTTTATCTAAAAAATTATGAAAAGGTTTAGGTTCTATAACATGCCAAACTAGAAGTGAAATAACGACTAAAGCAAACAATACAAAATTAAGGTTAAAAACGACGCGTTTTAATTTTTCATTTAAATCGGAATTCGTTTTAAAAATAATCCAATTGGCACCATGAATGGTTAAAGCTACTACTCCAACAACACCTAATAAAACGGTAAACCAATCTAGTATTCCTAATTGCTCTGCTTGTGGACTAAACGTTGGATTCCAAAGTGGCAAAAAGAAATAATGTGCTTCGTGCGTTGAAACCCCATCTACAACACCTCCCAAATTAACTCCACGTACAACATTACCTAAAGCGACACCAAAAAAGAGTGCTAATAATAAACTGGATATTCCAAAAGCTTTATCCCAAATAGTTTCCCACATTTTATTGTGAATCTGTCCTCTTAACTCTAAACCAATTGCTCTAAAAATAAGTAACCATAAAATCATCATTAAGGGCAAATAAAAACCGCTAAAAGAAGAAGCATATAAAGTTGGAAAAGCAAAAAACAACACTCCACCAGAAGCAATTAACCAAACTTCGTTTGCATCCCAGAAAGGGCCAATAGCATTAGTAATTGCTTTTTTATCTTTTTCTTTTTTAGCAAAGAATAAATGAATAATTCCTGCTCCAAAATCATAACCGTCTAAAATTACATAAACAGCTAACATTGTCATTAAAACGATATACCAAAATAATTCCATAATTAGTGTTGATTAAGTTGTGGTCCTTTATTTATAATTTTTCCTGCTAGCATTAAAAACAATAAGCCTAGTAGTAGGTATAGACCAATAAAACCAAGTAAAGTAAATAAGGTGTTCCCGGAAGAAACCGTTGGAGATGCACCATCTGCAGTACGTAATAAATTGTAAACTAACCATGGTTGTCTACCTAATTCTGCAGTATACCAACCAGTCGTATTAGCAATATATGGAAATGGAAGCATAAATAATAAGGACCATAAAATCCATTTTGTTTGGTATAGTTTTTTACGAAATAACTGCACAGATGCTAGTAACATTAAACCAATAAATATAGTACCTAAACCAACCATAATATGATACGAATAATACAAGCCTGGAACATTAGTAGGATGTACACTTTCATCAAATTCGCTTAAACCTTTAATTTGAGCATCCCATTCTTGATAGGTTAAAAAGCTTAAGATATTTGGAACTGCTATTTTATTATCTAGTTTTTTTTCTAACATATTAGGTTGCCCAATAAGAACAATTTCTGAACCACCATCTTCGGTTTCAAAAATCCCTTCCATTGCTGCAAACGTTGCTGGTTGATGTTTTACTACATTTTTTGCTACTAAATCTCCTGTTGGAAAAGCCACTAACAAACTAGAAATCAAACCGAATACAACGCCAGTTTTTACAAACAGTTTTCCAAACTCATGATGCTTATTGTTTAACAAATAGAAAGCTCCTATTGCAGCAACAACGAAAGAAGAAGTTACTAAAGATGCAGCTTGATTGTGTAAATAAGAAGGTAATAACCAAGGATTAGAAAACAAAGCACCAAAATTATTTAAAACGAATTTTCCATTTTCTAAAATCTCATAACCTACGGGATATTGCATCCAAGAGTGTGTTGCAATAATTAAATAACCACTTGCCCAAGAGCCTAAAAAAACGAGGAAACCAGTAAGAAAATGAAGTTTATGACCTAAAAGCTTTTCTCCGAATAAAAAGAGCCCTAAAAAGGACGATTCTAAAAAGAAAGAAAACATGCCTTCCATGGCTAAGGTTTGTCCTATAATACCCCCTGTAAGTTCTGAAAATTTTGCCCAATTAGTACCAAATTGAAACTCCATAGGAATACCTGTTACAACTCCCATGGCAAAATTAAGGGCGAAAATTTTCATCCAAAATTTCGCAGCATCGTTATATTTTTCCATTTTAGAGTAGAGAAATTTCCCTTTAAAATAGACTATCAATAACGATAAACCCATAGTTAATTGTGGAAATAAATAATGGAATGTGATAGTAAATGCAAATTGCATTCTATCGTAAAAGAGCATATCTTCCATAATAAAAGACTTTTTAAACAATAAATTTATTCTGTAAAGATATTTTAAATACTTTTTAAACTATGTAACATATGTAACTAAAGATTCTATAAATTATGAAAATCTGCATTTTACATTATGAGTGTGGTTTTAACATCATCTTAACGCAGTTTAGTAACATTAGTTACACTTGATACCTTTATTTTATTTTATCATTGTACATATTTTGAAAATAAAAACTTACATATCGGCAATTTTAATGATCATCTTTTTGGTAAAACTAGGAGCCATAGATGCTAACGGATTACATTTTCTTTTTTAATTGAATTTATTTTACTTTTTTAAGATTGAATCTAATACTAAATCCTTGTCTAATTTCTTCGTACAGAAGAACCAATCTTTACAATCTAAATCTTCAGTAGAACTCATACGTTCTTCGGCTACACCGCAAGATCCAGCAGGAGAAACAATAACATCATCTCCAGGATTCCAATCTGCAGGAGTTGCGACGTTAAATTTATCGGATGTTTGCATAGCAATTAAAGCTCTATACAATTCATCAAAATTACGACCTAAACTTAATGGATAATAAATAATTGCTCGAACGGTTTCATTTGGATCTACAAAAAAGACAGCTCTTACCGCTTGAGTTTTACTTTCTCCTGGTTGAATCATTCCGTATTTTTTAGCAACTTCCATAGAAATATCTTCAATCAATGGAAATTTAACTTCAATGTCTTTCATGCCATTAAATTCGATTTTATCTTTAATAGTTCTTAACCAAGCAATGTGGCTGTATAAACCATCAATAGACAAACCTATTAGGCTGCAATTTGCTTTTTCAAACTTTTCTTCTAAATGCGCAAATGTCATAAACTCGGAAGTACAAACAGGTGTAAAATCTGCTGGGTGGCTAAATAATATAGACCATTTCCCTTTATAATCGGAAGGATAATTAATATCTCCTTGTGTGGTAACCGCTGTAAATTGAGGTGCTTTATCTCCAATTCTTGGCATTGCAAATGTTTCTTGTTGTGTTGTTTCTAATGTAGTCATAATATATAGATTTTTAATTTATCAATATTGTAAAATTACTTTAGAAGCGCTTTTTTGTATGTAACAATTGTCACTTAAATCATATTAAAAGCTTATAGTATCATAAGGGTAAACGATATTGGACAAAAAAGTCTTAATTAATACTAAACATGATAAAAATCATCTTTGTTCAAAATGGTTAACCTTATTTTTGTAGCAATGAAAATATGCACATATATATTTACTTTTTTATTAACCACACTACTTCTATTTAATAGCACCAGAGTGTCATTAACCTATATATACTATAATATGGATACTGTTGGTTTTATTGAAGTTTTTTGTGTGAATAAAGACAAGCCAGAATTAGTATGTAATGGAAAATGTCATTTAAAAAAGGTTGCAAAATCACAAAACAAAGAACAAAAAACACCAGAAAGTATTATTGATTTTAAACAGCTTCTATTGTATACAAATACTTTAGAGACTATGGTGTTTTCTAAAAAACAACATGTAAAGAAAAAGCAGATAAACACCTATCAAAACCTATATTCTTTTAAAAATATAAGCGATTGTTTTCATCCTCCAAGAGTATAATTTTATTAACAAACTAGTATTATTTCATACTACAAACAATTAATAAATAATAAAATTACTACATATGAAAACATTATATGGTGTGTTATTGTGCACACTAATTACAGCTCTGTCTTATGGTCAAGAACAAAATGAATTAAAAAAAGACAGCACCCAACAAAAAATCACGATTTTAGATGAAATAATTGTAACAGGAAATTTAAAAAAAGATCCTGTTTTGACTGTTGTTTCTAATAATTACGAGAAAGACATTGTGCAACCTAAAAATGTTGCCGATTTGTTTAATAACATCAATGGATTTTCGGTAATAAAAAGAGGGAATTATGCTATAGACCCTTCTTTTAGAGCTTCACAATACGAACAATTAAACATTCAATATGATGGAGGGACAAAAGCTATGCATGCTTGCCCAAATCGAATGGATCCAATAACCACACATATAATACCCGAAGAAATTTCTAAAATTGAAATAATTAAAGGTCCGTATACTGTACGTTATGGAGCTACTTTTGGAGGTATCATCAATTTGGTAACACAAAAACCAGATTATGAAGATTATGGGTTACATGGAAAAGTTTCTGCTGGTTATGAAAGTAACGGAAACAATTTAGTAAACTTAGCGCAACTACAGTATATTCAAGAAAAATATGATATAGTTGCTAATGCTGGTTACCGAGATTTTGGTAATTATGAGGATGGAGATGGTACTGAAATACCTTCTTCTTTTAGAAGTACCGATTACGGAATTAAAATTGGATATAATTTTACAGATGACCAACGTTTACAAGCACATTGGCGACAATCTTTTGGACGAGATGTATTACATGCTGCTTTACCAATGGATACAGAATATGATGATAGCAGTATATTATCTTTAGATTATAAATTAGAAAATATAAGCGATAAGGCTAAATCATTAACAGCAAAAGCGTATTATAGTTATGTTGATCATTTAATGACTAATAACAATAGACCTTCATTTATGATGATGGAAGCTGCATCTGCTGTAGATGCTACAACTATTGGAGGAAAACTTGAACTAAACTGGAAACCATTAGAGAAACTAAATATTTTTTCTGGTGTAGATGCCATGCATATAGCTAGAGATGGAGGAAGAACTCGATTAGTAAAAGTAATGAATGGTACCATGTTACCTACACCAATAACTTTTAATGACAAAGTTTGGCAAGATTCTTACATTACAGATTTAGGTGTTTTTACGGAAGCTAAGTACAATATTCATCCTAAAACCATATTTACAGCAGGAATTCGCTATGACCATGTAACATCAAACATACAAGATCCAGAAGTAGATTTTGAAGCTATGTATGATTTAGAAAAACGTACAGAACATAATATAAGTGGTACTGTTTCTATTAAAAGTAAAGTGTCTAGTAACTTTACATTAGAAACTGCTTATGGTCGTGGTGTACGCTCTGCTAATATGATTGAGCGTTTTATAAATCACTTTACTGTAGGGCAAGATCCTTATGAATATATAGGAAACCCTAATTTAAAAGCAGAAGTAAACAATCAATTTGAAATAGGGTTTAAGGGAAAAGAAGCTTTAAAAAATGGCTTTAATAGATTTTCTTATGAAACGTCATTTTATTATTCCTATTTTGAAAACTATATTGTTGGAATCATTGATCCATCCATTTCAAGGAAATTTAATCCAACAGTAGAACCTACAAGCGTTAAAGTATTTCAAAATATAGATGAAGCGTATAAAACTGGTTTTGAAATAATGGCACAAGTAGATTTTTTAAAAGATTATTATTTCAAAACAGATTTTGCTTATGTGTATTCTAAAAACAAAGATTTAGCAGAGTCTTTACCTTTAACACCTCCTTTTACCACTAGATTATTTTTAGGATTTCAAAAAGAAAAAGTATGGGCAAATGTACAATACAATGTTGTTTCTAAGCAGGAAAACATTTCTGTAAGTTATGGAGAAACGGAAACAGAGGGTTACCAAACTGTAGATATTCGTTTCGGTATAAAACCAATAAAGAATATTACTTTAGGTGCAGCAATACTTAATGCATTAGATGAAGATTTCAATAGTCATTTAAACTTTTCGTTTACCAACCAAGCGGACTTTGGGTACAAACCAATTACAGAACCAGGGAGAAACTTTTCTGCCTTTTTACAGTATAAGTTTTAAAATATTAGAACAAAAAAAAAGGAGAACAATAAAAATTGTTCTCCTTTTTTTTATACCATAAATTATTTTTTAAAAATCATCTTTCCTTTGGTTCTTCTCCTTTATTTCTATCATTACTAGACATAGATTTCACTAAAAAAAACACAAGAGCTGCACAAACGAAAGCGAAAACAGCTATCATTATTACTCCGTTATTCCAGTTAGATAATGCAATACTTTGAGATATCATAATTTTTATTTTTAAGCTTTATATATTAATGTAAAATTACAATGGAAGAAGAAAAATAAATATGACAAATATCATAAAACAAAAAAAGCATCTTAAAAAATAAGATGCTTTGCTATTAATCAATCATATATCGTTTTATAAAAACTAATATTATACAAACTTATAGTAATCTATCGATTCTATTTGCAACTTTTGTTACACTTCTTTTCCTTTCATCATTTTATTCCAATATAAATAAGGCAATCCGTATTTTTTAAGCATCCACAATCTCCAATGTTCTTTTTCACTATTAAAAACCAGCATTTGTTTTAATTTTGGATCTGGAATAAAATTGTTATCGTAATCAAATTCTGCCAAAATCATTTTACCATATCCAGTAACTAAAGGACATGACGAATAACCATTATAAGATTTAGTTCCTTTTTTATTATGTGCTATTAATTGTAATATATTATCGGAAACAACAGGTACTTGTTTACGTATAGCTGCTCCTGTTTTTGCAGTTGGTAAAGCTGCAACATCGCCTAAACCAAAAATATTTGCATGTTTATTGTGTTGTAGTGTTTGTTTATCAACATTTAACCAACCAGCGTCATTAACTAAAGTAGAATTTTTAACAAAATCTGGAGCCCGTTGTGGTGGAGCAAGATGTAGCATATCAAAAGGCATTTCAATAATAGACTCGCCAGACATGATTTCTCTTAACGCATTATCTTCATTAATAACACATTTATTTTCACCTGTACCAACTCCCTTAAATGTTACCATTTGGTTTTCACCATCAATTTTAATTGGTGCGTAAAAGGGTTTAAAATGAATACCATATTTGCTAATAACTTGCATTAAACTTTCTCTAATTTCTTTTACTCCAAAAATAACCGAACCTGGAGTTGCAAAAACAACATTAGATTTGTTTTTAAGTCCATTTTTATTGATATAATCTGCTGCTAAATACGCTATTTTTTGAGGAGCTCCACCACATTTAATTGGTGTCGTTGGTTGTGTAAAAACAGCATTACCGCCTTTAAAATTTTTTAGAACTTCCCAAGTATGTTTTGGATCTGTATAATTGCTACAAACTACTCCTTTCCCTAAAGACTCTGTTAGCCCTTCAATTAAAGACGTATCCATAACTAAACCAGGAGAAACGATAAGATAGTCATAAGTAATATCACCATTTTCTTTTGTTGAAACCGAATTCCCTTCAGGATTAAAACCAGTAGCATAATCTTTAATCCAATCTACACCTTTTGGCATCACAGAAGCCATGCTGTGTTTGGTTTTATCAAAATCAAAAGTTCCACCTCCAACAAGTGTCCAAGCGGGTTGATAATAATGCCAATCTGCTGGCTCAATTAATCCAATGTCTAAATATTTATCTTTGGAAAGTAAATTAGCAGAAATCATAATTCCTCCTGTACCTCCACCAATGACTAAGATTTGATAGTGAGATTTCATTAAAAAAGTTTTAAGTTAGATTTTATTTGTATAAAAATAGTAGTCTAACTTATAATTTCATGTAACTAATGTTACATAAAGCGACATTTAATAAGAAATAATAAGTTTTACAGCGTAAAAATTATCACTTTCGCAAAATAAGTGCTAAAAAAATTACTTTTTAATTTTACAGGTATTTATACCCAATAATGTATATAAAGGGCAAAAACTAATTAAACTTGTAAGCACAAATATTACAGCTAATGCTAAAAGTATATAAGCTAGTGTGCCGACTAATAGTCCTTGCCAAAATAATACTGCAATAGTTATTGCTATTATTATTCTTATACCACGATCTAAACCATTCATATTTACTTTCATAATATATCTTTTTTAATTATTACTTTATTAAAAATCTTATAAGCAGATTTAGTTATTATGTTAAAAATTAAAAAATTGTTTTATTTATTTTTTAGTTACCATTATAAAAAACAACTCTTTCCCTTGTCTTTCTTTGATAGAATTATGTGCTTCTTCCATTATTTTAATTTCAAAGTACGGTTTAAAATACTCTAAATATTCAGCTTTATAACCTCCAAAAGGTGGATGTGTTTGGTTTAAAAGTGTATTAAAAAGCAAACCAACTAATTTACCATTTGTATTTGTAATTTCTGAAGCTTTTACAGCATAAGCTGGTCGCAAATCAGGTGTTATTGCACAGAAAAAGGTTTGTTCAATAATAAGATCGAAAGCCATATCGATATCAAAAAAGTCTTCTTGAATGAGATGAGAAGTTGGAAATGAAGGTACTCTGGTTTTAATATTTTGTAAAGCCGTTTTTGATAGATCTACAACATAAACATTTTCAAAACCTTTATTATGAAGATATTCAGCTTCATAACTATTTCCACCTCCTGGAATTAAAATTTTGAGGTTTTTATTTGTTAATTGGTCAATATAGGTTTTCAGTGGTGTTGAAATTTCGCCTAAATCCCAACCTGTTTTCTTTGTTTTATATCTATCCTCCCAAAACTCTTGGTTTAAATCCATTAATTGGAAGTATTGATAATATTAATGATGTCGTTTTTTTGAAGCACACCAGACTGCCTCCACACTTGTTTTCCGTTTTTAAAAAGCAACATTGTTGGTACTCCTCTAACTTGGTATTTTGCTGCTAAAGGTTGGTTTTTATCTACATCAATTTTTATAATGGTTACACCATCACCTAATGTATCTTTTACTTCTTTTAAAATAGGGCCTAAAGTTTTACATGGTCCACACCAAGTAGCAAAAAAGTCAACTAAAACTGGTGTTTCTTTATTTATTAATTCTGAAAATTTGCTCATACCTAACTTAAATTATTTATCGAAAGTAATACTCCAAATACCTCTAACTTGATTAATATTATAGCCTGTAGCTTTATCTTGAGGATATAAACTAGTAAGCTTACTTAAAGTTGGCTTATGTATATCTTGATTTGGTTTGCCGTGGCACTGTAAACACATTGCATTCGTTGTAATTGGGTAATATACATGTACTTTATTTTCTAACTGATCGACAATTGGCTTTGGCTCAATACTATTTTTAATATCCTTTTTAAAAGAATTAATATACACTAATTCTTTATCATTTGCTTGATTGTTTTGGTTTCTAGGTTTATCGGAAACACGTTTAATAGTAGCATTGTGCACAACAGACATACTATCGGTTAAAGGGTAAGCTTTTTCATTACAAAATGCTAAAGCTTCTAAAGTTCCTTTTTTTTGAATGGTTCCCATTAAATTTTTGCCTAAAACAGCTTTTGTTGTTAGTGCATATTTTAAACCACGTTCGTCATATGGCAAGTCTTTTAAGTTTGTTTCTGCTTGCTGTTTCTGCTGTGCTTGACCATTCCCTTTATACTTTCCTTTACCTTGACCATTATGTTTTCCTTTACCCAATCCCATTTCTTCATTATAATGTTTTTCAAACCATTTCGGTTGGGCAATATCAAAATCATACATATAATCAGCAATTTGCGTTATGGT
The DNA here is from genome assembly GCF_053604645.1 of Lacinutrix cladophorae. Lineage (NCBI taxonomy): Bacteria > Pseudomonadati > Bacteroidota > Flavobacteriia > Flavobacteriales > Flavobacteriaceae > Lacinutrix > Lacinutrix cladophorae. The sequence goes on along the minus strand of NZ_JBSHNR010000086.1, from coordinate 101,828 downwards.
TTCTTCAGGAAAAGGCTGTTTTGGCATTACTCCAAATCGTTTAACAGCACCATACATTTTGGCATCCTCTGCATTAGGGTTTTTAATCCAAGTTTGCATTTGTGTTATAAACTGTTCTTTAGTTATATTGTCTTTAATATAATGTTTTTTAATAGCAATCATTGGAGGGCCAATTCGGTCTTCCTGACTAGCTGTAGGACTATGACAAGTATAGCAATTGGTTTCCATTAGTTTTTTTCCTGGATGTTTTTTTGCTTGCATTTGCTTTTCAAAAGCTGAAAATTCTTTCTTATTGGAGTTATTACAACTCCATATAAAAATGGAAAATATAGATAGTATTATTAAATTTTTCATGTTTAATTTATTTTGAAAGTTTACCCGTAGCACAACTAACAAAAGATTTTGCTTTTGAAGTTAAAGAATTTGCATCCTCAATAGTTGGATAACCTAAAGTCTTTAATTTATCTCTAACTAGAAGTGCATCTGCTTCATTTATATGATTAAAAGTCACTTTACTATCTTCAACATCAACATTAATATCATTTATATTTTCAATTTCGGATAATTTTGTTGTGATGGTATGTGCACAACCGCCACATTTTAAATTTTGTACTATTATTGTAGTCTTCATTTTTTATATTTTTTTGAAAAGTATTTGCTTAAAAATTACAGGAATTACAAGAGTTTTACAAGTTTAGTTTCAAAACATTTTTTGCCTGCAAACTAAATCTATTCCTTTAGGTTTTTAAATGTTGTTATATTATTTGTAGTTTAAAATTCCTCCTTTTAAATCATAAATTTCTGTAAAGCCCATTGCTTCTAACTTTTTTGAAGTTTGCCTACTTCTACTTCCGCTTCTGCAATAGACATAAACAGCTTCGTTTTTATTTAGTTTATTGAATTCTATATTAAATTTTCCAGAGTAAAAATCAATATTTTTTGCTCCATTGATATGTCCCGATTTAAATTCTCCTGGAGTTCTAACATCAATTAATTGTACTACTTTGTTTTCTGTTTGGGCTTTAAATTCTTCTGAAGACAACACTTTAATAGTACTGTTTTTAGAAGTGTTAGAACCGAATAATGCTGTAAAAAAAGACATGATAATTATGTATTTCATATTTAAAATTATATCTAATAAAATTAATCAATAAATCACCAAATATTGGTAACTTTTGTTACATAAAAAAAGCATGTATACAAAAATGCAATACACGCTTTTATTAACTAAAAAAACTATTTTTTTACTTTAATGTTGAAGGACAAACATAGTCTGTTCTTGGTACAGAAGTATTTTTAATTGCTCCATAACCACCAGCAATATCAATAAAATTGTGTATTCCTCTACTTTTTAAAATAGAAGCTGCTATTACAGATCTGTAACCACCAGCACAATGTATATAGAATGGTTTATCTTCTGGAAACTCGCTTAAATGACTATTAATAGTATCTAATGCAGTATGTTTTGCTCCGTCGATATGCTCTGATAGAAATTCGCCATCTTTTCTAACATCAAAAACAACATCTTTATTATCTTCAAATCTATTAGCAAACTCTTCTGCATTAATAGATGTTAAGGTATCATAATCCATTCCTGCTTGTTTCCAAGCTTCAAAACTACCCTCTAAATACCCTATTACATTATCAAAACCAACACGAGAAAGTCTTGTTATAACTTCTTCTTCCCTTCCTTTTGGTGCAATCAATAAAATTGGTAAACTAACATCTGCTATTAATGCTCCAACCCAAGGAGCAAAACCACCATCAATTCCTATAAAAATAGAACGAGGAATATGCCCTTTAATAAAATCTGTTTGATGACGTACATCTAAAACAATAGCTTCCGTTTCATTTGCAGCTACTTCAAAAGCTTTTGGGGTTAAAGGTTTTTGTGATTTTGTCATGACTTTATCAAAGCTTTCATAACCTTGAATATTCATCATTACATTTTGTGGAAAGTATGCTGGAGGTGCTGTTAAACCATCTAATAATTCATCTATAAATTCTTCTTTAGTCATATCTGCACGTAATGCATAATTAACCTTTTTCTGATTTCCTAAAGTATCTGTGGTCTCTTTACTCATATTTTTACCACATGCAGAACCAGCGCCATGATTTGGATACACAATTAAATCATCACTTAGTGGCATAATTTTATTGCGAAGTGAATCATATAAATAACCAGCTAATTTTTCTTGTGTTAGATCTGAAGCAATTTTTTGCGCTAAATCTGGTCTACCAACATCACCAATAAATAAAGTGTCTCCAGTAACGATACCATGTTCATTACCATTTTCATCTATTAAAAGGTAGGTGGTACTTTCCATAGTATGCCCTGGTGTATGAATTACTTTTATTTTGTAATCACCAATTTCAAATATTTGACCATCTGTTGCAATTAATGCTTCGTAAGAAGGTTTTGCTGTTGGACCAAATACAATTTGTGCTCCAGACTTTTCTTTTAAATCTAAATGGCCAGAGACAAAATCTGCATGAAAATGCGTTTCAAAAATGTATTTTATTTTAGCATCATCTAGTTTTGCTCTATTGATATAAGGTTGTACTTCTCTTAATGGATCTATAATTGCTGCTTCGCCATTACTTTCTATATAATAAGCTGCATGCGCTAGGCATCCTGTATAAATTTGTTCTACCTTCATTTTTTTATTATTTAATTTTATATGAAATGTCTTTACTATGAAGATTAGACATTTTATAACTTTTAATTATTCAAATTTACTAATGTTTTTAAATTTTTAATGCAACAGTTACCTAATTAAAAAATCAATTCTTTTAAAGTAATATAGATAGACATTGCTAATACAAACCAGCCAAATCCTTTTTTTAACTTTTTACTGGATATATATTTAGAAAAATAGCCTCCTACTAAAATCCCTATAATTGTTAATGCAGAAAAAGTTAATAAAAAGAACCAATCTATTTCTAATACTTGTACATCTCCAGAGAAACCTATTAATGAGTTTATAGCTACTATTATTAAAGAAGTACCTACTGCTTTCTTCATCTCTAACCCAGCCCAAAGCACTAATGCTGGTACATATAAAAAACCACCTCCTGCTCCAATAAGACCTGTTATCACACCAATTACAACACCTTGAATAAATGTTTTATAATAGGCTTGCGTTTCCTTATTTTTTTCGTTTTTAGGTTTTGACTTTATCATAGAAAAAGCTGCCAATAACATGATTATTGCAAAAAATATCATGATTGCCATTCCTTTAGTTAGAGAGAAATCTCCAATAGTAAAAATAGTTTCAGGAATTGCTGGCACTAAAAATCTTCTAGATAAATAAACAGCCAAAAATGAAGGGAAACAAAATGCTAATCCTGTTTTAAAATCTACTAACCCTTTTTGATGCTTTTGAATTACTCCAACCAAAGATGAAGAACCAACTACAAATAACGAATAAGCGGTAGCAATTACAGGATTGTATCCTAAAAAGTAAACCAATAATGGTACTGTAAGAATAGACCCTCCTCCTCCAATTAAACCTAATATAGCCCCAATTAAAAAAGCACTTAAGTACGTAATAATTTGTTGTATATCCATATTACTACAAAGATAATTCTTCTTAATTAGTAGTTTGTAACTTAAGTTACAAATCTAAAATTTTAATACTATTTCTGTGAAGTTCTATTTTTCCTGAATTCTCTAAAGTTTTTAGTAATCTTGAAATCACTACTCTTGAAGTATGCAAATCTCTTGCTATTTCTTGATGTGTTACATGAATTACTTCATTATGATTAACCATTGCTTTATCCTTTAAATATTTAAATAAACGCTCATCCATTTTAAAAAAAGCAATGGTATCTATAGCTTCTAGCAACTCCGTCATTCTGTTATGATAACTTTGCAATACAAATTGTTGCCAGGTTTTGTATTTACCTAGCCATTCTTCCATTTTTGCAATAGGTACCATTATTAATTTAGTATCGGTTTCTGCAATTGCTCTAATTTCACTTTTAGAATTCCCTAAACAACAGGATAAGGTCATTGCACAAGTATCTCCTTGTTCTATAAAATATAAAAGGAGTTCATCGCTATCTTTATCTTCTCGCAAAATTTTAATTGCACCACTTATTAAAAGCGGCATCGATTTAATATAATCCCCTATTTCTATAAGTTTAAATCCTTCTGGAATATCTTTATAAGTACCTACATTATTAATTTCTTGAAGTAATTCTTTTTCAAACAAATACCCATAATGTTGCTGTAATTCTTCTAACATAATATAATTTTTACCTAGACAAAGTTATATAAATAACTGTATTGCAAATTATTATTTCGGTTTTATTAAAATGTAATTTGATAAAAGACTAAAAAACATGTTATTATGTCGCTTATATTTGCCTTTTATCGATTTAAGAAATAAAATAAAATGTATACTGAAGAAACATTCAAATTAATTTTATAAAATTGCATTATGATGAATAATTACTCCATTGATTGCACCCTCTTAATTGATGATGATAAAGTTATCAACTTTTACAATGAAAAAATTGTAAACAGACATGAAGATTTCGGACAAGTAACTTCTGTAAATAGCGGCCAAAATGCATTAAATTATTTAAAAGATGCTAAAAATGGTTTAATTGCTAAGCCTGATTTAATTTTTTTAGATATTAATATGCCAGCAATGAATGGGTGGGAATTTCTAGAAGAGTTTAATAAATTAGATACGGACTTCACTAAGTCTATCAAGGTAATTCTATTAACAACTTCTAACAATCCTGATGATTTTGAACGTTCAAAAACTATTGAAATAATCTCAGACTTTATTAACAAGCCATTAACTGCAGATATTTTAGACCATGTAAAACAAAATCATTATGTGCTAACTTCTTGTAAAAAAACATAAAGGTTTTATTAACTTAGCAGAAATATTTGTAAAGCAATTCGGTTTACAAATCCGTAATTTTATTCCCTAATTTATTTTGCATGTTTATGCTGCATCATTACTCTACATACTTTAATAAAAAAAAAATATTTTTCTTTTTTATATTACCCCTTAGTTTTTCATTGTTTGCACAGAATAAAGCTAAATTAACAGGTACTATTTCAGACCAATTTGGAAGCCTTCCTGGAGCAAAAATTAGCATTGAAGGCACTAATATATCAACAACTAGTGATGTTAATGGAGATTATATTTTATTAATAGATGAAGGAGATTTCATTATAAATGTAGCCTTCATTATGTACAAAACGGCAACGAAATCGGTAAGTATTAAAGCAAATGAAGAAACACTATTAGATTTTAAATTAGAAACTGGTTTTTCTATAGAACAACCTGTTTCTTTAGGATCTAGGGCAAAACCAAGTTCCCTTTTAAAAAATACAGCACCAGTAGATATTATTTCTCCGCAAGATATTACGAATTCTCCACAAATTGAATTAAGCCATATATTACATTATTTAGTTCCTTCTTTTCACTCTACAAACCAGACGATATCCGATGGTACAGACCATATAGACCCAGCAACTTTAAGAGGCCTAGGACCAGATCAAATATTAGTTTTAGTAAATGGTAAACGGAGACATAATAGTTCGCTTTTAAATGTAAACGGAACAGTTGGAAAAGGTACCGTTGGAACAGATTTTAATGCAATACCTGTTGCATCTATAGAAAGAATAGAAATATTAAGAGATGGTGCTACCTCGCAATATGGATCGGATGCCATAGCTGGAGTTATTAATATAATACTAAAAAAACAAACACAATCCATTGAAGTGCAAGGTCGTGCAGAACAAACTACTGAAGGAGATGCATTCACCACTTATTTTTCTGCAAATTTTGGTTTTGAAATAGGCAAAAAAGGATTTGTAAACATTACTGGAGAGTACAGAAATAGAGAATCCTATAATAGAGCTGGCGATTATAATGGTTTGATATATTCTAATGATCCTGAAGAAGATGCAATTTTAGTTGCCGAAAATAATTTTTATGACCATAATGATTATGCAAATAAACGCGTAATGGAAATTGGTAATGCAGCAACTCAAAATCTTGCTTTATCGTTTAATGGAGAATTACCAATATCAAACAACTCCTTATTTTATTTTCATGGAGGACGTAATTACAGAGAAGGAAAATCAAAAGGATTTTATAGATTTCCTAAAGAGATTGATCGTGTAGTATTAGAATTATTTCCAAATGGCTTTTCACCAGAAATCTTAACCGATATTCAAGATGATGCTATCTCGTTAGGCTTTAAAGGAGAAAAAAACGATTGGAAATTAGATTTTAGTCACACCATTGGTATTAACACTCTAGACTATACAGTAAACAACTCTAATAATGCATCGTTAGGTATTACCTCGCCACGTACATTTTATTCGGGTGGTTTTTCCTATAAACAAAACACATCCAATTTAGATGTATCAAGAGTTTATGATTGGTTAGAAGGTGTAAACATTGCATTTGGTGCAGAATTACGTGTAGAAAACTATAACATTATCGCTGGCGAAGAGGCTTCATTTGCTGATGGAGAAAACACGTATATTGACGGTGAAGGTAACGAACAGCAAAGTATCGCTGGAGCGCAAGTTTTTCCTGGCATACAACCAGAAAATGAATTAAGTAGATTTAGAACCAATAGTTCGGGGTATGTAGACCTAGAAGTAAACACATCAAAAGAAACCTTATTAAAAGCTACTGCTAGATATGAATCTTACAATGATTTTGGTGCACAATTTATTTGGAAACTATCCGGTAGATATAAAATTAGTGAAGATTTAAACTTTAGATTAGGTTTCTCTACAGGATTTAGAGCTCCTTCCCTACATCAGGTATATTTTCAAAATATAAGTACTCAATTTATAAATGGAGACATAGTACAAGTTGGAACTTTTAATAATGAAAGCGCTGTTGCAAAAGAAGCTTTTCAAATTGAAAACTTAAAACCAGAGCTTTCCAACCACTTTAACGCAGGTTTTTCTGGAAAATTGGCGAAAAACTTATCCTTTACTGCAGATTATTACAATATAAAAATTAAAGATAGAATTGTACTTTCTGGACGTTTTGATGAAGGATACGAAGAAACCCTAGAACCATTTAACGTTGGTGCTGCTCAATTTTTTACTAACGCAATAGACACTAAAACCATTGGCTTAGATCTAGCTGTACATTATAAAAACAAAATAGGAAATGGCGAATTAAATGCATCATTAGCAGGAAACTTAAAACAAACTGAGGTAATTAGACTCAATAAAGTTTCCGATTTTTTAGAAGGTCAAGAAAGTACATTATTTAATAGGGAAGACATCGCAAGAGTGGAGTCGGCACAGCCTAATTATAAGATCAATTCCATAATATCGTATCATTTTGATAAATATAATATTCAATTAGGAAATACCTTTTTTGGAAAAGTGGAATATGTACATCCAGATGATGGGAATCAAGAAAGTTGGATGTTAAATGAGTTTTCTGGAGAAATAGAAAGTAGAGACCAAACGTTCTCTTCTAAATTAGTAACCGATTTAGCGTTTACCTATACTTTTGAAAAAATATGCAACATAACTCTTGGAGGAACTAACATCTTTAATGTCTATCCAGATAAACACGCACATTCTGCTAATACAGAAAATGGCAACTTTATTTATAGTAGAAGGGTGCAACAATTTGGTGTTAAAGGTTCGAATTATTACATTAGAGTTTTATTAAAATTATGATAATAAATACTCCTAAATTTAGTTTAAATTCTAAATCTATATTTGCCTTTTTACTAGTTTGCTTTCTTTTTCAAATTTCCGCACAATCTCAAGAGGCTAATAATGAAGAAATTAAACGACTACAACGTAGTATTTTTATATTTAATTTTACACAACAAGTAAGTTGGTCTAATCTAGAAGCGCTTAATCAATTTAATATTGGAGTTCTTGGTCCAGACAGAACGATTATTGACCTAAAATCTCTCGCCTTAAAAAGAAGAATCTTTAATAAACCCGTAAAAGTTGTTAATTTTAATACTGTAGAAGACATAAGAAATATTCAAGTTCTATATGTTAATAATATTTACAACTATGACATTAACCACGTTTTAAACAAAATTGCCTCCAAAAACATTTTACTTATTACTGAAGATTATAAGTACCACGTATCCATGATTAACATGGTTAATGCTGGTAATTCTTTTGAATATGAAATAAACGAAAACAGTCTAGAACAAGAAGGATTTATTTTAGCAGAAAGCCTAATTAATAATGCTATAACTTCTTCCGAAAAATGGAAAATATTATATCAAGATGTCAATAAAAATTTAAATAAAACTAAAGACACATCTGCATTACAAGAAGAAATCATTAAAAATAGTGAAAAGGAAATTCTAGATAAAGAAAATGTAATCGATACTATTTCTAGCAAATTAAGCGATCAGGAAAATTGGATAAATCAATTAAACAAAGACAATCAATTACAGAATAAAAAATTAGAAGATAAAGTTGCTATTGAAAATCAACTAGAGCAAATAATAAATTCACAATTAGACACATTAAAAGCTCAAACTGAAACAATAAGAAAAAGTAACGAAAAAATTAAAATTCAAAATGATTTTCTTGCTACGCAACTTCAAGATATCGAAAAAAAGAAAGCAGTATTAAAACAAAATAATAATCAAATAAGTAAACTAAAATTATTTAACTACTTATTAGTTGCACTAGTTTTATTAGCTCTTATTGCCTGTTACAGTATTTACAGAATGTACGTTACTAATAAAAAATTCTTAAAAAGTTTAAAACAAAAAAATGCTGTAATTTATAAACAAACGCAAGAATTAGCCTCACAAAATAAAGAGCTAGAACAGTTTGCTTACATTACCAGTCATGATCTTAAAGAACCATTAAATACCATATCTGGATTAATTGTTTTGCTTTTAGAAGAATATGAAGATAAATTAGATGAAGATGGAAAAATGAGCTTAAACTTTATTAATGAATCTAGTTTAAGAATGAAAACACTAATTGATTCGCTTTTAGAATATTCTAGGTTAGGAAAAACAAAAGCTTATAATACCATAAATACTACGCATTTAATTGAAGCTATAAAAACAGATTTAGGAAGTATGATATCTAAATCTAAGGCTATAATAACAACACAAAATCTACCAACTATTATTGGTTCTGATATCGAAATACGCCTATTATTTCAAAATTTAATAAGTAATGGTATTAAATTTATAGATCCTAACACTACTCCTAACATAACCATATCTTGCATTAAGACAGAAGAAGAAGATGTACAGGAATATTGGCAATTTGCAGTAACGGATAATGGTATTGGTATTCCAGAAAACTATCAAGATAGAATCTTTGCTATTTTTCAACGCTTACATAATCGAGAAAAATATGAAGGTACAGGAATTGGGTTAGCACATTGTAAAAAGATTGTAGAATCCCATGGCGGGAAGATTTGGCTTACCTCTAAAGAAGGAATAGGAACAACTTTCTATTTTACAATCCCTGCAGCAGTTTAATTACTTGTTTGCTGAAAACATTCCGAAAGCATCCTATATAAATCTGGATGTTTTTGTTTAAAAAGTTTTGGTCTTTCAAAAAAATACTCGGAAGCAACAGCAAAAAACTCAATTTCACTTGTTCCTCCATATTTTCTAATATCGGATGTATCTTTATTAATAGCTTCCATTTCTTTATGCATTAATGCTAACCAAGGCGCAATATATTCTTTACCAATAAAAAACGCAGGAATGCCATCCGTTTCCCCATCCATTTTATCTAATAAATGTACAAACTCGTGCACTGGTGTATTGTGTTTATCGGTTTTATTATTAAAAGCCAATCGAATTGCTTTTTTAGAAAGAATCATTTGGTTTTCAAAACGGCCGGTTCCGACCATACCAAGAATTCGTTTATTTTCATCTCGATCCGAAAACTGTAAATCTGCATTAAAACTATCTGGATAAACTAGGATTCCTGATAAGTTATTATAACTCCAATTAGAAAATCCAAATACAGGAATCACACCACTAGAAGCAATTAATATTCTATCTAATTCTTCTATCTCTGTTTGCACTCCTTCTATATGTATCTCACTTAAAAAAAGCATCATTCGTTTTCTAAAAACCGCCTGTTTAGTTTGGGATAACTTTTTATAAAACAGTACATTTTGCATTAAAATAGCATGCCAATGTTTTGGTACTTTTCCTACTTTTTTAGGTTTCATTACATAAAAGGCATAGCATACAAAAATTACAAATACTATAAAAAGAAGGGTGTAGATCATGTTATTAAATTGTATTTGCAAAATATTCTATTTAATACAGAGAAAAAAATATATTCTATAACTTATCTTCGTAAAAAAAAAAAGCAACAATGCCAAAAGCAATTTTATTTGATATGGATGGTGTAATTGTAGATACAGAACCATTACATCATAAAGCCTACCACAATATGTTTAAAGATTATAATCTAGAAGTTAACACTAGTTTATATGAAAGCTTTACAGGGCAATCTACAAAAAATGTATGTAAAAAACTGTGCACACATTTTAATTTAGCTACCAATGCAAATGAACTTGTGAAAAGAAAAAGACAGCATTTTAAAACACTTTTCTTTAATGATCCTAACTTAAAATTAATAGATGGTGTTCATGATATAATTAAAGATTATCATGCCAATAAATTAACCTTAGTTCTTGCTTCTTCTGCTTCTATGCTAACCATTAATAATGTATTTACAAAGTTTGACTTAGACCAATACTTCATTGCTAAATTAAGTGGTGCAGATTTAAAAGCATCTAAACCGCATCCTGAAATATTTATCAAAGCTGCAGAGGCTTCTGGTTTTAAAAGAGAAGAATGTATGGTGATTGAAGATTCAACAAACGGTATTAAAGCAGCTTTTGATGCTGGAATTTATTGTGTTGGTTACAATAGTCTACATTCTAAAAATCAAGATTATAGTTTGGCGAATAAAGTAATTAATGATTTTAATGAAATTCGTTTTGAAAAAATTAAAGGTCTATTTTAATTACTTTCCAATACAATATTTAACTATCCTTATATCTATTAGCGTTAAGCCGTTTGGGCAACAAATAGGATACAAAAAACACATAAAAAGAGTAAATAAAGAGTAAACATCAATAAATAAAGCAACAAATATAGCATAAAAAAAACCGCTCGATTAGAGCGGTTTCCAAATAAAAACACCAAGCATTAATTAGCTGTACCAGAGCCTAAATAAATACTGTTTGATACTTGACTACCATCAGCAGTAATAAACGCCATAAATAGCTCTACCGTATCACCTGCATAAGTTGTAGGGATTGAAACAATTTGAGAACCTACTGTTCTGTCTGCTCCATTAAGTAAAGAAATAGATTCCTTTTTTGATGGATTGTAAACCAATAACATTGCCTTGTCAGTAGCATTTGCGTTACCTTCAGCAGAGTTATCATCCCACCCAAAAGTTACTTCTCCAGCAGTTGCTAAATCAGTTGTCGGGTTTAACGCACCAGATAAACCTCCGCGACTTACTAAAGCGTTTGGATAGTCAACAACAAAGTTTGGTTCTGTACCTGTAATCGCATTATTCAACACATACGACATTGCAGCATTAAATTCTGTTTTCTTAACAGCTAATCCTTTATACCCTAACTTAATAAAAGGCTTTACAGCCTGTAAAAATTCTAAAGTGGCAGTAAACTTCGTTCTTTGGTTTACTTGACCAACAGTTCTTGGATTGGCTACACTTGAGGGTTTAATTCTAATGTAATCAATTCCTTTCCAGCTTCCACCGATAACGTTTCCAACCTTACCTGAAAGCCCTCCTAAAATACCTTGGGAAATTTTACCCATAACATAAATAATTTAAATGAAACTTGTTTTTCTTCGGACTTGGTACGGACTTAACACGAAGTTGTACCTTCCGATTGAATATATAGCAAATTTTATGCTATTCGTTAGATATGGATTTTGTTGCTTTAGATTGCTTCTTTTTGCATTTTAGAAAATAAACTTTGAATGTATGATACTTTCAAATCTGCCATTTTTGAAATGACTTTTTGAAGTTCGGCTTCTTTTTTACTAATTACTGACACAATATTAATATGCTTTTGCAATTGAAATTCATTATTTATTAATGATGTAAAACTATTTTTTAGAGTATTTCTGCAATCATCTATTGAAATAAACGGAATAACACTTCCTTTTAAATAGTAAGCGTAAAAACCGCCTATTTGTAACATCATAGATAAGTGAAAAAGTGTGTGTTTTACCTCTTCTGTTGTAGTAGTGACAACGAAACAGTTAGCACAGGATTTTAAGAGTGGTTTTCCGCTGTTTAGCCCTTTGTTTAGTATAAAAAAATGAGGGTTTGAGTAAGTTTTTCCTGCTCGATGTGTTTTCAGTTTAAAAGTTGACATAGCTATCCAATTTAAAATTGCTTCGCTACGCTTCGCGCCATTATTTTTTTTGAAAAGAAAAAAGATAGCCATAGTTGTTGTGGCGTGGGTAAGGCTGTCAAGGTTTTTGGATAAAAGTTTTTTGAGTTGAATGTCTAAATCAAAAGAAAAAGGGTCTTGAAAAAAGTTTTATTCAAAACCCGTAGGGCTTGACCTTTATAGCCTTGTGCGGTTGGCAGAGGTAGCCACATATATTTGCTACCTTTTTTTATTTTAATCCTATAAATGCAAATATTACTATTATTATCAATATAACTATTGTGAAAAATTTTGTAGAATAAGAATCGTCTCCTTCAGGATTTTCGATTTTATTACCGTTTTCATCTATATCGTGAGGAAAGAATAAATCAAATAATGATTCAATCAGTTTTTTCATACATTAAATATAACTTTTCTGGGGAATTAACACTTAAAAAAATAGGTTGCATTTTGTTATTGAGTGTTGGATGAAGCGTTTGTATGGGTAGCGTTTTAAATAGTTGTTTGATAAAACAGCATTTAAACAAGCTACTTATATAGGACTTTTAGACAATAGCTTATTGCTTTTTTGAGGCACGATAAAAAGTAATGTGCTATGGCGTAATACTACATATTATAAACCTATTTTTTTATAACCGCTGACTTGGGTGGTGGGGAAAAGTGGTCTTTAATATTTGTTAACGAAATGAAACAAACAAAGACTTGAGGTAAGGAATACTTGGACTTAACGATGGTTTTGTGCAGATGAATGAGATAACTTATATACTAACCTACTTTAAATTACTACTGATTCAATATAGTGCCAAATGTGGTTTTATATTCCAATGTGAGCGTTGGAATAGCGGATATTTTACATAATAGCAGTTATAGCGACGAAAATATAATAACACGCCGTAGGCAACCTCTGAAAGGATTTTTGCTCCTATAACTTCTATTATGTAACATAGCTTGGGATTGGTTTTGTGGCGGAATAGTTGTTTTGAACGTTGGCAATAGCTCTTTGCTTTTTTATTGTACCAATTTATTAAAATGGATACTTTTAAATAAAAAAAGAAATGTGCTATTATAGCGCTGGCTACAAGTATTATGACATAAAACCAATTATGTATTGGCGTGCGGAACAACACAAAAGACAGAGGATTTTGAGGTACGAAAAAACTGGGTTTTGGGTTGTGGGGAATAAAAAAAGAGCCTTCCGAAAAAGACTCTTTCATTTTTGTTTAATGGTCGTGATTTGAATGGTCATCACTTTTTGTTTCACCTGTTTGATTCATCATCATTTCGTGGTCGTATTTACAACAACCTGGTAAACCATCATATGCTTCTTCATCACCTGCTACTTTTTCGGTATCATATCCTGAAGCTGCGATTGCTTTATGGATTGCCATTGCATCGGTTTTTGTATCATCAAAAGACACGTCAATCTTCTTTTTATCGACATCCCAATTAGCACTTGCTACACCTTCAACACCGTTAGCTGCTTTTTCGATAGTGTTTTTACACATTCCGCAATTTCCTCTTACACCAAAAGACAGGTCTGTCATTGCCATATCTTTTGACATTTCGGTAGTTGTGGTTTCTGTTTCTTTTTTGGTATCGTTTTTACAACTTGTTAAACCTAATGCTGCTATTACAGCTACACTTAAAATTACTTTCTTCATTGTTTAAAATTTAATTGTTATTACTTGATTTATTATTCTATTACTTGTTTTACTTCACCACAGGTTAGCATTGCTTCGCCAAAGTATGGATTGATTACTTTTTCTTCTTTACTCAACCAATATGCACCATTATTGTTATCTGCCATTGGACAAAATTCCACATAGACCTTTTCATTGACACCAAACAATTGAACAGCATTGATTAGATGTGATGATAAATGTTTAAAATGGTCTCTTTGAGATTTTATATCGGACGTTTCAGAAATTGAAGTTGCAGAAGATTTTATTTCGCCTTCTAATGACATCCAATGGTTATGCGCTTTATTATCTGACAACAATTTCATATCTACTTTGTTCAATTTATTTAATAATGTTGTTGCGCTTATTGAAGTACTTTTTGAATCTTCTTTTACTAAAGCATCTTTTAAATTGATATACTCATTGAAAACAGCTTTTAACTGCTCTTGAAATTTCGCTGATACTTCCAAACGCTCATCCATATTAGTGTGGTCACTTTCTTTGTTAGATGCATTGTTATCCATACCTAAATGACCTTCGTGTCCAGTCATTACTTTGCCACCATCTTTATTCATCATAGACTTTTTTCCTTGTAATTGTGCAGCTGCATCAACCGTAAATGTACCGTTAGTTACTATTTCATTTCCAGCAAATAAACCTTCTACAACTTCATATTCATTACCAATTTGATTGCCTAATTTAATTTCACGCATTTCAAAAATAGGTTGGTCTGGATTTGTTTTAAGATACACCACAGAACGCTCACCTGTCCATAACACAGAAGATGCAGGAATTGTTAATACTTCGTCATTTTTAGCTGTACTGCCTTCAATATTTGCGGTTACAAACATTCCTGGTTTAAATACATCGTCCTTATTGCTTAAAACAACACGTAAGGTTACAGTTCTTGTTTTCGTGTTTAAAACTGGGTCAATGAAATCAACTTTACCTTTAAACTCTTTATTAGGATAAGCATTGGTTGTTATCATCACTTCCTGTCCTTTTTTAAAGCGGTCAATCTGATTTTCATACACATCAAAATTTCCCCAAACTGTGTTGAGATTGGCAATTTTCAATAAGGGTTGACCTTGTTTAATGTAATCGCCTTGCTCTACCAATTTTTCTGTAACAGTACCCGAAACGGTTGCATAAACAGGAAAGTTTTCTTTCACTTTTCCTGTTTCTTCAATCTGATTGATTTGATTTTCAGAGAGCTTCCATAATTTCAATTTATTACGGACTGCTTTGTATAAAGCAGGTTGTGATTCTTTTAAAGATGCTGCTGTAATTAATTCTTGTTGTGCTGCATAGAGTTCTGGTGAATAAATGGTTGCCAATAATTGACCTTTACGAACTTCTTCACCTGTAAAACTCACATTCAAACGTTCAATTCTTCCAGCGAAATAACTTACCTGTACCGCATTGGCTTCTTCGTTTTCAGCAATTTTACCAGATAATTTGATAGTATTTCCTTCAACATTGCCTTTACCAACAATAGATGTTTCAATATTAGCTAAAGCCATAGCATTTTCGGTCAATTTAAATTGGTCTGCTAACAAACCATCATTTCCATTTTCAGCAGGAATTAAATCCATACCACAAATAGGACAATCGCCTGATTCTGGTTGCATAATTTGTGGATGCATAGAACACGTCCATAGTTGATTGGTTTCTGAAATGGCATCGTGATTATGTTCTGTATCTTTTTTTGATGAACCACCAAAAAGCAACCAACCTAATAACACACCTACTACGAGTATGCCAATATATATGACTGTTTTATTATTTTTCATTCTCTAATCGTTTTATCATTGCTTTCATTTCTTCTATTTCTTTACGTTGTGCTTTTATAATGTCTTCTGCTAATTTCTTAACTTCTGGGTCTTGAATATCTGCTCTTTCACTTGTTAAAATAGCGATAGAATGATGTGGTATCATTGCTTTCATCCAAAGGACATCACCAATAATTGGTGCTTGTGTTCTTACCAACCCTAATGCACCTACAAACAGTATAAAACTACCTGCGAGTATGGCGATATTCTTCTTTTTATCATTATACATTTTTCGCATAAAAAACCACATTATTACTGCCATTGTCGAAATCCCTAAACACGTCATATAGAATCGTGTTAAACTAAACCATACGTGGTCTATGGAATAGGTGTTTAAATACATTGTGATGTACATTGCTACAAATGAGCAAGCCAACATTATAAAGAAGGTTTTGTAATTTCCTTTGTTTGAGTGTTCTTTTGAATTTTCCATATTTTTTGATTTTATAGTTAAACTTTTACTTACTTAATTTTAATATCCTGAATGCACCTTGTATCACCAATCCAAATACAATGATTCCTATAATTAAATCTGGAATACCAGAATGCAGCCAATTGACTAAAACGCCTGCTGTAATTACGCCAAGATTTATTACAATATCGTTAGAGGTGAAAATCATACTTGCACGCATATGTGCTTCTTGACTTTTAGATTTTTGTAAGAGGTACAAGCAAATGCCATTTGCAATCAAAGCAAATATTGAAACGATAATCATTGTTGAAAATACAGGTAAAGCTTCATAACCTAAAAATCTACGTATTACCTCAACGATTCCGATAATTGCAAGTGTTATCTGAAAATAGCCTGCATATTTTGCAATACGTTTCTTTTTTAAAACTGTACCACCAACCGCTATTAAACTCAATCCATAAACAAATGAATCTGCCAACATATCTAAACTATCAGCAACTAATCCCATTGATTTTGAAATAAGTCCTGTACTCATTTCAATAATAAAAAATGCAAAATTGATGATTAGAACTGTCCACAACAGTTTGGATTGACTCCTTGTAGATTCAGTAATAATTGTGTCGGTATCTTCTGAACTGATTAAACTTTCATTTAATTTTAATTCTTTTAAGGCATTACCAATTTCATTTACATTTGAATTATGATATAGTGTTAAGATTCTTTCTTCTAAATTAAAATCAAGTTGTTTGATACCATCTATATCAGAAAGTTTCATTTTGATTAGATTTTCTTCAGAAGGACAATCCATTTTTGATATTTTGAAAACTGTTTTCTGCATATAATTAAATGTTTTTTGTTCTTAATCGTAATGCGTTACCTATTACCGAAACAGAGCTAAAACTCATTGCTAAAGCTGCTATCATTGGCGAGAGTAGTATTCCGAAGAATGGAAACAACACACCTGCTGCAATAGGTACACCTAAAGTGTTGTAGATAAGTGCAAAAAATAGGTTTTGCTTAATGTTCTTCATTACAGCATTACTCAAATTTTTTGCTTTTACAATACCGTGTAAATCGCCTTTTACTAAAGTTATCATAGCACTTTCTATCGCTACATCTGTTCCTGTTCCCATTGCAATACCTACATCACTTTTTGCCAATGCTGGTGCATCATTAATTCCATCACCTGCCATAGCAACTACTTTTCCGTTTTTTTGTAATTTCTCTACTTCTTTGAGTTTGTCTTCTGGTAGCATACTGGCTTTAAAATCTGCAAGATTTAGTTCTGATGCTACTGCTTGTGCTGTATCGTGATTATCACCTGTTAGCATTATTACATCTATCCCTTTATCTTGAAGTGCTTTAATGGCTTTAGTACTTGTTTCTTTTATCTTATCGCCTATAACTACATACCCAACAACGGTTTCATCTATTGACAAATAAGAAACTGTTTTACCTTGTTTTTGGTAAGATTTAGCTTCGTCTTTCATTTTAGAAGTAATGTCCGCTTTAGCATATTCCATCATTTTAGGATTACCTAATGCTACATTTTTTCCATCAATTTTAGCTTCAACACCTTTTCCAGTAACAGCACTAAAATCTTCGGACTTTAAAATTTCTGCGTTGTGTTCTTTGCCATATTTAACTGTCGCTTCTGCTAAAGGATGTTCGCTATTGGTATTTAATGACACGATGTATTGTAGCACTTCTTTTTCGCTTAAAGCATCGTTAAAAGCACCAACGGTTTCAACTGTTGGCTTTCCTTCGGTAATTGTTCCTGTCTTGTCAACGATAAGCGTATTTACCTTATCCATTTTTTCAAGAGCTTCAGCATTTTTAATCAATACACCATTTTGAGCACCTTTACCCACACCAACCATTACAGACATTGGCGTTGCCAAACCTAAAGCACAAGGACACGCAATGATTAGTACTGCAATTGCATTCACAAACGCATACACATAAACTGGTTCTGGTCCCCAAATAGACCATACAATAAATGTGATAATAGAAATAAGAACTACAACTGGCACAAAATAGCCTGAAACTTTATCTGCTAAATTTTGAATAGGTGCACGACTTCTACTGGCATCATTAACCATATGAATGATTTGTGATAAAAGCGTGTCACTTCCTACTTTTTCAGCTTTCATTAAAAAGGATTGATTCCCATTAATGGTTCCGCTACTTACTTTATCATTTTCAGCTTTGTTTATAGGAATAGGTTCACCTGTAATCATAGATTCGTCAATGGTTGTTTCACCTTCGATTATCACACCATCAACAGGAATTTTATCGCCTGGTTTTACTTTGAGAATATCGTTGAGTTCTATCTCGTCAATGCTGACTTCAATTTCTTCACCATCTACTATTTTTATGGCTTTATTAGGTGCTAACTTTAATAACTCTTTTACTGCCGAATTGGTTTTACTATGCGCACGAGCTTCTAACAATTGACCTAAAAGCACCAATGTTAGAATTACCGTTGCTGCTTCAAAATAGACGTGAACTGCGCCTAATTCAGTTTTAAATTGTTCAGGAAATACATCTGGAAACAACATCCCAAATACACTAAATAACCAAGCCACACCTGCACCAATTCCAATGAGTGTAAACATATTGAGATTCCACGTTTTTATGCTTCTATAAGCACGCTCAAAGAACATCCACGTAGCGTAAAAGACAACTGGAATGGATAATGCAAATTGAATCCAGTTCCAATTTTTCTGTTCCATTATATCATACAATGGATTGTTATTAAGCATTTCGCTCATAGCAATTAAGAAAATGGGTAATGTGAATACAGATGCTATCCAAAATTTCTTTAATAGCTTCTTATATGTTTTTTCTTCTGCTGAACTATCTGCTTCCATTGGCACTAAATCCATCCCACAAATAGGACACGAACCTGCTTCGTCTTTGACAATTTCTGGATGCATAGGACACGTCCATTGTTCCTTTGAAGTTGCTGATAGATTTTGTTCTTCCACCAAATCCATTCCGCAAACAGGACAATCGCCTGGTTCATCATAAGTTTTATCGCCTTCGCAATGCATAGGACAATAAAATGTGCCTGTACCTTTTCCTTTGGGTTGCTCTTTCTTTTTATCATTTGAATGTTGATGCTGTTCACCTTGTTTATGAATACTGTATCTATCACCATCCTTTTTTAAGGCTTCTTGAAACTTTTCTATAGGAATATGCGATTCCATTTCGATGGTAGCTTCTGCCTTATCTAAATCGACTGTTGCTTTTAAAACACCTTCTATTTTAGAGAGCGTTTCTTCAACGTGACTGCGACAACCGTTGCAAGTCATTCCGTGTATGTGATATGTGTGTTTCATCTGTTGTTATTTATTTTTTAATGGTCAGATGTAATTCGCTTTTTAAAATCTTGAATAGTTTTATAATAATACATCCGCTCATTTCATTATTGCTGTGTTAAATAATTAATGATTGTACTTTGCACATAGTAGGTCTTCACAGATTCTATTTGGTTCATTTGAAACTTTAGCTGCAACTCTTGAATATCCAAAACATCATTAAAATCAATCGTTCCTGTTTCATAGCTTTTGATTAAAATGTCTTCTGCATCTTTGGCTTGCAGTAGGTTTTTGGTTTGGGTAGCATAACTTATTCTTGCAGAAATGCGTTCGTTATTCGCTTTGTCTAAAAGCGTTTCCAATGAATTTAAACGTTCCTGTTTTTGAGCAGTAATTTCCTGCTGTTGCAAATCATTTTGTTTGGTCTGGGATTTATATTTCTTATTGAAAATTGGGATAGATACCGAAACCATTGGCATTACAATATCCTTTCCGTTATCGCTGAAATCCATATTTGGTCTTTCAGCAACATTGATATAATCTAATCCAAAACCAATCATTGGACTGCTTTCTTTTTGATTTAATAATTCTGATTGCTCTATGGATTGATAGAGTTTATCATATTTTAGTAATTCAGGATGTAATGCTAAATTTTCAGAAGTAATATCAAAGTCTTCTGAAGGTATCATTAAACTATCTACCACATTCACGGTAACATCATTATCTCTATTCAATAGATTATTGAAGTTAGTTTGTTCTGCTAAAAATTGTTGTTGCAATACCTCTTGTAATTGTTGCATTTCGTTTTGACGCATTTGCAAGCGCAACACATCTACAGCTGATGCTTTACCAACCTCAACAGAAGTTAATGCCAACGTCTCATAAGTTTCTAATAGTTTAATGTTTTCAGTTAAGACCTCTTGCTTTGCTTTGTTGGCGTATAGATTATAATAGGATTGTGATACCGAAGCCATTAGTTTTCGCTTTGCGATAACAATGTCCTCGTATTTAGCATCCGCTAATGAACTCACATAATTTTCCCTCGATGTAATGGTTCCGAACCACGGTAACATTTGTTTAGCAGATACTTTAAAGCGTTGTGCACCTGTCCTGGTTTCTGGTTCACTTACAAAGTAACCAACACCAAATTCGGTATTAGGAATGGTATTGACTTCGTTTACTTTTTCAGAAGCTCTTTTGTATTGTAACTCAAACTTTTGAATCTCTGGGTTGTTCGCTACTGCTTCATTGATTAACGTTTCTAATTGCTGTGCATTTGCAATGAGACCCAAGAAACAAGTACCAAGAGCCAAGACGAATTTTATTTGTATTATTCTATGTTTCATTTTATAGTTCTTTTAAGTTGAACTTCCGCTTTCCAGCTATATAATACTGGAACAACAAATAAGGTTATTAAGGCTATAAGCATTCCACCAAAACTTGGTATTGCCATTGGTATCATTATATCGCTTCCTCGTCCTGTAGAGGTTAATACTGGTAATAATGCCAAAATTGTTGTAGCTGTAGTCATTAAACAGGGTCTGATACGTTTTTCTCCTGCTTCCACTATGGATGCTCTAATTTCCTTTTTATTCTCTGGTGTATTTCTATCGAATGTTTGGGTTAAGTAAGTTGCCATAACCACACCATCATCGGTTGCAATACCGAAGAGTGCAATAAACCCAACCCAAACTGCAACACTTAAATTGATTGGGTGCATTTGGAATAAATCGCGTAGGTTTTCACCAAAGAAATTGAAGTTTAAAAACCAACCTTGACCATAGAGCCAAATCATTATAAAACCACCTGCAAACGCTACTGCGATACCTGTGAATACCATTAGTGATGTCCCTACAGAACGGAATTGGAAATACAGAATTAAGAAAATGATGGCTAATGCTAACGGTACAACAACCGATAAGGTTTTTTCTGCGCGTAACTGATTTTCATACGTTCCTGTAAATGCATAGTTGATTCCTTTTGGAACTATTAATTCACCAGAATCTATCTTTTCTTGGATTAGTGCTTGTGCATTTTCTACGACATTGACTTCTGCAAAACCATCTAATTTATCAAACAAGACATAACCTACTAAAAAAGTATCTTCACTTTTAATGACTTGTGGACCTTGTTCGTATCTTATAGTTGCCAATTCGCTTAATGGCACAGGACTACCCTTTTCAACTGGTACATAAATCTGTTGTAAGTCTGTTGGGTTTGCACGTAATTCTCTTGGGTATCGTACTCGAACACCATATCGCTCTCGACCTTCTACCGTTTGGGTTAAGACCATACCACCAACTGCTACTTTTAATACATCTTGAACATCTTGTATCGAAATGCCATAACGTGCAATTTTCTCTCTATCAATATCAATTAACAAATAGGGTTTACCAACAATACGGTCTGCAAAAACAGCTTCTTTTTTAACACCTTCAGCTTCCTTGATGATGTTTTCTAATTGCACACCAAACACTTCAATCTGCTTTAAGTCTTGACCTTTTACTTTAATTCCCATAGGTGCTCGCATTCCTGTTTGAAGCATTACCAATCGGGTTTCAATAGGTTGTAGCTTTGGTGCAGATGTAACACCTGGTAACTTTGTAACTCTTACGATTTCATTCCAAATATCGTCTGGTGATTCAATTTTTGGTCGCCAGTTACGATAGTAATCGCCATCATCATCTTCAATTAATTGAGACCTTTTTATAGTGCTAAAAATGACGTTTTCGGAATTATTAGGATTTGCAATGAAACGACCATCCTTCAATTCAAAAAAGCCATCATCATTCACTTTATAGCGTTGGCGTTGTCCGTTTTCATTCAGCATATATTCTGGTTTGTACTGAATGATATTTTCATACATTGAAAGTGGTGCTGGGTCTAAAGCTGATTCTGTTCTTCCTGCCTTACCAACTACGGTTTCAATCTCTGGAATACTGGCTACTGCCATATCTAATTGCTGTAAAACACGTTTGTTTTCTTCTACGCCAGAATGAGGCATCGAGGTTGGCATTAGTAGAAATGAGCCTTCATTTAATGATGGCATAAACTCTTTACCTGTATTTTTCATAATGAAAAAACCTGCAATGACAATAGCTGTTGGGACAGACAAAAAGAGCAACTTATTATCTAAACACCACCTTAAAATACGTGTGTAATATTTGATAAATAATGAGAAAACACCTAATAAACCAAAGCAAATAACACTCACAAAAATGAGATTCCAAAAAATGCTTTTATCAACGCCTAACGGTCTCCAATATTCGGCTAACAAGAACACAATAGCTGATACAGAAATGATAATATTAATAAGGTTAGCTTGCTTGTCTTTTATCTTACTTTGAAGATTGAGAAGTGCTGTAATCCCAAACGCAATTAAAATTAATCCTATCCAATATCCATAGACTATGGCTACGATTCCAAATGCTATTAAAACACCATTTAAAACATATTTAAAAGTGCTTTTAATGTTTTTCTTTCTGAATAAAAATGCAGCAAACGGTGGAATTAAAAATAATGCTACGATTATAGAAGCTGTTAGTGCAAAAGTTTTTGTGAAGGCTAATGGTCTGAATAGTTTTCCTTCCGCACCAATCATAGTAAATACAGGAATGAAACTGATAATAGTTGTCATAACTGCGGTTACGATTGCGCCAGACACTTCAGCTGTTGCATTATAAACTACCGTATTAATGGATTGAGTTCCATCATCTTCATCTAAATGCCGAATAATATTTTCTGATAGTATGACACCAACATCGACCATTGTACCGATAGCAATAGCAATACCTGATAAAGCGACAATGTTGGCATCTACACCAAAGAGTTTCATTGCAATAAATACCATTAAAACTGCAACAGGTAATAGTCCAGAAATTAATACGGAAGCTCGTAGATTAAACACCATAATAATTATTACTAAAATGGTAATCAATATTTCAAGAGTTAAGGCTTCGTTAAGTGTGCCTAATGTTTCTTGTATCAATTCTGTTCTGTCATAAAAAGGCACTATGGTTACTTGTGAGGTTCTACCATCCGCTAATACTTTCGAAGGTAAACCTGCGCTTAACTCGTTAATTTTCTCTTTTACATTATTAATGACTTCCATTGGATTTGCGCCATAACGAGCCACCACAACAGCACCAACAACCTCTGCACCTTCTTTATCTAATAAACCACGTCTTGTTGCAGGACCTAATGAAACTTTACCAATATCCTTTATCCTAATTGAAGTATAATCTTCTGAAGTGACTACTGCATTTTCGATGTCTGAAATGGATTTCACATAACCCAAACCACGAACTAAATATTCGGCTTGGTTAATTTCCAAAGTCTGTGCACCAATATCCTTATTACTTTCCTTAACCGCTTTTACAACGTGATGCAATCCAATATTATACTGACGCATTAGTTCTGGATTTACGTCTACTTGATACTCCTGAACATAGCCACCAATAGAAGCAACCTCTGAAACACCACTTGCAGAGGACAACGCATACTTTACATAGTAATCCTGAATACTGCGTAACTCTTGCAAATCCCAACCACCAGTTACATTTCCGTTTTTGTCACGACCTTCTAAAGTGTACCAAAATATTTGTCCTAATCCTGTTGCATCTGGACCCAAAGCAGGATTAACACCTTCGGGCAATAAACCACTTGGTAAGGAATTAAGTTTTTCGAGAATACGACTTCTACTCCAGTAAAATTCTATGTCTTCTTCAAAAATGATATAGATACTTGAAAAACCGAACATAGAGGAACTACGAATGGTTTTTACACCTGGAATACCGAGTAAAGATGTTGTGAGTGGATAGGTGATTTGGTCTTCTATATCTTGTGGTGAGCGACCATCCCATTTAGTAAAAACGATTTGTTGGTTTTCGCCTATATCTGGTATGGCATCTACAGCAACAGGATTGCTTGGTAAGAAACCTGTATCCCAATTAAAAGGTGCATTAACCGTTCCCCATCCTACAAAAAGGACGAGTAGCAGAACTGCTACGAGTTTGTTTTCTATTAAAAATTTGATGCTTTTATTGAGCATTGGCTTTGATTATTAAACAGTTAGACATTGGTGTTACGACAACACCGAATACAGCAAATTATCCTTACAACATTGCTGTCATAGGATAAAAGAGTCTATTGTTTAAAAATCAAATTAAATAAGTCTCGTCAATCTTGAAGATTTGTTTTATGACGAGTGGTGGTTTGTATTCTTCAAAAGAAGATACATTGTTATCTAAACCTTCAAAAAGGTTAATATAAGTGTAAACAAATGAAGCGACGAATACTTGTTGCTCAAACGTGATTTTGTCAACTTGCAATTGTAATTCGTCTTGACCTTCAATTGCTAATTGTTCATCATCACAACAATTTTTCTTGGTAATAGAACATCCTTCGGTTGAAGGCTTTTCCATTTCCATTCCGCACCCTTTGGCCTTATGAAAAATAGCAGTTTCTACTAAAGTATCTCCGCAATAATGCATATTCACAGTAAATGACATTGTAGAGAATAACACTACAAAAGCCATTACTAAAGACATTATTTTATGGAAAATTTGCTTCATATCTAATTGCAAATGTATAAAAATTTTACAACTATTGATTTTGTTTAACAGAAGTTTAATTGACTAATCTGCTTAATCCCAACTCATTCGTTGTAATCTAACTGCATTTAAAATTGCTAATAATGCTACTCCTACATCTGCAAAAACTGCTTCCCACATTGTAGCTAAACCACCTGCTCCTAAAATTAAGACAATAACTTTAACACCAAATGCTAAAATGATATTCTGCCAAACAATTTTACGTGTAGAACGACTTATTTTAATGGCTCTTACTACTTTTGAAGGTTGGTCTGTTTGAATGATAACATCTGCTGTTTCAATAGCTACATCGCTCCCTAAACCACCCATTGCAATACCAACGTTACTTGCTGCTAAAACTGGTGCGTCATTAATACCATCACCTATAAAAGCTACTTTGTTTACAGGATTTTTCTTTAAAATTTCAACTTCGTTTAATTTATCTTCTGGTAGCAAACCACCTTTAGCATTTTCGATGTTCAACTCTTTAGCGACTTGTTGCGTAATGGAATCTTTATCACCGGAAAGCATCATAATATTTTTAATGCCTACTTTATGTAAATTAGTAATTGTTTCTTTTGCATCTTCCTTTAATTCATCTGCTATTACTACAAAACCTGCAAATTGATTATCGATTGCTACCAACACTATCGATTCTACAATAGATTCCGTTTCCGTTGGAACATTAATATTATTCGCAGTCATTAAGGCTTTATTACCTACTAAAACTGTTTTACCATTTACAATGCCTTTTAAACCTTTACCTGCAACTTCAGAAACGTCTTGTGCTTCAAAATCTTCACCTTCAGCTTTGTACTCTAAAATGGCTTTAGCAATTGGATGCGTGGATTGTTCTTCCATCGCCATTAAGTATTGCATAAATTCGGTTTCATTCCAACCAATTGCTTTTACTTCTTTGATTTTAAAAACACCTTTGGTAACGGTTCCTGTTTTGTCCATTACCAAAGTATTTATCTTGGTCATTGCATCTAAAAATGAAGCACCTTTAAATAAGATTCCATTTTTTGAAGCTGCTCCCAATCCACCGAAATATCCTAATGGAATTGAAATCACTAACGCACAAGGACAAGATATTACCAAGAAAATTAATGCTCTGTATAACCAATCTCTAAACACATAATCATCTACAAAAAAGTAAGGTATAAAAGTAACACCAATAGCTAAAAACACTACAATTGGTGTGTAGATACGAGCAAACTGTCTGATGAATAATTCTGTTTTAGATTTACGTGCTGTTGCATTTTGAACCAAGTCTAATATTCTCGCAATAGAACTGTCTTCAAACTTATTGGTTACCTCAACTTC
Organism: Lacinutrix cladophorae; assembly: GCF_053604645.1. Classification (NCBI taxonomy): domain Bacteria; kingdom Pseudomonadati; phylum Bacteroidota; class Flavobacteriia; order Flavobacteriales; family Flavobacteriaceae; genus Lacinutrix; species Lacinutrix cladophorae. The sequence goes on along the minus strand of NZ_JBSHNR010000086.1, from coordinate 75,252 downwards.
AATAACGCTTTCCAAATTAATACTACCTGCGTAAACCTTTGCTTCTTTTTGAATGGAATCTGGTTTGCTTTCTCCTGTTAACGCAGCTGTATTTAAAGATGCTTTTTCGGATAATAAAATGCCATCCAATGGAATTTTTTCACCTACACGAATTTGAATTTTCTCTCCAATATTGACAACTTCAGGCGAAACACTTTTATAATCTCCCTCACGAAATACATTGGCTTCTTTAGGTCTAACATCTAATAATGCTTTTATATTTCCTTTTGCACGATTTACAGCAGCACTTTGAAATAATTCGCCTACTGCATAAAATAGCATTACTGCAACACCTTCGGGATATTCACCAATAACAAATGCACCAATGGTTGCTATAGACATTAAAAAGAACTCTGTAAAAACATCACCTTTTTTAATACTAATCCAACCCTCTTTTACAACAGGAAACCCTACAGGAAGATATGCAATACCATACCAAGCAATACGAATCCAATCCTTAAAGAATGAAACATCAAAATAATCTAAACCTATACCAATGATAAGCATTGTAAAACTTATTATTGCAGGCACGTAGGTTTTGAATGCACTTCCATTACCGTGATTATGACCATCATTATGCGTGTGTTGCACTTCTGAATTTGGTTTTAAATCTCTTAAATTGACTTTCTTTTTTTTCATTTAATATCTAATAATTTTTCAATGTCATTGGGAATAGGCATTCGTTTTAATGGTGGCACGTTTGCTCCACCAGTATTACCAAGTGGAACGTGATTTATAAATGATTTCCAGCCACCCACAAGCAACCTAATTATTTGACCTATTACTTCTTTCGTATCTTTTTGTCTAAATCCAAACTTTAGCATAAGCCAATGTGAATAGGTATGTTCTATAGGATAAGATTGTCCTATTATATGACTACGTTCTAAATGATACCAAGCATTACCAAACTGCTTATTTTCTAAACAGAAACTGTATTGTTTTAATTCTTGGTTATACGCCTGTTTTAGATGTTTAGGTATTTTAGTATTAAACTTCATATCCTCTAATTTTGGATAAATGTACTTTAATAGTAAGTGCAATGGAAGTGCAATAATTAGACACTACACTTATCGCAAATACCTTTTACCACCAAATTTACATTCTCTGACACAAAACCATCTGGCACTTTTATTTGAGGTATTTTATGTTCTGTTAAGCAAATGGTTTCATTGCAATTATTACAATGGAAATGTAAGTGCAAATCGGTTTCAATTTCACAATTACATCCCTTTTCACATAATGCATATTTTGTAATCCCTGTACCATCGTCTATTTGATGCACAATAGCCTTTTCTTCAAAGGTTTTAATAGTTCTGTATAAAGTGGTTCTGTCTGCTTTTGAGAAAGCATTTTCAATATCACTTAAAGTAACAGCGACCTCTTTTTCTGTAAGAAACTTATATATAAGCAAACGCATTGCTGTAACACGAATATTTTTTGACTCTAATACTTGTTCTATTGTTTCCATAATTAATGTGCGTGTTCTGCTTCTCCTTTTTTCATTTCTGCGTTAAGATAATAAGCATTGTTATAAGCAAATTTTGTATTACTTTCTATGTTTTCAGTAAATTGAACCGATACCCAATCACCATCTTTAGTGCCTAACACAACTTCGATAGGTTTAAAGCTCCAATCGTCATTTTCTTTTTCTACTGAAAACACATAATATCTTTCGCCTTCTTTTATAATTGCACTTTCTGGTAAAGCTTTTATTTGGGTATTATCTACTTGAATTTTACCTTGAATATACATACCAGGAATTAAGTTACCTTTTTTGTTTTCTATTTCTGCGTGAACGTGGACTGCTTTTGGGTTGTCCTCAAAGGTTTTGCTTACGGAATAGATTTCTGCGATAAGCTCTGCATCTGGTATGGATTGTACCGTAAAGTTAACTTTCTGACCTTTCTGTACTTTATAAACATCTTTTTCAAAAACCATTAAATCGGCGTGAACGTGATGCGTATTTACAATTTCAAATAATTCGGTTTGTGGCTCTACATATTGACCTGTTTTTACTTCAACTTTTTGCACAAAGCCTTCTATTGGACTTCGCAATGCTATGCGCTGTGCAATTGTTCCATTGCGAACTGATGTAGTGTTAACGTTGAGTATTCTTAATTGCGCTTCTAAACCATTAACCATTGCTTTTGATGCTTGATATTCTGCTTCTGCTTTCTGGAAATTAGCACCAGAACCAACACCAGCATCGTATAATTTTTGTTGACGTTCATAATTTTTCTTTGCAAGCTCGCTATTGCTATAAGCGTTTAAATAATCCGTTTGCGCTTGTATGATATTTGGGTGCGATAGATAAGCCACAACTTGACCTTTATTAACCTTATCACCTTCAATCACTTCAATTGAAACGACATTTGCACCAACAACAGTAGTAATAGCTGCTTCGTTTTGTGGTGGTACTTCTAACGTTCCGTTTGCTTCTACATAGCCGCTCATATTACGTAATGCTAACGTATCTATTTTCATTTTCAATGCATCGAATTGCTGTTGTGAAAGCATTACTTCGTCTTCATCGTGATGCTCTTCGTTAACTTCTGTTTTTTCTTCCTCATCGTGGGAATGACCATCATTCTCGTTATGATTTTCTTTATTTCCGCAAGCTGAAACAAATATGGCTAACACCATTACGGTAAGGATTTTATATATTTTGTTTTTCATTGTCTTATTTATTAAAATATTGTAATTGAAATGTGCTTTCTAAATATTTTACTAATGCAGTCTGTGCTTCCAGTTCCGATTGAATTGCTTCTTTTATCAACTGCGTAAATGCAGTATAATCAATTTCGCCTTCTCTATATGCCAGTAATGCACCTGTTTTTTGCTCTTTTGTTAATGGTAAAACTTGGTCTTTGTAAAACTCCCAAGATGTTTTCCATTTCATATAATTTTCTTTAGCCTGAACAAACCTTGATTGTACTTCCTGTTTTTTGAACGCTACATTGGTTTCCGCTATTTCTTTATCAATTCTGGCACTTCTAACTTGTGCTTTGCTAGAACCTGATAAAAACGGAACTGAAATTCCTGCTTGATAGGTGTAAAATCCTGAATTGCCATTTACTTTTTGTAAACCACCTTGAAGATTGAACTTTGGCAAATTATCTGCTTTTGCAGCTTTATATTTAGCTTCCGCTTCATCTACAATGTTCTGCGACATACTGTACAATGGATGACTTTCAATACTGAATGTTTCCATATCACTATCTATCGCTACCTCAAATTCATCTGAAACTGTAAAAATTTCTTCTGATACCAACCACAAATTGAATTGCTGTAAGGCAATAAGATAATTACTATAGGCTTGCGCTTTTTTATTCTGAATTTGAAACGCTTGATTTTTTGCTGCCGAATATTCTAATTTAGAAATAGCTTCGACTTCATAATTTAAAGCTACTGCTTGCTCGAATTTGGAATAAATGGAATCCAATTCCTTATACAAATCATAGTTTTGTTTCATTTGATAGCAATTAGACCAAGCTTTTTTAACTTCCAATTCTAATTCCAACTCGGAAAGTTGAAAGGCTTTTTGTTCCAATTGAATGCGTTGTTCTTGTAGCTTCTTTTTAGAACCAATGCCAAATACATCGATATTTGATTGACCAATACCAATGGTTGTATAGATGCCATTTCCATTATCAATTTCTTCTCCACCTGTAAAAATTTGAGTCGTTCCGAAATCATAGGCAGTCGATTTTAATTGTTCTTGTTTTGTAATTTCCAACTGCTTTTGCTTCAATAATGGATAATTACTTTTTGCGAGTTTAACAGCTTCCTGTAATGAAATTTCGGGAATTGTATCATTCAACTCTTGTGCATTACTTTGTGGTGAAAAGCCAAATAGTAATAATACAACTGTTGTTGCTGTTACTAACTTTTTATTTGGCTTAAACGTAAAAGATTTGTTTTCTACCCAATGATATAAAATTGGTAAAACAAATAAGGTAAGCAAAGTTGAAGTTAATAATCCACCAATAACAACCGTTGCCAATGGACGTTGTACTTCTGCACCAGCTGATGATGAAATAGCCATTGGTAGAAAGCCTAATACATCTGTAAAAGCAGTTAGCATAATAGGTCTGATTCTTCGTTTAGTACCTTCAACTATTCTATCCTTTAGATTGGTTACACCTTCTTCTTTTAATTCGTTGAGTCCGCTTATCATTACCAAACCATTTAAAACTGCAACACCAAACAGCACAATAAAACCAACACCTGCCGAAATACTAAATGGCATATCACGTAACCACAACGCCACAACACCACCAATAGTTGCCATTGGAATAGCTATGTAAATCATTAAGGTCTGTGGTAAAGATTTTAATGCAAAATATATTAGTATAAATATGAGTAACAATGCAATAGGCACAACGGTTTGTAATCGGTTGCTAGCACGTTCTAAATTTTCAAATGCACCACCATAACGAATAAAATAACCTGATGGTAATTCTAATTGTGCATCTAATTTTGATTTAATTTCAGTTACTAACGATTTTACATCACGTCCTCTAACATTAACACCTACATAGGTTCTTCTATTGGTGTTATCTCTACTGATTTGCATTGGTCCTGCTTTATAGCTTACATCTGCAATTTCACGTAAAGGAATTTGAGCACCCGAAGGTAAATTGATATACAGGTTTTGAACATCTGAAATATCCTTACGGTTTTGATCGCTTAATCGTACTACTAAATCGAAGCGTTTTTCACCTTCAAAAATTACACCTGCTGTACCACCTGCAAATGCAGATTGTACGGTTTGATTAAGCGTATTTATTTGAAGACCATATTGCGCCAATTTATTCCTGTTGTAATTGATTGTCATTTGTGGCAAACCTATTGTGGCTTCCGCTTTCATATCACCAATACCTTCAGTACCTGCGATAATTTTAGATATTTCTTCGGCTTTTTGAGATAGAATATCAATGTCTTCACCATAAAGTTTTATAGCAATATCTTCACGAACACCTTCTAATAACTCGTTAAAACGCATTTCAATAGGTTGTGTAAACTCATAATTAACACCAGGAACCATTTCAACTGCTTCTTTCATTGCTTCAATCAATTCATCTTTTGATTCTATAGTAGTCCATTCACTTTTAGGTTTCAGAATTACAAAAACATCGGCAATATCCATAGGCATCGGGTCGGTTGGAATTTCGGCAACACCAATACGACTCACAATTTTATCAACTTCTGGAAATTTTGCTTTTACTATTTGTTCTATTTTGGTAGTAGTTTCAATAGTTTCTGTAAGTGAACTACCTGGTTTTAAAATAGCGTGAAATGCAATATCACCTTCATCGAGTTGCGGAATGAACTCGCCACCCATTCTTGAAAACATAAAAACGGTTATTCCGAACAACACAACTGCAATACCAATTACCCATTTCCCTTTTCGCAAGGCTCTAACCAATAAAAGTTGGTATTTATCTTCAACCCAATGCACAAATCTATCTCCATAAGATTTTTTATCGTTTTTAGGTGCTCTTAATATTAAAGCTGACATCATTGGCACATAGGTTAAACAAAGTACCATTGCACCAATCATAGCAAAAATAAAGGTCAAAGCCATTGGTTTAAACATCTTTCCTTCAATACCTTGTAAGGCTAAAATGGGTAGAAAAACGATAAGGATAATCAACTGACCGAAGAAGGCAGCATTCATCATCTTTTTTGAAGCATTAGAAGCAACTTTATCTCTTTCTTTAGATGTAAGTTGTTTCTTTTTCAAAACTTGTGATGCTATAAGAAAAACAGTGCTTTCAACAATAATTACAGCACCATCTACAATGATTCCGAAATCAATTGCTCCTAAACTCATTAGGTTTACCCAAACATCAAAAACATTCATTAAAATAAAAGCAAATAATAAGGATAATGGAATAGTAGAGGCAACTATTAAACCTCCTCGCCAATTACCTAATAAAAAGACCAACACAAAAATGACGATTAATGCACCTTCAATAAGGTTAGTTGTTACTGTAGAAGTTGTTTCGCCAATTAATTTACTTCGGTCTAATAATGGTTCAATAATTACGCCTTCTGGTAACGACTTTTCAATTTGAGTCATTCGCTCTTTTACATTGGCAATAACATCATTGGAATTAGCTCCTTTTAGCATCATTACCAATCCACCTACAACTTCTCCTTCACCATCTTGGGTTAATGCACCGTAACGAATTGCAGAGCCAAATTGTACCGTAGCAATATCGCCAATAGTGACAGGTATATTATTAATATTCTTGACAGTGATTTTTTTAATGTCCTCTAAACTTCTCACCAAGCCTTCACCACGAATAAAATTGGCTTGATGGTTCTTTTCAATATATGCACCTCCTGTATTTTGATTATTGGCTTCAAGTGCATTAAACACATCTGTAATGGTAAGGCCAATAGCATTTAAATCGTTTGGGTCAACCGCTACTTCGTATTGTTTTATTTTTCCACCAATAGCGTTTACTTCTACCACACCAGGAACCATTGCCATTTGACGCTGTACAATCCAGTCTTGCATTGAGCGTAAATCTGCAATGTTGTATTTGTCTTTAAACTCTGGTGCAACTTTTAGTGTGTATTGGTAAATCTCTCCTAAACCTGTTGAAATAGGACCCATTGTAGGTTCGCCAAATCCAGCAGGTATTTGCTCTTTGACTTTGTTTAGTTTTTCGGCTACTAATTGGCGAGGTAGATATGTTCCCATATCATCATCAAATACAATAGTAACCACAGATAAGCCAAAACGAGAAATTGACCTTATTTCCTGAACATCAGGAAGATTGCTCATTGCCACTTCAATTGGATAAGTAACAATTTGCTCAATATCTTCAGTACCTAAATTGGGGGATTGTGTTATAACCTGTACTTGGTTATTGGTAATATCTGGAACAGCATCTATTGGCACTTTGGTCATACTCCAAATACCTGTTCCGATTATGGTAAGCGTAAGCAAACCAATAATGAATTTGTTATTGATTGAAAAATCAATGATTTTATTAATCATAGAAAATGTATTAATTCAGTTAAACTATTCGATACAATTCTGATATAAGAAAATAGAATTACACAAAATGAAATGAACCCTTTAGGCTCAAAATTGGATATAGCTATCCATTAAAAAACTGAATTATGCTTTAGGTGGCTGGAAAAGTGATTCCAAATATCTGGAAGTGAAGTTTACTTTATGTAAATTATATTGTTTTTTCTCTTCAAACTTTAATCGATTGGTTAAAGCCAAATTATTGTTCGCAATAATTAATACCAAAGGGTGACAACATTGATTATGGGAATGGACTGGTGTATTCTCCTTATCTGGGTTATGATGATGCTCTTCATTTTTAGCATCGCTCTCAATGTAATCTTCAACTACATATTCAAAGAAAGAGTCTCCATAAACTTTATGGTCTTGATAATGGGTAATTACATTTGAAATTTCTTTAATTGGACCACAAAAGTCCATATCTATGCTTATCCCTTGAAAAAAGAATAAAATAGACATTGATATGGAAACAAATATTTTCATATAATTTATACAAATATACAAATTATTGAATGCAATGGTGTTGCAAATAAATTGATTGGTAAATTACAAAAACCATAGAGCATCTTTAGCATCGTCTGGAACGCCATTATTAAAACGCGGTGCTATTTGTGCTACCATTTCAGGATATTTAATTGTGATTGGTACATTTTGTTGTCGAAGTGATTTCCAATACAATCTGCTAAACTGATATACTTGTGTTAATAGTTCTAACACTACGTCTGCATCTTCAAAAGCATCTTCATCTGGACTGCTTACCTTAATTTTTATTGGAAACGGATAACCATCTGTATCTGCATATCTCTGTGAATTAGGGTAACGCGCATTATTAAACAGTAGGAATTGATTTTCGCTAATACGTATGTATGTGCCACTTACAGGCATTAACTTTTTGTTCCAATTAAGGTCGTAAGCAATAATATCTTCTGCTTCTGTTTTATTGATATTTAGAATGTAAAGCGGAATTTTTAACCCTAATGTATGCATCCCTCTAATAATTGGTTTTAGTTCCTCGTAACTCATTTCCTTATAGAAGTGAATGACTACTTTATCTGCTTCTGCAACCGATGTAAAATCTCTAATGGCTTTACATATACTTCCTGCCAATAGGTCTGTTTCGCTTTGGTAAAAATATTCGAACTTTCTAAATAAGCCATTGTTTTGAAAACTAAAGGCACTTGCTATATACCGCCTGTTTTCGCCTTGATTGGTAAATGCACCAACACCAATTACTAATTCTTTTTTATCGGTTACTGCAAGTTTCCATGGTGCACCACCTAATTTAGCGTGAATAGCCAATGCCATATTTTGTAATGAAAATTGGAAGTTGTATTGATTCTCGATATTGACCACCATTTTTTCATAATCTACCACTTGTGTAACAATGCCTTCATTTAAAAACAGTTCTTTGATTTGAATATAGATTTCGCGGTCTTCGGGATTTTGTGTGAACTTATCGAAAGGACTTAAATAAAAAGCTGCGTAAAGCACATTATCGTGGTCGAAGGTTAAACTCTCTAACTTTTCAACTATTTCTGGTATTGGGTCGTTTTCGTTGGTAAATTCAATGAAGTGTTCTTTGGATGATGATGCTTTAATGTTCACATAGGCTTCTAATCCTTTATAATAATTCTTTTCTGTATTTACACCTTCCTTTAAATTTTGATAGAAAGACAATACCGAATCTTTATGAGAAGTATGGCAAATGAAAAATATCTTGATATTTTGATTGTTTGGACGTCTGTAAGGGTTTAGGATATTCATTGCCTTTTTAGGCACTAAATGGGTTTTCTTGTTACCGTATTGGTCTTTACCAAATTCCAATAAACCTACTTGTGGGTCGATATGGTTGATACGATTGAGTGGCACATCTATAAACGTATCAGTTTTAAATGGAAATATGACTTTAAAATCTTCTTTAAACAGATAGTTGGTTGCAAAATTATTAATAAGTGCTACGTACTTTTGATATTTATTAATTGGTCTTATAGGTTCCTCAATAGGTATATCTAATGCTCGTGCTAATGACAAATTAAAAATTGGGTATGCTTGGTCAAACTGAATAGCATTGTAAAATTCTTGTTTTTCCTCTGTATCGAGGTCCATTTGGTAATTGAACGTTTTTTGACCATATACACAACGTTTTATTAACTCTGAATCCTCTATATCCTTAACCGATGTTGTAAGGACTTTTGAAGTACCATCGTATGATACAATTAACTCTGGTAAGTCTGTGAGTTTTGCAAACTGTATCTTAAATGAAAATTTATAGTAGAGGTTATAGTCTGCTGTATTCCCTTTTTTTGAAGGCATCCACACTTGTACATCACCAACGAAGTTTTTTACTACTATATAGTCTTTCGATTTAAAATAGCTTCTTAATTTATGTTTAAGGAATTGCTTATAAATTCTTAATTCTCTACCATCTACTAAATTTAGCTTAATGCTTGGTGCATCTGGTATTTCTGTTGTAAATGTTGTAAATATTTGGTCTTTGTTAGATAAGTCTGCATCTGGAAACACCTCTTTTATCTGCCTTGAAAATTTAGATTTATGGATAGGATGACTACCTTCAATATCCTCTAAAGTTAAATAAATAGTAGGCGCACTATTAGGCCATTTAAAGTTTAGTATGTTGGTTTTGAGGTGTTCTTGCATAAATGAAATTATATTGTAATTTTACATAGAAGGTTGAACTTTATTATTGTTATCAACTAATAAATCTTTGTTTAGTAGTCTATTTACAGACTGCATATCTTGGTATGTAGATTTAGCACGCTCTATTATTTTTTCAATAATTTTATCAGAAACTTCCATTTGTTTCACCAAGCCTAAACCAACCAAATAATCTAATAAAAAGGATATATACAATAGTTCAAACTGTGAAAAAATATTGTTTTTTGTTTTAGTGCGATGTATTAAATAATCTCGATGACGAACAATCTTTGATACATATGTTTTAATATCATCTTCTGGAATATTAGTTATATCGACTAATAATTGCTTTTGTTCTAATAAATCTTTGGCAAAAGATGAGTTCTTAATCTTATTACCAAATTTCAAACTATAAGCTTCGAAAGCTGTATAGGAATTTGTAAATCGCCTACTATGGCTCGTTTTAACCGAGAGTAAATTTTCGATAATAATATCAGCACAATAACCTATGCCTTCATTGTTATACCAATGCTTAATTATATTGGACAAATCATCTTTAATATTATCATAGTCAAGCGCTATAAAACCAGATATGTTTTCTTTGTTGAAATCATCCTTGTAATATAACGAAGCCCAATTACCACAGCTTAAACATTTAAAATTAAAAGCTTTAAATTGTACAGACTTACCGTATAAAAAATGAAATAATTTTTGAAATGAATTATATAAATCTATACTCTCAAGAATACTCAATTTTTTTTCTGATTTAAAATCGACATATCCAACATTGTCCATTCTAAAAAAGTTGTGGTTAGAAGTATATGATGTTGATTTTGTGATTTTAATAGATAAGTCTTCAGTAATATTCGTATTGTGGACTACGTCATCCTCTTTTTCAAGTTTGTCTTCTAAAGAATTATACCAATGCATTTTTCTAACCCAACTCACTATTGCTAAATTGTCAATTTGAAATTCATTAATTTTCAAACCTATAGGTTCAATTAAATGATATGCACAAGCAAACGTATATTTAGGCTTATAAGTTTTAGTCTCTACTATTCCATTGCTACTGTTTTTAATCTTGCAGTTTACAAAAGTTAAATAGCCTAAACCTGTAAAAACCCCATAAATTAACTCTATTTGATAGGCAGGTAATCTTTCTGACAAATTGGTCGTTATGTGTACTTCATCATTAATTAACTCTAATACACAAAAGCACTTATTATCCTCTGCAGATTTAAACCATACCTCGCCATAATATTTATTCTCTTTAAACATAAATTACTTTAAATCCTAACCCTTTTTTACAATCTTACTAATTTTTTCTTCAGCTATTTTGAGGATTTCCGTACGCTCCTTTTCATTTTTGAGCATTAGTACAATTTGTTCGGACATCCATAGCTTAATTAATTCGTTTTCGTCTTCTTTTAATGTTTTGGCAAAAGCAACTACTTGTTCGCGTCTTGCCATCCGATTTCCTCGTTCTATTTTACTTAAATAGGCAACATCCATATTTAGGTTTGCAGCCATTTCCCTTAATAGCAAATTGCGTTTTTCACGCAATGAACGTATGTACTCTCCAAACTCCATAATAGAATTATTTAGACTTGTCAAATTTTGTCTAATTTAACAAAAGGAAACCAAAGGAAAATTAAAAGATATAAACACTTATTAACAGGTAATGAGGATATTAAGGATTTGAGGAAGTCAGTTTAATCATTTCCTTAAATCCTTAAAATCCTTAATTACGTCTTTGCAGGATTTGAATAGTTATTGTGTGCTTCTCTATGTATTAAACCTGCTTCTACAAATTTGGTAATATAGCCTTCTGCGGTTTTGTGCGGGATGCTCTGTTTTGTCGCTAAATCTAAATACTCTTGCCTGCTAAATTGCTTTGGCAAACTTTCTAAAAAGCGTTCTTTTCTATTTGAACGTTTTGTGGCTTTCTGCTCTATTGGCAAGTCGTTAAACACTTTACTACTGTGTTTTACTAAAATTGAAATTATGGTTATAGCGTTTTCAAAATCTATATCCTCACATTCTTTAGTTGCGTTTACATCACCATCTTCCATAATACGGAATGCTGTGAATAGCATCATTATCCTAAATGCAATTAAGCCTAACCGCCTTATTGTTGCAATGTATTCTTCGGGTTGTAGGTTGATGTATTTGGTTTGTAAGGATTCAAAAAACGTATTGAATTGCTGTTGTTGGGTTGTGGTTAATCGTATTTCAATCTCTGGATTGTTTTTTAGCGTTTTGTACAATTCTAAAAACTCACTACCTAATTGGTTATAGTAATCATCTAAACCTACTTTATTGCTATTTTGAAACACGTTTTTCCAAGTTGGTTTAATATTCATATAGTAAAACATAAAACGACTAAACAAACCATTTTCTGCGTTGGGTATTAGAGTCGCCACTTGTTTAGGTGTACCTGATAATACTGTTGATAAACACGGTTTTTCAATATCTACATATTCTCTATCTGTTCTGCGATAATAGCTTATAGTTTCGTGATGAAAGGCTTTACGAAAACCATCGGAATAATTACCATAATCGCTTTTAAAGGCTTGTGCTAACGTATCGCCTTCGGTTTCAAAAATTAACCCTCTGCCTTTATTATCAGAAATTAATTGATATACGCCTGTTACACTATTGTTAGCAGGAATAAACAGCATTCGTTCTGGTGGCTTACTTGGTTTTTCTAAATTTTCATCTTTGCCTTTGTTCATATTGTAAGTAGCAGTTTCTGCTTGAAATTGCTGTTTTAGCACTTTGGCTTGTTCTCGTTTTAATTTGTGTACAGGCTCTACCAAATTTTTAATTTGGTTAAGCCTTCCTTTACCTGCAGATGCAGGTGCGGTTACAAATAAATATAAGTTGCTGAACACTTTACGTTGGTCATAGATTCCGAAGAGTTTAGGAAAACACGCACTAAATGCTGTTAATGCGCCTAATAACAAAATGTCCTTTTCTTCCTGTCCATTAGCAGGATTTACAACTTGTTGTAAAAACTGTGGCAAATTCTCATATACCTTTTCTGGTATCGTTGGCATTGATTCGTTAGGTATATCAACAACAGTTGCAACGCTTGTTGCAACTTCGTTGTTGTACTGTTGTTTAGTCGGTTTGACACCTGACTGATGTGCGTAATGGTAGAAGGTAGCAATTGTAATTCCGTGTCCTTTTGCGTTTAGACATTTATCAAATTGTGCATCACATTCTTTGGTATCGTAACCTACATAATTTTTACTTATTCGGTGGAAATAATCTCTTCCTGCTTCTCCGTATTCTTCTGCTAATGCAAAGCCTAAATCTCTCCAAGTGGCATAACTTCCTGTTATGTCTGTGCTTGATTGCTCGATTGCTGAAATGTAGGATTCAATGTCTGTATCAGCAACAGCAACAACATTGGTTGTTGCTGTGTTGCTTTTTGGTTGATTTTGCTCTTTAGGAACTTCTAACCAATCTTTTGGATTAAATATTTTACTCATAATGCTTGATGTCTTTTATGCAGAAAGGCCGTTGGGTCGTATGGTAAAAAACACGCTCTGGATACGTCTTTACCCGACTGGTCAACCTCAATGTTATAATTGTGTTTAATGTAATTTGCTACTGCTGTGAAATATTCTGTATGTGATACTTCTGAAATATCTATTCTGATAATCCATTTTAGGCCATCACCAGATGGTGAAATAAAGAGCATTTCGGTTTCAAAATATTCATCATTTAAGAGCTGTGTTCTTAACTCTTGTAGATTCTCTAAATGGTCAAAATCAATGGTTAATAAATTAGAATGCTTTAGCAAATTGTTATCGCTTCGTTTTTCAAATGTTCCTGAAAGTGTTACGTAATCAAAGCGATTCGCTTTGAATTTACGCGCTTCTTTTATATTGGTAATTGCTCTTAATTCTTCAGTAATCTTTTTGTATTTATTACTTGTGATTAATGCAAATACTTGATGTAATCGCAAGGTTTCCGAAGGAAACACATTGCGAACAGGTGCTTTAAAAAAGCTACAGTTGGCATACCACGTATCGTCTGGTTCATTAAGCCATTCCAATTCGTCTTTTTCCTTGACTTCTAAATTTAGATGTAGCTCTTGATTTATCTTCTGGTACAAATCTTCTTCATCGGTTATTCTAAAATGATATTGTGCAAAATCGAATACATCACCTTTAAAGGCTTCTAATTCTGTATCTCGATGTGTTGCTATAATACCATCAATATGAATCCGTAAGGTTTCTTTACCACCATTAAAAGGGTTTCGAGTTATCCCACAGTCCCTTCCTTTTACAGAAAGGACTGTTTGATTAGGATAATACTGTCTCAACACATAGGCATAGATTTTTAAACCATAATGTGTTTTGTCTAAAATTGCTTCTCTACTTATTTCCATCTTGCTTGAAATTATGGTTGTAGTAGTTGTCTTGAAGCAACTGCTCTATGTCAGCAACTTTATAGTAAAATTTACCTTTTACTTTGCTGTAAGGCAAAGTGCCATTGGTTCTTAAAGTTTGTAGCGTTCGCTTACTTATATGTAAGGTCTGCAATACATCTTGATTGTCTATCCACGTATCTTTTAATACTTCTGCTCTCGATTGTCGTAACAATTCGATACGTGCTTTAATGTCCTTTATTTCTTGAGAGAGCGTTAAGAGTAAATCGATTATTTCAGTCATAACTTCACCGCTCCTTTCTTAATTAGGTAATCGGCAGCTTGCTGTTCGATTTCGTCTCTTGAGTCCATACGGTTACGCAGTAACCAATGGTCTAACTCTTCTCGTTGGAAATAAATCTTTTTACCATTCGGTTTATAATGTGGAATGGTTCCCGTACTTGTAAGTTTATACAAGTGCGATTGGGATAATTCTAAATACTTGCAAGTTTCATTAAAGTTTAATACTTGCTTTTGCATTGCTTGTTGCTCTAACAAGAGTTTTTCAATGCGGTCTAACTTTTCGATGATATTTGTGTCCATCGTTTATTTTGTTTTAAATAAATGAGGACATCTGGCCAAATGTCATTCTTGGTTTTCAAGAACAGGACAAAGGTTGAAAAAGAGTGATTTTTAAAGTGTGAGAGTTTTATATGAGTGTGAGAATACAATGAGATTTCTATATAAACTCATTGTTTTTTATTGTATTTGTTTGAAGATATTATCAATAGTTTCCTTTTTTAGAGGTGATTTACTTTTTGAATAGAGATTTTGAGCTGTCAATGGTTTACCTAATTTCGTATAAAATAAACCTGTAGATTCAATTAATGCTGGTGATAAATTTTTAAAGTAAGGTTGCAATCTTTTTACCACATATTTAAACTCGGTTGTTTTACAATCTAAATAGATTTTCTTTTGAAAACCTTTAAAATCTTTTGCTAATAATAAACTTTGAAAATCCTTGACTTCAGTTTTGTTATCAAGTAAATCTATACTTAATTGAAGTTTGTTTAAAATCCTATATAACCAATCTGAATCCTCTTTTAAATAACCAAATGAGGTTTTTGGTTTGCTTTTCAATTTAGGTGGTTTTTTAACTACCTCTATTTTATCTGCTTCTAATTTTACATATATAGAAGCATCAAAATTCGTTTCGTTAAAATACTTTTCCGCTATTTCTTGAATTGAGAATAAGGTAGTATTTGAAAATTGACCGTATTGCTCTTGTAGTTCAGCATACAACCTAATTACAGATACTTTTAAGTAGTTTATGATATAATTGTCATCATTGTTGAAATCTGCTGTTATTCCTCTTTTATTGATATAAGTTGAAATGTCATTTAAGTACTTATCAAATTTATTAAGTAGAATGATATAGCTGTATTTATTTTCTGGTGTAGTTGCATTTTTAGGAAATTCCTTTACAAATGAAGCTATTATATTTTCAGTTTCATTAAATATTAGCTTTTGATAGTATTCTTTTTTGGCGTTTAAAGGTTTTTTAAAGGTTACTTTAAAAACTGCGTTATTGGCTTTTTGGTTCAATTTAAAATCAGACAACAAGTATTTAAAATCCTTTTCCTGTCTATTATCTCTATGTAAGCCATTGGTTATAGAAACCAAACTTGAAAATATACTTCCTTTCATTATAAATCCAGTTGAATACGGTTAGCAGCTTCTTTCTTTTTATCGTCAATTACTTTGGCATATATCTGTGTAGTGCGTAACTCTTTATGACCTAATAATTTTGATACAGTATATATGTCTGTACCCAAAGTTAATTGTAAGGTAGCGTAGGTATGACGCGCACAATGAAACGTAATAGTTTTAGTAACACCTGCCTTCATCATCCATTGTTGTAATTTTAAATTAGACCAGGCACTATAATGTAAGCCATCAAATACTTTATCGTCTGGATTACCTTTTTCTCCTAATAGATTTCTTGCTTGGTCTGATATTGGTAAGGTTTCGACACCTTTAGTTTTCTTTTGTCTAAATCGGATATAATATCCCATTTCTTTTGAGTGCTGGATTTCTGACCATATCAGTTTTTCAATATCTGACCAACGTAATCCGGTTAAAGCTGAAAAAATAAAAGCGTTCTTTAAGATAGGCAGTTCACATTCTGTATTAACTGCTTTTTGTAATTCATCAAGCGTTAAAAATTCTCGTTGAGGTTCTCCTTGTTTAAAATACTCTACACCATTTGCAGGATTTACTTTTAAAATTCCATCCTTGACCGCCTGTTTTAATGCCGCTGAAAATTTACCATAATACGAATATTTTGAATTTTGAGACAATTGCTTACCTGCTCTACCTATTGCTTCTTTATCTAAATACTCTTTGAAACGCTCAACAAACGATTTGTCTATATCTTGAAAACTAACATCTGTTGGACAAAACTTTTTTAAATGTTTTAGCATACTATTCCAATTACCATAATTGCCAAAGCTTGTATTTTTCTTTTCTGCTAAAGCTGTGATATAAGTAATAAAACTACCTTTTAGCTTTTCAATATCTTGAAAGCCATAAATACCATTTTGAATTTCTATTTGTCGCTGTGCACATATAGTTTCAGCCAATTGTTTGGTTTTCTTATTAACCTCTCTTTCAGTTTTGGTTTTAGGATTAGGTGTAAGGTATAAGCGTAAGTATTCTGTTTTACGTTTGCCTTTATGATAGTAATCTAAATACAGACTTATTTTGTCGTTCTTCTTGCGTTGTCTTAATGTTACTTTCATAATGGAATTAATTAAAAAGGTTTTCTATTTGCCATCTGGCCACAATACGCTTTCTACCAAAAGGAACTGCTTTTAAACGTCCTTGTTGAATCATTCTTTGAATGGTCCATCTACTCACGCCAATCAGTTGTGAGGCTTCTGTTACGCTTAAAAAATCTTTGTTATTTACAGCATTAGGATTGCGAACTTCAACAACTTGTTTTTGCTGTTGCATATCTTCAGTAAGAGTAGCTTGAATTTTTTCTTGACGTTTGCGTGCCTTATAAGCTCTTTTTGCACAAGTATCGCCACAGTATTTAGTAACTGTTGTACGTGCTGTAAATGCATTACCGCAATGCTTACAAGTTTTAGGAATGAATAAATTACTGCTCATAAATGGTGCGTTATGTAGCGTAATGGTGCAACGTGGTGCGTTATGGTGCATCATTTCGCCAATATCTTAGCCAACAGAAATGGGCAACAATTCTATATTTCAGGCAACAGATATACAACAAATTTAATCAAAAAAGAGCAAATAAACAACAAATAAAAGAAGACAAAACACTATAAAGCCAACAATAACAAGGGATTAACAAATAAAAGAAAGTAAGTTACTTCCCAATACAAAAATTAGCAAAAATATTACCAAGTAAATCATCGCTTGTAATTTCACCTGTAATTTCCCCAAAGTGAAATAATGCTTGTCTAATATCTATTGCTAAAAGGTCTCCAGACAAACCAGAATCTAAACCATATTTTACTTTTGTAACTTCTTCAAAAGCTTTTATTAAAGCATCATAATGCCTAGAATTAGTTACAATAGTTTCGTTATTACGCAAAGCTCCTGTATTTACAAAACCTAGTAGTTTTTCTTTTAAAGCATCTACTCCTACTCCAGATTTTGCAGATAATAAATGAAGATTATTAATAGAAATCTGTAATGCTTCTACTTCATTTTCTAAAAGCTTGTCGACTTTATTAGCTATTACTACTAATGGTTTTAAAGGGTATTTGTTTTTTATTTTTTCTATTTCAACAATAAATTTTTCACTGTTTGTTTTAAACTTTTCTGCATCAAACAAATACACAACAACTTGAGCTTGATCTATCTTTTCAAAAGTTTTTTTAATACCAATACTTTCAACAACATCTTTAGTTTCACGAATTCCTGCAGTATCGATAAAACGAAAACCTATTCCACCTATAACAATTTCATCTTCAATAGTATCTCTTGTAGTTCCTGCAATTTCACTTACAATGGCGCGCTCTTCATTTAATAAGGCATTAAGCAATGTCGATTTCCCAACATTGGGTTCGCCAACAATGGCTACAGGAATTCCGTTTTTAATAACATTACCAACTGCAAAACTGTCTATCAAACGTTTTAACACAAAAACAATTCTATCTACTAATGCTTTAAATTGTGTTCTATCTGCAAATTCTACATCTTCCTCGGCAAAATCTAATTCTAACTCAATTAAAGATGCAAAATTTAAAAGTTCTTCTCTTAGTTTAGCAATTTCAGAAGAAAAACCACCACGCATCTGTTGCATAGCAATTTGATGTGATGCTTCATTATCACTCGCAATTAAATCGGCTACAGCTTCGGCTTGACTTAAATCGAGTTTTGCGTTTAAAAATGCACGTAGCGTAAATTCTCCAGCATTAGCCATTCTGCAACCATTTCGTAAAAATAGTTGTATAATTTCTTGCTGAATGAATATAGATCCATGACAGGATATTTCTATTACATTTTCTCCAGTATACGAATTTGGGTTCTTAAAGACAGAAACTAAAACTTCATCAAGTATTTTAGTCCCTTCTATAATATGACCTAAATGAATCGTATGTGTCTTTTGCTTACTTAAATCTTTATTGTGAATCGATTTAAAAAAATTAGAACAAATACTTATAGCTTCTGGTCCTGAAAGTCTAATAACAGCAATAGCTCCAGCTCCAGAAGATGTTGCTAAAGCAATAATGGTATCCTTTAATATCATGTTGCAAAAGTAAGCAATTGTTAAAATATAACTAACATATTTACATTTTGAAAATAAATAAGTTATATCTGTTATATTTGCACAAAAAATAATTTATGCAACGTATTATATACCTTTTATGTATTTCTCTTTTTCTAACTTCTTGTACCAAAGAAAAAACAGAAGGATTTGTAGTTAACGGAACTTTAGATAATGCTAAAAACAATAGTTTAGTACAATTGATTAGAACGGAAGCTAGAAAAAATATTATTCTAGATTCTACCCGAGTTACTGAAAACTCATTTACTTTAACAGGTAAAGTAGATAAACCAGACATGTATTATATACAAATTGAAGGAGTAAGAGGAAATCTTCCTTTTATTGTGGAAAACGAATCCATTGATATAAAAATACCTACAGATAGTATTTATGCTTCTTCGATTAAAGGTGGAAAAGAAAACGACTACTACAACGAATACCAAGCTTTTATAAAAACATTGCGTTTTAAAAACAATAAATTGGCGGAAGAGTTCAAAATCGCTCAAAGAAAATCAGACACTTCTAAAATCACGAGTATACAACAAGAATTTCAAGGACTCATGAAAGAGAATGACGCTAACGATTTAGACTTTATGACTACAAATAAAGATGCGCTATTATCTGCTCTTCTTTTAGAACGTGCCATAATGACAAATAAATTAGAATATAACAAAATTAAAGAGTTATACACCAATTTTGATGAAACTATAAAAAATACAAGACCTGGTAAAAAAATAGCTACATTTATTATTGAAAACAAAAAAACTGCTATTGGTAGTGTTGTACCAGATTTTTCTGGTCCAAATCCAGAAGGAAAAACTATAGCTTTAAATGCTATAAAAGGAAAAGTTACAATTATCGACTTCTGGGCAGCTTGGTGTGGTCCTTGTAGAAAAGAAAATCCTAACGTTGTAAATGTATATGAAAAATACCACAACAAAGGTTTAGAAATTATTGGAGTTTCTCTAGATGGTACACCGCAACAAAAAGATGCAAAACAAGCTTGGATAGATGCTATTGAAAAAGACAACCTAAATTGGCATCATGTATCTAACCTACAATACTTTAATGACCCTATAGCTAAAGAGTTTAATATAAATGCAATTCCTGCAACCTTTATAATAGATGCCGAAGGTAAAATAGTAGCTAAAAACCTTAGAGGGCCTGCTCTTGAAGAAAAAATAGCAGCGCTGTTAGATTAAAATTTCTTCCTATTTTAACAATATTTATTTTGTCATTTTGAGCATTGTATAAAAAATCTATCTTTTGATTTATATACTTTGGTCAAAATGACATTTTTTTTAGCCTTGGTTTACTTTTTTTAAATCTTCCCCATTCGTTTCAAAACAAATAACAAAACAATTGGTATTGCCAATAATCCAATCATTAAAAGATTCGTTTCAAAAAGCCAAGTTGCTAATAAAAGTGTTATTAAATAACCTCCAATGGCACCACCAAAATGTGCATCGTGTCCAATATTACTAGATCTAGTTTTCATTCCATAAATAGAATATAACAAATACCCTATTCCAAAAACATAAGCAGGAATTGGTATAGGCACAAAAAACATGTACAAACTCATATCTGGACGTAATAAAATTGCAGAATATAAAATTCCCGTTACTGCTCCACTAGCACCAACAGCACTATAATGATATTCGTTTTTATGAAAATACAAGGATAACAAACTCCCCAAAATTAAACTACCAACATAAACAAGTACAAAACTTAATGTACCTAAATCTTGTATTACTATATCTGCAAAAAAGTATAATGTTAACATATTAAACAACAAATGTTGTGTGTCTACATGTAAAAAACCAGAGCTAAACATTCTAAATTGCTCTCCTCGTTTTATCCCTCCAACATTAAACTTATATTTTTCGAAAAAATTAAAATCATTAAACCCCTTGTAAGAGATTAATACATTTGCTACAATCACTACAATTGTTACAATACTTAAATTGCCCATAAATTTGAAACGTTTAAATCAAATATAACATATATTTGTTCTTGCAAATCTAAAATTATTTCATGCAATTTCTTGCTTACATTTTAATTTATCCACTTTTATGGATTATTTCTATACTTCCGTTTAGATTATTATACATTATCTCGGATGTTTTATATGTTCTGGTATACTATATAATTGGTTACCGAAAAAAAACAGTCAAGTATAATTTAGAACTTGTTTTTCCCGATAAATCGGAAAAAGAAATTCAAGCACTTTCTAAAAAATTCTTTCATCATTTATGTGATATGATTTTAGAATCGGTAAAATCATTAACGGTCTCTGAAGCTGAAATGATTAAACGTTTTAAATTAATTGGTTTAGAAGAAGTACATAAATTAGAAAATGAAAATAGAAATATTGTTCTAATGTGCGCACATTATGCAAATTTTGAGTGGATTTTTATAGCACAAAGATTTATTAAAATGAAAGGCTTTGGGGTATATAAACGCTTAAACAACAAATATTTTGATCGTTTAATAAAACGAAAAAGAGCAAAGTATAACACAACACTTATTACAACAAAAGAAACCATTTCTGTTTTAATGAACTCGATTAAAAAAGGAGAACAATCTATTAGTGGTTTTGTTTCCGACCAATCCCCAAAACCCAATAAAGCTTTTCATTGGAATGATTTTATGGGAATAAAAGTTCCTGTGCATACAGGAGCCGAAATGCTTGCAAAAAAACTAGACACATCTGTAGTTTTCTTTGGAGTAAAAAAAGTAAAACGTGGTTATTATGAAACTACTTTTAAAACCATAGCAATTAATGCAAAAGATTATAAAAATTACGAAATTACAGATATGTTTCTAAAACTAGTAGAAAAACAAATCTATGAAGCTCCAGAATATTATTTATGGACCCATAAACGTTGGAAACATAAAGATAAAGTTCCTGCTAAATTTCAATAACAATTAAACAAAAAAAATCCTCGAAGTCATTTCGAGGATTTTTTTTGTTTTATATTCCAGCTATTTCTTTTAATTCTTTTATAAATCTATCTGCTAGAGTATTTGCTGTTTCTTGCGATTTTGCTTCTGTATAAATTCTAATAATTGGCTCTGTATTACTCTTACGTAGATGTACCCAATTTTCAGCAAAATCAATTTTTACTCCATCAACGGTAGTAATATCTTCATTTGCATAACGAGATTGCATCGTATTTAAAATAGCATCTACATCTATTTGAGGTGTAAGCTGAATTTTCTTTTTACTCATAAAATAGCTAGTATACGTTTTACGTAATGCACTAACTTGCATATCTTTTTCTGCTAAAAGACTTAAAAATAAAGCAACACCAACTAAAGAATCTCTACCATAATGACTTGCAGGATAAATAATACCTCCATTACCTTCACCACCAATTACAGCATGGTTCTTTTTCATTAACTCCACGACATTAACTTCTCCTACTGCACTGGCCTCATAGGTTCCACCATGTTTTTCTGTAACATCACGTAATGCCCTAGATGAGCTCATATTACTTACAGTATTTCCGGGTGTTTTACTCAATACATGATCTGCACAAGCTACCAAGGTATATTCTTCACCAAACATTTCCCCACTTTCATCCATAAATGCAAGTCTATCTACATCTGGATCTACAACAATTCCAAAATCGGCTCTTTCTTTAACAACCATTTCAGACAGGTCTGTTAAATGCTCTTTAAGAGGTTCTGGATTGTGTGGAAAATGTCCATTAGGCTCACAATATAGTTTTACTGGATGTACGCCTAAACGTTCTAACAACTCAGGAATTGCAATACCTCCTGTTGAGTTCACACCATCTACAACCACTTTAAAATTAGCATCTTTAATGGCTTTTACATTTACCAAATCTAGTGCTAAAACGGCATCAATATGCAAATCTATATATGCTTGATTTTTGGTTATTTTACCTAGGTAATCTACTTCTGCAAATTGCATCGTATCTGCCTCTGCAATCTTTAAAATTTTCTCTCCTTCTACTCCATTTAAAAATTCGCCTTTCGCATTTAAAAGTTTTAAAGCATTCCATTGTTTAGGGTTATGGCTTGCTGTTAAAATAATCCCTCCATCTGCATGCTCCATTGGAACAGCAATTTCAACTGTTGGCGTTGTAGACAAACCTACATCCACCACATGAATTCCAAGACCTACCAAAGTATTCATCACTAAATTTTGAATCATTTCACCAGAAATTCTAGCATCTCTACCAACCACAACTTTATAGTTTTCTTTATTGCGTTGTTCTTTTAACCATGTACCATAAGCTGCTGCAAATTTTACTGCATCAATTGGTGTTAAATTGTCGCCAACTTGGCCTCCAATGGTTCCTCGTATTCCAGAAATTGATTTTATTAAAGTCATAAATAATGTAATGTTTTTACAAATATAATATTTCAAAACGGGAATCTTACATTATGAATTTGTAAATTCACAGAATGAATTTTCTAGCCCATATTTATCTCTCTGGTAGTAACGAATTTATAACAATTGGTAATTTTATTGCTGATGGTATTCGTGGAAAAAAATATCAAAAATTCAACAAAGAAATACAAACAGGAATACTATTACATCGACAAATTGATTCCTTTACAGATGCCCATAAAACAGTTAGAGAAAGCACCAAACGTTTACATAAAAATTACGGCCATTATTCTGGTGTTATCGTCGATATTTTATACGATCATTTTTTAGCAAAAAACTGGAGTAATTATTCCGATATTCCTTTAGATAAATATGTAGATGATTTTTATATTGTATTACAAGATAATTTTGAAATTCTCCCTAGCCGAATTCAAAAAATGATGCCATATATGATTGCAGATAATTGGCTACTAAGTTATGCATCTATAGATGGAATTGCCAAAGTTTTAGAAGGAATGAATCGAAGAACCAAAAATCGCTCAAAAATGAATTTGGCCGTAAATGAATTACAAGAGTTTTATAACGAATTTGAAGATGAGTTTACTCGATTTTTTGAAGAATTGATTTCATTTTCTAATGAAAAATTAATAGAAATACAATCCAAACAATAAATCGAATTATCATTAAAAGCTACTATTATATCTGATAAAACGAATACACTATGAAAAAACACATTTTAGTAATACTTTTAAGCATTCTAGTTTTTACTTGTAAAAAAGAAACAAAAAATAATAGACAAGGTTTAGTTACAAAACATGCCATGGTCGTTTCTGCTCGCGAAGAAGCTTCCAAAATAGGAAGTGTTATTATGAAACAAGGCGGAAATGCTTTCGATGCTATGCTTGCAACAGATTTAGCTTTAGCAGTTGCCTACCCTTATGCTGGAAACCTTGGTGGAGGCGGTTTTATGGTTTATCGTTTAGAAAATGGAGAAATTGGCGCCCTAGACTATAGAGAAAAAGCACCTCTAGCGGCTAGTAAAAATATGTATTTAGATTCATTAGGTAATGTAATTCCTAACCTAAGCACTCGTGGCGCTCTAGCTGTTGGCGTTCCTGGTACAGTTGCCGGAACTTTCGAAGCACATAAACGCTTTGGTAAATTACCCATAGAAACAATTATGAAACCAGTAATTGAGCTTGCAAAAAAAGGTGTAAAAGTTACCCAAAAACAAGAATTACGTATTGCAGAAAAACAAGAAGATTTTATAATAGCAAATAAAGAACCTATATTATTTAATAGAGCTTGGAAAGAAAACGATACAATTAAGTACAACAACCTTGCTGAAACTTTAACAAGAATCATGAAAAATGGTCCTGACGAATTCTACAAAGGAAAAACAGCTAGAATATTAGCAAAACATATTCAAGAAAATGGTGGAATTATAACAGAAGAAGATTTAGCAAGTTATAAACCAAAATGGCGTAAACCAATTACATTTACTTATGATGATTTAAACATTATTTCCATGTCGCCTCCTTCCAGTGGTGGGATTTGTTTGGCACAAATAATGAAAATGATTGAACCATATGATTTACATGAATTAGGACATAACTCAGAAAAAGCAATCCAAATAATTACTGAAGCAGAACGCCGTGCATACGCAGACAGAAGCTTTTACTTAGGCGATCCCGATTTTGTAAATATACCTCAAGAACAATTAATTACTAATAGTTACTTGCAAGATAGAATGAAGGATTTTTCGTTTGAAAAAGCTACTAAATCTGAAGCACTCGCTCACGGAAAAGTGGAAATAATAGAAAGTAATGAAACCACACACTACTCTATTGTTGACGCATTTGGTAATGCAGTTGCAGTAACAACAACTTTAAATTCCGGATTTGGTTCCAAATTATTTTGCGAAGAGCTTGGCTTCTTTTTAAACAATGAAATGGACGATTTTTCTAGTAAACCTGGAGTCCCAAATGTATACGGATTAGTTGGTGCAGAAGCAAATAGTATTCTTCCTCAAAAACGTATGCTAAGTTCTATGACTCCAACTATTATAGAAAAAAATGGAAAACTGCACATGGTGGTTGGTTCTCCTGGAGGTTCTACCATAATCACTTCGGTTATGCAAACCATTTTAAATGTGCATGAATACAATAGCAGCATGCAAGAAGCTGTAAATCTTCCTCGTTTTCATCACCAATGGTTACCAGATGAAATTAGAATGGAACCGTATTCTTTTTCTTCAAAAATGATACATAATTTAGAACAAAAAGGGTATCTCATTAATGAAAAAGATTCTCCAATCATTGGAAAAGTGGACGCTATCTTAGTTTTAGAGGATGGTTCATTAGAAGGTGGAGCAGATAGACGTGGTGATGATGAAGCATCTGGATTTTAATTATGGATTTTATTACACAATTAGACAAAAGTTTTAGAGCAAATTCAAATTCGGAATTTGCAGCACAAATGAAATCTTATTTAAAAGATAGATTTGAATTATATGGCATAAAATCGAAATTACGAAGAGATTTACTAAAACCATTGGCCAAAAACAATGCATTAGAAATTAGAGATACTATACGAACTTTAGCTTTTAATTTATACGATTTTAAACAAAGAGAAATGCATTTATGCGCTATTGAATTGTTTGAAAAACAATTACGTAAATCGTATAAAAAAGAAGATATTAATTCTATTGAAAAATTAATTAGTGTTAATTCTTGGTGGGATTCAGTAGACTTTATTGCAAAACAAATACTTGGTAAATATCTTATTATACATCCAAACGAAACAGAAAAAATAATTACAAATTTTTCGAACTCTGAAAACTTATGGTTAAACAGAAGTAGCATTATTTTTCAATTGGGTTATAAAGAAAACACAAACAAAGAATTGCTATTCCATCAATGTTTAGAACATAAAAAATCTAATGAATTTTTTATTCAAAAAGCAATTGGTTGGGCACTTCGAGAATATGGCACGTATAATCCAAAAGATGTACTTACCTTTGTAAAAAATAGTAACTTAAAACCTTTAAGCAAAAGAGAAGCTATTAGAAAATTACTTTAATGCTTTTGTATTTTACATAGCAATCCAAGCATAAAAAAACAAACAAGTGGCAAAACAAACAAGCGCAAAAAAAATAGCAAAAATAATTGCAGGAGTAATCATTTTCTTCACCTTACCTACTTTCCTTTTCTTCGGGTTTTTATATTTTAAATATAACGAAGAAATACCTTTAGGAATTGTAGATAAACAAGCGGACGCTTTAGCTTACAAAATGCTAGACGCATTAAACCATAAAAAATATGAAGCAACAGATTATTTAGAATGGACCTTTAAAAAGAGACATCACTTTAAATGGAATAAAAAAGAAGGAAAGTGCCAAGTTTTTTGGAAAAACTATGTGGTGTTTTTAGATTTTAAGGATAGCTCAAAAAATAAAGTATATGCTTCTAATTTAGAAATAAAAGAAAAACAAGAAGCCGAAAAATTAATTAGAAAAGCTACAAAATATTTTAACAACGATTCGTTTTGGTTAGTTGCTCCTTATAAGGTTTTTGACACTGGTACCAAAAGAAGTTTAGTTACTCTAGATAATGGAGAACATGCACTTTTAATTACTTACACTTCTGGTGGGTCTACTCCTGGAGATTCGTATTTATGGTTATTAGACGATACAGGAAAACCAACAGGTTTTAAAATGTGGACCTCTATTTTACCTATTGACGGTTTACTAGCTACTTGGAGTGATTGGATTACTACAGAAACTGGAGCGATGCTTCCAACGTTTCATAAGTTGTTGGTATTAGGATTGGAAATTGAAGATATTAAAAGTTCACAGTCTCAGGAATAAAATAATAAGAATATTATAAACAAAGACTGTAAACTTTAATTAAAATTGTAAGATAGAATCACTTACTTTTTTGCCCTACGAACTGCTGGTCTTTAATTTTAAAAAGCACATTGAATGTAGTTAAACTCCCATAAATACGCGTAATGTATTGTTGCAAATCTATTTTTTCTTGTTCTTCCAAATTACTAGAATTCACCTTTTGCTCCATCACCCGAAGTCTATCTCTAACCATAGTTATTTTATGAAAAAAGTCTTCCACTTTAATTTCTTTTGGTTTTAAATTAATATCTTCTGGTTGTAGAATAAGTTTCCCCCCTTTCCATTTATCTCCTATTGGCACAATCTCAGTTACATCACTCCATTTTTTTAAAATTTGAACCAAACTACTTTCTACATCAAACAAGCTAACGGTATCTACTTCATCCTCTGCAACTTCAATCACTTCAAATGCATCCGTTAAACCAATTGTTTCAAGACCGTTTTCAATAAAAGTTACCCAATAGTGTTTGGATGTAACATTGGTTACTACTCCTTTACCAAATTCACTATGGTTTATTCTAGAACCTATTCCTAATATTTTCATACGTACAACTTTTAAATTACTAATTATTTCTAGTTAAAAATTACATGATTTTATAATAAAAATCAAGACACTAAAATATAAAATTTAACAATGTATTCCTTAGCCATTGGAATTTATATATTAAATTTGATAAACTATAAAACGCTATTATAATGATTAAAAACTACTTATTTTTTTTATTACTTCTTCCAATTATAGGTTTCTCTCAAGAGAATTCTTTTTGGCAAAAAGTAAAAAATACAAATATTAAACAAGAACAATTACTAGAAAGAAAAGCAACTCCTTCTGTATATGATGTATATACTTTAGATGTAGATGGTTTAAAACAATTATTAGCTTCTGCTCCAGATAGAGGATTAAATGTAAATTCTGAAGTTATTGTACAATTCCCAGTTACCGATGGTAAAATGGAAAATTTTCAAATATTTAATGCTTCTGTTATGGATTCCGAATTAGCTGCAAACCATCCAGAAATTCAATCTTATGTTGGTGTAAGCAAAGAAAAATCGGGAACAATAATTCGTTTCTCAACAACTGTCTTTGGTTTACATGCATCTATTCAAACCATTGGAAAAACATTATACATAGATCCTTTAACAAAAGATCTAAACTCTTATGTAATTTATGCAAAGCAAGATCTGTACTCCAAACTAGAAGAAAGAATAGGATGTCTTTTAGAAGATACTATTGAAAAAAGCGAAAATACCGACGTTGATTTTACTCAAAGAAATGCAAATGACGGTGTCTTAAGAACCTTTCGTTTAGCATTAGCTTGTACACAAGAATATGCAAATTACCACATCAATGCTGCTGGCCAAGCTGCAGCTACAGATGCTGTAAAAAGAGCTACAGTATTAGCAGCTATGAATGTAACAATGACAAGAGTGAACAGTATTTTTGAAAGAGACTTGTCTTTAACAATGTCATTAATAGACAATACTAGTATTATATTTTTAGCAGAAAATGACGGTTTTACAGATGATGATGCGACACTATTGATCAATGAAAACCAAACCATTATTGACACCAATATAGGAACTGCAAACTATGATATTGGCCATGTGTTTACTACTGGAGGAGGTGGCTTAGCTGCTCGTGGAGGTATTTGCTATAGCAATGCAAAAGCTAGAGGTGTTACTGGTTCTCCAAACCCAGTTGGAGATCCTTTCGATGTCGATTTTGTAGCTCACGAAATGGGACATCAATTTGGAGCAAACCATACTTTTAATGGTGGACAAGGCTCTTGTTCTGGAGGAAACAGAAGTTCTACAACTGCTGTAGAACCAGGAAGCGGAACAACAATTATGGCTTATGCTGGTATTTGTGGGTCTGATAATGTACAAGGTAATAGTGATGATCATTTTCACGCAATTAGTATTGCCGAAATGTGGACACGTATTACACCTCCTGGAGAACCAACTTGTTCTACCGATACAGCAAATGGAAATACTGCTCCTACAGTAAATGCAGGAGGAGACTACACCATTCCTTATGGAACAGCATTTACTCTTACAGGAACTGCTAATGATGTTAATGGAACGACACTATCTTACTGCTGGGAACAAACAGACGTAGGTGTTAGTACAAATATACCATCTACAACAAGCACTACAGATCCTCAATTTAGATCTTACTCTCCAATGGCTACTGGAGATCGTACATTCCCACAATTAAGTGATATATTAAATAATGACTTAACCCCGGCTTGGGAGGTAATGCCAAACGTTGCTAGAACTATGGATTTTGCGTTAACAGTTAGAGACAACGGCACTCCTAATGGATCACAAACCAATAGAGATGATATGACAGTAACCCTTGCAAATACAGGTCCATTTACTATTACTGCTCCAAACACAACAAATGAAAGCTTCAGTACTGGAGCTTCAACAACTATTACTTGGGATGTAGCTGGAACGACTGCTAATGGTATTAATACTGCAAATGTAAATATCCTATTATCTACAGATGGAGGACAAACCTTTACTACAACCTTAGCTGCAAATACTCCTAATGATGGTTCAGAATCTATTACATTCCCATCTGGACAAGGAGAGCCTTATTGTAGAATAAAAATTGAAGCAGTTGGTAATATCTTTTTTGCTATATCTAAATCTTTTTCTATTGGCGCAACTGTTATAACTTCTACACAATGTAATAACTACACTACAGGTGCTATAGCAACTGCTATTCCAGATGGTGGTGGTGCTAATGTGCAAGGTAATCCTGTATTTATTCCTTTAACGGTTACAGAAAGTACACCAATTACTGATATTAGAGTAAGTGCAGATGTTACTCACTCTTATATTGGAGATTTAATTATGCAATTACAAGCACCAAACGGAGGAGGTTTCTCTAATATTTGGGCCAGAACTTGCAATGATGCACAATACGGAAATATAGATATTACATTTAAAGATGGTGAATCCGCAATTGCTTGTGCTTCGCCAACAACTGGAACCTATGCTCCTGCGAGTTCAATGACTGGATTTACTGGGAATGATCCTTCGGGAACGTGGAATCTTGTATTTGTTGATTTCTATAATGGAGATTCAGGAGTTGTAAATGAATGGTCTATTGAACTTTGTACTACCACAACACAAGTTACTTTGGGTACAGAAAATCAAGAATTAAGCAACTTTGCATTATATCCAAATCCTAATAAAGGAAACTTCTCTCTTGCATTTGATTCAAATTCTGGAAAAAACATTAATGTTGCAGTATATGATATGTCTGGTAGATTAGTTTTTAATAAAGAATACGATGCTACCTCAAGATTTAATGAAAACATCTCACTAAACAATGCCAGCTCTGGAATGTATATTATGACGGTAATTGATAATGGTAAAAGAATTACTAAAAAATTAATTATTGAATAATTCACAATAAACCCAATATTTTTAAAACTCCTAAATATATATTTAGGAGTTTTTTATTTTATTGAATTATAAAATAGAAAAAATTGCACCATTTTTTATAAAGACTTAAACTAAGGTTCTTTTCAATAATAATAATAACAAAAATCGTATCTTTGCACCTTTGCAAATTTATGGCCAAATTCGAAGAAAATATAGAAGTTCAAGGTGCACGTGTTCACAATTTAAAGAATATAGATGTTACCATTCCAAGAGAAAAACTAGTAGTTATTACTGGCTTGTCAGGTAGCGGAAAATCTTCGCTAGCTTTCGACACCATTTATGCAGAAGGACAGAGACGCTATATCGAAACATTCTCTGCATATGCCCGACAATTTCTTGGTGGATTAGAACGACCAGATGTAGATAAAATTGATGGTCTTTCACCTGTAATTGCAATCGAACAAAAAACGACAAGTAAGTCACCACGTTCTACAGTTGGGACTATTACAGAGATTTATGATTTTTTACGCTTACTATTTGCTAGAGCTAGCGATGCGTACAGTTATAATACTGGCGAAAAAATGGTGAGCTACAGTGATGAGCAAATAAAGGCTTTAATTATAGAAAGTTTTTCTGGTAAACGTATAAATATTCTTGCTCCTGTTGTTCGCTCACGTAAAGGACATTACAGAGAATTGTTTGAGCAAATTGCAAAACAAGGTTTTGTGAAAGTTAGAACAGATGGTGAAATAAAAGACCTTGTAAAAGGTATGAAACTGGACAGATACAAAAATCATGATATTGAAATAGTAATCGATAGATTGAAAATTGATGCATCTGTAGATAATGATAAACGCTTAACCGAAACCATAAACACCGCAATGTATCATGGCAATGATGTGCTAATGGTTTTAGATCAAGATTCTAACGAAACACGTTTTTTTAGCAGAAGCTTAATGTGTCCTAGTTCAGGAATTTCATATCCTAATCCAGAACCTAATAATTTTTCATTTAATTCTCCAAAAGGCGCTTGTCCTAAATGTAATGGGATTGGTACATTGTATGAAGTAAATAAAGATAAAATCGTTCCAGACGATTCCCTTTCCATTAAAAATGGTGCACTTGCACCGCATGGACCAGAAAAAAATTCATGGATTTTTAAGCAGTTAGAATTAATTGCACAGCGTTTCAATTTTAAATTGAGTGATGCTTATAAAGATATTCCTAAAGAAGCGAAACAAATTATTCTCTATGGTGGAAACGAAAAATTTACAGTAGACAGCAAAACTCTTGGTATAAAGAGAGATTATAAAATAGATTTTGAAGGGGTTGCCAACTTTATTGAAAGCCAATATGCAAACGCAGATTCTACTTCGCTAAAACGTTGGGCAAAAGAATATATGGATAAAGTAGCTTGTGGTACTTGTCATGGAGCTCGACTACGTCAAGAATCGCTTTACTTTAAAATAAACAATCAAAACATAGCCGAATTAGCGAATAAAGATATTATTGATTTGGCTGAATGGTTTACAGATTTACATAAAAGCCTTTCTAAAACCCAATTACAGATTGCGGAAGAAATCATCAAAGAAATTAGAACTAGATTACAATTTTTATTAGATGTAGGTTTAAATTACTTATCGTTAAACAGAAGTTCTAAAACCCTTTCTGGTGGCGAAGCGCAACGAATTCGTTTAGCAACTCAAATAGGATCTCAATTAGTTGGCGTACTATACATATTAGATGAACCTAGTATAGGCTTACACCAACGAGATAACGAAAAATTAATAAACTCGTTAGTTGCATTACGTGATGTTGGTAATTCGGTAATTGTTGTAGAACACGATAAAGACATGATAGAACGTGCAGATCATGTGATCGATATTGGCCCACATGCAGGAAAACATGGTGGTGAAATTATTAGTCAAGGTACCCCAACAGAACTTTTAAAACACCATACGCTAACCGCAGATTACCTTAATGGCACCAAACAAATTGAAGTACCAAAAACACGTAGAGAAGGTAATGGAAAATTCATGGAGCTTAAAGGCTGTACAGGAAATAACTTAAAAAATATTTCGGTAAAATTTCCTTTAGGAAAAATGATAGGTGTAACTGGTGTTTCTGGTAGCGGTAAATCTACCTTGATAAATGAAACCCTATATCCTATTCTTAATGCATACTATTTTAATGGTGTTAAAAAACCAATGCCATACAAAAGCATAAAGGGCTTAGAACATATAGATAAGGTAATCGATATTAACCAATCGCCAATTGGTAGAACACCACGAAGTAACCCTGCAACTTATACAGGTACTTTTAGTGAAGTTCGTAGTCTTTTTGCAAAAATACCAGAAGCTATGATTCGTGGTTATAAACCAGGAAGATTTAGCTTTAACGTTAAAGGAGGACGTTGCGAAACCTGTCAAGGTGGTGGCTTACGTGTTATTGAAATGAATTTCCTTCCAGATGTATATGTAGAATGTGAAACTTGTCAAGGAAAACGTTTTAATCGCGAAACTTTAGAAATTCGTTATAAAGGAAAAAACATTAGTGATGTATTAAATATGACCATAAATGAAGCTGTTGACTTCTTTGAGCATATTCCAAAAATTAATCGAAAATTAAAAACAATAAAAGATGTTGGCTTAGGATATATTACATTAGGGCAACAAAGTACAACACTTTCTGGTGGTGAAGCACAACGCATTAAACTTGCAACAGAGCTTAGCAAGCGGGATACAGGAAATACTTTTTATATTCTAGATGAACCTACAACAGGATTACATTTTGAAGACATTAGAGTATTAATGATTGTACTAAACAAACTAGCTAATAAAGGTAATACGGTCTTAATTATTGAACATAATTTAGATGTTATTAAAACGGTAGACCATGTTATTGATATAGGTTATGAAGGTGGAAAAAATGGTGGCGAAATTCTTGTAGAAGGCACTCCTGAAAAAGTTGCAAAACATAAAACCAGCTATACCGCAAAATTTTTAAAGAAAGAATTAAAATAAAATAATAGTATTTAGTTTTGTCGAACGGCTAAAAAAAGAAGTAAATTAGCTAGTTGCAAAAAAAATAAAATACTAAAAATTAATAGTAAAATATATGAGAAAAGAACAACATCCAAAAGGTTGGAATGAAAAGAAAACGAATGATTCTTGGGCGATTTTTAAAATCATGGGAGAATTTGTTAATGGTTATGAAAAATTAAGTAGAATTGGACCTTGTGTATCTATTTTTGGATCTGCTAGAACAAAACCAGAAGATAAATATTATAAGTTAACAGAAAAAGTTGCACATAAAATTGTAGATCATGGTTATGGTGTAATTACTGGTGGAGGACCAGGAATTATGGAAGCTGGTAACAAAGGAGCACATCTAGGCGGAGGAACATCTGTTGGTTTAAATATTGAATTACCTTTCGAACAACATGATAATCCATATATCGATCATGATAAAAGTTTAGATTTCGATTACTTTTTTGTACGAAAAGTAATGTTTGTGAAATATTCACAAGGCTTTGTTGTAATGCCTGGAGGATTCGGAACATTAGATGAGTTATTTGAAGCGATTACATTAATTCAAACCAATAAAATTGAAAAATTCCCAATTATTCTTGTTGGAACTGAATTTTGGGAAGGTTTATTTGATTGGGTAAAAGCTACGTTATTAGATAAATTTGGAAATATTAGTGCGAAAGATTTAGATTTAATTCACCTTGTAGATACCGAAGATGAAGTAATAGAAATCTTAGATGCTTTTTATAAAGAATATGGCTTTAGCCCTAACTTCTAAAAAATTATAACCTATAAAACATTTCCATTTTCGCGGAAAGTAAACATGAAAAAAAACATACTAATCGTTTTTATAAGTTTAATTAGCATTAAAAGTGTTTTAGCACAAGACACTTTTAATGCTATGTTTTATAACTTATTAAACTTTCCAACACAAACAAATCCTGTTAATAGAATAGACCATTTAAGTATTATTTTAAATGAATACAAACCAGACATATTTATGGTTTGTGAATTAAATAATGAAACAGGTGCTAATAGCATTATTAATATGATGCAACAAGAAATTAACCCTAATTATGCTATGGCTAATTTTGAGTTAAATACTTCGGATGATACTATAGGAAATCAAAACGATTTACAAAACCTATTGTTTTTTAATAACACAAAATTTAGCTTAGAAAATCAAACTATAATTACAACAATATATAGGGATTTTAACCACTACAAACTAAAGCTAAATACAGAAGAAATAAATACAAACCCTATTTATCTAGATGTAATTGTTGGCCATTTAAAAGCTTCTAATGGCGTTGAAAACCAATCTTTGCGTTTGCAAATGGTACAAGACTTAGAAACTTATTTAAATACTATACCGCAAGAAAATCATATCCTATTAGCCGGAGATTTCAACTTATATACTAGCTCTGAAGAGGCTTTTCAAAAATTAATAAATTCCGAAAACCACATTACCTTTGTTGATCCAGCAAACAAAATAGGTTCTTGGCATAACAATACTGATTTTATAGAAGTTTTTACACAGTCCACAAGAACCACTACTGGTTTTGGTGGAGCCACTGGAGGCTTTGATGATCGATTTGATTTTATTTTAACTTCCGAAAGCTTAGACAATTCGACAAATATTAATACCGATTTATTTTTTGTTGAAGATTCTTATCAAGTTATTGGTAATAACGCGAATGTAAATTGTTTTAATCAAGAAATAACATCGACAAGTTGTGCTGAAGATGGAGATGCCTCTACAGCAGATTTTTCTCAAGCAATTAGAGATGCACTTTATAATTTTAGTGATCATCTACCAGTTTCTTTACAAATGCAAACAAATCAGCAATTTTTAAGCATCCCAGAATACATAACATCTAATTATTATGAAATAATTGGGAAAAACTTTGTTTCTAATACTTTAAATTTACGAACCAACAACCAAACATTCACCAACAAAAAACTAAACATTTTTAACACTTTAGGTCAATTAGTAAAAATAATTCCTTTAAATAATGACGAAATTCATAGCATAGACGTTTCTAATTTATCTAATGGTTTATATTACATTACAACACCTAATTTTAATGTAGAACCTTTAAAGTTTGTGAAAGTATATTGAGAAATTGCAACCTACTTTTTATCGTATTCACCTTTGTGAGTTTTTTTAGCTTTAGTCAAAACACCATTGACCTTAAGGCTACTTTTGATGTGGCTGAAAAAAAAATTAAAATAGCTCAAACAATTCAATACCAAAATACAACAAACAATACTTTAGATTACATTTATTTAACCGATTGGAGCAATAGTTATTCCACAAAAAGTACACCGTTAGCTAAACGTTTTGCTGAAGAATATAAAAACGATTTTCATTTCGCAAAAAATGAAGACAGAGGCTATACGGTTATAACCTCTTTACAACAAGACTACAAAGAAGTATCCCACGAAAGACTGAAAGAGCAACTAGATATTATTAAAGTAAAACTAAACACTCCATTAGCTCCTAACGAAACCTACACACTACAATTAAACTATATAGTTCAAATACCTAATGCAAAGTTTACAAGACAAGGTATTTATAAAGACAACAATATTACATTACGATATTGGTATATCACTCCTGCAGTTTATGATGGTGAATGGCATTACTTTAGTAATAAAGATTTAGAAGATGCTTATATTCCTAAAGCAAATCACAACTTTGAAATAACGTATCCTGAGCGTTATATTTTAACTTCAGAACTTAACGAAACCGGAAGCACCAAAAGCAATAACACAATTACAACTACTTTAGAAGGGAAAGATAGAATTAACTCAAAATTATTTTTATTACAAGAACCCCAATTTAATACAGTAGAAACCGATTATTTCAATGTGGTATCTAGTATTGATGACGAAAATCTAGCACAAATTGAAAGAGTACTACTAACAGACAAAATTGCTGGATTTATCACTAAAAATCTTGGCGATTATCCACATGAACGCTTATTAGTTTCTAATACAGATTACAGAAAAAAACCAATATACGGACTTAATTTACTTCCAGATTTCTTCCGTCCTTTTCCAGATAGTTTTCAATATGAATTAAAACTATTAAAAACCGTATTATATAATTACCTAGAAAACACACTTCTAATAAATCCACGAAAAGACCAATGGTTAATAGATGGTTTTCAAATTTATTATTTAAAAAAGTATGTAGAAGAAAATTATCCAGAAATGAAAATTTTTGGAAGCCTTTCTAATATTTGGGGAATAAAATCCTTTTATGCTGCACAGCTTAATTTTAATGATCAATACAGTCTTTTGTTTATGAATATGGCCAGAGGTAACCAAGACCAGCCACTAACTATGCAAAAAGATTCTTTGTTAAAATTCAACAAAAATATTGCAAACCCAAACAAAGCCGCTATTGGTTTAGAGTACTTAAATAGTTATGATGAAAACCTAGATATAGAAAAATCTATTCTTGAATTTGTTTCTAATCAAAAATTAAAAGCAACCAATACTAAAGACTTTGAAAATTTTATAAAACCCAAAGCAAGCAAAGAAATTAATTGGTTTTTTGACGAATATCTAAAAACAACTAAAAAGATAGATTACAAAATTAAAACCATAGAAAAAAATAAAGATTCTATTACAGTAGTTGTAAAAAACAAAAGTAAAACAAACATGCCTTCTTCGTTATTTGCTTTACAAAAAGATAGCATCATCAATAAAACATGGCTAAAAAGCAATAAAAAATTAGATACTATTAAAATAGAAAAAAACGAGGCAACAAAACTAGTAATTAATCAAGATAAAATAACACCAGAATTAAATAATAGAAATAACACAAAAGCATTAACAGCTTCATTATTAAATAAACCCTTACAAATTAGACTTATAAAAGATGTAGAAGACACTAGATACAATCAAGTATTAATCATGCCCATTTTAGAGTTTAATAATATATATGATGGCATCGTTGTAGGTACAAAAGCATATAATAAAACCATGCTTAAAAAAAATCTGACATACAAAATAGCTCCACAATATGGTCTAAAATCGAATGCAATAACAGGCTCTGGAAATGTTGTATATGATCAGTTTAATACCACAAATAGAAACTTATTAAAAATTCAATATGTTTTAACTGGAAGTTATGATAGCTATGCTCCTGGCCTATTTGTAACCTCCATTAAACCATCTATAACACTTCATTTTAGAGACACAAAAAACTTACGCGCCAATAAAAGAGGGTATTTAAACCTTAGATATGTTAGTATTCATAGAGACGAAGATGTAAATAATATTCTCTTAGACGAAGCTGCACCAAACTACAACATACTTAATCTTAGATACATTAATAAAAATCCAGGATTAATAGAATTTTCAAGCTGGTTTGCAGATTTTCAAGCATCCCAAAATTTTAGTAAAGTATCCTTTAATTACGAATACAGAAAACTGTACCAAAACAATAGACAATTAAATGTACGTTTCTTCGCTGGTGCATTCTTAAAAAACAAAAACGATATTAACAGTAATTACTTTAATTTTGCTTTGGACAGACCAACTGATTACTTGTTTGATTACAGTTATTTGGGGAGATCTGAAAGTACTGGATTATTTAGTCAAGAATTAATTATTGCAGAAGGAGGTTTTAAATCTAAATTAGAAACCCCCTTTGCTAACCAATGGATGGCAACAACAAACATAAGCACATCAATTTGGCAATATATTCATGCCTATGGAGATTTAGGAACTTTAAAAAACAAACACCAAAACGCCAAGTTTGTATATGATTCGGGTGTTCGAATTAATTTAGTTGAAGATTATTTTGAAATATATTTCCCTGTATATTCTAATCTTGGTTGGGAAATAGCGCAACCACAATACAACCAAAAAATACGCTTTAAATTCACAGCAGACATACAATCACTTCTAGGGTTGTTTAGAAGACGTTGGTATTAATTGGATACCTTTTTCTGAAAATACTTTACATATAAAAGCTATAAAGAAATCATCGCTGTAAAGCTAATTCTTATATGTGCATTTGAAACACTTTTAATTCTTTTTGAAATTATCCGACTTACCAACAAACAATAAGAATGTTTTTACAATTTACATCTAATTCTTTCCTACTAAAGTGCTATAAACTTTTTTAAAAACAGAACTTTTTCTCAGTTTAAAAATTCTCAATAAAAAATTAATAAACTGAAAATACATTAAAAAATATTCAACAAAAATGCTAATAATTGCATTATTTTTAATTTTTAATAAAATCACGCTTTAAACAATATTGATTTCGCAATTTTTTAAGATTTTCAAAATTGCAAAAACGCTTTATTTTTCGTAAATTTGCAATATATGAAAGCATCAAAAATGACATCTAATCCAGACGAAATAGAAGACATTTCTTATAACGATTTTAAAGCGGAAGTTTTAAAAGACTATACCATCGCTGTAACTTCTAGAGAGTGCAGTTTACTTGGTAGACGTGAAGTGCTTACAGGTAAAGCAAAATTTGGAATTTTTGGAGATGGTAAAGAAATACCACAACTAGCTTGGGCTAAAGCTTTTAAAAATGGAGATTTTAGATCTGGCTACTATCGCGATCAAACTTTCATGATGGCTATAGGCGAATTAACCATTGAGCAATTTTTTGCAGGCCTATATGCACATACCGATATTAAACATGATCCAATGTCTGCTGGTAGACAAATGGGTGGGCATTTTGCAACCCATAGTTTAGACGAAAAAGGAAATTGGAACGACCTTACAAAACAAAAAAACTCAAGTGCCGACATTTCACCAACTGCGGGGCAAATGCCACGTTTACTGGGCTTAGCGCAAGCTTCAAAAATGTATAGAAATATAAATGAAATGGATGCTACTAAGTTTTCGAATAATGGAAATGAAGTAGCTTGGGGAACTATAGGTAATGCAAGTACTAGTGAAGGTTTATTTTTTGAAACCATTAATGCAGCTGGTGTTTTACAAGTACCAATGGTAATGAGTGTTTGGGATGACGAATACGGCATTTCTGTACACGCAAAACACCAAACGACAAAAGAAAACATTTCCGAAATATTAAAAGGTTTTCAACGAGAAGAGAATACCAATGGATACGAAATCTTAAGAGTTCAAGGTTGGGATTATCCAGCTTTAGTAGATACCTACCAAAAAGCATCCAAAATAGCAAGAACACATCATATCCCTGTTTTAATTCATGTTAATGAGTTAACACAACCACAAGGTCATTCTACTTCTGGTTCTCACGAACGTTACAAAAATACGGAACGTCTTAATTGGGAAGCAGCTCACGATTGTAACCTTAAAATGCGCGAATGGATTATTGCCAATAACTTTGCTACTAAAGAAGAACTTAGAACCATTGAGAAAGATATAAAAAAACAAGTTCGTGAAGGTAAAAAAGCTGCTTGGTCTGCTTATAACACTCCAATTCTTCAAGAACGTGAAACGTTAGTTACTCTCCTTGAAAACCTTTCTAAAACGAGTGCTAACAAAGTTTTTATAACAAAATTAATTAATAACTTAACTGCAATTGTAGAACCTATTAGAAAAGATAATATTTCTACTGCTAGAAAAGTGTTACGTTATGTATTAAACGAAGATTCTTCAGAAAAAACACAACTTATAAACTGGATTAATAGTTATATAAACCTAATCCAACCTAAATATAGCTCCCATTTACATAGTCACTCTAAACTTTCCGCTTTACATGTAAAAGAGGTAAAACCAACTTATGATGACGATGCTAAATTAGTAGATGCTCGTTTAGTTATTAGAGATAATTTTGATACGCTCTTTGCAAAACATCCAGAAGTATTAATTTTTGGTGAGGATGCAGGACATATTGGAGATGTAAACCAAGGCCTAGAAGGTATGCAAGAAAAGTATGGTGAATTGCGGGTCTCAGATACTGGAATTCGTGAAGCCACTATTATAGGTCAAGGAATTGGAATGGCAATGCGTGGTTTAAGACCAATTGCCGAAATTCAATACCTAGATTATATCTTGTACGCTTTGCAAATAATGAGCGACGATTTAGCAACCTTGCATTATAGAACTCATGGTAGACAAAAAGCACCATTAATTATTCGTACACGTGGACACCGACTAGAAGGTATTTGGCATTCTGGTTCGCAAATGGGAGGTGTTATTAATCTTGTTAGAGGTATACATGTTTTAGTACCTAGAAATATGACAAAAGCCGCTGGTTTTTACAATACCCTATTAGAAAGTGACGAACCTGCTTTAGTAGTAGAATGTTTAAATGGATACCGTCTAAAA
Organism: Lacinutrix cladophorae; assembly: GCF_053604645.1. Classification (NCBI taxonomy): domain Bacteria; kingdom Pseudomonadati; phylum Bacteroidota; class Flavobacteriia; order Flavobacteriales; family Flavobacteriaceae; genus Lacinutrix; species Lacinutrix cladophorae. The sequence continues at coordinate 34,334 of NZ_JBSHNR010000086.1, read as the reverse complement.
GAAAAAATGCCAAACAATATTGGTGCATTTAAAACACCATTAGGAGTCGTAGAAACCATTAAAGAAGGAAGCGATATTACTTTAGTTTCTTACGGTTCTACTTTAAATATGGTAGCTCAAGCAGCAAAAGAATTGATTGAAGTGGGTATTGATGTAGAGGTTATAGATATTCAATCCCTTTTACCTTTTGATATTAATCATGATATTGTAAAAAGTATAGCTAAAACCAACCGTCTTATGGTTATAGATGAAGATGTTCCTGGTGGTGCTTCTGCTTATATTTTAAATGAAATATTAAACACACAAAACGCATACGAGCATTTAGATAGTAAACCGCAAACCTTAACTGCCAAAAGCCATCGTCCTGCTTATGGTACAGATGGTGATTATTTTTCTAAACCTTCATTAGAAGATATTTTTGAAGCTGTTTACCAAGTTATGCACGAAGCAAATCCTAGCGATTTTCCAAAATTGAGATAACAATTTTTTAAATATGAATTTAAAAGCCTTTCAATACATACTTGAAAGGTTTTTTTTATATTTATAGAAATCAATAAAAGCAAATGCTTACCAAAAAAGACAAAGAACAACTTCGAGGAACTATTTTTAAACATTTAGATGGTATTGCTACAGCAACGACAGCATATTCTCTTTACAAAAAAGGGGTTTTAGATTTTTTATTGGAACAAAAAAAAACAACCACTGAAGAAATTACTACAAGTTTTAAAGCTAACGAAGGCTACTTAAACATTGCATTACGCATTTTAGCTTCACAAGGTTGGCTGCAGCAACATGTAGATAACGTTTCTAACAAAGTAACTTATCAAATAAATGGAAATAGCAAAGCGGCTTTTCATCTTGCAAGCCATTATGAAGATGCTGTTAAGCTGCTCTCCTATTCGGTTACATTCCCAGAAAACCATATAAGTGCAGATACTTTTATTGTTTTAGAGCAGATTTTTAAAAACTATCAAAACAATTTTGGCTTACAAGCAAAAACAGAAATAGAACAACAAGTTTTAAAACATATCGAAGGCTGTATCGTAGCTCCAATAATTGTGATGCTAGGTGTAAATGGCTTGTTTCATAAATACTTCATGGAAGCTTCTTTTACAGCAGAAGAATATCATAAAGATCCAGAAAGTTTTAAAAAAATTCTAGACTTCTTTTCGTTTTTAGGATGGTTTGTCAAAAAGAAAAACACCTACCAATTTACAGATCAAGGGTTATTTTTTGCAAAAAGAGCTAGTGCCTATGGGGTAACTGTTTCTTATTTACCAACTTTTTTACAATTAGACGAATTGCTTTTTGGAAATCCTTTAGTATTAAAAACAAACTCACCTCAAGAAACGGAAAAGCATGTACATCGAGAAATGAATGTTTGGGGAAGTGGTGGTGCGCATTCAACATATTTTAAAGTAATAGATCAAGTAATTATTAAACTCTTTAATAAACCAATTAATGAACAACCTAAAGGGATTCTAGATATGGGTTGTGGTAATGGCGCTTTTATAAATCATATTTTTGATGTCATTGAACACCAAACTATTCGTGGTAAAATGCTGGAAGAACACCCGTTATTATTGGTTGGTGCAGATTTTAATCAGGCTGCACTAAAAGTAACCAGAGCAAATTTAATAAAAGCAGATATCTGGGCTAAAGTAATTTGGGGCGATATTGGTAGACCCGATTTATTAGCTAAAGACCTTAAAGAAGATTATAATATAGCACTTAAAGATTTACTTAATGTTCGTACCTTTTTAGATCATAACCGAATTTGGGAAACACCAGAAGTGATTAGTAATAAAGTAAGCACTTCTACTGGAGCATATGCAAATCAAGGAAAACGTTTGCCTAATAATTTAGTAGAAGACTCCTTACGAGAACATTTATTAAAATGGAAACCTTATGTGGAGCAATTTGGTTTATTAATTATCGAGTTACACACCATTAACCCAAAACTTATTGCACAAAATATTGGAAAAACTGCAGCAACTGCCTACGATGCTACACATGGTTATAGCGACCAATTTATTTTAGAAGTTGACGTATTTAACAAAATAGCTACCGAAGTAGGCTTGCAACCAGATGCAAATTATTTTTCGAAATTTCCAGATAACGACTTAGCAACAGTAAGTGTAAATTTATTAAAAGGATAAAGTAAAAATGACAGAACCAGATACATTAACTACAAGGGATTGGCTCGCAATAGAAAGAACTAAGCTAGCAAACGAACGTACTTTTTTAGCTTATTTTAGAACTTTTTTAGTAATACTTGGTACAGGGTTAGCTATTTTAAAACTAGACCTTTTTTCCGAACTTAAAACCTTTGGGGTAACGCTATTAGCTATTTCTCCTGTTATTTTATTAATAGGTTTATATCGATTATTTCGAGTGAAAAAAACGATTAATAAACACTACAAAACATCGCAGTAAACAAAACTGTTGATTTTAAAAATAAACTGGCCATAAAAACTATACTTGAAAAAGAGTAGTTAAAAAAATCACACAATAAAATCGTTACTATTATTATATTTGAATGTATTGAAATTCATTCCAGCTTTATTATTTAGCTTTTCTTTTACATAAGAATAAAGTTTATAATCATATGCATTGTATTTCAAAATTTTACTTTTTAAAGCATCATCTAGAAACATTTCATATTCAATAGGTGTCCTTTTTCTTATCGTAATATGCTTCTTTAATTTTACGGATGTTAATTCTTGAAATTGGTGCAAAAATTGACTGTAATTTTCTGTTAGACCGCAATGAATAGAAAGAGTTTCAATACTATCAATGATTTTCTGATAGTCGCTGGCTGTTATGGGTTTTGGATCAGCTATTTTTCGACCTAGTAGAAATTTAATTTGATAATTATGTGTGTGCGGGAATTTAATATATTCTTTTAATGAATTAGGCAGTGGCCTAAGTTTAGAAATAATAGCAGCGTTTGTATTACCATCTTTTCCGTTAAGCATATGATATTGAAATGTAAACTCCGAAACAATTCTGTCTACTGGATGCCTAATAAGCATAAATATTAAAAATTTATCCTTAAAATTTAAATGTAAAGACTTATCAAAGATTTCGGGAGATTGAAAATAACGGTGTTTAGTACTAAAATCTATATGACTAATTTTAACATTGCCAATTTGGTCGATAATATGGGAAGGTAATTTATAATCTTCTTTTGTAATTTTAATAGAATCCTTTAATAACCCTACAAATGTAGACCCTCCAGTTTTAGGGATGTGTAAAAAAATAGCATTTTTTTTTGATATATTCTTTCTTTGAAATAATTTGATCATATAAATATTTTAAGAACGTAATACTTCTACCACTAATCCGAGAACTTCATTTGAATTATTGATAACCGTATGACAATAGTTTATTGGAATAAAAACAATATCGTTTGGAGATTGTATACATTCATAAACCTTATCTACCTTAGCAGGAAGTTTAGCGTACTCCTTTTTAAACCAATCTTTAGCATGAGTGCCAGGAGGATATTTTTTATGAGTCTTCATCATTAATGAATAACCATTTGGTGCTATAATCCTATCGGCATCATACATAACCCAACGTTTCTCTCCTTCCCGAAGAATATTAAAGGCATCTCTATGAATGTGAGGCAAAGTACCAGCGTCTTTAACAGAATGATAAAAGAAAAACCGATGTATATTCTTCTTTGAAAAAAACATATTAGGAAATTTTATTCCCTTCAAAAAAAAAGGCTCCTTTTTTCGATCATACCCCTCCAATGTTAAAGTACTCTTATTTTTATGCGTGTTGAAGTAATTTTTTAGCGTCGTTTTATCTTTAGAATAGGCAGGCCTTGAATCACTAATTACGGTACATAAGTAATCCCCATTTTTTTCGGAAATATAATCTTTGGTCCACAACTTAATTAATGGCCAATCATGAGCTCCATTTTTTATAATTAAAGGCACTCTTGGATTCAAATACTTAGTTAAGAAAGTATTTTTATCTAGTTCTGAATATAAAACTTCATCAATTTTTAGTACAGAAGAAGAGTTTGGTTTAAAAAAATTTAATATTCCCATAGTATATTAAAATAAAACATTTTTATAAAGCAATTTAATAAAAAAACAACCAAATAATAACTTAGTTATAATCATATCTATTTTTAATAGTTGCATTATTATTTTTTAAACGATAAAAACTAATTTATACTTTTATTAAAATCCTACATTAACAAAATAAATATAATGATAAAGATAGATAGGGCAAACTCGAAAACAACAGTATGATTTACTAGATTATTTTAAGTAAATAAGCATTATAAAATATAGTAATATAAAACCTTCTAAGCTTAGTTTTCGTATTTTGCAACTAGAATTAGAAAACAAAAATAGTTTTATAAAAAACATATTATTTATGCTACTCCTTTTAGCGTGAATACATTTTGGACAGAAAATAACAAAAGACAAACTTTTATTTGATTGCAAAGCAATGGCTATTTTCGATTTTAAGCATCTAAACGTGAAAAAGCTTTAATCCCTTTTTCGTAGTGAAAAAGAGTATAAAGATTGTGTTAACTAAAAATATTTCCTCTTTCGAGGTAAGTAAATATGAAAACAGCTACTGTAAAACAACTTAAAGACGAACTAAAACATAACTCTACCGAAGAATTAATGAATCTTTGTTTGCGTTTATCTCGCTTTAAAAAGGAAAATAAAGAACTGCTTACTTATTTGCTTTTTGAAGCACATGATGAAGCAGAATATATTGAAAACGTAAAACAGGAAATAGATACTCAGTTTGAAACCATAAATACAGATAGTTATTTTTATATTAAAAAGAGTGTGCGTAAAATATTAAGACTCATAAAAAAATTTAGTCGCTATTCTTTAAAAAAAGAAACCGAAGTAGAGCTACTACTCTACTTTTGCCAAAAACTTAAAGCCTTTAAACCATCTATAAAAAGAAACGTTACGCTTACCAATATTTATGACAGACAAATAAATTCTATAAAAAAAATAATTTCGGGTTTACATGAAGACTTACAATACGATTACACAATGGCTTTAGAGGATTTAGAAAATTAATACATTTAGCTATTAAAACGGGTAGTTTAAAGCTCTATACTTTCACCAATATCTAAAAGCATCAAATCTTTATCCTTATTAAAAAATTCTTTTTTAGCAGCTTCATGGTCAATTTCTATATAGCCAAAAGTATCAAAATGATATCCTAAGACCTTATCACATTGCACAAAATCACTTGCAAGAATAGCATCAGCTATTCCCATAGTAAAATTGTCACCAATTGGTAAAATAGCTAAATCTAACTTCGTTTGCAGCGGTATTAATTTCATATCATACGTTAAAGCAGTATCTCCTGCTATATATATATTTTTATGTTCACCTTCTAAAACAAAACCTCCTGGTTGTCCTCCATATTTACCATCAGGAAAAGAGGAAGTGTGTATCGCATTAACATATTTAAGGCTTCCAAATTCAAAATCCCAAGTTCCGCCATGATTCATTGGATGCCCTTCTAATCCTAAATTTTGAAAATGTGTTACGATTTCATAATTAGAAATAATTACTGCATCTGTACGTTTTGCTATTGCTTCCACATCTAAAATATGATCTTGATGTGCATGTGTTAGTAATATATAATCTGCTTGTAAAGTTTCTATATTAATATGTGAAGCTTTTGGGTTTCCTGTAATAAATGGGTCGACAAGAATATGTACATCTTCAATTTGAATACCTAAACTTGCATGCCCGAAAAATGTGATTTTCATAATTATTTTTTAGAAAAGAAAATTACAAAAAAAACTCAGACATATTGAAGAATTTGTCTGAGTTTTTCAATCCCCAAAATTGAAGTTCATACTTTAGTATACCATAAAGCATCAACAAAATAAATATACGCATAATTATTTGATTTACAAATACTTATAGTCAAAATTAATAGCGAAAATAATTATTATAAGAAATGTATTACAACAAATGACCAATAGCTAACAGAATGGCTAATAAAAAAGTGGTAAGTGCTAATTTTTTAAGCTCTGGATCGAGATGCACAGGATTGGTATTGTTCTTAACGTTTTTTAAGTGTATAAACAAAGGGATATATGCAATAAGGAATAGCAAATTAAATATAGAGGTATAATATAAAATTCCAAAAACAAAGGATAAAATTATGGCTGAAATAATTAAAAAGTAATGATACTTTTTTGCTTTACTGCTTCCTAATTTAACTACTAGAGTATTTTTATTCGCTTTTCTATCCGATTCAATATCTCTCATATTATTTAAATTAAGCACTGCTGCACTTAAAAAACCTAGAACACAAGCAGGTAAAAAAGTAACATGATCAATTTGTTTACTATATAAAACATAACTTCCTATCACACTTACTAAACCAAAAAACAAAAAAACAAAAACATCTCCTAAACCTCTATAACCATAAGCATTATTTCCCATAGTATATCTAATTGCAGCATAGATAGATGATAAACCTATAACAAAAAATGCTAATGCATATAATAAGTGTTTAGAGCCAAATGCGGAATAGATTAAGCTAAAAGATAAAATAATACAAATAAGAATGTTTTTTTTAATTACTTCCAGCATTGCTTCTGCTGAAATGTTTCCACTTTGTAATGCTCGTTGTGGACCAATTCTATCTTCATTATCTGTTCCTTTTACACCATCGCCATAATCGTTTGCAAAATTTGAAAGTACTTGAAGGCTAATAGTTGTTAATATTGCTAATGTAAAAACTTGCCAATCAAAAAAACCATTATATGCAGCCAAAGCGGTACCTACTATTATTCCGGAAATAGAAAGTGGTAAAGTTCTTAATCTTGCAGCTTGTACCCAATATTTAAGTGTACTCATAAATTATGGAATCCACTTTTTAGGAAAGTTTGGTTTACGTTTTTCAAGAAAAGCATCACGTCCTTCTTTTGCTTCATCTGTCATATAAGCTAATCGAGTAGCTTCACCAGCAAAAACTTGCTGACCAACCATACCGTCATCTGTTAAATTCATTGCAAACTTTAGCATCTTAATAGATGTTGGCGATTTTTCTAGTATTTCTTGCGCCCAATTATAAGCTGTTTCTTCTAATTCAGCATGGGGAATTACTGCATTTACCATACCCATATCGAAAGCTTCTTGAGCAGTATAATTTCTTCCTAAGAAAAAGATTTCACGTGCTTTTTTCTGCCCAACCATTTTAGCTAAATAAGCAGAACCATAACCTCCATCGAAACTAGTTACATCTGCATCTGTTTGTTTAAAAATGGCGTGTTCTTTACTTGCTAATGTTAAATCGCAAACCACATGTAAACTATGACCTCCACCAACAGCCCAACCTGGAACTACAGCGATTACTGCTTTTGGCATAAAACGAATTAAACGTTGTACCTCAAGAATATTTAACCGGTGGTAACCATCTTCACCAACATACCCTTGATGACCTCTTGCTTTTTGATCTCCTCCAGAACAAAAACTCCAAATACCATCTTTGGTAGACGGTCCTTCTGCAGATAATAATACTACACCAATACTAGTGTCTTCTCCTGCATCATAAAAAGCATCATATAATTCTTTAGTCGTTTTTGGTCTAAATGCATTTCTAATATCTGGTCTGTTAAAAGCTATTCTAGCAACCCCATTACACTTTTTGTATGTAATGTCTTCGTATTCTTTTGCTGTTATCCAATTTGTTTGACTCATCGTTTTTTTTTGGAGAGTAAAAATACTTCTTTTTTCAAACTACTACAACTAATAATTGACGTAAAGCTTCAAAACAAAACTTAAACTACTGTTTAACAGATAGTTCAAAATCATTCGGTTTTCTAGATTGATGTTTTTTCTTACACAGACAATGTATTTTGTCGATGTTTATTGATTTTAATCGTTAAAATTGATTTTGTAAATAAGAATGATACATATAAAAGTAATCCCGTCTAATTTTGCTTCGAAACTGAAAGCAAAGGAATGAAATTAATTGATTCTAAATATGTTACACTAAAACATACCGCAATAAAAACAAATTTTGGTATGGTATACTGTTTTAAACATTTTATTGTTACAGAAGTAAATGAAGCTGTTATATATGATTCAAAATGTTCAAAGGAATTAACAGAATTAATATTTAATCATTATGGAAAAAACACCTGTTTACATGTAATTTCAAATAGAGTAAACAATTACTCTGTAGTGCCTACATATTGGTTTGATTTCTATAAAAATGAAAATGCTAAAAACCTAAAAAGTGTTTCCTTTGTTTATTATAATGCATTGGCATATTCTAATGCAAAATTAGAACAAACGTTTATAAAATGTAAAACAGAATGTTTTAAAGATTTGCAAGATGCTATACATAGTTTTTCAAATATTATTGATAAAAGGACCGCTTAAGTAAGGTAGATTAAAAACCCTAAAAAACGGATTAAATAGCACCTAAAAACTAATTTAATCTACCTTAAGCCTCCTATAACTTTTTTGCTCCAAACACTACCTACAAAACTACTTATTTAGGCAAGTATTTTTTATTAAAGCTATTAAACACCTAATAGTACCATTAATTTTTAATTAGAAGTTAATGGTACTTCATGTACTAAATGAAAATTATTGAAACTAATTTAAACAATTTTATAGAAGATACTCACACTTCTAAAAATGGTACCTTCTATTTTTTTAAAGATTTTATTGTATCTGAAATTAACCAAGGCGCTATAATAAACTGGGAGACTGCACAAGAGATTATAAATATGGCTACCGATTATTATGGAGAAAACCCTCAAATTTGCTACATATCTAATAGAATAAATCCATACTCTATTAATCCGATTGATTGGAATATTTTTTTTAAGTCTGGAAAGCGTTTAAATGGTTACGCAATAGTTTCTTATACAGAAAATGGCTGGTTAAATGCTTTAATAGAAAAATTGTTTTATAATTCTAAAATTGCTCGATTTAAGAATCTTTTTGAAGCGATTAGTTGGGTAAAAGAAATAAATTATAATGCAACAAAAAATAACACTTAATATCTAAACTTGATGAATTCCGTCTTCTTTAATTTCAATAAGTTTTTGCTTGTATAAAGACCCTACAGCTTTTTTAAAGCTCTTTTTACTCATTTGGAGTAATTCTTTAATCACTTCTGGATTTGATTTGTCTGTTAAGTTTAAAAAACCGTTATTATCTTGAAGATGATTCATTATTTTTTCTGCATTGGGTTCAATATTTCGATAACCTACTTGCCCTAAAATAATATCTATTTTATTTCCTGGTCTAATTTTTTTAACAACTCCTTTCAACTTATCGCCTACACTAATATCTTGAAAAATATTATCGGTATAAATTAAACCAGAGTGTTTTTTATTTATAATAACATTCCAACCAATATCACTTTTATGGGATGCTATTAAATCTACTGCATCAAATTCTGCAACACTCAGTTCGTTATTATCTAAAAACTGATTCGTCTTACTTGAAGCCACTAACCTATTCGTTTCTTCGTCTAAAAAACAATATACCAAATACCAGCCTCCTTTTTTCATTTCGTAGGCTTGTTCTTTAAATGGGCAAAACAATTCTTTTACCATTCCCCAATCTAAAAAAGCTCCAAATTTAGTAGTTTCATTACAGCGCAATAAAGCAAATTCATTACGTTGTATATATGGTTTATCGGTTACTGCAACTAAACGTTCCTGATTATCTAAATAAACAAATACTTCTAACTTGTCCCAAATTTTAAATGTTTCTGGTACATATCTATTGGGTAGTAAGACTTCATTATCTTCTTCATCACTCAAGAATAATCCTGGTTCAGTTTCACGTATAATAGAAAGCGTATTGTATTTTCCTAAATGTATCATGCTGCAAAAGTAAGGATATTAAAAGTTAAAAATGTTATTTTTTAATTACGAAATTAACAGAAAACAAAAAAGCACTACATTGCTGTAGCGCTTTTTATAAATTTTGTAATTAAAGGTCTATTTGTAAACAGACTCTTTTTTGAAATGTTGTGTTAATAAGTAATATACAACTGCTCTATATTTACTTCTGTTAGATTTACCATATTTTTCCATTACAGAATCTATAGCTTTATCTAAATCTGCACTGTCTGCTAAGCCTAATTTTTTTATTAAAAAATTGTTTTTTACTGTTGCAAGTTCAGATGCATCAGATCCTGAAACTGTTGCAGCATCTGCATTGTAAATAGATGGTCCACAACCAATTGTTACTTTAGTTAATAAATCCATATCTGGAGTTACACCAATTTTGTCTTTTAAATCTGCAGCATACTTTACAATTAAATCATCTCTTTTACTCATTCTTATTATATTTTATTGTTATTGATTGTTTTAAGTATTCTAAAGATACGCTATTTAAATATTTTCTAATAAGAAAAAAATATTAAAGACTTTATTTTATCGACTAAACAACAGTATTTAACGACAAACTACCTTATCGCCTTAAAATAATTTAATAATACCGTGTCATTAGCAGTTCTAGGTGTAAAGACTTCTAAAATTTTTGGATTTTCTCCTTCAGAATAAAATGAAGGTAAAACAGACTGTAGCTCTTCTAAATTAGTAGCACTTTCATAAGTAAAACCATACATTGTACTTAAATGTTTAGCAGAAAGATGGTGTTTGGTTTCAAAAAAGGTATCAAAATTTTCAGAGTTCTTATCTCCTGGAAGTATTCTAAAAATCCCTCCTCCTTCATTATTTATAACAATAATTCTAAAATTAATAGGTATATAATTATTCCAAAGCGCATTACTATCGTAAAAGAAGCTTAAATCTCCTGTTATAAAAATAGTTTGTTTTGTGTTTGCTACAGCACAACCAACAGCCGTACTTGTACTTCCATCGATTCCGCTAGTTCCTCGATTACAATAAACTTCTAATGTTTTATTAATATTAAATAGCTGCGCATACCTAATGGTAGAACTGTTACTTAATTGTAAAACGGTATGATCTGGAATTGACTTTAAAATAGATTTAAAGGCTTTTAAATCGGAAAATGCTATATTTTCAAAATAAGCTGTATGCTTCTTTTTTCGTTCTTTTTTTACAGCCTTCCAATAATCTTGATAATCGCTTTTAGTTAGGTGCTTAACTTCATTTAAAAACTGTTCAAAAAATAGATTTGGTGCCATTTTTATAGAATGTTCTAAACAGAAAAAAGTATCGTTTGCTTTTTCTGTTCCTATGTGCCAATGTTGTTTTGGTTTATAAGTTCGTAAAAAGGCCTTAACTTTCTTAGACACTATTAATCCACCAAAAGTTATTAGAATATCTGGTTGTAAAGCTTTAAAGCCTTCTACATCTAAGGGAGCTATTATCTTGTCTATGCTGTTAAAAAAGTGAGGATGATGTATATTTGAAGTTGTTTCTGTGAAAACCACAACACTCTCGTCATCTGCAAGCTCATCCAACCATTTTTGGGCTATACTATTTGGTTTATTTACACCAACGACTACCATTTTCCTTTTAGCATCATACCAATCGGAAACTAATTTTGATACAAGTAAATCTTCCATTTTATTGGGTTTTAAAGTAACCTCAACGACTTTTGGTTTTACTGTTAAAGTATCTACAGTTTCATACAAAGGTTCATCAAACGGGATATTAATATGTACTGGACCACTTTTATAGATTGCAATGTTTAAAGCTTCATTTATTTCTTTTTCATTTTGCAATTGAATACCTTGCTGTAAGCCTAAAAATTTTTCTAATTTATTTTCAAGATTCTTAAAAATTGGTAATTCTTCATTTTGAACAAAACTATTTTCTTCTTTAATATCTTGTTTTAAATTTGCCGAATACAAGATGTGATTTTCGTACACATTTTCTTGATTAATGGTTTGTCCATCTCCAATTCCAATTAAATGCTTTGGTCTGTCCGCAGATAAAACTACTAATGGTATATTGCTGTAAAAAGCTTCAGCTATTGCAGGATAATAATTTAACAATGCACTACCAGATGAACAAACAACTGCAACGGGTTTTTGTATTTGTTGCGCAATTCCTAAAGCAAAAAATGCAGCACAACGTTCATCTACAATACTGTAACATGTAAAAAAATCATCGTGAGTAAATCCAATGGTTAATGGTGCATTTCTACTTCCTGGAGAAATAACAATATGCTTTATATTCTTTGTTTTACAAAGCTGAATAACGGTTTGTGCTAAAGGAATTTTTGGGTATTTCATCTAACAACCAAAGATACAAAACAGAATTAAAATTTAATCTAAAACTGCCTGGATAGTTTGCGTTTTATTAACGGTTTCTTGCCACTCATTTTCGGCCACAGAATCTTTAGTAATTCCGCCTCCAACATAAACTAAGGCCGCTTTATTTTTAAGTTGCATACAACGTAAATTTACAAACAAATTAGAAACGGTTTTTACTGTTGCATACACGTTATTTTCAACATTGCGTCTGTTTCTATTTCTAGTTTTGTTCTCTTTAAGATTTAACTCTCCTAAAAATCCAGCATAGAACTCGCGATTATAACTTTCATTATGTACAATGAATTGTTTAGCCATTTCTTTAGGAAAACCACAAACAGCTGGGGTTGGATGCAAATTTGTTAGCAATGCTTTAAAGTCTAAATTTTTAAAATCTAAAGTACCAGAAATTGCCGTTTTAAGATGCAATAAGTTTCCTGCCATTACTGTTTCTACTTCCGAAATTTTTATTGTACTAACACTATCTTTTAAACTGTTTACTACAAATGCTGTTACAATTTGTTGTTCGTCTTTTTCTTTGTCTTGCCAAACTACATCTTTAGCTTGATTGTACATTTGTGTTCCTGCTAAAGCCATCGTATTAAATCTATTGCCTTCCACTTTTAATAAGGTTTCTGGGGTTGCTCCCAACCATAATCCTACTTTAGGATGGTACCAACAATACACAAATGCTGAAACGTATTTTTCTAATAAACGTTTAAAAATTTTTAATGGATTTTCTTCGGAAATATGTTGTTCTTCCTTTCGCGATAAAACTACCTTTTGTATGGGGCCCTTACGAATAGCATCAATTCCTTTTTGTACCAATTGTATGTGTTCTTCCTTACTTTTTAAAGAAGAAACCTTATGAATAGTAGCTGCTTTAAATTCGCTTGAAATATCATAATTTGAAGATATTTTTTTAGAACTATTAAAAGGTAAAAGTATTGCATCGTCTTTATTATCAAAAGGAGAGAAAACAAAGCCGCTTTCTGTATAATCTTTAATTACATGTAATTCGTCTGCTTTTTGAAGCAATGCATGCACCTCAAAATCATTCGGTTTTCTATACACAACAAATGGCAGTGCATTACTAAAATGCTGTTGTAATTCTTCAAAAAAAGCGGTAGATAGCATTATTACTTCTTTGGTAATGAAATCGTAGATAATCTACAAATGGAAACTACATTATCGTTATCATCTGTAACTCTAATATCTAATAATTGTGTAGTTCTTCCTTTATGTAAAAAAGTTGCCTTTGCATAAACATATCCTTCGGTTACACTTTTTAAATGGTTTGCAGTAATCTCTAAACCACGAATAAATTTATTTTCGGTATCCATAAAAACATGAGACGCAAAACTACCAACACTTTCTGCCAAAGCAGCTGTTGCACCACCATGCAATACACCATCTGGTTGATAAACTCTAGAATCTACAGGCATTCTTGCTACTAAAAAATCTTCTCCATAATCTACCATTTCAATATTTAAAGTCTCCATTAAGGTGTTTTTGCTAGCCGCATTTGCTTTTGCTAAGATAGTTTCTTTAGATAATTGCATATAAATAATGTATTTTTATTGTCGGATTGTAAAAGTACAAAATGAATTTAGAAGAAAAAGAAATTTCATACACAACTACCAATAGTTATGCTACTTTAAATTCACTGACCAATAAAACTAAAAATGTTTGGTTTGTTTGTCACGGAATGGGCTATTTAAGTAGATATTTTTTAAGATATTTTGAAGGATTAAACAAAGATGAAAACTATGTTATTGCTCCTCAAGCACAAAGCAAATATTATAGCACACCAAAATTTAAACATGTTGGAGCTAGTTGGTTAACTAAAGAAAATACAGCTACAGAAACCGAAAATGTAATGCGGAATTTTGATGCTATTTTAACTGCTGAAACTTTACCCAAAAACATAAACCTCATCGTTTTAGGTTACTCTCAAGGCGTTAGTGTTGCCACACGATATGTTGCAAAGCGTAAATTACCATGCGCTCAATTGGTTTTACATTCTGGAAGTATTCCTAAGGAATTAGAAATAGAAGATTTCACATTTTTAAAAGCCAAAGTAACTATGATTTATGGTACTGAAGATGAATACTTAAACCAAGAAAGAATTACATACGAAACCAATAAAGCTAAAGAATTATTTGGTAGCAATTTGCATATTGTTCCTTTTAATGGCAAACATGTGGTTAATGTAGAATTGATAAAAAAATTGGTATAAATGAATACACCCCAGCTTGAAAATGAACACGTAAAACTCACGCTTTTAGACTTAAGTAACTACAAACATTTAGCAATAATTGCAGAAGAAAAGGATTTAGTCTATTACTCTCCTAGTGCTATTTCTCCATCTGAAAAACTAAAAGAATATGTACAACGAGCTGTAGATCGATACTACCACAAAACTGCAATTCCTTTTATTATTTACGATAAGAAGAAACAAGCTTACGCTGGAAGCACAAGATTTGCACTTATAAACTGGAAAAACAAAGTATTGCATATTGGCTGGACTTGGATTGGAAAAGAATTTCAAGGCTCTGGACTAAATACGCAAATGAAATTTTTAATGCTGCAATATGCTTTTGAAACACTTCTATTTGACAAAGTAGAATTTCGTGTTGACGAAAGAAATATAAAATCTAGAAAAGCCATTGAAAAACTTGGAGCAACTTTTGAAGGTCTTTTACGTAAAGACACACTCATGCTAGACGGTTTTAAACGCAGTACGTGTTGTTATGGCATTTTAAAAGAAGAATGGACAGAAATTAAGAAAAGTATTTTTGAAAATTTTAAATAAAAAAACCCTTGAAATTCATCAAGGGCTTTTAGAATATATAAATAAAAACGGTTTACATTTTCTTTCCTGTTATTTCTCTACCACCTTGTAAAAGGGTTACACTCTCTACTTCTCCTGCTTCATTTTTATTAAAAGTTAATTGTGCAGTAACAACTTTTAAATAAAATACGGTTTCCGATTTTGCAAAAATATCTGCTGCTGGTTGTCCTGTTGCTTGCGCTTTTAATTGATTTCCTTCTTTTATTATTTTTATACTAAATTCTGGCATTAGTTGATAGGTACCAACATAGCTTTCAAGAATTTCTTCTGCAACCACAACTTCTTTTTCTAAGTCTGTAACATCTACACCTAATTTTTTTAATTGCGTTATTCCGTTTTGATTATTTGGATTTAATTCTACCGATTTTTTATAATTTACAATGGCTTGTTCTTTGTTACCTTTTGTCATTAAAGCTTCAGCATAACTATCATATACATTAAAAGAATTTGGAAATGCATCTACATTAAGTTTAAAAATAGTTATTGCATCGTCCACTTTTTCAGCTTGTAATAATCTGTAGCCAATGCTATTCATATCCTTTTCATTTAGATCATAATCTTCCGAAGATTTAATAATGTTATACTGTTTTAAAGCAGTATCCATTCCATTAGCTGTTATTTCTTCATAAATAATATTAGCAACAGATTTTTTAGGGAAGCTATATGGCTTATCATATATAATACCACGAATTGCTTTAGCCATATCCCCTAATGGAGCGCCTCCTGTATTATTTAATAACACGATTAAAGACTGATCTGATGGTGCTCTAGAAATTAAAGTATTAAAACCATTAATTCCGCCTCCATGACTTATAGTTTCTATACTTTCTTTTGAATCACCAATAGTTTCGCTACCAATAAACCATCCATAGCCATAATGTTCGTTCCCAGCTTTTATATGATTGCCAAAAAATAAATCCATAGATGCTTTTGAAAGCAATGTATTAGTATATAATGCTTGATCCCATAGGTACAAATCTTCTGGAGTCGCGTACAAAGATCCTGCTGCATATGGAATAGACATATCTAAATAACTAGAGTTTATAAAATCTCCTCCTTGTTTTTCGTAACCTGTTGCTCTATTTTTCAATATCGTTGCATGATGATCGAATCCAGAATCGTTCATTTTTAATGGTGTGAAAATCTTTTCCTGTAACATCTTCTCATATGTTTTACCAGAAATTTTCTCAATTAAAACACCTAAAAGAAAATACCCAGAATTACTATAACTAAACCTTTCTCCAGGTGTAAATTCTAATTCTTTTTCTGAAAATTTAGATATAAATTCTAAAGGTGTGTACGGGTTTCTACTTTCGTTTTTAAAAAAATCTGGAAACGAAGTGTAATTAGGTATACCTGAAGAATGAGTTAATAAATGATGTGTTGTAATAATATCTCCTGTAGCTTTAGGGTACTCAGGCAAATATTTAGTAATTGGTGCTTGCAGATCTAGTTTACCTGCTTCTGCTAATTGTAAAATTAACATCCCAGTAAATTGCTTACTAATAGAACCTAGTCTATGTTTGGTATTTGCTGCGTTTGGAATATCCCATTCCATATTGGCAAAGCCAAAGCCTTTTTTGTAAATAATTTTACCTTCTTGAGCTACTAGAACAGAGCCGTTAAAGGCCTTATAGTCTGTATAGGTATTAATCAACTTGGTTAATTGCGCTTCTTTTACTTGTCCGAAAGTCAAGTGCGCAAAAAATAATAAAGCAAAGAAAAGTATTGCTTTTGTTTTACTAAAATAAAATGTGAAATGCTGTTTCATAAGGTTTGTTTTGATTGATGAAAATATATGACGACTAATAGTGCCTATAAGTTACAACAAAAACGAAACTTTTTTTGAAACGAGAATCTATCTTAAAAAAAGACGCAAAAGGGTATACTACAAATTTAATGTGTCAAGTTCTTTACTATCTCAATAGTAGGTAAAATCTCTTTAGTATATTCAATGCTAGGTCCAGCTACCCAAACGGTTTTATAAGTAGCTTTTGTCGCTGCGTTTTCTGCTGCTTTCATACCAATAGAAAAACGAACCATTTTAACCCATTTTTTTAACTTCTTATTTTTATTTAAAACAGTTTCTAACCATGTTTGCTTAGTTCCTATTTTCTGCACATAAGGTGTATTTATTACAGTACAAGGTGTTCCTGAAATACGCTCTGTCATTACTATATCTTTTTCACCATAATCTACACATGCTTGCTTATATTCTTCGGTTACTCCTGCTTCAAAAGAAGCTATAAACGGGCTACCAACAGAAACACCTTCTGCTCCATAGCTTAACATCTTATCTATATCTGCTTTACAGCCTACTCCTCCTGCAGAAATTACGGGAATTGTCAAGGCTTTACTTAATTGATTAGTCAATTCTTCAGGAGAAAGGTTTCCTCTATGTCCACCAGCTTGATTATTTACTGCTATAGCAGCATCTGCGCCTAAACTTTCTACCTTTTTAGCAAAACGTAAATCTGTAACATCACAAAAAACCTTAATACCAGCTTTATGCGCTTGGTTTATAGTTTCTTCTG
Organism: Lacinutrix cladophorae; assembly: GCF_053604645.1. Lineage (NCBI taxonomy): Bacteria > Pseudomonadati > Bacteroidota > Flavobacteriia > Flavobacteriales > Flavobacteriaceae > Lacinutrix > Lacinutrix cladophorae. The sequence goes on along the minus strand of NZ_JBSHNR010000086.1, from coordinate 16,712 downwards.
GACTACCTAGTGAGGTAATAATAAAATCACACCCCTCTTCACATAGTACCCGTAATTGCTCTTTGTATTTTATATTGGATTTATTTACAATTAAATTAAAACCAAAAGAACCACCTACTACTTTATTGGCTTTAAGTTCTTTTATTGCAGCTTTTAACTCCTCTAAAGTTCTATAATTAAGTGCTGGAATACAACCAGCAATTCCTCCTTTCATAGCTTCTGTTACCATAGCAACATTAGAAACCAAAAACATTGGCGCTTGAATAATTGGATATTTAATATTTAAAAGTTGGGTTATTTTAGTTTCCATAGGTAGTAATCATTCTTGTTTAAAAAAGAATATTTTAATTAAAAAGTAAATTTTTGTTTAGGCAAAATTAAAAAACAAATATAAGGATAAATTTATTATGCATGCATAGCTTATTGTAATTTATACAAAACAATAATAATCTACTAAACAAATAGTAAAAACTTTTAAGTAGCTCACTATTGAATATTTATATATTCACAAAAAGGATGTTAAAAAGCCACATAAAAACAACCATATATCGAACTTTTACTATGAATATTTACAAACAAAACTACTTCTATTATGATTTCAAAAAAAAAAAAATATTATATTTATAAATTATTACTTTAAACACACAAATATTTATGAAAAAAACTACTATCAAAATTTTGTGTTTAATGCTTTTAGCGATTACCTATTCGGGTTTTGCTCAAACATTAAATCAAAATGCATCGTGGCCAAATACATCATGGGCACTAACAGGAACTTATAACTCAGACCCACTAGCGCTCGAGTCGGACCCAACTATATCTGCAAATTTTGCTTTCGATGATGATGATGCTGGAAATGGAAGTGATGACGATATTGCTGCAGAGTCTCCAGTAATCGATTTAACTGCAGCACATACTGCTGGAGAAACATGGATTTCAATTTCAGGAAATTTAGTTTACAATTATAATAACGATGATATTTTACAATTCGAATACTGGGATGCAGATGCAAGTACTTGGACTATAATTGGGCTTCCTATTAATGCAGATACAGCATCACCTCCAACCGATAATTTTTGTTCTGGAACTGCAGAAGCATATACCTCTGAAGTTCTTAATATTGCCGGATTTACTGCTACACAATTATCTGGGTTTAGATACAGAATTTATTTTGATGATTTAGTAGGTGGAGCAGGTTACGAATGGGGATTTTGCTTTGATTCTCCTACAATAACTTCTGCAACACCACCAACATGCCCAGATCCATCTTCTTTAATGGCATCTAATATGACAGATACAACTGTAGATCTATCTTGGGTAGACAGCGGTTCTGCAACAAATGGCGATATAGAAATTATAAGAGCTGGTCTTACACCAACTGGAACTGCTACTGCAACTAATGTTTCAAATCCATATACAGCAACAGGACTTACTGAAAATACAGAATATGACTTTTATGTAAGAGCAAACTGTGGTGTGGATGGAACTTCTACATGGGTAGGACCTTTTACTTTTAGAACATTATGTGCAGCAATAGCAGCACCATATACTGAAAATTTTGAAACATTTACTACCGCTGGAACTGCTTTTGTATATGAAAATTGCTGGAGTGCAACTGGAGGCTCATACTATTGGGAATCTGCTCCAGGAACAGACACGGGATCTGGAGGAACAGGGCCTAACCCATCCATAACTACAGGTAATTATTTCTATGTAGAAGCTTCTGCTGGAGTTACGGGAGACATTACTGATTTAGTATCTCCTTTAGTAAATTTAAGTGCGCTTACCGCACCTGCCTTAATGTTTAACTACCATATGTTTGGTGGACAAATAGGTACTTTAGAAATTCTAGTTAATGGTTCTACTAGTATATGGTCTTTATCTGGACAACAACAAACATCTGATACAGCACCTTGGGAACTTGCCATTGTAGATTTAGCAGCATATGCTGGACAATCAGTATCGATTACATTTAGAGCAACAAGCGTTGGTACTTTTGAAGGGGATATTGCTATTGATAATGCAATATTTGGTGAGTTACCTTCTTGTTCTGTTCCAAATGCCTTAACTGCTACTAATATTGATGGCTTTTCTGCCGATATAGGTTGGACAGAAAACGGTACAGCTACTTCATGGAATATTGAATTAGTTGATATCACTGCCGCTGGTAATGCAACAGGTAATGCAACAGAAACAGGTGTTACTAACCCACATGCTTTAAGCGGATTAGTACCTTCTAATGATTATGAATTTTATGTACAAGCAGATTGTGGAGTAGATGGAACTTCTTCTTGGGCTGGACCATTTTCATTCACTACTACAGTAGCCTGCCCAGAACCTACAGCATATACAGCTACAAATATTACAACTACAACTGCTGATTTAGGTTGGACAGAAGCAGGATCTGCAACTTTATATGATATTGAAATTTTAAGAAACGGATTAACTGCTACAGGAACAGCTACCGCAACTGGTGTAGCTAACCCTTATCCAGCTACTGGACTTACTGAAGATACACTTTATGATTTTTATGTAAGAGCAGATTGCGGCGGTAATGGTACTTCTGCTTGGGCTGGACCATTTACATTTAGAACAGCTTGTTCTGCTATCGCAGCAACATATATTGAAGATTTTGAATCTTTTACAACTGGTGGTTCTGCTTTCGAAGCTGAAAATTGTTGGTCTGCCACTGGAGGTTCATACTATTGGGAATCTGCTCCCGGAACTGACACTGGATCTGGAGGAACAGGGCCTGCACCGTCCATTACTACTGGAAATTATTTCTATGTAGAAGCTTCTGCTGGGGTTACAGGAGACATTACTGATTTAACATCACCTTTGGTCGATTTAACATCACTTACCAATCCTGCTTTATTGTTTAACTATCATATGTTTGGTGCACAAATTGGAACTCTTGATGTATTAGTTAATGGTACAACAAATGTATGGTCATTATCTGGGCAACAGCAAACAGCGGAAACAACTCCTTGGGAAACTGCTGTTATAGACTTGGCTGCATATGCCGGTCAAACAATATCTATTACATTTAGAGCTACTAGCGTTGGTACATTTGAAGGGGATATTGCTATTGATAGCGTATCCTTTACCGAGCTTCCTGCTTGTCCAATACCAAATGCTTTAACCGCTACAACAGTAACTGATGTAACTGCAGAGTTAGGTTGGACTGAAAACGGAACAAGTACTTCTTGGGATATTGAAATAGTTGATATTACTGCTGCTGGGACTCCAACTGGAACTCCAACGATGTCTGGAGTTACAAATCCTTATACTGCTATGGGACTTACTGAAAACAACGATTACACTTTTTATGTGAGATCCGATTGTGGAGCTAGTACTTATTCTACTTGGGCTGGACCTTTTGCTTTTACCACATTAGAAACTTGTCCTGCGCCTTCAGCGCTAACAGTTACTAATGTTACAACTAATAGTGCCGATTTAGGTTGGACAGAAAATGGAACTTCTACTTCTTGGAATATTGAATTAGTTGATATTTCCGCAGGAGCTACTGCAACAGGAACTGCAACAGCAACGGGTGTTACAAATCCTTATACCGTATCTGGTTTAGTTGCAGATAACACTTATGAATATTATGTTCAAACAGACTGTGGTGTAGACGGAAATTCTGCATGGATAGGACCACTTGCATTTGCAACAGTTTATGTGGCGGTGCCACCAACATGTACTAGTGGTAATTTCTTAGATTCTGGTGGAACATCCAGCGATTATAGTTCAAATGAAAGTACTACATATACTATTATGCCAGATGTTGTAGGAGATGCTGTAACAGTAGAATTCACAGCATTTAGTACTGAAAATAATAGCACAACAGCTTGTTACGATGGTTTAACAGTTTACGATGGACCAGATGCAACAGCTACTACAATAGATCCTCCAGGAGGTGGAACAATTTGGTGTTGGGATGAAAATGATCTTCCTGCTGTTGGAACTGGAGATTTAGAAGGTATGGTTATAACATCTACCCACCCATCTGGAGCTTTAACATTTGTATTTTCATCGGATGGATCAGTTACAAGAGAAGGATGGGAAGCAATAATTACATGTAATCCACTATCTACACAAGATTTTGATAATGGTTCAGCATTTACTTATTTTCCAAATCCAGTAAATGATAATTTAGTTATTAAATCTCAAAAAGATATTGAAAACGTAACTGTTTATAACATGTTAGGTCAAGAAGTACTTCGTACGGCACCTAATACAGTTAATGCAGATATAAACATGTCTTCCTTACAAAATGGTGCTTACTTTGTTAAAGTAACAATTGGTAATGCTACTGAAATGATAAGAGTTATTAAAAACTAATAAAAATTTTAATATTAAAAAAGGGCTGTCTTTAAAGACAGCCCTTTTTTTTATTCGTTTACTTATAAAAGCTTAATACTAAATTATTTTTTCAATACTTTAATAACTTCAGAATTAGTATTTGAGTTTAATTTAACAATATAATATCCAGGGCGAAAGTTAGATAAATCCACAGTAACATTTAAAGCATTAGGTGTACTATTTAATACTTGCTTTCCTATTACATTATACACAACAATATTTGTAATTTCCTTTTTTGCATTTATATTTAAAACATCATTAACTGGATTAGGATATACTGTAAATACATTCTCTACAAGATCTTGTGTAGAAAGTGTATTACCGCTAATTATGATTTCATATTCTCCACAATTTGCTCCTCGACAAGGTTCTGGAAATGTAAAAAGTTGCACAAAATAAGTTTCTCCTTCAGTTAAGGATTGTACAACGATATTATTTGTAGAGTTAGCGGAACAAAAAACTTCATTAGTACCAGTACAATCTGTAAAAACAGCAAATCCTACACTAGAAGTTATAGCTACTTCTCCTGAAGCTCCTGCAATAAAAGAATACCAATAATCTCCAAAAAAAGAGGAACACGAAGACGTAATCCCTGAATTTGAAGCTGTATTTAAAGATCCTGTTTGTGCTACATTTGGTTCTAATGGATAAGCACCACTACAATTACCGTTTGACTGAGCATATACGCCAGAAAAACAAATGGATAATAACAATAAAAAAGTAATTTTTTTCATAAATGAGGGTTTTTGTAAGATTAATCGGCTAATTTATAAATATATATAATTAAGTCTATAATAAACCTTCTATATTTTAAACTAAAAAAACGCAACCAAATGAATGATTGCGTTTTTTAATTTATTTAGATTCTTTATAAAGATCCCAAATAAATTTGGGATAAACGGTTCACACAATTTTGTAAAAAACAAAATTGGTTCTCTGCTTACTTCACTTCTTCGAAATCTACATCTTCTACATCGCTTCCTTCGGTTGCATCTGCTCCAGCATTTGCGTCTGGTCCTGCTTCTGCTCCACCTTGTGCTTCTGCTTGTGCTTTATACATTTCTTCACTAGCAACTTTCCAAGCTTCGTTAATTTTATCTAAAGCAGGAGTAATTACTTCTAAATCTTTAGTTTCGTATGCTTTTTTAAGTTCTTCTAAAGCTGCTTCAACTGGTTGCTTTTTATCTTCCGATAATTTATCCCCAAATTCTTTTAATTGCTTTTCCGTTTGGAAAATCATAGAATCCGCTTCATTTAATTTCTGAGCACTTTCTGCTGCTTTTGCATCTGCTTCCGCATTTGCTTCTGCATCCGCTTTCATCTTTTGAATTTCGTCTTCTGTTAATCCTGAAGAAGCTTCAATACGAATATCCTGTGTCTTATTAGTTGCTTTATCTGTTGCCGAAACTTTAATAATTCCGTTGGCATCAATATCGAAAGTTACTTCAATTTGAGGAGTACCACGTTGTGCTGGTGGAATTCCATCTAAATGAAAACGTCCAATCGTTTTATTGTCTGCTGCCATAGAACGTTCTCCTTGTAAAACATGAATTTCTACTGAAGGTTGATTATCTGCTGCTGTAGAGAATACTTGACTTTTCTTTGTTGGAATAGTTGTATTTGCTTCAATAAGTTTTGTCATTACATTACCCATTGTTTCAATACCAAGAGATAAAGGCGTTACATCTAAAAGTAATACGTCTTTAACATCTCCTGTTAAAACACCACCTTGAATTCCTGCTCCTAAAGAAACAACCTCATCCGGGTTTACACCTTTACTTGGTGCTTTACCAAAGAATTTTTCTACTGCTTCTTGTACTGCTGGAATACGTGTTGAACCACCAACTAAGATAACTTCATCAATATCAGATTTTGTTAAACCAGCTGCTTTTAATGCCGTTTGGCATGGCTCGATAGTACGTTTTACTAAATCGTCAATTAATTGCTCAAATTTAGCTTTAGTTAAAGTACGCACTAAGTGTTTTGGTCCGCTAGCAGTAGCTGTAACGTATGGTAAATTAATTTCTGTTTGCGCAGAAGAGGATAATTCAATCTTTGCTTTCTCAGCTGCTTCTTTAATACGTTGTAAAGCCATTGGGTCTTTACGTAAGTCAATCCCTTCTTCTGTATTAAATTCATCTGCTAACCAGTCGATAATTTTTTGATCTACATCATCACCACCTAAGTGTGTATCTCCATCTGTAGAAAGTACTTCAAATACACCATCTCCTAATTCTAGGATAGATACATCATGTGTTCCTCCACCAAAATCAAATACTACTATTTTTTGGTCTGTTCCTTTTTTGTCCATACCATAAGCTAATGCTGCTGCAGTTGGCTCATTAATAATACGACGTACTTTTAAACCAGCAATTTCACCAGCTTCTTTCGTTGCTTGACGTTGCGCATCGTTAAAATATGCAGGAACAGTAATTACTGCTTCGCTTACATCTTGTCCTAAATAATCTTCAGCCGTTTTCTTCATCTTTTGAAGCACCATTGCTGATAATTCTTGAGGTGTGTATAAACGACCATCAATATCTACTCTAGGAGTGTCATTATCTCCTTTTACTACTTTATATGGTACACGTTCTGCTTCTTTTTTAGATTCAGAATATTTATTACCCATAAAACGTTTAATAGAATAAACAGTTTTTGTTGGGTTTGTCACTGCTTGACGCTTAGCTGGATCACCAACTTTAATTTCGCCTCCTTCTACAAAAGCAATTACAGATGGTGTTGTACGTTTACCTTCTGCGTTTGGGATTACAACTGGTTCGTTACCTTCCATTACAGAAACGCAAGAGTTGGTTGTTCCTAAATCGATTCCAATAATCTTACTCATAATTATATTTTTATTGTGTTGAAATTTATTTTTTTGTTCGATTACTATAAGTCAATGATTATGCCAATACAAAATGACTGACACCTTGTCATAAAACAAATATTAAATTAAATTATAATTTTTTAACAATTTATTTTGAAAGTGATTTGTAACTTTAAACAAAAAAAGAAATTATGAAAAGAATCTTATCTACCTTATTTGTATTTGCATTATTATTAACTTCTTGTCAAGGTGAAGACGGCATTGATGGTCAAGATGGAGGCATTTTTGTTGCTAGTGCATTTGAAATTGAAATAGACTTTAATGCAGGGAATGCATATGAATACTTTGAAGATTATGGCTTTCAAGTATATCCTTCAGACGTTACATTAGTATATATTTTATGGGAAACAGCAGACGGACAAGATGTTTGGAGGTTAATGCCACAACAGGTTGTTTTTGATGAAGACACTGCTAATGAAAGTGTATTAACTTACAATTATGATTTTACACAAACGGATGTAAGATTCTTTTTAGATGGCACTGTAGATTTTAGTGCTATAGGTACAGAATGGACACAAAATCAAACATTTAGAGTTGTTGTAGTTCCTGCTGATAATATAGATGCTGTGGACACATCAAGTATTGAAGATGTTATGGAAGTTGGAAGAATACAAGCTTTTGAAAAAAAGTAAAATACTTTCATTACAAAATGTATATTTGAGCCAATAATAAAACGTTTTCGTAAATGGAATGTATTTCGGTTTTTGATATGCTTAAAATTGGTGTTGGCCCTTCTAGCTCTCATACTTTAGGTCCTTGGCGTGCAGCAGAACGCTGGATTAAAGAACTAAAAACAAATAATACCTTTGATAAGGTAGAAGGTATTCAAGTAGATCTTTATGGTTCTTTATCCCTTACAGGAAAAGGACATGCTACAGATTATGCTGTTATGCTTGGTTTATGTGGAAGTGATCCTGAATATATACCTACAGAAACAATTTCTACTATTATTTCGAATATCAAAAACACAAATACACTAGCTTTTAATAACGAAAAAAAAATTCCTTTTCATCCTTCTAAAGATATCACCTTTAACAGAAAATTTTTACCATTTCATTCTAACGGAATATCCTTTACGGCAAGTATAAATGGTAAAAAAAAGAAATCTACCTTCTACTCTATTGGTGGCGGGTTTGTAGTAAAAGAGGAACGTAAAAACTCGAGACGCAATTTTGAAATAAAATGCTCTTTTCCATATCCTATAGATAAAGGAACAGAGCTTTTACAATTTTGTAAAAACTTAGATTTACCAATATCTAAAGTGGTTTTAGAAAATGAGAAATCTATTCGTGAAGAAACAGAAATAAACTCAGAGTTACAACGTATTTGGGACACCATGCTTGAATGTATGTATATTGGTTGTCATACGGAAGGAAATCTACCTGGAGGATTAAATGTAAGACGTCGTGCTTATGACATGCATAAAACCCTGAAAGGAGAAACACAATATACTACTCCTGTAGAATGGTTATACTCTATTAGGAATACCGAAGTAAAATTTAGACAAATTTTAAAATGGGTTAGCTGTTTTGCTTTAGCCGTAAATGAAGTGAATGCATCTTTAGGCCGTGTTGTTACAGCACCAACTAATGGAAGTGCTGGTGTTATTCCATCTGTTTTAATGTACTATTTAGTGATTGAAAACCATGATGGTAACTTTGAAGACATTAAAAAATTCTTACTAGTAGCAGGTGAAATAGGAAGTATTTTTAAAAAAGGGGCTACTATTAGTGCAGCAATGGGAGGATGTCAGGCTGAAATTGGTGTAAGCTCTGCAATGGCTGCTGGTGCATTAACCGAGTTACTTGGTGGTACACCAGAACAAGTTTTAATAGCTGCCGAAATTGCTATGGAACACCATCTTGGTCTTACTTGCGATCCTATTGGTGGCTTAGTACAAATTCCATGTATAGAAAGGAATGCCATGGGAGCCATTAAAGCTATTAACGCTGCAGAACTAGCTTTAGATACAGATCCAAAAAACGTAAAAGTGCCTTTAGATAAGGTAGTAAACACAATGTGGGAAACAGCAAAAGATATGAACACCAAATATAAAGAAACTAGTGAAGGTGGCTTGGCTGTTGGTGTTAATATGGCAGATTGTTAAATCATTCTTCACAATCTGCTGTACGACGAGTATCTATAATGTAGAAAATTTTCCATTGCATATTTTCTTTTATTAGCTGAAAAGAATTTACGCCACAATGCGTTACATTGCCATCAAACCAAAATGTATATTCTGTCCATACATGCGCCATAGTATCGTTAAAATCGATTTTGTAGCTATGTATTTTTTCTTCAAAATTTTGATCTTTTGGAATAGAAACAATCGCCTTTAAAAAATTAGAAAAAACATCCGTTTTTATCATATTTCCTTCTGGAATACTAGGACGTATTCCCTGCAACACGATATCTTTGTGAACAACACTATTTATAAGTATGGTATCCTTTTGATTAAGCCCTTTAAAAAAGGTTTCTACCGTTTTTTTTACTTCCTCATGTTCGGTGTTTTGCTGTGCAATAATATTTCCTGTTATTAACAGTAATAAAAAAAGTATTACTCTTGCCATATTCTTAAATTTTAGACTAAAATAATTGAAGATTAGTATTTTAAGACCTCTTTAAAGAAAAGTTTAACAGTATACACATAATTTAGTACTTTTACATTCTATCAAATTATATAAAATCAAATGTCTGTAGCAAAAAAAGAGTACAAAAGAGTAACCGTTAAATCTCTAGTAGAAATGAAATCTAATGGAGAAAAAATTTCTATGTTAACTGCCTACGATTATACCATGGCTAAGATAGTAGATGGAGCAGGAATAGATGTTATTCTTGTTGGTGATTCTGCAAGTAATGTAATGGCTGGTCATGAAACAACTTTACCTATTACTTTAGATCAAATGATTTATCATGCTTCTTCAGTTGTACGTGCTATACATCGTGCTTTAGTGGTTGTAGACCTTCCTTTTGGAAGCTACCAAAGTGACCCAAAAGAAGCGTTACGTTCTGCTATTAGAATTATGAAAGAATCTGGTGGACATGCAGTAAAAATGGAAGGTGGTAAAGAAGTAAAAGATTCTATAAAAAGAATTTTACATGCAGGAATTCCTGTTATGGGACACTTAGGATTAACACCACAATCTATATATAAATTTGGTACTTATACAGTTCGAGCTAAAGAAGAACAAGAAGCCCAACAATTAAAAGAGGATGCATTGATGCTGGAAAGAGCTGGATGTTTTGGTATTGTTTTAGAAAAAATACCTGCTAAATTAGCACAAGAAGTTGCTAAGAGTGTTTCTATTCCAGTAATTGGTATTGGTGCTGGAAATGGTGTCGATGGTCAAGTACTTGTTACACATGATATGATTGGAATGACACATGAATTTAATCCGCGTTTCTTAAGAAGATATATGAATTTATATGAAGAAATGACCAATGCATTTTCAAAATATGGTGAAGATGTAAAACGTGGGGATTTCCCTAACGATGACGAGCAGTATTAACTAATTGTTAGTTTAACAAAAAACTTGTATTTGTGGCAAAGCCCTCCAAAAAAATCTTATCTAATAAAGAAAATCTTCAAGTTATTTATGAAGACAATCATATTATTATAGTAAACAAACGTGCTGGAGATATAGTACAAGGAGATAAAACTGGAGATAGACCACTAAGTGATGTGGTTAAAGAATATATTAAAGAAACATATAACAAACCCGGAAATGTATATTTAGGTACAGTACATAGACTAGATAGACCAACTACTGGCTTAGTAATTTTTGCAAAAACTAGTAAAGCGCTACCTAGACTAAATAAGCTTTTTGTTTCTAAAGATATTAGTAAAACGTATTGGGCTGTTGTTAAAAATGAACCTCCAAAAACGGAAGACACTTTAATTCACTGGTTAAAAAAGAATCCAAAAAACAATAAATCTACTGCTTATATTAAAGAAGTTAAGGATAGTAAAAAAGCAATACTTCATTATAAAATATTAAAAAAGCTCGACAATTATTTTTTATTAGAAGTGAACCTTGAAACAGGAAGACATCATCAAATACGATCTCAACTCTCTAGTATTGGTTGTGCTATTAAAGGGGATTTAAAATATGGTTTCGACAGAAGTAATAAAGACGCTAGCATACATTTACATGCAAGACAAATAGTATTTATACATCCCGTTTCTAATACGAAAATTAATATTATAGCACCTTTACCAAACGATGTTATTTGGAAAGCTTGTAGCTAAAAAAAAAAGGAATTCATTATTGATTTAAAGGGTAGTTTATTGTTAATGTTACCCCCTTATTTATTTCTGAACTTAAATTAAATGTTGCTTTAATAAGTGCTGCTCTACTTTTCATGTTTAAAAGTCCAGAACCTTTCTCGGCAGTTTCAACATTAAATCCTTTTCCATCATCACTAGCTTGAATCATTAAATTATTGTTCTCATAATCTAAAAGTACTTTAAGGTTTTTTGCTTCCGAGTATTTCACCGAATTAGATAAAAACTCTTGTAAAATCCTAAACATTATAATTTCATGCTTTTTGTTTACAATGGCAATAGTATTTCCTTTTACATGTAATTCTGCTGTTGTAAATTTCATTCGTTTCAATCTATCTAATTCATTTGTTATAGATTTTTCAAAACCAATATTTAATATTACTTCATTATTTAACGATTTAGATAAAGATCTTACTTCCTTTAAACTTGCTCTTACTATATCTGTTGTTTCTTTAATATTATCTTTAATATCAGAATTTACCTGTGTACCTAGTACACTTAGTTGCATACTAGCAACCGATAAAAGTTGCCCAACATTATCATGCAATTCCCACCCTATATTCTTTAAAGTTTGTTCTTGTATTTCGGTTTGGGTTCTTGAAATTTCTTCGTCAAATATTTTTTGTTGCTTCATTTTATCTAATAAAAGTTTGTTTTTCCTCTTTTGAAAAACAATAAAAAATAAAATAATTAAAGTACAAACAATAAGTAGTACTCCTAGCATATATACTAGCAAATAACGCTCTGCAGCTGTAGAAACTGGACTTTGTGCTTGCAATACTATATAAAAACTATTAATCATATTCTGGTTTTGAAACTATTAAACCTATAGCAAATGTGGTGTACATAAAACCAATAGCACCTAACATTATAAATGTTTTTAAATGAACATATTCTTGATCTTGTATTGTGTAATATTTTGAAAAAAATATTAATGGTGTATTAACCAACCAAAATATTAAAATAGATGCACTTATGTAAAAGTTTAATGTTTTATAAAACATTAATACTTTATCGCTTTGCAATATCTCGAAAAAATAAAAAAAAGCACATTGCATAATGATTATAGATCCTAAAATACTTATTGCAGGAAAAGTACCTGTAAAAAAACGAGATACATCTGAAATAATAAAAACCAATGAAATGCCTAAAAATGAAAAGGTAGACCACTTAAGAATTTTAATAAAAGTCTTATTCTTAAGAATTTTTTGATAATAAAATGAAAAAACCTTAACACCTCCTATTGACCAACATAAAGTGTACCACCATCTATTTTTTTCAAAAACTGTTCCTTTTAAAAACACTTTAATAGACTTTAAAAATTCATATTTATTTACATAAATAGTGTAAGCACCTATTAGTTCTATTACAGCAACATAAATAAGAATATATATAAAGTATTTGGCTGCTGTATTTTTATACTTTTTAAAATAAAGTATTCCAATTACAGCAGCCATTATTTCAAATCCTTTTATTAAAAAACTCTTATTATCTAATAAGAACTCTTTCATAAAAAAAATTATTGTGGATAATTAGCTGATGGTGGATCGCCATTTTCCCCTCCATTTAATCCATTACCACCAGGAACATCTCCATTTCCAGGAGGTGCAGACATTACTTTTCCTTCTGATAAAGATGGGGTACCCGTTGGTACCATAAACATAGTAGTATAACCTGCTTCCCTACTAGTTCTTTCATGAGCTCCAAGATATACACGTATACCATTCATGTCGTAACCTAAATCTGTGCTTTGTGATTTTGCAAGTTTAATAAAGCTTTCTATATCTTCTATAGACCACCAAGCAGAGCGGTTATCTGGTCTACCTACGATAGAGTCGCTTATTAGTTGATGTCTAGAGTTAAAAGCTTCATCTAATGCTTTTGCTTCTTCTGGGGTAATAATTCCATTTGGTGTTGTCATATGTATTTCGTTTTGTGGATTACAGTAATAAAAATAGGAAATCAAAAAACCAATAACAATACCCAATAATAGTAATAGTAATTTCTTCATAAAAGTTATTTATTAATTAGTAGCTCTTAAAGTTAATAAAAATATTATCCTAACCAACCTTCTCGATCTAAACTTCTATATTGAATGGCCTCACTAATATGAGAACCATTAATTTTTTCCTGGTTTTCAAGGTCTGCAATCGTTCTTGACACTTTTAAAATTCTGTCGTACGCTCTGGCGGAAAGATTTAAACGTTCCATTGCTGTTTTAAGTAATGCTTTAGAAGCTTCGTCTAAAACACAATGTTTTCGTATTTGTTTGGTGTTCATTTGGGCATTATAATGTACTGTTTCTGATGCTTCAAAACGAATAGTTTGAAGTTCTCTAGCTTTGGTTACACGTTTTCTTATTTCTACAGAAGCTTCTCCTTTTTGTTCTTCTGAAAGTTTTTCAAAAGGAACAGGAGTTACTTCAATATGAATATCAATCCTATCTAGTAAAGGTCCTGATACTTTACTTAAATAACGTTGCATTTCTGCTGGAGAAGATGTTACCGGAGCATCTGGATCGTTAAAATAACCACTAGGACTAGGATTCATACTTGCAACTAACATAAAAGACGATGGATAAGTAACCGTAAACTTTGCTCTAGATATGGTTACTTCTCTATCTTCTAATGGTTGCCGCATTACTTCTAAAACTTCCCTTTTAAATTCTGGTAATTCGTCTAAAAATAAAACCCCATTATGGGATAAGGATATTTCTCCAGGTTGTGGATAACTTCCTCCTCCTACTAGAGCTACATTTGTTACTTTATCAAATGTGGCGGTCTTTAGAATGCCAATATTATCAAAGGTTAAGCAATTATTTTTTATTTTCAATTACTTCTTTTAGTATTTCGGAAAGCAATTCAGTTTTTTTCATTTGAAGGAAATTACTAACAGCACTATCTATTTTTTTATTCAATTCATTTATATTTTCAATAGTCATAATTAAAATAAAGTATTTAATGCATCATAATGAAATGGTTGAATAGCTTGTAAATTATTGCTTTGCTTATGTGAGTTCATTACATCTTTAGTAACCGGATAAGCTTCAAACTCATTAGAAGTAAATGTAAACAATAATTCGCTTATTTGGTTTTCGGTTAAAGATTCATCTAACCAATCAAACTCGTTAGACTCGTCTAATATTAAAGGCATTCTATAATCCCCTTGCGTACTTGGTTGGTTGTGTATCCCTTTAAAAAAAGGATTTGCAATTGTTGTAATTATCGAAGCTGTATAAAGGTCATCATCTAATTCGGAATAAATCCCCGCATAAGTAAACAAGTCCTTGTTTTTATATCTTATATAGTGAGGAAACGACTCGTTATTTCTTTTATGTGGCTCGAAAAACCCATCAGCTAAGATTAAGCATCTTTGCCTTTTAATATGCTGTTTAAATAGTGATGATGTGAATAGGTTTTCACTTCTTGCATTTAGTGTATTGGTTTTATTTAGAAACTGTTTCCGCTCGCTAATCTCCAAGTTTTCGGGTAGTAATCCCCAGTATGATGGTGTGAATCTGTTTGGTTCGTTCTGTTTAATAATATAAATAAAACCATTACTAAAACCATTTCGATGGAAATAAGGTTTATAAACTTCTGAATACTCCGAAGCAACCTTAAAACGTTCTTCAAGTTTCCTTTCTTCTTTGGTAAGTGAGGTATGAAAGCACATTATATATAATTTTTCAATATTGTGATTAAAGCATTCTTCAAAAATGCTAATAACCTTTAGTATATTCTAAGAATTTAAATTTAGTAGTTTTCGGGTTATTTTCAAATTTAATTCTATAATTACCATAGCAAATAATATTACAATCAACATACCGTACTTGTTCAATCTCTAAAGTGTCAATTAAATTCTCATGCTATTCTTGGTTGTACTCTAAATTTTGGGTTGTAACAGTTTCAAAATATCATAAAGGTATTTATTTAAGTTAAATAGTATATATGGAAATGAAAGAATTCAAATGAATATCTAGCATGAAAACAACAATTTAATTAAAATTTGCAACTCTTTATGCTTAAAATAATTATAACTTTGATTACACTATTTATTTAACAAATGGGTAAAACAAATTAAAATTAAGGAAATCACCATCCATTTTATGGGATATGGTGGTTAATCGTTACTATATAACCAGTTATGCACAAGGCGAAAAACTCACTCTAAAGAATGCTAAAGAAATCCGAAATTGAAAAAATAATAACCAATGATTTGGTTTCGGTTTTGAATACGAAAATAGTTTATCAATTTTCAAGTTACGAAATCGCACTTGAGGAAATCATTCTAAAACAATCACTGAAATTTTCAAATCCAGAAACTTTCAACGACCCTTTTGATTGTAACGAAAAATTATTAAAAGTAAATATTGACAAGAAAAATATTGCTAATGCTTTTGCCGAAATCCAAGAAAAATATTCTCGACAGAAACGCCGTGAAATGGCGAAAAAACTTAATGACCCAAATACATTGTCAAAACTATTAAAGAGCAAGAAAAAAGATTATAAACTATCTTGTTTTTCAAAAATATACAACGAAGTTTTAATGTGGTCGCACTATGCGAATAAACACAACGGAATTTGTGTTGGATTTGATTTTCCTCATTTATATCCTGAAAAGTTCATTCTTTGTCCTGTAAAGTATTTAAACGAAATAAAATTGTTAGACGGAGAAACTAATACGAATAGAATTTTACTTTATTGGTTAACAACAAAGTCGGAAAGATGGATTTATGAGCAAGAGATTAGGGCAATTGCTCAATCCAAAAATAATGAGGATTCCGAATTTATAAACTATGACAAAGACAGAATAAAAGAAATTATATTTGGTTGTAATGTCAAAAAAAACGAAATTGATAACGCAATGAGCCGAATAAAAAAAAGTGAGTTGCCTTACGATAAAATAACTTTTAAGAGAATGATAGTTGATTCAGAAACTTTCTTACTTAAAGATGAAATAATAAAGCCCAGTGCATAACACCGTATAAAAATAATTGCGGTTTAGTGCTTAATCAAAGGTCGTTGCGTGTTTGTAACGTCTGATTTTCCTTCGGAAAATCCTCGCATACAAACCCGCAACTATTCTTATACATAAACGTTAGCAACAACTTTGACCAAACCAACAAATGAAGGAACACAAATATTTACTTTTAAGTGACAAACCTAGAGTTGGAAC
>NZ_JBSHNR010000085.1:0-204 GCF_053604645.1 Lacinutrix cladophorae | reverse complement strand
TTCATTTTTTTTAGAATATAATTATAAACCTGAAACTGAAAATTACTTTTACGAAGTTTCCCACACTCCTATTCTGAAATTATTAAAACTTACTCAATCGGAATTTTTTCACTCATTCGGAATTTGAATCTAAAAGGATTGGATTACTCAAACGCAAAATGCTGCAAAGAGTTTTGAAGAAAAACACTTTTCGCTATTAAATGG
>NZ_JBSHNR010000084.1:0-232 GCF_053604645.1 Lacinutrix cladophorae | reverse complement strand
GAATACAACTCCTGTTAATTCTGCAGTTATTGGTTCATAACCGTCATCGGTTGTTGCTGTTTCAACTCCTTCTAATACGGTTACTGTTTCAGGATCTGAAGTTCCTGTTGTTAAAGTACCACTTACATCTGCTGGTAATGTAGTCTCATCTACATCTACTTCTGCATCTCCTATTGGAATGTCTGTTGCTGTCCATGATCCATCCGTTCCTGTTGTTACTGTTGTTTCGTCT
>NZ_JBSHNR010000083.1:0-228 GCF_053604645.1 Lacinutrix cladophorae | reverse complement strand
GAATACAACTCCTGTTAATTCTGCAGTTATTGGTTCATAACCGTCATCGGTTGTTGCTGTTTCAACTCCTTCTAATACGGTTACTGTTTCAGGATCTGAAGTTCCTGTTGTTAAAGTACCACTTACATCTGCTGGTAATGTTGTTTCATCAACATCTACTTCTGCATCTCCTACTGGAATGTCTGTTGCTGTCCATGAGCCATCCGTTCCTGTTGTTACTGTTGTTTC
>NZ_JBSHNR010000082.1:0-206 GCF_053604645.1 Lacinutrix cladophorae | reverse complement strand
TAAGTCCATCACCATCAGTATCTATTGGTGAAGGGCAAGGATCAACAACTACTGGTGCATAACCATCATCGGTTGTTGCTGTTTCAACTCCTTCTAATACGGTTACTGTTTCTGGATCTGAAGTTCCTGTTGTTAAAGTATCTGTAATATCTGCTGGTAATGTAGTCTCATCTACATCTACTTCTGCATCTCCTACTGGAATGTCT
>NZ_JBSHNR010000081.1:0-244 GCF_053604645.1 Lacinutrix cladophorae | reverse complement strand
TTCATTATCTGTACCATTACATTCTATGGTTTCATCTACAACCGTACAAGCAGTAAGGTCTGGACCGATAGAATCTTCAAGTGTAAGTGTCGCAGTAAGCGTTGTTTCATTATCACAATCATCCGATACCGTATAGATTACAGTAATAGTACCACCAGCTCCACAAGTAGAAGTAAGGTTTGTAAATACATAATCGGAAGTTACATCAAATACAGCATCTGCATCACAGCTATCTGTACCACAA
>NZ_JBSHNR010000080.1:0-405 GCF_053604645.1 Lacinutrix cladophorae | reverse complement strand
TTCATTATCTGTACCATTACATTCTATGGTTTCATCTACAACCGTACAAGCAGTAAGGTCTGGACCGATAGAATCTTCAAGTGTAAGTGTCGCAGTAAGCGTTGTTTCATTATCACAATCATCCGATACCGTATAGATTACTGTAATAGTACCACCAGCACCACAAGTGGAAGCAAGGTTCGTGAAAGCATAATCGGAAGTTACATCAAAAACAGCATCTGTATCACAGCTATCTGTACCACAAGATTGTAGTGCAAGTATGTTTGCAGCATTCCAATCGTTAGCAATGGTTTCATTATCTGTACCATTACATTCTATGGTTTCATCTACAACCGTACAAGCAGTAAGGTCAGGACCGATAGAATCTTCAAGGGTAAGTGTTGCAGTTACTGAAGAAGTATTTAA
>NZ_JBSHNR010000079.1:0-93428 GCF_053604645.1 Lacinutrix cladophorae | reverse complement strand
TCAAGGAAAATATATTAGCATACATTACTATGAATCCTTTGCGAATCCTTCGCGAGAACGATAGAAACGATATCCTTTTTTTTTAAATTGTATACTGCTTTACTTGGATAGTATTAGCCGTTTATTTAAATATATGATATTCTATTTCTATAAAACTTAAAAAAAGATATAGTGGATAGCGTGGTTTTTATTTTTTTTAAAAACTCGCCAAAAAAACTATTGATTTTAATTATCTTCAAACTCTGTATAGAAAATAGTATCAATGACAACAAATAAGGAATTAGATTTAGCTTGGGATTTTGTTAATAACACAGAAAGAAATGTGTTTTTAACAGGGAAAGCAGGAACTGGTAAAACCACTTTTTTGCACAAGTTGAAAATGACTTCTTTGAAAAGAATGGTGGTTGTTGCTCCAACAGGAGTCGCGGCTATTAATGCTAAAGGGGTAACGATACATTCTTTTTTTCAGATGCCTTTTGGTCCTATTTTACCAAACGAGGAGTTAAAGGGTGCAGGAGGTTTTAATAGAAAATTTGGTAAAACGAAGATCAATATTATTAAGTCTATGGATTTATTAGTTATTGATGAAATTAGTATGGTTCGTGCAGATTTACTCGATGGAATTGATAAGACATTGCGAAGATTTAGAAGTAGGGATAAAGTTTTTGGTGGCGTACAATTATTAATGATTGGTGATTTGCAGCAGTTATCTCCAGTTATAAAAGAGAATGAATGGTATTTATTAAAACCTTTTTATAACAATGCTTTCTTTTTTAGTAGTTTAGCGTATCAACAATGTAACGCTATTACTGTGGAGTTACAGCATATTTACAGGCAGGACAATCCTAAGTTTATAGATATTTTAAATGAGATTAGAACTAATACACTTACGCAAGCTTCTGCAGATGAATTAAACAAAAGATATCAGCCAAATTTTTCACCTAAAGAAGAAGATGGTTATATATCGTTAACTACACATAACAATAAAGCAGAGCGCACGAATATAACAGAATTAGAAAAATTAAAAGGAAAAAGAGTTGTTTATAATGCATCTGTATCGGGCAAGTTTCCAGAGTTTTCATATCCTAATAAAGAAGAGTTAGTATTAAAAGTTGGAGCTCAAGTTATGTTTATTAAGAATGATAGTTCTGTTGATAAGCGTTATTTTAATGGGAAAATAGGTACAGTTATTTTGTTAGATAAAGAGGAAGTAGTTGTAAAATGTACAGACGATGATTTTAATATTATTACGACTCCAGAAACTTGGGAAAATATAAACTACAGTGTAGATAAAGAAACAAAAGCAATTACCGAAAATAAAATTGGCTCGTACACACAAATGCCTTTGCGTTTAGCTTGGTCTATAACGATTCATAAGAGTCAGGGTTTAACTTTTGATAAAGCTATAATTGATGCACAAGGTGCTTTTGCGCATGGACAAACCTATGTTGCGTTGAGTCGTTGTAAAAGTTTAGAGGGGTTGGTGTTGAAAAGTAAAATCAATTCCAATCAGATTATTAGTGATTCGAATGTGATTTCGTTTAATAAAAAGGCAGAAGAAAATCAGCCAGATGAAACTATTCTTGTACAATCTAAGTCTGAATTCCAATTAAATTTAATTGCTGAAATCTTCAATTTCTATAGATTCCTGTATCCTGTAAATCGGGTTTTAGATATTTATTATAAAAATAGAGGAAGTATTGAAGGGAATATAGAAGCTCCTTTAGTGACTATTAAGGATTGTATTACGAATTTATTAAAAGTAGCAAATGCATTTAAAGCACAACTAAATGATATTTCTGGTACTAATACTATACCAGAAGCAAGTAAGGAAATACAAGCTCGTTTTACTAAGGCATTAGATTATTATAAAAAGGAATTAGAAACTAAAATTATAAACCCATATAAAGCGTTTAGTTTTTCAACAGATAATAAGGCTTTACAATCGGAGTTAACGAAAGCATTAGATTTGTTTGAAGAATTATTGGCTACCAAGCAATTGTATTTTAAAGAACTAACAGAAGGTTTTAAAGTAAAGCTATTTTTAGAATTACGAGCTAAATCGATTTTCTTGACAAAAGAAACACCAAAGAGATCCAGGAAAACAGTTATTGATGGAACGACTAATGTAGAATTATTTGAATTACTACGAGAGTTGCGAAATACAATTGCCGAAGATAAAGGACTTGTTCATTTTCAAATTTTCACCCAGAAATCTTTATATGAAATGTGTGAAACTTTACCAACCAATAAAAGTGAATTATTAAAAGTAAATGGCTTTGGTAAGACACGTGTTGAAAAATACGGAACCGAAATTATTAAAGTCATTCGCGATTATTGCGATGAAAATGATATAGAAGCTTCTAAAGATGTTGAAATATTTGAAGTTTCTACACCGAAGAAGCAAAAAGGAGAAACTAAAAACATATCGTTAGAATTATTTAAAACAGGAAAATCTATAGAGCAAATTGCTATAGAGCGCGATTTAAATGTAAATACAATTACAGGGCATTTAGCAAGTTTTATACCTTCGGGAGAAGTGAAAATAACGGATTTAATTTCTGAAAAGCATTACAAAGCATTAAAAGCCATAATACCAAAGCAGAAGTTTGAAAACCTATCGGATTTAAAACACCAAATAGATGATAAGTATACCTATGGTGAAATTCGTTTAGTATTGGATGATTTGAAAAAATAATTATTTTTAATTTTTCTGATTTTATTTTTGAAGCTTTTTTTATTAAGATAGAAAATCAAAAAAAGAATATTAATTGTATTATTGTTATTTTAAAAAAAAAACTGAATTTTTATAACAATATGAGTACCTTTTATATCGTTCATTCGATTAGTGTTATAAGTCTTTTAATGTTAATTGTAAATAGTTTTTTATTTGTAAAAACCTCGAAAAAGAAGAATAAAGTTTATAAGATTTTAATGTTATATTTAGTAGTATTATCTTTTATAGAGCTTTTTTGTAATTCTATGGTTATTTTAAATTTTGGAAATAATTTCTTTATATCTCACTTTTACTTCAATTTTCAATTTTTATTTTTAAGTTTCCTTTTTTATAATCTTTTTGAAAATCGAATTTTAAAGCATATTGTAATTATTAATCTTTTAGGGTCTTGGTTTTTTTTAGCATTACAGTATTCTTTAGATCCAAGTCTTTTTTGGAGATTTAATTTAACTGAAATACTTTTTATTTCATTTCTACTAATAGTCTATTCTCTTATCAATTTATATAATAATCTAGGTAAAGAAAAGAAATCTTATTTTTATTTTAGTATTGGATTAATCATGTATTTGTTGTGCAGTAGCGTTATTTTTATGTCAGGAAATTTAGAATTAGTATTTTTAAAAAAACCATATATAGATATCTGGATTTTTAATTCTTTGTTTTATATCGTATATCAAGTATTTATTTTCAAAGAATGGAAAACGTTAATAAAATATAGTTAGTAAATGGACTTTAGCACTCAATTTGTTTACATTATTTTTTATATACTGATATTTTTTGTTTTAATATTAATATCCATTATTGTTTTTGTAATTAAATCAAGAAAAATAATCCTGAAAAAAAAATTAGAAAAAAAAGATATTGAAATTAAATTTCAAAAAGAAATCCTAATAGCTTCTATATTGTCACAAGAAGAGGAACGTAAAAGAATATCCAGAGATTTACATGATGATATCAGTTCTAAATTAATAGCAGTTTCTTTAAATTTACACTTATTAAAATCTGAAAAAACGAAGGAAAGTAGTAAAGCCGATATTATAGAAAACACTTCTATTATTAATAACAAAGCAATAGAGTCTTCTAGAAAAATAGCACATCATTTATATCCACCAGTTTTAGAAAAATTTGGTCTAGTTCAAGCGTTAAAAGAGTTAGTTCTAGATTTTAATAAAACGAAAGTAGTAAGTATTCGTTTTAATTCCGAAATTAAATTTGAAAATGAAACCTCTAACTTTCATTTACAAATTTTCAGAATCATACAAGAACTAATAAATAACTCTATTAAACATGGTCAAGCGACAATAATTGAAATGAAATTTAGACAACATAATTCTGTAAATCAATTTTTTTATATAGATAATGGTGTTGGTTTTGATAGTTCGAAAATTGAAAAATATAGAGGTTTAGGATTTTCTAATATCGAAAATAGAATACAGAATATTAACGGAACTTATAATATGTTTTCAGAAGTTAATGAAGGATTTCAATTTGAATTTTCATTTTAGTTATGAATAATAAAGTAAATATAGTTTTAGTAGATGATGAAATTTTAATAAGGAAGGGACTCAAAGCAATTTTAGAACAAGAGGATCATTATAAAATCATTAAAGAGTTTAGTAATGGTGAAGCGTTTGTGCATTATATAGAAAACACCTCTAATCTACCCGATATTGTTTTAATGGACATAAAAATGCCTAGCTTAAATGGTATTGAAACAACAAAAAGATTAATATCAAAGTACCCTAATTTAAAAATAATGGCGCTTTCCAATTATAATTCTGAAATTTTTATTTCAAACATGTTAGAAGTTGGAGCCATTTGTTATGTTCCGAAAAGTATAGCTCCTTCCGAATTGATTTTTAGTATAAATGAAGTGTTTATAAAAGGTTTCTATTATTCTGAAAACATTATGAATCATTTATTAGATGACTCCCAAAAAAGAATATCTTTTTTTGATTCAAACTTCTTAACAAAAAGAGAAAAAGAGGTCTTAAATCTTATATGTCAACAAAAAAGTGCTTCTGAAATAGGAAAACAGCTTTTTATTTCCCCAAGGACGGTTGATGGTCATCGTAATAACTTATTATTAAAAACCCAATCAAAAAATTTAGTTGGATTAGTTCTTTTTGCTATTCAAAATGGTTTGTTTACCCCCGATTTTGAGCGATAAAGCTTGTTTTAAGGTTTATGTGTGTTTTTTTACCGATTAAAAGCGTAAATCAGGTTGATTAGCCCTATTTTATGAAGTTTAATTTTTCTTGTTTTGCTAGATAAACTTAAACCTTAAAATTATGATAAAAAAGATTACTTTTTTTGTATTGTTATCCTTAATCTATTTCGTTCATTCAAGTCATACTCTTGCGTCATTAAATAATAATTATTTTTTTACAACGCCAATTACTGCAGACCAAGTGTCAGACTATTTATATGAAGATACCATCTTTACAGATATACAATATATTGCAAATGGAACGGTTATAGATGATATTTCTTACGATGGTTGGAGGTTTAACAGTTACCAAAGTGAAAGTGGGGTTTATCCCGCAGGAGAAGCTTTAACCAATGATGCAAACTCAGGGGTTCGACTTTACACAGACGATAGTTCCAATTTTAAATTTTATAGTATTGATTACTTAATTGATTTACGTACAATTTCATCAGTAAGTATTACTTTTTATGGTTTTAGAGATGGCGTTCAGGTCGAATCGCAAGTCTTTACTGTTCCAGATGATGAAATCGGTACATTCACTTTCAATTGGCCTGCTGTAGATGAAATACGAGTAGCATCTCCAAGTATGTACATCTTTTTTGATAACTTTAGTATTGGAGCTGCTGGACCTATTCTTACTCCAGCAACACATTTAAATTTTGATGGTAATAACGACTTTGTTTCAAAATCTAATGAAAGCATTTTTAACTTTACTGCAGGAACAGTAGAAGCATGGATAAAGCCAACTGCTAATAGTAATAATAAAGCGGTTGTTTCTATGCGAGATATAGCTAATGCATCTGGAACTAGGTGGAGTTTACATGTTAATGAAGGAAATAATACGATTGGTATTTATAATGGAATTAGTTATATTGATATAGTAGTTTCAGCAGGTATAAGTGCTAATGTATGGTCTCATGTGGTTTGGGTAATGTCTACATCACAAACTATTGTATATTTTAATGGTACTTTAGTGGGAACAATACCTGTAGGAATTAACGTAGCTCCAACTAATATGCCATTAACTATTGGTGCAGCCGATACTAATAATTATTATCCTGCAGAATATTTCAGTGGAGATATTGATGAAGTAAGAGTTTGGAATGTACAAAGATCAGTAGGCGAAATTACTGGTTCTAAAGATTGCGAATTATTAGGTTCCGAAGCTGGTTTAGTTACTTATTATAATTTTAACCAAGGATTTGGAACAGGTGATAATACAACAATAGATACTCTTAATGACGAAACAATGAATGCAAATAATGGAGCATTAACTAATTTTGCTTTAACAGGGACGAATTCTAATTGGTCTGCAGGATCTACCATAGCAACCGGAAACAACTGTAACACATTAGGTACTGAAATGTATAATTTAGATTATCAAGTAGCTATTTACCCTAACCCAACTTCTGGAGTAATTAATATAAAACTTACAAGTTTAAACGATGTTTCACTAGAAGTTTTTGATATAAAAGGAAGCATAGTTTTATCTAAAAATATAGAAAGTGAAGTCAGTCAACTTGAACTTTCTAAATTACAGACAGGATTATATATCTTTAAATTAAAGTCTCAAGAAGGACAAATAAATAAAAGAGTTATTATCGAATAATAACTATTGTTATACTTCGAAAACTCATTCCTAGTAGGAATCGAGAACTCTCTTTAATATATGTAATGATGATTTTGTAATTAGGTATATGCCCTCGTTTATTTTGTTTATATGTTTGGTTTTTTATTTTTAAAAGAAGTATGCTAATTAAAATTATTATTGAAAATATATAAAAAAAGCTTCAAAAATTTATTTTTGAAGCTTTTAAAGAAAGTGCTTAAACGTTTATTTAACAATTAATTTTCTTGTAATTTTTTCTCCTTCAGAAGTAATAGAAACAATATACATTCCTGCGGATAAACTTGTAACATCAAAAGTGTTTTCTTCCGATACATTGACTAGAATTTGTTTTCCTAAACTATCAAATAGTTTTATTTGAAAATCACTAAAATTTTCTGGTACTTCAACTTTTACTATACTACTAGCTGGGTTAGGAAGCATAGAAAATGTACTTAATTCTTTTTCTTCTATATCTAGAGTAGAAAAATTATAAGTAGTTGTTCCAGATAAAGCAGATGTATTTGGATCTACTACATTTGTAAAAATAAACATAGAATCATCAATCATATCAGCTTGCATAAAACTTTTTAATGGAGTTACTGTTGTAGCCAATGTAGAATTATTAGCTAAAACATAAATAGATCCAGATGTTGGTGTACCATGGACTTGAATGGTAACCATTGGAGAATCTATTCCGTTAACTGGAGCTGGTAATGCAATAACACTGCCTAAGGTTTCTGTAATTAAATAGCCGTCAATGGTTGGTTGCGCAACATTATTTCCGTCAAAGAAAGTTGCATTAGCTGCACTTCCTAAAGAGGAGGATATACTCGCTGTAATTCCATCGCTTAAAATAATAGTAAAGCCATAACTTTGTACTAAAGTTGCAAAATTAGATGCGCTAGCATTTGGTCTAGCTGCAATAGTATAACTATAAGCTCCATTGTCTATTAATGTATAAGTATAACCATCTTGTGCATTTGTTTGTAATGTAAAGAGGTAAAAGAGAAATAGTAATAAAATATTTTTTTTCATGATTATTGTTTTATAAAATTTAATTTTCTGGTAATTGTTCTTTTATTTCATACGTACTAAAGTTTAGCCCGTTTTCAGGATGTGATAAAACATTTTGTAATAATATAGGAGTATCCGGTTCTGTTCCAGTATACTGTGTATTACCATCCATATCTACATCTTGTACTTTATAACCAGTAACTATAAAAGTTGGAAAATTTAATATGTTTCCAGGATTATTTAACACTTCTGATAATATGTTTGGAGCATCTGGATTGGTTCCAGAATATTGTATAACTTCATCTCCATTTGCATTTCCAGCCCAAAGTGCTTTCTGTCCAGATAGTAGTGTAGTTTGTGCATTACTTCCAAAGGTAGCAATTGAATTATTTGTAAAATTTATGTTTGTATTAGATGTAGATAATGCAATTGGATTTTGCGTCATCACACTTAAATGATTTCTATGTTTTACTACTATATAGTAAGAGTCTGTAAACCCTTCTAAATAAATATTAGACAATCCATTGATATCTACCACATCACCATCACGTTGTACTAATGCAGATTTATCATCAACAATAAATGTATTATCAATAGCACTTCGTATTTCTATCCAAACCCAGTCTACAATATCGTTAGATGCTAATCCAGTTCCAGAAGTTCCTCCATTGTTTAAAACAGATGGATTAATAACTCGCATATCTGGATAAGGACTTGTTAATGGTATGTATCCACTAATCCTTAAGTTATCGTTCATCAAACCAGTATTCGTTGGGTTAATTATAGGTCCTTGTAATATTACTTTAATATTCATTCTTAGATCTACTATTTGATTAGGATCTAGAAAATCAGTTGTTTGATCTACATCAAAACCATCTCCATTACCACCTTCGTATAATATGGCTAGTGAAATATTCTCTAATGTCGTATTTAGTAAGTCATCATTGTCAAAACCATCTCCATTACCACCTTCATATAAAGCGGCTAGTGAAATATTTTCTAAAGTGGTGTTTAGTAAATCATCATTATCAAAACCATCTCCATTTCCGCCATCATATAAAACAGCTAATGAAATGTTTTCTAAAGTAGTATTTAATAAATCATCATTATCAAAACCATCTCCATTACCACCTTCATATAAAATAGCTAGAGAAATATTCTCTAATGTAGTATTCAATAAAGCAGCATCATCAAAACCATCTCCATATGCGCCACGATATAAGACGATAAGAGATAGGTCCTCTAGTGTAGTAGAGGAAACAATTTCATCATCATAACCATCGCCGTTTCCACCTTGATATTGTGCAAGTATTGGAATGCATTGGAATAGTATAAAAGATAAGATTAAAAATCTTTTTTTCATCTTTTCTATAAATTAAGGTGCTGTTCTTGCTGCTCTAAAACCAAGACGATTGTTCCCTGAAGCTATTATTGATGCACCATCAAATCTATCTGAAACTCTAATAAAATCAGCACCATTTAACCAGCTTCCTCCTCGAAAACTATAACCATCTCCAGTTGTATTGTTTGGCCAGTTGGATACCGTACCGTTTCCTGTTGTAGAGCTAATAATTCCATTTCCATGAATTCCTGTAAAGGCTCTTCCTTGTGCACTACCAACAGTAACACATCGCTCATATAGATTTCCAGAAAGTTCCATAATTCCATAATAACTACCACCAGTTTCTTCACGATTGTTATTTACAGCGCTTGATGCAAATATTCCGTTTCTTACTGGTCCGTTGATAGTTCCATTTGTTATAGAATACAAAGCATTTCCAGTATTTACTTCTGGGTTTGTAATACGTTCGCTAGAAAAACCAGAGTTTACTAAAGTATAATCGTTAGAAGCTATGTTAGCACTTCCCCAAGCAAACTCTCCTGGTTTTGGTAATATAGGCCCTCTACAAGCTTTTTCGTATTCCAACTCCGAAAGCGGTCGCAACCCAGTCCAATCCATATATGCATTCATATCAGCAACACTTAAGAAACTTACAGCTCTATCTGGTGCAGATGTTGTTGCACTTGCGGTTCCACCAGTCCAAGAAATGGTGTTTCTACTTACTACCGCATCACTATTTTTATGTGTAGCATCTGTAACATCTCTATTTGTTTTTTGATTTTCTGTTAAACTGTTAAAAAAACTAACCCATTGTGATTCTGATACTTCATATTTCATAGAATAAAAAGCACCAAATCCTTTAGGATATGAAAGAGATAATACACCAGTTTGATCACCACCACTAGCATTAGATGCTGTATAATATAAATTACCTGAAGTATTTGCAATGGTTAAATTATTCTCTGAGGTAACTCTATAGGAGGAAGCTGTAGAAAATCCACCAGAATGAAACTTATTTGCTTCATCTCCAGTAGTACCTCCAACATAAAATGATCCTTCCGGTACATATACCATTTCTATAGCATGTACTTGAATATCTATAATATCATTGGTGTCTGTAGATCCAAAATTCCAACGAATTTGCATATTTTGAAAATTTACATTTCCACTTCCATCTGCATCTCTATATACAAGTGCTCCAATCCCATCGGGAGTTACATCTAATGTAGCACCAGTAGAAGGAGTAGAGTTTGCTTGACTTATAATTGCGTGTGTCCAAGTTCCATTATTTACTCTATATTTAATTATAACCCAAGCTGCATCCCAATTAGATGGTCCGGAACTTATTCTCCATGAATTATCCCAGGCGAGATCAAATTCTACATTCACCCAATTAGATATATCATTTAAGTTTTCTAATGAAATGTTGCTTACCCTAATGTTATTAGCATTTAAGGAGTAAGAAAATAGTACTGTAATAATTAAAATAATTTTTTTCATGGTTTTTAAAATTTGATTAATAGTTGTTTAATGTTTTATCTATGTAAAAGGTTAACAAGAATAATATGCCTTTAATAATCTGCATGAAATGATCTAAAAAATTAGAATTAAGAGATTATATACATAGACATATTTTTATGTTTATTTTTTTTACATTTTTAAAATTATGATTATTAGCGATTTAAAATTATAGAAACATTGAAGAATAATCTTTTGTAAATGTATAGATGGGGTTGTTTATTGTATAAATGGATTATATTCTGTTTTTATAACAAAAAAAGCGTAGCCCATTGGCTACGCTTTTTTTGTTATTTCAATTTAAAAAAAGTAATTCTATCCTTTAATTAAACCTCTTGAAATTACTATTTTTTGAATTTCTGATGTACCTTCATAAATCTGCGTAATTTTTGCATCACGCATTAAACGCTCCACATGGTATTCTTTTACAAAACCATTTCCACCATGAATTTGTACAGCTTCAACGGTGTGTTCCATTGCTACTTTAGATGCGTATAACTTGGCCATTGCACTAGACATGTCGTAATTATTACCTTGATCTTTATCCCAAGCGGCTTTCATTACTAGCATACGAGCAGCTTCAATTTCTGTATACATATCAGCTAATTTAAAAGCAATAGCTTGGTGGTTACAAATTTCTGTTCCAAAAGCTTTACGTTCTTTAGCGTATTTTAAAGCCAATTCATAAGCTCCTGCAGCGATTCCTAATGCTTGAGCAGCTATACCAATTCTTCCTCCAGATAGCGTTTTCATTGCAAATCTAAATCCAGAACCATCATCGCCAATTCTATTCTCTTTAGGTACTTTTACATCATTAAATTGTAAAGTATGTGTATCACTTCCTCTTATTCCTAATTTATCTTCCTTAGGTCCAATATCAAAACCAGGAGTCCCTTTTTCAACTATAAAAGCATTAATACCATGAGAGCCTTTATGCTTATCTGTTTGCGCAATTACTAAGTAAACTTCTGCTCTTCCACCGTTTGTTATCCAGTTTTTTGTTCCATTAATCACATAATGATCTCCTTTGTCAATGGCTGTTGTTCTTTGCGAAGTTGCATCGCTTCCAGCTTCTGGTTCACTTAGGCAAAATGCACCAATTTGTTCTCCAGTAGCAAGTTTTGTTAAATATTTTTGTTTTTGTTCTTCACTAGCATAAGCTTCTAAACCATAACAAACCAAAGAATTATTTACAGATACCATTACAGAGGCAGATGCATCAACTTTAGAAAGTTCTTCCATAATTAATACATAAGAGATTGCATCCATTCCACTTCCTCCATATTTAGGGTCTACCATAATTCCCATAAAACCAAGGTCTCCCATTTTTCTTACTAATTCTTGAGGAAAAGTTTGTGCATTGTCACGCTCAATAACTCCCGGAAGTAATTCGGTTTGTGCAAAATCGCGAGCTGCATCGCGAATCATGATATGTTCTTCTGTTAAGCTAAAATCCATAATTCTAATTAAATGTTTTTATGATAAAAAATGAGTACAAATATAACTCTTTAATAACATATTTTCAATAGAGATTGCTATTTTTACACAATATGACAAAGAATGAATACAAAGTTATAGGTGTAATGTCTGGAACATCCTTAGACGGAATAGATTTAGCATGCGTTACTTTTACTTATGAAACAACATGGAAATTTAAAATAACATGTTGTAATACTGTTGGGTATTCTCAAGCATGGCTGCAGATTCTTAAAGAGTTAGTTTCTCAATCTTCTGAAGCCTTAAAACAAATCGATAGCAAGTATACTGCACATTTAGCACAAGTAATTAATACTTTTATTCAAGAAAATAATATTCAAAATATAGATGCTATTTGTTCGCATGGACATACTGCATTACATAAACCAGAAAAAGGTTTAACTTATCAAATAGGAAATTTAAAAGAATTAGCGACTTTAACAAATAATAAAGTGGTTTGCGATTTTAGAGTACAAGACGTTGCTCTGGGTGGTCAAGGTGCACCATTGGTCCCAATAGGAGATCAATTATTGTTTTCAGAATATGACTATTGCTTAAATTTAGGCGGATTTGCAAATGTTTCATATCAAGAAAATGAAAACCGAATTGCTTATGATATTTGCCCGGTAAATATTGTGCTAAATAAATATGCAAATAGGTTAGGATTCCCTTACGATGATAAAGGGAAAATAGCTAAGTCTGGAACTTATTTAATGCAGTTAGGTAATGATTTGCGAAACTTAGTTTTTTATAAGCAAAAGCCACCAAAATCATTAGGTCTTGAATGGGTAGAAACTGAAATTTTTCCTAGACTAGACGCATTTAAAAGAAAAGAAAAAGATCTACTACGAACCTTTACAGAACATGCATCAAGCCAAATAGCAAGAAATTTAAATATTAGAAGTAACGTTTTGGTAACTGGAGGAGGCGCTTATAATGATTACTTAATTTCTAGGATTAAATTTAATAAAGAGTTAAATATTATTATACCATCTAAAGAAATAATAGAGTTTAAAGAAGCTTTAATTTTTGGTTTTTTAGGAGTGCTAAAAATACGAGAAGAAGTAAATTGTTTAAGCAGTGTAACAGGAGCAAAACAAAATCATAGTTCTGGGAAAATTTATCTTCCTTAAAAATATTATAAATTTAATATAAAGCACTTTTAGTTTTTTATATTTGTTAACAGAATTAACTAACTATATTAATGAAAGAATTACTTAGTAAGTACGAAAATAAAGAACCGGAAATTGTATTTAATTGGAAAGACCCAGAAACAGATGCCGAAGGGTGGACAGTAATAAATTCATTACGAGGTGGAGCTGCTGGAGGCGGAACCAGAATGCGTAAAGGTTTAGATATGAATGAGGTTTTGTCGTTAGCTAAAACCATGGAAGTAAAATTTACAGTCTCTGGACCAGCAATTGGAGGCGCAAAATCTGGTATTAACTTCGACCCTAAAGACCCAAGAAAGAAAGGTGTTTTAGAGCGCTGGTATCGTGCTGTTTCACCTTTACTTAAAAGTTATTATGGAACGGGAGGAGATTTAAATGTAGACGAAATTCATGAAGTAATTCCTATTACCGAAGAAAGTGGTGTTTGGCACCCGCAAGAAGGTGTTTTTAATGGACACTTTAAACCTACCGAAGCAGATAAGATTAATAGAATAGGACAATTACGTCAAGGGGTAATAAAAGTAATTGAAAACCCTAACTTCTCACCTAACGTTTCAAGGAAATATACAATTGCAGATATGATTACAGGCTTTGGTGTTGCCGAAGCTGTAAAACAATATTATACTATTTATGGAGGATCTGTTGTTGGTAAAAAAGCAATAGTTCAAGGTTTTGGTAATGTAGGTTCTGCAGCAGCATTCTACCTTTCACAAATGGGAGCAAAAGTTGTTGGTATTATAGATCGCGTTGGTGGTTTAATTAATGAAGAAGGATTTTCTTTTGAAGAAATTACAGACCTATTTTTAAATAAAGATGGAAATACATTAGTAGCAGATAATTTGATTCCTTTTGAAGAAATGAATGAAAAAATTTGGTCACTAGAAACACATGTATTTGCTCCTTGTGCAGCATCTAGATTAATTACACAAGATCAAATCGATCAAATGATAGACACCGGATTAGAAGTTATTTCATGTGGTGCCAATGTGCCATTTGCAGATAAAGAAATCTTTTTTGGTTCTATTATGGAACATACCGATAATCGCGTAAGTTTAATACCAGATTTTATTTCAAACTGTGGTATGGCAAGAGTCTTTGCTTACTTTATGGAACGTAAAGTGCAAATGACAGACGAAGCCATTTTTAACGATACTTCCGAAATTATAAAAAAAGCAATTCAAAACGTACATAACAAAAACCAATCGAAAACAGGAATTAGTGCAACAGCATTCGAAATCGCATTAAGCCAACTTATTTAACACATTTTATGGAAACAGTAATTATTTTAGTATTTGTATTAGGTTATTTAGCTATCACTTTAGAGCATAGCATTAAAATAGATAAACTTATACCAGCTCTAGTCATGATGGCTATTTGTTGGGCTTTAATTGCATTAGGAATCGATAGTTTTCCGCAGTGGTTTGATTCTGCAAAACATAGTCTACTAGACAATTTTGGTTTAATTGGGCATGAAGAGAAAATGCACATGATGGAAGAAACGCTGCTACACCATTTAGGTAAAACAGCAGAAATTCTAGTATTCCTTTTAGGAGCAATGACTATCGTTGAAATTATAGATTATTTTGATGGTTTTTCTACTATTAAAGGCTTTATTAAAACAAAAAAGAAGTCTAAAATTTTATGGATCTTTGCTTTCTTAGCATTTATCCTTTCAGCAATTATAGATAACTTAACAGCAACCATCGTTTTAATATCGATACTTCAAAAAATTGTTAAAGATAGAGAAGTTCGTATTTGGTATGCTGGTCTAATTATTATTGCAGCAAATGCAGGTGGTGCTTGGTCTCCAATTGGAGATGTTACAACAACAATGCTTTGGATTGGTAAAAAAGTAACTACAGGACACTTAATTGGCTACTTATTTGTACCATCCTTGTTATGTATGTTAGTTCCAACCTTTATAGCTTCCTTTTTACCAGCTTTTAAAGGGAATTTAGATCAAATAGAAGAAGAAACGGATAAACCAAAAAGTAAGTATAGTGCAGCCATGTTATACCTTGGTTTAGCAGGAATTGTTTCTGTTCCAATTTTTAAAACAGTAACACATTTACCTCCTTATGTAGGTATGATGTTAGCTTTAGGTGTTGTCGCTATTTTTGCAGAAATATATAGTAGTTCTAAATTTAGTATTTCGAGCCATGATTCAGAAGAAAGCGATGCACATGCACACCATAGCCCAGTTCACCATTCCTTATCTAAAATAGAAATGCCAAGTATTTTATTCTTTTTAGGAATTTTAATGGCTGTTGCAGCACTCGAATCTTTAGGGATTTTATTCGGTTTTGCTACCACTTTACAAGATACTATGCCAATGCTTGGTACAGAGTTGCATCATGGAGGAGTTTCCGATTTAGTAGTATTGTTATTAGGAGTAGGTTCTGCAGTTATTGATAATGTACCTCTAGTTGCAGCAAGTTTAGGAATGTTCTCTGAACCAATAGATAATGAGCTTTGGCACTTTATTGCATATTCTGCTGGAACAGGAGGAAGTATGTTGATTATAGGTTCTGCAGCTGGAGTTGTTGCTATGGGAATGGAAAAAATAGATTTCTTCTGGTACCTAAAAAAGATCGCTTGGTTAGCTTTTGTTGGCTTCATAGTCGGAGCTGCAGCATTTATGGTAACTAGAACTTTATTCTAATTATACTTTACATTAAAAACTAACGTTAATAACAGTAGAAAAAACAATTTGTTTATGTTAAATACAATAATACAAGACGCACAAGATGGTGCAGAATTAGTAACCGATGGTGATTCTGTAGAAAAAACACTTTCTGTAATCGAATTAATATCTAGTGGCGGTACAGCTGGTATAGTAATCATGGCATTATTATTTGTCTTACTAATAGTTGCTATATATATTTATTTTGAAAGAATTTTTGCAATCAAAGCAGCATCTCAAGTAGATGCCAATTTTATGAATCAAATAAAAGACCACGTGTCTAATGGTAAAATTGATGCAGCTCAAATGTTATGTGTACAACAAAACTCACCAGTTTCTAGATTAATAGGAAAAGGGATAAGTAGAATAGGAAAACCTTTAGAAGATATAAATACAGCTATTGAAAATGCAGGTAGATTAGAAATTTACGGACTAGAAAAAAACGTGAGTGTACTAGCTACTATTTCTGGAGCTGCACCAATGATAGGATTTCTTGGAACTGTAATCGGAATGATTTTATCTATTTTCGAAATAGCTAATTCTGGAGGCTCTATAGATATTAAAACACTTGCAGATGGTTTATATACTGCAATGACTACAACTGTTGGAGGATTAATTGTTGGTATTGTAGCATATGTTGCATACAATCATTTAGTTGTAAAAACCGATAAAGTAGTATATCAAATGGAAGCAAATTCTTTAGAGTTTTTAGACCACTTAAATGAGCCTGTTTAATTTTAATCCTTTCAATAAATAAGTATGAATTTAAGAGGAAGAAATAAAGTAACACCAGAATTTAACATGTCGTCTATGACAGACATTGTATTTCTGCTGCTTATCTTTTTTATGATTGCATCTACACTTGTTTCGGCTGAAGCCATTGATTTACTGTTGCCAAAATCATCTAGCAAAACAACGCAAACAAAAAATGTATCTGTAAGCGTAGATAAAGACGTTAATTATTATGTAGATATGAAAAAGGTATCTAAAGATAATTTAGAAGCAGAAGTAATCGCGAAAGTTGGTGAGACAGACACACCAACCATCACTATTCGTTCAGATCAAGACGTAGAAATGAAACATGTAGTTTTTATAATGGATATTGCTAACCGAAATAAAATCAAGTCTACTTTAGCCGTAAAATCACAATAGACTATTGCTATAATTTGGCATACAGATTGTAGTTTAATATATGTAAGAATACATCATTTAAATGAAATACTTTACTACCAAACACGAAAAAAATGCTGCAAAAATAACAACATTAATTACGTTGATTATTGTTTTGTTGCTTTTTGTTGTTGGTCAAGAATATAAAGAACAGCCAGACGAATATGGTGTAGCAATAAACTTTGGTAGTGGTGCACCAGCAGGAGGAAATATACAGCCCAATACACCTAAAGTAACTGAAGAAGAACCTCAAGAAGAAATAGAAGAAGTAATTGAAGAAGAAGTAATTGAAGAGGTTGAAGAAATTATAGAAGAAGAGGAAGTAGAAGATACTAGTGAAGCTGAAGCTCAAGCAGAAGAGAAAGCAGAAGAGAAAGCTGAAGAAGAAAGACGTGAAGAGGAGAAATTAGCAGAAGAAAAAGCGGCAGAAGAAAAAGCACTTAAAGAAATTGAAGAAGCTAAAAAAGAAGCAGCCGAAGCCGAAAAAATATTAAAAGAAGAAGCCGAGGAAGCAGCACGATTAAAAACCGAAAAAGAAGCGAAACAAAAAGCAGAGGCTGAAGCAAAAGCAAAGGAAGCTAAAGAAGCTAAAGAAGCAAAAGAAGCTAAAGAGGCTAAAGAGGCTAAAGAGGCAAAGGAAAAAGCCGACGCTGCCGAAAAATTAAAAAAAGAAAACGAAGCAAAGGCAAAAGCAGCAGCCGAAAAAAAGGCAGCAGCAGCAAAAGCAGCAGCAAAAGCGAAAGCAGAGGCAGCAGCAAAAGCGGCTAAGGCTAAAGCTGATGCAGAAGCAAAAGCTGCCGCAGAAGCAAAAGCAAGAGCAGCTGCAAAAGCCAAGGCCGATGCCGATGCAAAAGCAGCAGCAGATGCTGCGGCAAAAGCGAAAGCTAATTCTGGAGGAGGAGAAACATCTTTTGCATTAATTGAAAATGTACCAATTTACCCAGGATGTGAAGGAGGAAATAATGAAGCGAGAAAACAATGTATGAGTGATAAAATTAAACAGTTTATCATAAATAATTTTGATACCGATTTGGCATCCGATTTAACAGGAGTTCAAAAAATTAACATCTCCTTTAAAATTAATACTTCAGGAAATGTTGTTAGTATAGGAGCAAGAGCAGCTGATCCAAAATTAGAAGCAGAAGCAAAACGAGTAACTAAATTACTCCCTAAAATGAAACCAGGAATGCAACAAGGTAGTCCTGTAACTGTTTCTTATGGTTTGCCTATTAGAATTCAAATGAAAAAATAACTTGCGTTTGCTTCGTAATGTAAGAATTAAATTTAAATGAAATACTTTACTACCAAACACGAAAAAGATTCGGCAAAAATAACCACGCTTCTTGTGTTAATTATTTTATTGCTAATTTTTGTGGTAGGGCCAAAATATATGGATCCTCCAGAAGAGTATGGTGTTGCTATAAATTTTGGTACAACAGATTTTGGTTCTGGTAATGTGCAACCAACCAAACCAATAAAATCAAAAGACTTAAATATTAATAAACCACCAGAAACAGAGCCTACAGAAGTTTCTGAACCTGCCAAAGCAACGCAAGCTACAGAAGAAGTTTTAACCCAAGAAACAGAAGAAGCTGTAGCAATACAAAAAGAAAAAGAAGCTGCGAAAAAAGCTAAAGCTATTGCAGATGCTAAGGCTAAAGCCGAAGCAGATAGAATAGCAAAAGAAAAGAAAGAACAAGAGGAGAAAAAGAAAAAATTAGATGCTCTAATTGGTGGTGTAAGTAATTCGGATGGTAACGAAACTGGTAGCGAAGGCGATGATGATAAAACGGGTGATAAAGGACAATTAAATGGTGATCCTTATGCATCTAGTTATTTTGGAGATCCAGGAACTGGAAGTGGAGGAGTTGGTTATGGTTTAAATGGAAGAGGAAAACCAACAAAACAGGTGTTTAAACAAGATTGCAATGAGTCAGGAATGGTCATTGTAAAAATTGTGGTAAACAGAAGTGGTAATGTAATAGAAGCGGAACCAGGAGTTAAAGGAAGTACAAATACAGTAGATTGTTTGCTCGAACCAGCAAAAAAAATCGCCTTATCTCACAAATGGAAAGTAGATAGTAAAGCACCAGCAAAACAAATAGGTTTTGTAAAAGTTAACTTCAATTTAGGGCAATAAAAATGACATATACAGATACTGTAAATTGGATGTTTAACCAATTGCCAATGTATCAAAAACAAGGCAAAAAGGCGTATAAGGAAGATTTAAGTAATACCTTAATTCTGGCTAAACATCTTAAAAACCCTGAAACTAAATTTAAATCTGTTCATGTTGCAGGAACCAATGGTAAAGGTTCTACAAGTCATATGTTAGCCTCTGTTTTACAAGAAGCAGGATATAAGGTAGGTTTGTACACTTCCCCGCATTTAAAAGATTTTCGAGAACGCATAAAGATCAATGGCAAAGAAATTAGTAAGCAATTTGTTCTAGGGTTTATTAAAAGAAACAAAACCTTTTTAGAAACCAATAGCCTTTCTTTTTTTGAAATGACCGTTGGTATGGCATTCGATTATTTCGCAAAGAAAAAGGTAGATATTGCCATTATTGAAGTTGGTCTTGGAGGAAGGTTAGATTCTACAAATATTATTAAGCCAGAAGTTTCCGTTATTACCAATATTGGATTAGATCATACTCCGTTTTTAGGAAATACTTTACACGCTATTGCGAAAGAAAAAGGAGGAATCATTAAAAAGAATATTCCTGTTGTTGTTGGCGAAACACAAAAAGAAACAAAACCAGTTTTTAATAGACTTGCAGCCGAAATTTCTTCTCCTATATTTTATGCTGATCAATTAATAAAAGAAAGTCTGCAAAGCGATTTAAAAGGAAGCTATCAAGAGAAGAATATAAAAACCGTTTTACAAACGATTAATGTTTTGCAAACACAACATTGGAAGCTTTCAAAAGAGAATATCCAAAACGGTTTACTTTATGTGTCTAAAAACACAGGTTTAAAAGGTAGATGGCAAGTTTTACAGAATAATCCTAAAGTTATTTGCGATACAGCACATAATAAAGAAGGACTTACTTACGTGATGCAACAATTGCAAGAAGAACCTTTTAATAATCTTCATATCGTTTTCGGAGTTGTTAGTGATAAAGATTTAGATAGTATAATTCCATTTTTACCTAAAAAAGCAACTTATTATTTTTGTAAACCAAATATTCCACGAGGTAAAAATGCAGAAGCGTTATGTAACTATTTTAGAGAAAGAGGGTATGTTGGTAGTATATATAATTCTGTAAATGAAGCATATAAACAAGCTTTAATATTTGCCAAAAAGGAAGACCTTATTTATGTAGGAGGTAGTACTTTTGTGGTTGCAGAAATAATTTAAAAAAAAGTTTAAAAAAGTTTTTGAGAATCCAAAAACAGGTGTATATTTGCAGTCCTATTAAATAGGGCTCTTGGCAAAGTTGTTAAGAGTATAGGTTACCGAAACCTTTTAAATATTTCGGGCGCGTAGCTCAGTTGGTTCAGAGCACTTGGTTTACACCCAAGGGGTCAGGGGTTCGAATCCCTTCGCGCCCACATCCAATAAAAATCCTGATACAAGCAGTATCAGGATTTTTTGTTTTTATTAATTAAGTGATTTTCTACTATATATTTAAAAGTCTTTGTTTTTCGCTGTAAACCTTATTTTTATAACAAGTTGTTCCTTTATAGATGACTGTAAATGTCGTGGTGCTTTTTATAGTGGCAACCAAATTATTACTGTTTCTAACGTAGATTGTGATACAGGAACTTCTGGTATTCCCGATGATTTAAATTTTGTCTCTGAACCAGAGTAGGTTGTGTAGATAGTTAATGCAGTAAATACCGGTTATTTATATCGCTACTAATGTTTTTTATAGTAGATCTAAAGTCCTTTCTAAGGCCATTCCTCGAGATCCCTTTATTAAAATAGTTGCTTTTTTAGGTTGTTCAAAATTATTTTTAAAATCTTCAAAAGATTTATACTTTTTTACTTTTTCGAGAATAGTTTCCGAAGTAAAGAAATTTTCACCTATTAAAAATATTTTATTAAAACCTAAATCTGTAGTAAGTCTCGCGATGTTTTGATGTTCTGTTTTGGCTTCATTTCCTAATTCAAACATATCTCCTAATATAACCATCTTATTTTCGTCTTTCAAATTAGAGAAATTAGTTAAAGCAGCTTGCATACTTGTTGGGTTAGCATTATAAGCATCAAGTATTATTTTATTATTTTTAATAGTCATTATTTGAGACCTATTGTTTTGTGGGATATAGTTTTCTATACCTATTTTAATGTCTTTTAGTTCTACATCAAAATACTTAGCAATAATTGTTGCAGCACAAAGATTTGTAAAGTTGTAAGCGCCTATTAGGTTAGAGCTAATGGTGTAGTCTTCTACTTTTAATGATACAAAGGGATTGGCTTCTAAAAGTTTAATTTTATAGAATTCTTTATTGGTTTGCGAGAAACCAACTTTTTTAATATAACTGCTTAATTTTTCAATTTGAATAGGGTCATCTGCATTTAAAAAAATGTGTTTGTTGTTTTTAGTTAGGTAATTGTATAATTCGGTTTTTCCCTTGATAACCCCTGCAATACTTCCAAAGCCTTCTAAATGCGCTTTGCCAAAGTTGGTAATGTAACCATAATCTGGTTGCGCGATATTGCAAAGGAATTCAATTTCTTTTAAATGATTTGCGCCCATTTCTACAATACCAATTTCGGTAGTGCTATTCATAGATAATAAAGTTAAAGGAACGCCTATATGATTATTTAAATTACCAATAGTAGCTACTGTTTTGTATTTTTGAGATAGAGCTGCGTTTATTAGTTCTTTGGTTGTCGTTTTGCCATTACTACCTGTAAGTGCAATTATTTTTACTTTTAAATAATTTCTGTGATAGCTTGCTAGTTGCTGTAATGTTTTTAAAACATCTTCTACTAGTATAGTAGCATCAGAAATATGATACGCTTCCTCATCAATTATAACATATTTAGCGCCATTTTGAAGTGCTTGTTTAGCAAAAGTATTTCCGTTAAAATTTTCCCCTTTTAGAGCAAAAAACATACTATTGTTTTCTATTTTCCTTGTGTCTGTACTAACTTTATTACATTGTATAAACAGTTGGTGTAATTGCGCTATTTTCATGTGTTTTGTTTATTGCTTTTAACTCTCTCATTAATTATATGCATAAGTAATAAGCTTTCCTAGTAGGTTCGTTTTAATAAAATAAATGTATAAAAAAAAGTCCTGACTAGTGTCAGGACTTTTTTAATTTTTATAAAAGAATTATTAGTTCTTTGTTTTCGCTTTTCCTTTAGATTTTGAACCTACACGAGACATTGCGCATCTAAATCCAATATAGTCTGTAGCCATATCTTGTGGGAAGTAACGTCTTTGTGCTGGATCTAACCAGTATTCTCTATCTTTCCATGAACCTCCTTTATAAACTCTTACTTCGTCGTTAATTAAAGAAGTACGTTTAGCAGATTGGTCATATTCACGAATCATAGCACCAGTAGAATCTGTTTCTACACTATGCTTTGGTGAGTTATACATTTTTCTAGTTACTTCAGAACTTTCATCTTCGAATCCTTCTTCTTCATCAAAAGAATCTGCATACTGTCTTGAAGAACGTTTGTCTCCATCTCTAAAGTTTCTGTTGTCACTTCTGTCAAAGTTTGTTCTTAAATAGGTTTCGTTTTCATCAACACCTACCTGTGCAATTTCACCTGGAAGGTTTCTTGCAACAATTTTTCCGTTAGATAGTGTATCGTAAACAATTTCGTCTGAAGTTACAATTTTTACAGTTCCATCATCATTAATAGCATTTTTAGTATATACATTTCCTCTGTAATAGTTAAAGTCATTAAACTCATCATCTACAATAGGTCTGTAAACATCGGCAACCCATTCTGCAACATTTCCAGCCATATCATATAAACCATAATCATTAGCTTGAAAAGACATTACTTGTTTTGTTATATCTG
Organism: Lacinutrix cladophorae; assembly: GCF_053604645.1. Taxonomy (NCBI): domain Bacteria; kingdom Pseudomonadati; phylum Bacteroidota; class Flavobacteriia; order Flavobacteriales; family Flavobacteriaceae; genus Lacinutrix; species Lacinutrix cladophorae. The sequence goes on along the minus strand of NZ_JBSHNR010000079.1, from coordinate 70,507 downwards.
CTCCATCATCACTCCATCCAGCAATACCACCGTAATCTCCTTTTCCTTGTTTAAAGTTGGCCATTTGGTCACCACGAACTTTACGTTTTCCAGTACGTGTATATTGTCCACTCCAAGGGTATTTTTTTCTACCTCTGTATGTATTATAGCTTCTAATATCCGACATTCCTAAAGCAGCATATTCCCATTCTGCTTCTGTTGGTAGTCTATACATTGGTGAAATTACACCAGTTTCTCTAGTTGCATATTTGTTAATCGTATCTCCTGAAGCTGTAGTTTGTACACGACGTCTTGATCTTTCAGGATTAATAATACTATCATTACCACCATACGTTTGTGTTGGTGCATTTATGTAAGTATCTGTATTAAAGTTTGCATCTGCAGTAGCTGTTAATTTAGAATCTCTTGTTAAGTATCCAGCTTCTTCTAAATTTAATTCATTATATCTGTCAGATCTCCAGTTAGCAAATTCAACTGCTTGAATCCAGCTAACACCAACTACAGGGTATTCGGCATAAGCAGGATGACGTAAGTAGTTATTCGTCATAACTTCATTATAACCTAAACGGTTTCTCCATACTAAAGTATCTGGAGCAGCTCCATTGTATATAGCTTTAAAGTTTTCTTCTGTTGGAGGATAAGTAGATTTTAACCAATATAAATATTCTGAGTACATGAAATTTGTAACCTCAGATTCATCCATATAAAAAGATTGAATATGTTGTTGGTTAGGGCTATTATTCCAATCATGCATTACATCATCTTGTACTTTACCCATCGTAAAAGTTCCTCCTTCAACAAATACTAAACCAGGAGCCGTTTCTTGCTCTTTAAATTTTTCATTGTATTGAAAACCACCTTCTTTAGAATTTATTTTCCAACCTGTTGCTCTAGATGTGTTTTTAGAACTAGATCTTTTACAGCTAACAGCAGTTACAGATACTGCTAAAATTAATAATAATATTACTTTTTTCATTTTCATACTTTTAAAGTAAGCTACTTGTTATTTTAAGTGACGCAATATAAGAATTAAAGCCAATACTACAAGAAAAATTGTAAAAATTGATTAAAAAAAATAGCACTTCACCCTAATTATTAGACGTTACAACGATGTTTTTGATAATTTCATCGTTCATTTGTAGAACTAATAACGCACAATTTTATAAAATATTATTGTACTTTTGATTCGTTTTTTTAAAATTGTTTGTTTTTTAATAATAACATACAATTATTCACGTTATTTATGCAATGAAAAAGAATTTACTTTTACTTACGCTTATATTGCCATTTGTGGTGTTTGCACAGCAGCAAACCTTTCAAATTACTTGGCAAGATTATCAAACGATATCCAATGGAGAATTTTCTATAGAAGTGCCTTCCTTTAATAAAGAGCATTTTAATTATAGTTTAGACAATGGTATGCAATTTGTTGCGCAATGGAAAATTTCTAACTTAATTAATGAGTCTTCCGTATCTTTATCTCAAGTAGCTTACGCTAGTATTTCTTTAAACGAATTAAAAGGAGTCGATCTTAAAACGATACCAAATAGAATAAAATTTAGTTTGAATAATTCTATAGCTAGAGATAAGCGTAATGCTTATTTAACTGTTTCTCCAATTATTAAAGAAAATGGTACCTATAAAAAAATAACGTCCTTTACTGTAAATTATAATAGTACTAATGGTTCTAGGTTTTCTAATACTTCAAGAACTGAGATTACAAATTCTGTTTTAAGTTCTGGCGAATGGTATCGATTTTATGTAGATACTACAGGTGTCTTTAAAATTTCAAAAAATTTCTTAAATAGTTTAGGTGTTAATACGAACAATGTAGACCCTAGAAACATTAAATTATTTGGTAATGGAGGAGAAATGATACCATATTCTAACGCAATAGAATACCCTTTTGACCTCACAGAAAATGCAATTCGAGTTGTAGGTGAAAATGATGGAGAGTTTAATAACGAAGATTATATTGTGTTTTACGCCAGAGGGCCAAGAGGTTATAATGCAGAAAGTAAAACAAATATTAATTTATATGCTGATAAAACATATTACTACATTAATATAAGTCCTGGTCAAGGAAAAAGAGTACAACCTTTTATACAACCAAGTGGAACTGTAGATTTAGAAATTAATCAATTTCAAGATTACCAGTTTCATGAAGTAGATACTTATAATTTAGTTAGTGTAGGTCGAAGATGGTTTGGAGATCGTTTCGATATTGAAAATAGTAAAACATTCGATTTTAGTTTTCCAGATATAGTTTCTAGCGAACCAGCTACACTTAAAGTGTATGTCGCGTCAGATTCAGATACCGCTTCAACCATGCAGATAAATCTTGGTGGTACAGAAATTACTACATTAAACATATCTGCTGTTGCAGATCCTAATTTAGCTGTAGAATCCTTTTTTAGTGGAAATGTAAATATTAATTCTTCAGAAGTATCTATAAATCTTACACATGATAATGCCGGAAACCCAAGTTCAAATGCATATTTAGATTATATCTCTATCGAAGCAACTAGAGCTTTAAACTTCTCTGGAAACCAATTTGTCTTTAAAAATAATCAAGTTATTAGAGATCCAGGTATTGCTAGATATACATTAACGAATGCAACCAATGTTTCCGAGATTTGGGATATTACAGATTTGTACAACATTACAACTGCAGTTAATACAGATGCAAGCGCGACACTGAGTTTCACATCTAATATGGGGAGCTTTAAAGAATATACGATAATTACAGATTCCGATTATTATGAGCCTAAAAGAGATTCTAATTCGAGTGTTGCCAATCAAGATTTAAAAGGAACTATCTTTTTAAATAGTCAAGGAAATTTTCAAGATGTAGATTATTTAATTGTAACACCAGATTACCTTAAATCTCAAGCAGAAAGGCTTGCCGAAATTAACAGACAGCAATATGGTTTAAATGTAAAAGTGGAAACGCTAGAAAGAATATACCAAGAGTTTAGTTCGGGGAGTCAGGATATAGGTGCTATTAGAAACTTTGTTAAATATATCTATGATAATGCAAGTACTCCTGAAAATAAAATAAAATACCTCTGTCTATTTGGAGATGGATCTTTTGATTATAAAGACAGAGTAACTAATAATACAAATGTGGTTCCTTCGTGGCACGCATTAGAAAGTTTTAACTTAACAAACTCTTTTGTTTCTGATGATTTTTATGGAATGATGGATGATAACGAAGGTTCTATGGCAGCTTCCGAAAAACTGGATATAGCCATTGGTAGAATTCTAGTAAACTCCACACAACAAGCAAAAGAGATTGTAGATAAAATGATTTCCTATCATAATGAAGCAAGTTACGGTAGTTGGCGTAATAATTTTATTGTCGTTTCCGATGATGTTGATGAAGCTTGGGAAAGAGTTCTGCAAGAAACAACAGACGAGTTAGCAAACACTATTGTAGAAAGTAAACCATTTTTAAATCCTATAAAAATTCATAGTGACTCGTATTTGCAAGAAGCATCTGCAGGTGGAGATCGTTATCCTAAAGTAAATGACGCACTTGCTAATGCTATTGAAAACGGAGCGCTAGTAGTTACTTACTTTGGTCATGGTGGTGAAGATGGATTAGCACACGAACATATTTTCGAAAAAGTAGACACACAAGAATTAAATAATGTTTGTAGATTAAATTGTTTTGTTACAGTAACTTGTGAGTACACAAGATTCGATAATCCTTTACGAACGACTGCAGGAGAGCTTACTTTTTGGAATACTACTGGAGGTTCTGTTGGATTAATCACTACAACAAGAAAGATTTTTGTTAGTGTAGGAATAACTTTTAATGAAGTTTTAGGAGAGTATATGTTTTCTTATAATGATTCAGACGATTACGAAGATCATGAATATCCTTCTATGGCAGAAGCATTAAGGTTGACAAAAAATGATCCTTCAATTTCTAATATATCACAAAGAAGACTTGTCTTTTTTATTGGTGATCCAGCAATGAAATTAACTTTTGCAAAACCTAATATTAGACTTACTAAAATTAATGATGTGCCAATTGAAGACGAAACCGATACCTTAGAAGCTTTAAGTCGTGTAAAATTATCTGGAGAAGTAACCGATGTAACTGGTAATGTGCTAACAAATTATAACGGCGTACTCTCTACAACTATTTATGATAAAGAAATTGATAGAACCACTCTTGCTAACGATTTTACTAGAGATGGCGGGCAATTTATATACTTAGATTATAAAACACTAGGCGAAATAATCTTTCGTGGACAAGCTTCCATAACGGATGGCCAATTCGAATTCGAGTTTGTAGTACCAAGAGATATTGGTATTCCTGTAGGTTTTGGAAAAGCAAGTTTTTATGCAAAATCTGAAATACCTTTTCTACAAGACCAAACAGGAGCTAGTATAGAAACTATTAAAATAGGAGGAATAAATGCCGATGCACCAGAAGATAATGTTGGTCCATTAGTAACGCTATATATGAATGACGAAAGTTTTGTGTCTGGTGGTATAACCAATGAATCTCCGTCCTTATTAGTGAAGTTAGAAGATGAAAACGGAATTAATACCGCCAGCGGAATCGGTCATGATATTGTTGCAATTATCGATGGAGACGAAACTAACGCTTATGTTTTAAACGATTATTACCAAACAGAAGTTGATGATTATACGAAAGGAATAGTCAATTATCCCTTTAGAGATTTAGAACCAGGTTTACACACTTTATCACTTAAAGCTTGGGATGTATACAACAATTCTTCTACACAAGAAATTCAATTTGTAGTCTATGACGAAGACGAAAAATTAGTTATCAATAACGTATTAAATTATCCAAACCCTTTTGTGAATTATACCGAATTTTGGTTTAACCACAATAGTTCAGAACCTTTAGACGTTTCAGTACAAATATTTACCGTTTCTGGAAAGTTGGTAAGAACCTTAATAGGACAAACCAATACCTCCGAATGTTGTGGTAAAGGAGCGTCTGCATTATCTAGAGATATTGTTTGGGATGGTCGTGACGATTTTGGAGATAAAATAGGAAAAGGGGTCTATGTATATAAACTAACCGTTCGCTCTAATACCCTCAATAAAAAGGTAGAAAAAATAGAGAAACTTGTAATACTATAATATTAATTTATATTTGTTAAATAAAATAAACTAAATGAAGAAGTCAATTTTAACTATAGCTTGCTTATTATTAATAGCTAAAATAAATGCACAAACTACTGTAATAGCAGACCCTAATGATTCCAGAGTAATTACAACAGGGGTTCCATTTTTACTTATAGCACCAGATGCAAGAGGAGCAGCAATGGGGGATATGGGGGTTGCAACTTCTGTAGATGCGTTTTCACAACAATGGAATCCATCCAAATATGCATTTTCCACAGATAAGCAAGGTGTAGCCGTTAGTTATACGCCATACTTAAGCAAACTAGTAAAAGATATTTTTTTAGGAAACTTAACCTATTACAATAGATTAAGTGATAGAAGTGCGTTTTCTGCAAGTTTAAAATATTTCTCTTTAGGAGATATCGAATTTGTACAAGATGAATTTTCTGAAGCTTTAGTGCAAAGACCAAATGAGTTTACTATAGATGCAGCCTATGCGTTAAAATTAAGCGAACAATTTGCTATGTCTGTAGCTATGCGCTATTTACGTTCCGATTTAAAATTAAATGGTATTGATGAAGATGCTACAGCAGCAAATACCTTTGGTGTAGATATTTCTGGATATTACCAAAGTGAAGAAGAGGCATATAATAGTTTTAATGGTAGAACTCGTTTAGGTTTTGCGATTCAAAATATTGGACCAAAATTTAAATACTCCGAAGGTGGCGTAGAAAACTTTCAACCAACAACCTTACGTTTAGGTGGTGGTTTCGATTTTATTCTAGACGATTATAATAAAGTGTCTTTAACAGGAGAGGTTACTAAATTATTAGTGCCAACGCCTCCAAAAACAGGTGTAGAGTACGAATATACTGATGTGGATGGAAACGGTGAATATGATGAGGATATAGACGGTCCTTTAGGTGCTGTTGTAGATGATTATGTTATTATGGAAGGTAAAGACAACGATGTAAGTTTCGTAAATGGTATGTTTCAATCTTTTGGAGATGCACCAGGAGGATTTAGTGAAGAAATACAAGAGTTTACCTATGCTATAGGTGCAGAATATTCTTATCAAAATTCATTTGCATTTAGAGCAGGATATTTTAACGAGGCAGAAGATAAAGGAGCTAGAAAGTTTTTTGCATTAGGAGCTGGATTTAAATTTAGTGCAGTAACCGTAGATTTATCCTATTTATTCTCCGCTTCTAAAGTACAAAGCCCACTAGAAAATACATTACGTTTCTCTCTTGCATTTAATCTAGGAGCAGATTCATATACAGAATATTAATTGTAAACTGTAATAAACAATAAAAACTATTGCCAAAAGCAATAGTTTTTTTGTCTAAAATACTTTCTTATCTTTAAATTATGAAACATACAATACGAATTTATAATCAAGACCGAGAATAGGTAGTTTTGCATGTTGTATCTTGCTAATAAAGGCAATAAAAACGAATAGATGAAAGAAATAAAAATAGAATCCACACTAACTGTTTATAACGATTTTAATGAATTGCCAAAAAATATAGCTGCGCTTATGGAGCAAGCAATGGAAGCTAGAGAAAAAGCATATGCTCCTTATTCTAAATTCCTTGTTGGAGCAGCTATAGCTCTAGAAAATGGACAAGTAGTAACAGGAAGTAATCAAGAAAATGCGTCTTATCCTTCCGGTTTATGTGCCGAACGTACTGCCATTTATTACGCAGGAGCAAAATACCCAAATGTAAAAATGAAAACCATGGCTATTGTGGCTGGTTCTACCTTGCATCAAACCATTGCACCAATTCCCCCTTGTGGAGCTTGCAGACAAGCAATTGCAGAATATGAAATAAAACAAGACGAAGACATCGAATTATATTTTATGGGAGAAACAGGAAAAGTAGTAAAATCTAAGTCTCTAGCTAATTTACTGCCTTTGGTATTCGATAAGTCCGTTCTATAGACGAATCGAAATCGATTTCGGAAAATTTTACAATTTTCTGCCTTTTTTATTCCTAACTAAAGTGTTACTTTTGTTAGTGGAACTTTTTTTGAAAATTATTATTTTTTAAAATTAAGCAACAACAAAATAAAGTGAATACCAATGTAATATTGGTGTTAATAAATGAAATTTTATAATTAATAGCACTACCAATGCAAAAAATCACTAAAGAAGTATACCTTAAATGGTATGAAGATATGTTATTCTGGCGAAAGTTTGAAGATAAACTAGCAGCAGTATATATCCAACAAAAAGTAAGAGGTTTTCTTCATCTTTATAATGGTCAAGAAGCAGTATTAGCAGGAGCTTTACATGCAATGGATCTTTCTAAAGATAAAATGATTACTGCATATAGAAATCATGTACAACCAATAGGAATGGGAGTAGATCCTAAACGCGTAATGGCAGAATTATTTGGTAAAGCAACAGGAACTTCACAAGGTCTTGGTGGTTCTATGCACATTTTTTCAAAAGAAAAAGGATTTTATGGTGGTCATGGTATTGTTGGTGGGCAAATTCCTTTAGGTGCAGGAATGGCATTTGGAGATAAATATCACAATACAGGAGCAGTAACTATTTGCTGTTTTGGTGATGGTGCAGCTAGACAAGGTTCTTTACATGAAACTTTTAACATGGCAATGCTTTGGAAATTACCAGTAGTTTTTGTTTGCGAAAACAACGGTTACGCAATGGGAACTTCTGTAGAACGTACTGCAAATCATACCGATGTATGGAAACTAGGTTTAGGTTACGAAATGCCTTGTGGTCCTGTAGATGGAATGAACCCAATAAAAGTTGCCGAAGCTTTTGATGAAGCTCTAGAACGTGCTCGTCGTGGTGATGGTCCAACATTTTTAGAATTAAAAACATATCGTTATAGAGGACACTCTATGAGTGATGCACAACATTACAGAACAAAAGACGAAGTAGAAGAATACAAGAAAATTGACCCTATTACACAAGTAAAAGAGGTGATTTTAGATAAAAAATATGCTTCAGAAGACGATATTAAAGTTATCGACAAGAGAGTAAAGGCTCAAGTTCTCGAATGTGAAAAATTTGCAGACGAGTCTCCTTATCCAGATAAAAACGTAATGTACGATGTCGTTTACGAACAAGAAGATTATCCATTTTTACAACATAAATTATAAGCTATGGCAGAAATAATAAATATGCCTCGATTGAGTGACACGATGGAAGAAGGTACTGTTGCAGCGTGGCTTAAAAAAGTAGGTGATACAATTGAAGAAGGAGATATTCTTGCAGAAATTGAAACCGACAAAGCAACGATGGAGTTCGAATCTTTTCATGAAGGTGTTTTATTACACATTGGTGTGCAAGAAGGAGAGACTACTAAAGTAGATGAACTTTTAGCAATTATAGGAGAAGAAGGAGAAGATATTTCTGCATTACTTTCAGGTGCAAATGAAGAAGCTCCAAAAACAGAAGAAAAAGAAGAAGCAACTACTTCTAGCGAAACAGCAACTACTTCAGAAAAACAACAAGAATTACCTGAAGGAGTAATTGTGGTTACTATGCCAAGATTAAGCGATACCATGGAAGAAGGTACGGTTGCAACATGGCTTAAAAAAGTAGGAGAAGAAGTAGAAGAAGGAGACATACTTGCAGAAATTGAAACAGACAAAGCAACGATGGAGTTTGAGTCTTTTCAATCTGGAACTTTATTATACATAGGTCTAAACGAAGGAGATTCTGCTAAAGTTGATTCTCTTTTGGCAATCATTGGCCCAAAAGGAACAGATGTTTCCGCAGTAGCTAAAAACTTTAAAGTAGAAGGAGATGCTCCTGCTGCTAAAAAAGAAGAAGCACCAAAAGCAACAGAAACTAAATCTGAAGCACCTAAAAAAGCAGTATCTAAACCGGCAGTTAAACCATCTAATACAAATACAACTTCGGGGGATAGAGTATTAGCTTCTCCATTAGCTAAAAAAATGGCAGAAGAAAAAGGAGTTAATTTAACTCAGGTAGCAGGTTCTGGTGAAAATGGCAGAATTATAAAAAGAGATATAGAAAACTTTACTCCATCTGCATCCGGTACATCCGTTGGTAAATTTGTACCAACAGGACAAGAAGATTTTGATGAGGTACCAAATTCTAACATGCGTAAAGCGATTGCTAAAAACCTAGCAAAATCTAAATTTACAGCACCACATTATTATTTAAATGTGGAGTTTGATATGGAGAATGCTATCGCATTTAGAAAACAATATAACTCTATTCCAGATACAAAAATATCTTATAACGATATGATTGTTAAAGCATGTGCTTTAGCATTAAAAGTACATCCTCAAGTAAATTCGCAATGGTTTGATGACAGAATGCAATTAAATAACCATGTGCATGTTGGTGTTGCAGTAGCTGTACCAGATGGTTTATTAGTTCCTGTAGTAAAATTTGCTAACGAGCAAAGTTTAACTCAAATAGGAGCTGCTGTAAGAGATTATGCAGGGAAAGCAAGAAATAAAAAGCTTGCATTAGATGAAATGGAAGGAAGTACTTTTACTATTTCAAATCTTGGAATGTTTGGTATAGAAAGTTTTACATCTATTATTAATCAGCCAAACTCGGCAATACTTTCTGTTGGTAATATTGTTGAAAAGCCAGTAGTAAAAGAAGGAAAAATTGTTGTGGGTAACACGATGAAACTAACACTTGCTTGTGATCACAGAACAGTGGATGGAGCAACAGGAGCACAGTTTTTACAAACCTTAAAAGGGTATATTGAAAACCCTGTTACTATGCTAGTATAATACATTATTTGTATTTAAAATAAAGGCATTCCGAGCGCAGTCGAGGAGTTGCAATAAAACAAAAGCCTAATTCAATTATTTGAGTTAGGTTTTTTTATCTTTAAACTCTAAAACAATCTCATGAAAAAAATATTAGCATTATTAATTTTGGTTTCGGTTTTAAGCTGTGTTACTACAAACAAAAGCACAGGGCCTTCTGTAAAGTCGATTCAAGAAAGTATGGAGTATCTGGCTTCAGATGCACTAGAAGGTAGAGCAACAGGTAGTATTGGTATAGAAAAAGCTGCTGTGTATATTGAAGATTTCTTAAAAAAGAATAACATTACACCTTATTTTGAGACCTATCGAGATAATTTTGAGATAGAATCTAAAAGTAGTTCTGATAAATCAACAGATCCTAATATCATTAAAGGATTTAATATCGTTGGTGTTGTAGAAGGAAATGACCCAAAATTAAAAAGCGAATTTATCCTTTTAGGTGGTCATTATGATCATATAGGTTTCGCAAAAGAAGTGAACGGTGATTCTATTGCTAATGGAGCTAACGATGATGCTTCAGGAACAATCGCTGCCATGGAACTTGCAGCTTATTTTGCAAAAACAAAAACCAATAAGCGAAGTATTCTTGTGACGCTTTATGCTGCAGAAGAATTAGGTTTAAAAGGATCAACTCACTTAGCGAAAAGACTAAAAAAAGAGGGATTAAATGCCTATACAATGATTAATTTTGAAATGATTGGTGTACCAAGAGCCGCAGATCAATCCATGGCATACATGAGTGGTTTTGAAAGATCTAATTTTGCAGAAACCTTAAATAGATATGCAGGAGAGGAAGTAGTTGGTTTTTTTCCTAAAGCAAAAGAGTTTAATTTATTCATGAGATCCGATAATTTTCCATTTTTTAGTGAATTTAATATTCCTGCACATGCAATTTCAACATTCGATTTTACAAATTTTGAATATTACCACCACGTCGATGATGAAGCAGATAAAATGGATTACGAGCATATGACTAGTTTTATTAATAAAATGATTCCAGCTTTTGAAGGAATGATGAATGCACCAACTAAAGAAGTTATACTAAAAGATGAGTAAAAATATAATAATTACAGGAACAAGCAGAGGGATAGGTTTCGAACTGGTTCACCTTTTTGCAAATCAAGGACATAATGTATTAGCATTATCTAGAAATGCGCAACCAATTAATAATCTACATTTTGATAATATAAACTCAATGGCTTTCGATTTATGTAAAGCAGAAGACTATAAGAAAGTGGAAACTTTCATTAAAACCGAATGGAAACAAGTAGACATTTTAATTAATAATGCAGGCACCTTATTAAATAAACCTTTTGCCGAAACGACCATGGAAGATTTTGAATATGTTTATAAAACCAATGTCTTTGGTGTAGCAGAAATGTCTAGAATTACATTACCGTTTATGAAAAAAGATAGTCATGTTGTCACTATTAGTTCTATGGGTGGTGTGCAAGGCAGCGTAAAATTTCCTGGACTAGCAGCCTATAGTTCTAGTAAAGGAGCAGTAATTACTTTAACCGAATTATTAGCAGAAGAACATAAAGAAACCGGACCACAATTTAATGTGTTAGCTTTAGGAGCAGTACAAACCGAAATGTTAAAAGAAGCCTTTCCTGATTACGATGCACCTACAACTGCAAAGCAAATGGCAACATATATTCATGATTTTGCACTAACTGGTAATAAATTGTTTAATGGTAAAATGTTACAGGTTTCCAATTCTACACCTTGATTTTTAAGGAACCATAGAAGGAGGTAGAAGGCATTTTGTTTATTCTATAATTTCGTAGTCTATACTCAATTTTCGTAGTGCTCGTAAAGCAGAACCAGAATTTTTATCTGTAACTTCAATATCTACTGCATCTCCTTCTAATAAGATACTTGTTAGTTCGTTAGCTAAAGATTCGCCAATATTTAATGAAATCTCAGTTATACATTTGGCTATTGCTCTTTTATCTGGCCTTATAGCATCACAAGACAATAAGTTTAATTTCATAATTAGGCTTTATTTTATGCAATATAACTAGAGTTCTCTTAGCTAAGAGGTTATATTTAAAATATTATTCATTACCACAAAGTCTAAAAGAATTCCATGCGCATGTATTATCGGTAAAGTGAAACGAAGTTTGCAGTTTTCTTTTACTAAGTCCAATAGATAAACTATTTTAGCCATCATGCAAAATACGCTAAATAACTATATTCCAGAGCAAGCTGTTCCTCATGTTTTAAACTTATTAAACCATGATAATTTGGTGGTGAAAGTTAAAAAGGAGCGAAAAACGAGACATGGAGATTATAGAAAACTTCCAAATAATAAACACCAAATATCCATAAATGCGAATCTTAATAAATATCGGTTTTTAATAACGTTAATTCATGAAATTGCACACTTAGAAGCCTTTCAAAAATATGGAAACCTTATAAAACCGCATGGTAAAGAATGGAAAGAAACATTTCAGCATTTAATGCTTCCTGTTTTAAATCCAGATGTATTTCCTATGCAATTATTACCATTATTGGCAAAACATTTTAAAAACCCAAAAGCTTCTAGCGACACAGACACGCAATTGGCCTTAGCTTTAAAGCAGTTCGACGAACCAAATAATAAAGACTATGTTTTTCAAGTACCTTTGGGTAAATCTTTTAAACTTTACAATGGTAGAGTATTTGTTAAAGGACAAAAACGAGTTAAACGTATTGAGTGTATAGAAGTTACTACAGGAAAAATGTATCTTTTCAATCCCAATGCAGAAGTAGAAATATTAAATGAGTAAAATGAACAAAAATAATTATGCCATATTAATGGCTGGAGGAGTAGGATCAAGGTTTTGGCCAATAAGTACAAAAGAGTTTCCAAAGCAGTTTCACGATATGTTGGGAACAGGAGAAACGCTTATTCAAAAAACATTTAATCGTTTAGCAAAAATAATTCCGCAAGAAAATATATTCATTCTAACAAATGAAAAATATAACGATTTGGTTTTCGAACAATTGCCTCAAGTAACCAAACGTCAAGTAGTATTAGAACCTGCTATGCGAAATACAGCTCCCTGTATTTTATATGCATCCTTAAAAATTCAGAAAGAAAATGAAGATGCAGTTATGATAGTTGCACCAAGTGATCATTGGATAGAAGACGAAAATACATTTACACAAAATGTGCAACAAGCTTTTAATTTTTGTGCAGACAACGATGCCCTAATGACACTTGGGATTAAACCAACATTTCCTAATACTGGTTTTGGTTATATTGAATTTGATAAAAAAACTAGTACAGCAATAAAAAATGTAAACCAGTTTCGAGAAAAGCCAAATTACGAAACAGCGAAAGAGTTTATCGCACAAGGGAATTTTTTATGGAATGCAGGGATTTTTATGTGGAGTGTAAAAAGTGTCGTACAAGCTTTTAAAAATAATCAACCAGAATTATTTGCTTTATTTTCGCAAGGAACTGCTGTTTATAATACAGAATTTGAAGATGATTTTATTTTAGAAAATTATCCAAAGGCCGAAAACATATCTGTAGATTATGCCATCATGGAAAAATCTAAAAATGTATATGTATTACCTGCAGAATTCGATTGGAATGATCTTGGAACCTGGGGGAGTTTATATGATAAATTAGATAAGGATCAAAACAATAATGCTGTTGTTAATGCTAAAACATTAACCCATGATGCTTCGGGTAATATGATACGTTCCAAAAAAGGTAAAGTAGTAGTAGTTGATGGATTAGAAGATTATATTATTGTAGATAAAGACGAAGTATTACTTATCTTTCCAAAGGCAAAAGAGCAGGATATTAAAAAAGTACTTCAAAATGTAAAAAATACTTTTGGCGAACAATATGAATAAAATGATTTTTTGTTATTTTAACAAGATCTAAGGATTATGCATGATTAACTATGAGTGAAGAAAATAAATTTAATTTTTCTGAGGAAGAAAATACTGCTAAAGATGAAGCTGTAAAGCAATCTAAAAAAGCAGTACAAGAGGGAGCAAAAGGATTATTGCAAAGTATAAAACATTTTTTTAGCGAACTCTTAGATTTTAGAGAAGATACCGATAGAGACGCAACTATAGAGGCTATAAAAGGAGATATTCCTTTTAAAGGTGCAACTGCATGGATTTTAATTTGCTCTATTTTTGTAGCATCTGTAGGTTTAAATGCAAATTCTACAGCGGTTGTAATTGGAGCCATGTTAATTTCGCCATTAATGGGACCAATTCTTGGAATTGGACTTTCGGTGGCTATTAATGATATTGATACCTTAAAAAAATCGTTAATCAATTTTGGTGTCATGATTTTGCTAAGTGTACTTACCGCTTTTTTATTCTTTAAATTTTTTCCTTTACAAGAACAATCCTCCGAATTATTAGCCAGAACAAAGCCTGATATTCGCGATGTTTTGATTGCATTTTTTGGTGGTTTAGCATTAATTATTGCACGAACAAAAAGAGGTACTATTGCTTCGGTAATTTTTGGAGTAGCAATTGCTACAGCATTAATGCCACCATTATGTACGGTTGGTTATGGATTAGCTTATGCTTTAAATGATGATCTTTCGGTAGGTTTAAAGTTTGCATCAGGAGCAATGTATTTGTTTATTATAAATACTATTTTTATTGCTCTAGCAACATTTTTAGTGCTTAAAGTACTTCGTTTTCCTATGCTTAAATATGCTAATTCGGCAAAACGTAAACGTATTTCAAGACTAGCGTCTTTTGTTGCTATTTTAGTCATGATTCCAGCTGTACTTACTTTCTTAAATGTATTACGTGAAAGTAATTTTAACAACGATGCAAAACGATTTATTTCTCATGAATTAGAAGCATTACCTAATGCAAGTTATATAAAAAAGAATGCTGCTATTGTTTATAATCCTACCGATATATCTACCATAGAATTAACTACTTTTGGTGCAGATGAAATTCCAGAAGCGACCGTTGCCGTTTTGCAACAGCGTTTTAATAATTATACTGCATTAAAAGAAGCCAAATTACAGGTGAATCAAGTCAAGAATAGAATTGTAAATAATCTGGAATATATGGAAGAATTGCGAACACGTGATTCTCTAGATTTGATGTCGCAACAACAAAAAATCGCCTATTTAGAAGACAAAGTGAGAAGGCTTTCTAAGTTTGAAAAAGACTTCATTCCTTTTGAAGAATTAAGCCTTGAAGTGAAAATTAATTATGAAAATGTAGAGCAATTCTCCTATGCAAATGTGATACATTCTAACTTTTCGAAGCTAGATACGGTTGCTGTTTTTACAGTAAAATGGAACGATTCACTTACTACTCCAGAACGTAGAGTAAAAGACAAAAAGAAATTAGAAAGCTGGTTGAAATTAAAGTTGAAACTGGATACGCTAGTTGTACAATAACAAGGCAATAATGTATGCTCCTATATGGAGCATGCGCTTTTGTTAAAGTTGTTTACTGATGCTCTTTCAAGTACATTTTGCGTACTTTTTTAAACAGTTCAGAAGAGTAAACAAAGTCTGTTACAACTTTATTATCTGTAATAAAAATGTTTTCTTTAGAGCCTTCCCAAGCTTTTAAGCCATCTTTTAAAAACACAATTTTTTCTCCAATTTCCATTACAGAATTCATGTCGTGTGTATTAATAATGGTTGTTATATTATATTCGTCTGTAATTTCTTGAATTAAATTATCGATTACAATTGCTGTTTTAGGATCTAATCCAGAATTTGGTTCATCGCAAAATAAATATTTTGGTTTATTTACTATCGCTCTTGCAATAGCAACACGTTTTTGCATACCACCAGAAGCTTCACTAGGCATTTTGTTATGTGCATCTGGAAGATTAACACGTTTTAAAACAAAATCTACACGATCCTGCATCTCGCTTTTACTTTGTTTGGTAAACATACGTAAAGGAAACATGACATTTTCAGCAATAGTCATAGAATCAAATAAAGCAGAGCCTTGAAATACCATACCCATTTCACTCCGTAAATTTCGTTTTTGATCACTAGTTAATTCGGAGTATATATTACCATCATAGGTTATAGTTCCTTCATCTTTTTCAAAAAGCCCTAATAAACATTTTAAAAAAACGGTTTTACCAGAACCACTTTGACCAATAACTAAACTGGTTTTTCCATTTTCAAAAGTAGTGCTAATTCCTTTTAAAATATGAGCGTCGCCAAAAGACTTATGTATATTTTTTACCTCTATCATTAGCTTAGCAACATTTGAGTTAATATATAATTTAAAAGAATGATTACCACACTTGTCCAAACAAAAGATGTAGTACTTGCTTTACCAACTTCTAATGCTCCACCTTTCATGAAAAATCCATGAAAAGAAGGTATGGTTGCTAGTAAGAATGCAAATGCAAAAGTTTTAATGAACGCATATGCTATATGAAATGGAATAAAATCGGTTTGAATACCAATAATATAATCATCTATAGAACTATAACCTCCAAAAAAACATGCAGCCATTCCACCAACAATACCTAAAAACATGGCAATAGATATTACAAAAGGGTAGAGCATAAGTGCTATAAATTTAGGGAAAACTAAATAGTTAATTGCGTTTATCCCCATAACTTCTAAAGCATCGATTTGCTCGGTAACCCGCATAGTACCTATGCTTGATGTGATAAATGACCCTACCTTTCCAGCCATGATAATTGAAATAAAAGTAGGAGCAAACTCTAATATAATAGATTGTCTGGTGGCAAAACCAACCAAATATTTTGGTATTAAAGGGTTGTCAATATTTAATGCCGTTTGTATAGTAACTACACCACCAACAAAAAAGGAAATAAAGGCAACAATACCTAGGGAGCCCATGATGAGGTCATCAATATCTTTAAAGATTAATGTTTTCATTACAGACCATTTTGTAGGTTTGCGAAACATGTCTTTAATCATTATAAAGTAAGCTCCTATATTATGAAGGTATGTCATAAACAAATTTGTTAATGCTAAAGTATAAAACTAAGACGTATTTAACGATAAATTAATTGAAAAAGGAAAATTTAAAAGCTATAAATCTGTATTTTTGAAAAAATAAATTTAATCATACTATTATGAAACCTTTATTATACATTTTTGCTTTCTCTTTATTTTTTGGATGTAAAGCGCAAACGAACTACACTACACAAACTAATCTAGAAGCTAAAATAGAGTTAAACGCAAGACCAAAATTAGTTGTTGGTATTGTTGTCGATCAAATGCGATACGATTATTTAACCCGTTTTTATAAAAAGTTTGGAGAAGGTGGCTTTAAAAAATTAATGAACGATGGATTTAATTGTAAAAATAATCATTACAATTATATACCAACATATACAGGTCCAGGACATACTTCTATATATACTGGAACAACTCCAAAAAACCACGGTATTATTGCTAATAATTGGTATGATAAAGAGATTAAAAAATCGGTCTATTGTGCAGGAGATGATACAGAGAACTCTGTTGGTACAACGGCAACATCTGGTCAAATGTCACCACGTAGAATGAAAACAACAACCTTTGCAGATGAAAATAGATTGTTTACGCAAATGCGTGGAAAAACGATAGGTGTTTCTGTAAAAGATAGAGGCGCAATTTTACCTGCAGGCCATACAGCAAATGCAGCATATTGGTTTCATGGAAAAGAGGAAGGTAACTGGATTACAAGTACATATTATAGAAATGATTTGCCGAATTGGGTTATTGATTTCAATGCTTCAGATGCTGCAGCATCTTACTTAAAACCATGGAGTACATTACATGATATTAATACATATACTGAAAGTGGCACAGATTTAAATACTTTTGAAGGAGGTTTTAAGGGTAAAGAAACTGCAACATTTCCTTATGACTTAAAAGCATTAAGTAAAGAAAATAACGGATTTGATATTTTAAAGGCTACTGCTTATGGAAATGCTTTAACTGCCGATTTTGCTATAGCTGCAATAGATGGAGAGCATTTAGGACAAGATAATATTACAGATGTTTTGGCAGTGAGTTTTTCTAGTACAGATTATGTTGGACATAATTTTGGAGTGAACTCTAAAGAAATACAAGATACATACTTACGATTAGATAAAGATATCGAGCGTATTATTAATGCTCTAGATGCTAAAGTTGGAAAAGGCGAATATACTTTATTTCTAACATCAGATCATGGTGCAGTAGATGTACCGTCGTATTTGCAAAGTGTAAACATACCTTCTGGTTATTTTGATTCTAAAGATTTTAAAAGCAAGTTAAGTAGCTTTATATCTAAAAGATTTGGAGCTAGTGATTTATTAGAAAACGGAAGTAATAATCAAATATTTTTAAATAGAGAGCGTATCGCTTTATTGGGCTTAAATTTAGAAGATGTGCAAGAAGCAATAGTAAATGAGCTTATCACATATAAAAATATAGATAAAGTATATTCTGCGACTACTATGCAAACTACAGATTTTACTAGCGGAATTGAAGAACTATTACAAAATGGATTTAACCAAAAACGTTCTGGAGATATTTTAGCAGTTTTAGATCCTGCGGTTATATCTTATAGCAAAACAGGTTCTACTCACGGTTCTGGTTTAAATTACGATACACATGTGCCACTTTTATTCTATGGTAAAGGAATAACAAAAGGAAGTACTTATCAAAAGACGGTAATTACAGATATTGCTCCTACAATTTCTGCTCTTTTAGGAACTAGTTTCCCTAATGGTGCTACAGGAATTCCTTTAGAGTTTGTGCTTAAAGAATAATGGTTTTCCATTTTTGATTTAGTGGAAATAATCTACATAAAAAAAGGCTTAAAAATTATATGTTTTTAAGTCTTTTTTCTGTTTTTATAAGTAGGAATATAACAGAACCAATAATTAAAATAACATTGATTATTTTTTCTGAAGCTCCATAACGAATAGAAAAGAAACTATTTATAAGAGAAATTATTAGAAGTACAAGACCAATTATAGTTAATAATCTAGCAGCGTATTTTTGTGCGAAATCCCATTTTTTCTGATTTTGCATCGAACGATTCGTTCGGTAACCATACAGGCTATTTATTTTCTTTGGTGGAAATATTTGCATGAAAACTCCTGTTATTATAAATATAATACCAACTAAAGCAAGTATTTCTAACAAGAAGTTAAAGGGTATCATTTTCTATATAAAAAGTAATTATTTACTAAATCAATGTAGGTTTGTTTTGCTTGATCTTCTGTAATACTTTGAATTTGAAATAAAGCATTCGTTTTAAATGCGTTTATAATTTCTTTCTTACTACTAGGTCTACTATAGTCGTTTGTAGCCTTTTTATAATAAGCATATAAACGTAACAAGAAATCTGCAGGAAATGGACCTTCATGCATATTTATTCTTGCAACTGCATCTTTAAATGCTATATCTAATTCTTCAGAAGTCATTATTTTTCTGCTATAATACTTTCGCCACCACGTACTTTTTGGTTAATCGAAACATTAATCTTGGTATCTAAAGGTAAATATAAATCTACTCTCGAACCAAATTTAATAAAACCAGAATCGCTACCTTGCGTTGCAGTATCTCCTTCTTTAGCATAGTTAACAATACGTTTAGCTAGAGCACCTGCAATCTGCCTGTATAGTACTTTACCGTAAGTATCGTTTTCTACTACTACAGTAGTACGTTCGTTTTCTTCGCTAGCTTTTGGGTGCCAAGCAACTAAGTATTTTCCTGGATGGTATTTGCTAAATAAGACTTTTCCGTTTATTGGGTAACGTGTTACATGTACATTTAAAGGCGACATAAAAACACTTACTTGTAATCTCTTTTCTTTAAAGTATTCTTTTTCAAAAACTTCTTCAATAACAACTACTTTTCCGTCTACAGGAGAAAGTACGTGATTGTTATTGTTTACCGTATTTCGTTTTGGATTTCTAAAAAACTGAAGAATTAAAATTAGAAATACACCAACGACAGTAAATAATAATATTTGAAGCCAATTTAAGGCAACAAAATTATCAATAAGTAAATAACAGCCTACAACTATAATAAATGTAATTGCTATAATTTTATAGCCTTCTTTATGAAACATAATGTGAAATTCTTAAAAATAAATAAATAAATGGAGCTGCAAATATAATACTATCAAACCTGTCTAGCAATCCTCCATGTCCAGGCATAATAACGCCACTATCTTTTACATTGGCTTGGCGTTTAAATTTAGATTCTATTAAATCTCCTAAAGTACCAAATACACTAACTATAATGCCTATTACTAACCAATATGTAAATCGTAATGTGTTGGTGTATTCGGCTATAAAATAACTAGCTATACAAGCAAATAATAGACCACCAAGAAAACCTTCTACAGTCTTTTTTGGTGAAATGCTTGGAAAAAGTTTTTGCTTTCCGAAGCGAGATCCAACCAAGTAAGCAAAGGTGTCATTAACCCAAACTAAGATAAAACAACCTAGTAAAATATTCGGATTGTACTCTGAATAATAATTTGCAATAAGGATTAAAAATACAAATGCGCTTGAAATATAAAAAGTAGTAAGAATAAATCTTTTAGAACTAAAAAGGGGAATTGTTTTTTCAGAAAACAAATCTTTAATTAAAAATAAAAGAACAAAAATGGTGATTACTTGTAGTATTTGTGTGGCTTCGTCTAAACCTATAGAAGAATTCATTACTAACTGCCAATAACCAAAAATGAAATAAAGAATAGTAAAAAGAATATAAGATATAGGGCTTTTTAATTGGATTAGTTTTTTAAACTCTGCTAAACAAATAAGACCAAAAATAAAAAATAGAATAATTAATGCATGTTTGTTATACAACGAAAAAACAAGTAGTAATACATAAATTAATCCTGAAAATGCGCGAATAGCAATATCTTTCATCTATTGGTTTTGGGTTTTTTTAAAGAACAGATGTATTGTTTTTAGTACATACATTTTTTAAAGGTTTCATCTTAAAGATCTTCTAAAAGCAGCAAATATAAGTTTTTTGAACTACTTCCATAGGTTAAGAAGTCTTTTTCATCACTAGATTTAAAGTGTTTAATGGTCGTGATGTTTGTAGGTATTTTTTGTTTGTTTTTCTTTTTTATCCCTTTTAAACCTTCTCCAATGTTTTCTACAATTTGACTAGTAGTAGCGAATACCACAAAGTTATCTGGTAATTCGTTTAATTTTTTTTCTGCTATTTGGTTAGAAGAAATAAGTAAAGACCCGTCATCAGCAATAAGATTTTCGCAGGTAGTAAGCATGTATTCTGTTTCAGGGATTTTTTTGGAAACATTTAAATTAACATTAGAAAATTTGTCTTGTAAATTTGTGTCTAGTATAAATACTTTAGCTTCTTGCCAATTATTTTCAATAATAATTTGCTGCATACAGTCAAAAATTTCATTTAAATTTTCACAATACAAGAACTTGCCACCATTAGATTTAAAGTTTATTGTAAACTTTTCATCTATTGGTAGTTTAATTTCTGGCATGTATTTGCCACGTTTGTCCGATTGTAATTCTTCTTCTGATGTATCAGATTTAGAACCAAATATTTTTCTAAAAAGACTCATTTAAATTATAGCTGGTTTTGCTTTAGCTATAGCGTTTTTCAAAGATAAAAAATCTTAAATTAACCAATGGGTTAATTTAAGATTTTAAATTAATGTTAACAATTTTTTTGAAGAAATTACTTTTCTAAAAGTGCTTCATCTTCTGTTTTAAAAGGTCTTTTTCCTAATAGCTCTTCTAAATCGTCTTTAAAAATCACTTCTCTTTCTATAAGTCTATTTGCAAGTTTGTCTAGAACATCTCTTTTCGACTCTAATAAATCTAATGCACGCTGAAATTGTGTTTCAATAATGTTTTTAATCTCATTATCAATCAATTCAGCAGTTTTCTCACTGTATGGTTTTACAAAACCATTTTCTCCAGCTGGATCATAAAAAGTTATGTTACCAACTTTTTCGTTTAGTCCATAAATCATAACCATTGCTTTTGCTTTTTTAGTTACGTTTTCTAAATCGCTTAAAGCTCCAGTAGATATTTGATTAAATACAATTTTTTCGGCAGCACGTCCTCCCATTGTTACGCATATTTCATCTAAAAACTTTTCTGTTCTTGTAATATATGCTTCTTGTGGTAAGTACCAAGCTGCACCAAGAGATCTTCCTCTAGGTACAATAGTTACTTTTACTAAAGGATCTGCATGTTCTAAAAACCAACTTACAGCAGCGTGACCAGCTTCGTGATATGCAATCGTTTTCTTTTCTTCGACAGAAAACAGGTTGCTTCTTTTTTCAAGTCCACCAACGATTCTATCTACAGCATCTAAGAAATCTTGTTTCTCTACTGCTTTTTTATTTGTTCTAGCAGCAATTAATGCAGCTTCGTTACAAAGGTTTGCAATATCTGCTCCAGAAAATCCTGGTGTTTGTTTTGCTAAAAAGTCTATATCTAAACCTTCTACTTTTTTAAGAGGTCTTAAGTGTACATCAAAAATTGCACGACGCTCTGTTAAGTTTGGTAAGTCTACAAAAATTTGTCTATCGAAACGACCTGCACGCATTAAAGCTTTATCTAAAATATCGGCTCTATTGGTTGCTGCCAAGACGATTACGTTTGTGTTTGTACCAAAACCATCCATTTCAGTTAATAATTGGTTTAAGGTGTTTTCACGTTCGTCATTAGATCCTGACATCGCGTTTTTACCTCTAGCACGACCAATAGCATCAATTTCATCAATAAAAATAATTGCAGGCGATTTTTCTTTGGCTTGTTTAAATAAATCTCTAACACGAGATGCACCAACTCCTACAAACATTTCTACAAAATCAGATCCAGATAAAGAAAAGAAAGGTACTTTAGCTTCTCCAGCTACTGCTTTAGCTAATAAGGTTTTTCCTGTTCCTGGAGGTCCTACTAATAATGCTCCTTTTGGTATTTTACCACCTAAGTTTGTGTATTTTTCTGGGTTTTTTAAGAAATCTACAATTTCTTGAACTTCTTCTTTAGCCCCTTCTAAACCAGCAACATCTTTAAAAGAAGTTTTTACTTCTGTGTTTTGATCAAAAAGTTTTGCTTTAGATTTTCCGATATTAAATATTTGGCCTCCAGCGCCACCACCAGAACCACCAGACATACGACGCATAATAAATACCCAAACTCCTATTAAAAGTATAAAAGGTATTAATCCAATCAATAAATCACCCCAAGCATTTGAAACCGTTTTATTACTTAAAATATCGTATTTACCAATTGCTTTAAGGTCGTTTTCAAAGTTCTGTAAATCACCAATTTCAAAACTATAGTTTGGTAACTTTGTAGAACTAGGTATAAAACTAGAAGGTTTAGATTTCTTGTGTATTTCTTTATTTTGCGCCTCTGTTGTTAAATAAACGTTTGCTTCGTGTCTGTTTATTATTTCCACTTTTGCTACATCATTATCTTTTGCATATTCAAAAAATTGTGATGGAGTTATTGTTTTTGCGTCTTGTAAACTACTTCCGTTTAAAAATTGCATTAGTATAAAAACGGCAATAATGCCACCATATATCCAATAATAATTAAACTTGGGTTTTTTGCTATTTGTGTTTTTTTCGTTTGCCATATTTTTTCCCACGAAAGTGGTAATCCTGTTTAATAGTTAGATTCTATAACTGTAGTTTTTGCGTCTCCCCAAAGACTCTCAATGTCATAATACTCTCTAATGTGTTTTTGAAATACATGAACAACTACGTTTACATAATCCATTAAAACCCATTCGGCATTATCTAAACCTTCTACATGCCAAGGTTTATCTTTTAAATCTTTGCTAACTTTTTTCTGTACAGAATTAACAATAGCACTTACTTGTGTGTTAGAAGTACCTTCACAAACTATAAAGTAGTCACAAACTGTATTTTCTATTTCTCGTAAATCTAGAATGTTTATATTTTGTCCTTTTACATCTTCAATTCCAGCTAATATACCTGCGATTAGTTGGTCTGGATTTGTTTGTTCTTTTGTCATTAATATGAATTAAATTTGTGCAAAGTTATTATTTTTTTAGTTCTTTATACTGTTAAAAATCTATAAGATTTAAAAGCACTAATATAATGCGTATAATCAAACTTAATGCCATCAACTCTACGAATACTTTTTTAAAAGAATTAAGTGCTAAAGAGGCTGTAATAGATTATACTGTAGTGCAAACAGATTATCAAACGAATGGGCGTGGGCAAATTGGGACTTCTTGGTCTGCTAATTCTGGTGAAAACCTTATGTTTAGTGTGGTTAAAGATATTTCTTTTTTAGGTTTCGAACAGCATTTTTATATCAGTATTACTGTAGCCCTTGCAATAATTAAGACATTAAAAGCGCATGAAGTACCTAAATTAAATATTAAATGGCCTAACGACATTTTGTCAGAAAATAAAAAAGTTTGTGGTGTTTTAATAGAAAATAGTATCAAACAAAATAAATTTAAAGACTCTATAATAGGAATTGGTATTAACGTAAATCAAATTCATTTTGAAAATTTACCACAAGCTTCGTCATTAAAAGTACAAACAGGAAAGGTTTTTGATGTAGATGAAATTTTATTTCAATGTATTGAAAACCTGAAGTACTATTTTTCGTTTTTAGAAAGTGGAAACTTAGAAGTATTAAAGACAACTTATGAAAAATACTTGTTTCGAAAAAATAAACCTTCTACGTTTAAAGACATAGAAGGAGATATGTTTTCTGGTATTATACAATCTATTTCGCAAAACGGAAAGCTTCAAGTATTATTAGAAGATAATATTATAAAGGAATACGATTTAAAAGAAATTAAGCTTTTGTATTAAACAGCTTCTGGCATATTATTGGCCAAAGTTTCAATAAACTTACTTATTGGTTTTTTTATCATCATTGCCATCATTGCGTTAAACTCTCCTGCAAAAGATAATTGTACTTCGCTAGTGTTTTCTGTAATTTCAATAATGTTGGCGGTTAAAGAAAAATCTAATTTCCCTCCAGCTGCACCTAAAACAACTTTGTTAGGAGCTTCTGTTTCTTTCTTTTTTAAAACAATTTCTGGCATCCCTTTTAAAGCAAAAAGAAATTTGTCCTTATCTAAAACTTCAAATTTGCTTATGTTTTCAGGCATTAAAGTTTCAAAATTCTTTATGTCACATAAAAAATCAAAAGTTTCTTGCGCAGATTTTTGAATGGTTGCTTTTGGAGATTGTAAATTCATTGTATTGTTTGTTGTTATTTGTTTAGTTGTTTATTGTGTTTTACAATATAACAATATTTATACTACTTCAAAAAGCGTTCCATTCACTAGGGTTTGCATTCCAATCGGATAAAGTTTGTAACTGGTCTTCAGTAATATATTTTGTATCTAATGCTTGTTCTAACAAGTTTTTATAATTACTTAAAGTGTGTAGTGTAATGTTTTCTTCTTTAAAATTTTGATCTGCAATAGCAAAACCATAAGAAAAAATGGCTACCATTCCTTTTACATTTACCTTAGCTTCTTTTAAAGCTTTTACAGCGTTTAAACTACTTTTCCCTGTGCTTATTAAGTCTTCTACAACTACAACGTTTTGTCCAGATTCTATAAATCCTTCTATTTGGTTTTTTCTACCGTGACTTTTAGCTTCAGGTCTTACATAAATAAAAGGTAGACCTAAATATTCTGCAACCAACATACCAATACCAATAGCTCCAGTAGCAACACCAGCAATGACATCTGGTTTACCATATTGCGATTCAATGTGTTTTCCCATCGTTTCACGAATATAATTTCGAATTGGCGGAAAAGATAATATGATTCTGTTGTCGCAATAAATTGGTGATTTCCATCCAGAAGCCCAAGTGAAGGGATCTTTCGGACTAAGTTTTATCGCATTAATTTGCAATAATACTTCTGCTGTTTTTTTGGCGGTATCTTTGTTAAAAATCATAGATGCAAAACTACATATAAATTTAATTTTATTGCTATTTGTTTTGAGCAAAAAAATGATATTTTTACAAAACCTAACCATACTAAAAATAATGTATCAAGTTTTTGTAAGCGATAAACCTATAGTACTTACTAATATTGTAGAAAAAGAATCTGGTTTTAAAAACTATTTGCTTGACTCTGTAGATATTCTAAAAGTTATTAAAGAGCTTAATACTACTTCCTTAAAAGAAGTTAGATTAATTCATAAAAAACCCGAAAAACTGCTTAAAAAGTTTTTGAAACTACTTCCAAATGTAGTTGCAGGTGGAGGAAAAGTTTTTAACCAAGAAGGAGAAATTCTCTTTATTTACAGAAATGATAAATGGGATTTACCAAAAGGAAAAACCGAGCCACATGAAACTATTGAAGAAACAGCAATTCGAGAAGTTGCTGAAGAAACTGGCGTTGCTGGTTTGAAAATAGTAAAACCTTTGCAAACTACGTATCATATTTTTAAGCGTAATGGTAAATATAAAATTAAGGTTACCTATTGGTTTGAAATGAAAACTAGTTTTACAGGGAAATTATATCCTCAAGAAAATGAAGGAATTACTAAAGTAGAATGGTTAAATTCCGCGCAAAGTCTAAAAGCTTTAGAAAACAGCTATGCGAATATTAAACTTTTGGTTTAGTTTCTATTTCAGTTTGTATACAGGATATTGTAAATGCGCTTTTTCATAATTTTCACTTTGTTTATGTAGCCAATCTAATTGTGCATACCAGTTATTAGCAAATTCTTTATCAAACGTTTTTTTGGTGTTAAACGCAATTTGAAGTTTTGGGTTCTTCATTAATAATTCTTTTGCTTTATCTTCCCAAACGTAAGGT
The DNA here is from genome assembly GCF_053604645.1 of Lacinutrix cladophorae. NCBI lineage: Bacteria > Pseudomonadati > Bacteroidota > Flavobacteriia > Flavobacteriales > Flavobacteriaceae > Lacinutrix > Lacinutrix cladophorae. The sequence continues at coordinate 43,838 of NZ_JBSHNR010000079.1, read as the reverse complement.
GAAAACCCTTCTTTTTGTTGTAAGATGGTGTCGAAAAAATTCCAATTAAAGAAAGAATCTGGTGCTTGTGGTTCTAAAGTTTCCAATACATAACGAAGTGCTATTTGATTAGTGTGTATTATAATGTCGCCTTTTTTAAAAGACACTTTTTCTATGGAAGATTTGACAGTGGTATTATAGTGTTGGTAATGGCCTTCGTAAGGAGATTTTCTGGTCTCAAATTTGTCCACTTTATAGGATTCAACTTGTAAGATAGTGTCTTTTTTAAGTGATGCTATTGCTACATGATTTGCTTTTAACAATTCTATTACATGCCACCATCCTTGAGGAATTACATAAGCACTAGGAATACGTACAGAATCTGTTGGCTTAAAATAATTTTGGTATCTAACTTCTTTTGTAAAAGGTTTGCTTCTGTCAAACTTTAAACGTTCATTGTTTGTAATTTCACTTGGGATTTTTTTTCCTTCAAATCCTTTAAAATTTAAAGTAGAAATTTTTGTTGTGTCTACTATCCAGTTTAAAGGGTACGTTTTATTTTTTAGTAGTTTTTGATTATGGTTTTTGCGAAGCGTTTTAATTTTGTCACTATCTGCTTCCGTAATTTCAAGCATGCTTTTCATGAGTTCGTAAGTGCCTTCGACTCTTTGTTTGTAGGGTTTAAGCATGTGTGTTTCAACCATCATTCCTAAAGTATTAAATAAAGTGGTGTAACCTGTAGAATATCTTGGCGAATCCATAAACTGACTAAATCCTGCTTCTGGAACTTTATTAAACACATTAACATAAGGAGTGATGTCCCAATTTTTAGTGGCTAGTTTTTCTTCTAGTTTTGGCATCATTTCCGAGTGTAAATAGTTGCCTAAATCACCACCAAGTTTATTGTGCTGTGTAAATAAATGAGTTAAGGTATATTGGTAATCTGCACCATTACTGACATGGTTATCTATAAAAACGTCTGGTTGTACTAAATGAAATATTTGCGCAAAGGTTCTCGCGTTTTTGGTGTCACTTTTTATAAAATCTCTGTTCAAGTCGTAATTTCTAGCATTTCCTCTAAAACCATATTCTTTTGGCCCGTTTTGGTTGGTTCTTGTTGTGGTGTTTCTATTTAGACTTCCACCAATATTGTAAATAGGAATAGTAACTAAAACCGTGTTCTGTGGTGCTTTTATTTTTTGTTGTGCGATGTCTCGGAATAATAGCATGGTAGCATCAATGCCATCCGATTCTCCTGGATGAATGCCGTTATTAATTAATATAATACGTTTGTTTTTTCTTATTTCCGAAAAGTTGAAACTCTTTCCGTAATTTAACGTGACTATATGTAAAGGTTTCCCAGAATCTGTTTCACCAATTGCTTGTATCGAGATTTCTGGAAATTCTTCCGCTAACTGCGAATAGTATTGAATTACTTCTTTATAGCTAGCAGTTTCAGTGCCTTGGCTTTTTTCGAAAGTAGTTGTAAAATCAAAATTTGATTTGTTTTTTTCCGAAGAACAAGAAGTCAATATAATAAGAAGCAATAAAAATTTCTTCATTTTTCAAACGTTTTAGTAGCTAATAAAAGTACAAATATAGTAATATGCACTTGCGTTTCTGTTAATTAACAGTACTTTTGCTGCTTCAAAAACAATGACATGACAGAGTTTATAAGAAAAATAGTTCCAAATGCAAAGGACGATGTGTTAGCAGGAATTACTGTTTCTCTAGCAATGATACCAGAAGTAGTGGCATTTGCCTTTGTTGCACAGATAGATCCTCTAATGGCTTTATCTGGAGCATTTATAATTGGTTTAATAACAGCTATTTTTGGGGGAAGACCAGGCTTAATTTCGGGAGCGGCAGGAGCGGTTGCTGTTATTTTTGTGAGTATGATTGCAGATGGGCATACCAAAGGAATGTTAATGGATACACCTATTGAAAACATGGGGTTTTTCTATTTAATGGCTTGTGTGGTGCTCATGGGAATTATTCAGATTTTTGCAGGTGTTTTTAAATTAGGACGCTTTGTTCGTTTAATTCCGCACCCTGTAATGATGGGATTTGTTAATGGTTTGTCGATTGTGATTTTTATGGCACAAGTAAAAATGTTTTCCCATAAATCTTTACAAGTTTCTGCTGCAGGAGTAAAAGAATATGTTAGTACTTATATGCAAGGAACCGAATTATATACTATGATTGGCTTGGTATTGCTAACAATGGGGATCATTTGGGGATTGCCAAAAATCACAAAAAAATTACCAGCAGCATTAACAGCTATTTTAGTAACGAGTCTTATTGTAGTTGGTTTTAATATGGATGTTTCTACAGTAGGGTCTTATATCATTGAAGGAGGAGGGACAGGTTTAAAAGGAGTGTTTCCAACACCAAACATGGAGCTTTGGGAAAAATTACCTTTTAATTTAGATACCTTAAAATTTATTGCATTACCAGCATTTTTAGCAGCTTCCGTTGGTTTAATTGAGTCATTAATGACAATGAATTTAGTAGATGAATTAACAGAAACAAGAGGAAACGGAAATAGAGAATGTGTTGCCCAAGGAGCAGGAAATATTGTTTCTGGTTTGTTTGGCGGAACAGGAGGTTGTGGTATGATTGGTCAAACCGTAATTAATATTAATGCAGGAGGAAGAGGGAGATTGTCTGGAATCATGATGGCAGTTACTTTATTGTCATTTATCTTATTTGCAGATAAATTGATTGAAATGGTGCCAATTGCAGCGTTAGTTGGCGTTATGTTTATGATGGTTATTGAAACTTTTGCTTGGTCTAGTTTTAGAATTTTAAAGAAAATACCATTGTCTGATGCTATTGTGCTTATTACCGTTTCATTAGTTACAGTATTTGTAGATTTAGCAGTAGCAGTATTTGTTGGAGTAATTATTTCGGCATTAGTTTTTGCCTGGGAAAATGCCAAGAAAATTAGAGCAAGGAAACGTGTAAAAGAAGATGGAACGAAAGTTTATGAAATTTGGGGACCATTATTTTTTGGAAGTATTCAGGCATTTAATGAAAAGTTTGATGCGAAAAATGATCCAGAGAAAGTAGAGATTGATTTTGTAGAATCTCGTATTAGTGATCATTCTGCTATTGAAGCTATTTTTAATTTAGTGGAAAAATATCAAGCAGAAGGAAAAAGTATAAAATTAAAACATTTAAGTGAAGACTGTAAGGTGTTGTTATATAAAGCAAGTCCAAAGTTTAGAGGTGTTATAGAGGAAGATGTAGATGATCCTAGATATCATTTAGCAGCTAACCCTGAAGATTTCCCTAAACCACTTTCAGAATATAAGTTTTAAAAAAAAAGCGAGCCAATTGGCTCGCTTTTTTTTTAGTAGTGGTGTTATTTAACTCGAACACTATCTGGAACTAAAACCGTGTAATCCCCATTGTTTCTAATAACCTCTCGAACAATACTAGAACTTATATAGGATGTTCTGGCAGCGGTTAAAAGGAAAACGGTTTCTATTTTTGATAATTTTCTGTTGGTGTGTGCAATAGCTTTTTCAAATTCAAAATCGGCAGGATTTCTTAGGCCTCGCAATATAAATTCCGATTCCATTTCTTTACAAAAATCGATTGTTAAACCTTTATAGGTTACCACTTTTACTTTTGGCTCGTCTTTAAAAGATTCTTCTAAAAAACGCTTTCTATCTTCTAACGAAAACATGTATTTTTTTTCAGAGTTTACTCCAATTGCAACAATAACTTCATCAAAAAGTTTAACGCCACGTTTAATGATATCATAGTGACCAAGGGTTATAGGATCGAAAGATCCAGGAAAAAGTGCTCGTCTCATAATTGTATCCTTATTACTTAAGGCGTTTTATTGTTAGTAGTATAAATATAGAAATATTAATTTAATGATTTGTATATACTGTTTACTTTCTGTCTACTTCAAAAATATTGCCGTTATTAAATAAATGTTGTAATTCTGTTTTAGAAAAAGAATCTATTTTAGTGGTGTAGTTTTCGTCTTTATTTATTCTATATATATTGGATCTTCTAAATAAGTCAAAGTCATTTCTAATTACAAAAATACTATCCTTTGTTACTCTATTCACCTTCATAGTGGTATAGTAACCCTTTTTTGCAGCTTCAATGGTATACATATCTCCAACTTTTGGTTCTTGTATATAATTTGCGTCATTTATTTCGTCTTTTTTACTTAAATAAAATGCTAAATAAATAAGACAAGCAAGTATTGCAAGACCACTATAATACCAAAGCGGTGTTTTGATTCCTGTCATTTCACGCTGAAATTTATGCTTTACAGGTTCTGGAGCTTCTTTAATGTTATAGGTTCTGTAACAAGAGTTGCACTCTACAATTGTCTTTTTTCTTAGCGGAAACATTGGAACCCAATAAAAGTGTACATATTTTCCAAAAACAGTAAAAGTAAGAGTTGTTACCTCTTTGCAGTTAGGACAAGTGACATTACTAATCTGACCTCTTTTAATTTTAGAATTTTTAGTGCCAAAGAAAAACATAGTTAACGTATTACTTTAATGCTTCTGTTATTGCGTTATCAAATAATTCTGGAAGTGTTATTCCTGCAACTGCTGCTTGTTGCGGTAAAATACTTTCTTTGGTTAAACCAGGAATGGTATTAACCTCTAATAAATGTGGTTCTCCATCTTTAAAAATAAATTCACTTCGACTAAAGCCTTTCATTTTTAAAATTTCGTACACTTTTTTTGCGATAGTATTCACTTTTTCTTCTTGGCCTTTGGTTAGTCTAGCAGGAGTGATCTCTTGCGATTCGCCTAAATACTTTGCTTTATAATCAAAAAAATCATTGTTAGGTACAATCTCTGTAATGGGTAAAACCTTAGTTTCTCCTTTATAGGTAATTACACCAACAGAAACTTCAGTGCCATCTAAAAAAGATTCAATTATAATTTCATCATCTTCTTTAAAAGCAACGTCGATGGCATTTTGTAAATCTTCCTTTTTATACACTTTAGTAATCCCGAAGCTACTTCCAGCTTTATTGGCTTTCACAAAACAAGGTAAGCCTACTTTTTTAACAATAGCGTCTTCTTGGATTGTATCTCCAAGATTTATATAAAAACTTTCGGCAGTTTTAATTCCATAAGGTTTTAAAATACTTAAACAATCACGTTTGTTAAACGTTACACTTGCTTGGTACATGCCACAGCTGGTTTGCGGAATATTTAACAAGTTAAAGTATGCTTGCATATAACCATCTTCTCCAGGAGCACCATGAATAGCATTAAAAACACAATCAAAAGTTATTTTTGTTTCATTAATGGTAACCGAAAAATCATTTCTGTCAATGGCAAACTCCTTGTTGTAAACATCGACATAAACCCATTTGTCTTTAAAAATGTGAATTCTGTACGTGTTGTATTTAGTAGCATCAAGCATTTCGTGTACAACGTTTCCGCTTTTTAGTGAGATTTTGTATTCGCTAGAATATCCTCCCATTATAATGGCAATGTTTTTTTTCATATTTATTTCCCACACAAGTGGTAAACTTGTTAATTATACTAGTTTTATATAATAAATAGTACTTATTATTAGTTAAGCTAAAATATCATTAATTAATCAAAAGTAAAAACAGTTCTGTTTTTATATATTTGCCTATCTAAAATAAGATCATGAGCATTGTTAAATTTATTACCAGTAAAACATTTTTAAAACAACTTGGATTGGCTTTTTTGGCTATAGCAGTACTGACTTTTCTTATGTTAAGATGGTTGAGTTATACTACTAATCATGGCGATTTTGAAACCGTTCCAGAATTAAAAGGAAAATCTATTGATGTTGCCGAAATAGAGCTGAAAGAGAATAATCTAGTAATGCAAATACAAGATTCTGCCAATTTTAATCCAAAATATCCAAAATTTTCTGTTATCGATCAAGATCCTCCTTCTGGCGAAAAAGTAAAAGAAAATCGTAAAATTTATTTAACATTAAATCCTTCAGGTTACCGAAAAATACAAGTTCCAGATTTAAGAGAACGTACCTATCGACAAGCAAAACCAATGTTAGAAGCTTTAGGCTTTACTATTGGTAAAAAAACATATATTGATTATTTAGGTAAGGATGAGGTTGTGAAATTATCCTTTGAAGGAAAAACACTAAAAGCTGGAGACTTACTACCAAAAACTTCTAAAATAGATGTAGTTTTAGGAAACGGAAAAAGACCTTAGTCTTTTAAATTAAACGATTGTAAAGAAATAACCGCTTTTGCGGAAACGAATGATGAAAGAAGACTACACACCAGAAAATCAAGAAGAACAAGAGGACCTCTACGAGCATCACGCTTTTACCGTAGATAAAGGGCAAGCGCCTTTACGAATTGATAAATATTTAATGAATAAAATTGAAAATGCAATTCGTAATAAAATTCAAACAGCAGCAAAAAATGGAAACATTTTTGTAAATGACCAAACAGTAAAATCGAATTATAAGGTGAAACCTTTGGATCAAATTCGCGTTAAATTTGCACATCCACCTTTCGAGAATCTCTTAGTAGGCGAAGATATTCCTATAGATGTAGTTTACGAAGACGACGAACTACTTGTAGTAAATAAACCAGCAGGAATGGTAGTGCATCCAGGACATGGCAATTATTCGGGTACACTAATAAACGCATTAATTCATAGATTTGATAATTTGCCAAACAACTCTAGTGAGCGTCCAGGCTTAGTACACCGAATAGATAAAGATACTAGTGGCCTACTCGTAGTCGCAAAAACCGAAGAAGCAATGGCACACCTATCAAATCAATTTGCTCAAAAAACTAGCGAACGCGAATATGTAGCATTAGTCTGGGGAAATATGAATGAAGACGAAGGTACAATAGAAGGTAATATTGGTAGACATCCCAAAAACAGGTTGCAAAACACTGTCTATTTAGATGACGAAGCCGAAAACGGAAAACCAGCGGTAACACATTACAAAGTGATAGAGCGTTTAGGCTATATTACTATGGTTTCTTGTAAGTTAGAAACAGGACGTACACACCAAATTCGTGTACACATGAAACATATTGGGCACACCCTTTTTAATGACGAGCGTTATGGCGGAAACCTTATTTTAAAAGGAACCACATTTACCAAATACAAACAATTTGTAGACAACTGTTTTAAAATTTTACCACGACAAGCACTACATGCAAAGACACTAGGGTTTATACATCCTAAAACAGAAGAATTCATGCGTTTTGAGTCCGAAATACCAGATGATATCCAACAATGTATCGAAAAATGGAGACACTACTCGAAGCATGTAAACAACTAAGTTCTTTAATAATTTTAGCGTTTCCTTTTTTTAATTTGCTAGGTTTTTAGACCTAGCAGAAAAAAAGGTCAGGCTTTTCGTTATATCTTTTTCTCGTGCCTCAAAAAAGGATGCCACTACAATCCTTAACGCAAATTCGTTTTCATAACAAACCCTTATATAAGTATAGAAAATTTCAGTTTATATGTCGAAAAAGATACCGATGTAAATTGTAAATTTGAAAAAGAAAATGATTTTAACCTTTTAAATTGATTCCTGATTTCACAGGAAATAAATATGAAACTAGTACTATCTCCAGCAAAGTCTTTAGATTTTGAAACGCAATTACCAACAACAAAAAGCACAGAAGCTATTTTTTTAAATGAGGCAGAACGCTTAAATAAAGTGCTAAAAAAGAAATCAGCAAAAAGCTTATCTAAGCTCATGCATATTTCCGATAATTTAGGACAGCTTAATTACGAGCGCAACCAAGAATGGAACTTGCCATTTACAAAAGAAAATGCAAGACAAGCAGTGTACACTTTTTCTGGTGATGTGTATAAAGGTTTAGATGCAAGTACAATTCCAACTGAAAAACTAAACGTATTACAGGATAGTGTTCGTATACTTTCTGGTTTATATGGTGTGTTAAAGCCCTTAGATTTAATGCAGGCTTACCGATTAGAAATGGGTACAAAAATCCCTATAGGTAAAAATAAAAACCTGTACGAATTCTGGAAGAAGAAAGTAACACAAGCCTTAAACAAAGAGTTAGAAGCAGATGAACTATTTTTAAACCTAGCAAGTAACGAATATTTTAAAGCTGTAGATGTAAAGGCTTTAAAGGTACCAGTAATTACAGCAAATTTTAAAGATTTAAAAAATGGCGAGTATAAAGTAATTTCGTTTTTTGCAAAACAAGCAAGAGGGGCTATGGCTAGATATATTGTAGATACAAATGCAAAAACAATTGAAGATTTAAAAGGCTTTAATTATGACGGTTATGGTTTTAGCGAAGCCATGTCAACCGAGAAAGATTTAATGTTTATAAGATAATTAAGCCTTTGCTTTTTTAGTAATATCGATTTTAGCTTCGGGTTTAATACGTTTTTTTATTCTTGGTCTTCTTGCGCCAAAAGTACCTCTGTGTATTTTACCTCGTTTTGTTTTTTTGTCTCCTTTTCCCATAGCTTAAATTTATTTGTTGATTATATAAAATACAAAATTTAAAGCGAAAATTCAAGCAAAAACATAACTTTGTGAACCAACCATAATCTTAAACTAAGAAACGTAAAAGTACACTGGTGTATTCGAAAACCCATTTTTGTATGCGTTTTCTTATATTTATGGAACAGGAGGTTTAAAAAGGGGATTAAATGTTTTCTTTGGAATTTCAATATAACTTAAGAGTGAATTCGTATTTTTAATACAGGAGTAAAATGAGTACAGAAGAAAAAAAAGTTGTTTGGTCCTTACAAAATAATAAACGTACAGAAACAGAACGCAATGTTTTTAAACCAACAGGTGTTAAGAAAAAACAGCTTTCAAAAGTGCAGTATCTAGTAATAAGCATATTTGTGATTTTAATTTCTAGTTTTTCTTTGACATTTTTAACAGAGAAATCATCAGAGATCTGTTTTATACCTAGTTTTTGTTTTCAGTCTAAAGAAAATATTTTTCTATATACACTTTATATTTTTCTGAATATTATAATTATTTTACTTGGTATTATTGTGGCTTATATTATTGGGAAGAAACTTGGTGAAAAAATAAAAAAAGAATAATGTTTCTTCACAAACATCCATACCAACCCTTTATACAAAAAGACACTAAGAAATTAATTGTAGGTACGCTTCCTCCTCCAAGATTTAGTGTAGGAGCGCTTTTAGAAAAAGATGTAGATTTTTGTTATGGTAGTTACTACAATTCGTTATGGTTGTATATCGAAAAAATTCATGGTTTGAATTTAAGGTACGATAATTCGCAAGAAGCAATAGACGAAAGAAAAACATTTCTTATTAAGCATAAAATAGGCGTTTGCGATATTGTAGCAAGTGCCGAACGTGAAAAAATAGATGCTTCCGATTTAGGGATGCAAAATATTCAGCTTCGTAATATAATTGCATACCTAAAAAAGCATCCAAGTATTGAAACGCTATTGTTTATTGGAGGAAATAGTAAAAATGGTCCTGAATATTTCTTCCGAAAACATATAAAAGAACATAATATCAAATTAGAATTAATTGTAAACGAAGTGCCAAGAATACATCGGTTTAATTTAGAGGATAGAATTATTAAAACGGTTTCTTTAACCTCTTCGTCAGGATCTGCAAATAGAGCTATTGGTAGTATGCCTCTATATAAACAGCTTAAAGCTAGTAATTCTAAATTTAATACATTCGATTTTAGAGTGATGCAGTATCAAGAATATTTGTAGTCTAAAAATAAACACGTAAACTTAAATTTGGTGTAATGCCTAACGATTGGTTTTCTACTTTCGAAATGTTTTCATCTGTATCCAAAACATAGTATCTGTTAATCGTGTTTTTTGTGTTTAGAAGATTCCAAACAGAAGCTCCAATTTCAGCATTTATTCCTTCCGAAATTTTAAAATCTTTTGTAGCAGAAAAATCTACACGTAAATAGTCTTTTAAATTAGAACTGTTAGGTGAATTGTAATTAATATTACTAGATGTAATAGTTTTATCTGGCTTTGTATAGGGCTTCCCAGAATGCCAATTTACGCCTAAGGCAAATTTGAATTTGTTTTGTGTATACGTATTTGAAAAATTAATAGCATGTGTTATATCTGCATTATTAGGAAATGCATTTGCGTTATTCAAACTTTCAAAAGTGTAATCGTTTTTGCTATATGAATAACTTAGCCAAGTATTAAATTTTGTAAACTGTTTATGGATTAAAAAATCAACTCCTTTTACTTGATAACTTCCTATAGCTTTTATGTACTGAAACTGGTTTTGAAAACCTTGACTCCTTGTTGTAATTCCATCTGCTTTTTTATAGTAAGCTTCAATGCTAATTAGAAATTTGTTTTTATTGTAATTAATTCCTAAAGAAGCTTGTTTGCTTTTTATTATAGGAATATCTGTATTATTAGCTAAAACCCAACGACGTTTTTCTATTCCTAAAAAATCATTTTGTAAGTCTATAATTTGTGAAGTTGTCTGACTCTTAAATTCACCAAGAAGCTCTAATCTAAAATAATTTGCAAACCGTTGGCTAAAGCTTATTCTTGGTTCAGCTAAAAAGGTGTCTAATTTTGGGAAGTAGTTAAAGCGTATTCCAGCTTTTACATTAGTGTTTAAGTTGTTGGATACTAGCTGTGCTTCAGTAAAAGTAGCGTGACTTCTAATTACTTCTTTAATATAGCTTCTAAATTCCGGATTGTTAACATCTTCTAAATTACTGATGCCAACTTCAAAAAACTGATAGCCAATTTGAAAGTTAGCATTCTCATTAATCCTCCATTTAGTGTCTAATTTTATAGCGCTGTCAAATACTTTGTTTTCTTGTATTAAGCGTTGGTTGTTAATTATGTCAAAATTTTTAGCATCTAAGTTGTATTTAGAAAAATATACTTGTGCTGTAGAAGCTAATTTAGAATTCCAATTTCTGGAATAACTAATACCACCAGCCATATTGCGTTGTGTAAGATTACTATTTAAAGATTCATTTACATTATTTATGGTAGACTGTTCTTCGTAGTCTAAATTATTATGAATGGTTAAAAAACGAATCTGTAGCTTATCCTTTTTAGAGATATTTAATAGAAACTTTCCTGTAAAATCATAGAAGTAAAATTTTTCATTTTTTGATATGGTATTGTTTTCAATTTCTTGATTGTTATCTAAATCTGAATCTTGAAAAATTCGTTTAAAATACTGTTTGTATGTAGGAGCGGTTACGAAGTCTGTAAACGAACGTCTTGCAGAAAGTTGTAGCTCAGCATGCTTGCCAATTGGTGTTTTGGTATACATATCTGCATGCACTAAATTAAAACCAGCTCCCGCTTTAAAATCACTTTGTATTGTATTAGATAATTGCATATCTATAACACTAGAAACACCATCTCCATATTGTGCTGAGGTTCCATTTTTAGAAACATTGACCTTGTTTGTTAAATATGGATTGAATGCAGAAATAAGCCCAAAAAAATGACCAGATTGATACATTTTAATGTCTTCCCAAAGAATTAAGTTCTGGTCGTGCGTTCCTCCTCTAATATTAATGTTAGAAACCGTTTCGTCTACACTTATAACTCCTGGAAGTGCTTGTATGGTTTGTAATACATCTGGCTCTATTAAGCCTGGTAAAATACCAAATTGTTCTGGCTTTATGGTAATGCTTCCTGTGAGTTTTTTGTTAATTCCTGTAGTTAGATAGTTGGAAATAAATACTTCTTCAAGTTCTTGAATTGCAAAAGCGTCTGCTTCAGGATTTACAATTGTAATGAATTGTTTGTTTAATTTATTAAATTTTAACTGCGTTTGTTGTTCTAAAGAAGTTATAATAATATCTAGTTTTTTCTCGCCATCGAAAAAGACGTCTAAATCTTTAATAGTACTGTCAGCATAAGAAAAACTAACTTTAAATTGTTGCTCGATTAAATCCAATACAAGAGCTAAAGGTTGCTTTTTGTTTTGCGAAAAAACAGTTAGGCAACCAAAAAAAAAGAAAATTAATAATAGCGCATTTTTTAGCGATTTATTCACGCGATAAAATAATGGTTTTGTTGTTTTTTGTATAGTTTAAATGTAATGGTTCTGTTATAGATTTAAGTGCAATATCTATGTCTTTATGTGTAAACTTTCCGGTATATAAAGTGTTGACTTTAATATTGGAAGTGTCAAACTTAATCTTGTATTGTCTTTCAAATTCTGCTAACACTTCACTTAAAGGTAAGCTTGAAAAAGCACTAACATTGTTAAGCCATTCTGGCTGCTTTTTGTTAATAGATAAGTCTGTTATAATGTTTCCGTTTAATACTAAAAAAGAATCACCAGCTTTTAAAATAGTTTTTGCAGTATTGTAATTTATTTGCACTGTACCTTCGTAGCAAATTACTTCAAAATAATTCTTACGCTGTTTAATATTAAATTGTGTGCCCAAAACAGTTACCGTTCCTACATCTGTTTTTACATTAAATGTACTGCCTTCTTCCACTTTAAAAAAAGCTTCACCATCTAGTGTAATGGTTCTATTATTATTCCAGTTTGTTTTATTAAAAGTGATTTTAGAAAGTGCATTTAAATGTACAGAGGAATGATCTGGAAGTTCTATACTAGATTTTTCAGCAAAATGGGTAGCAAAAGTACTGTCTAAAGTTGTGGTGTAATAATAACCACCAAAACAAATCGCCAGAATCGCAGCAACTTTTAATATAGGTTGTAGCCAGTTTTTTGAAACAGTTTTTTTTGCTTCAATAGAGTCTAAGGTGTTTTGTAAAGCATCTGTTGTATCATATTTAGGTGCTTTAAATCCTTTGCTGTAGTTCGATAATTTAATTAACGACTCATAATCGGCAAGTGCTTTAAATGTTTCAAGCTCTTTTGGAGTTAGATCGTTATCTAACCATTTTAGTATTAGTTCTTCTTTATTCATTTTGTACTATTCTATTATATAACAAGTGAAGGGTGAAAACTCCTACCTTGAAAAAATAATTATCCAATTTTTTTGTTTTGAAGTTTCAAAAAACGGCCTTCCCAGTAAAAACCGGAATCATAACTCATCAATTTCTTCTCTTAATTTTTTTAATGCACCATAAATTCGTTTTTCTACTGCTTTTGTGCTAATATTTAAAAGGGATGCGATTTCTTTAAAACGTTTCCCTTCAGCACGATTCATTAAAAAAGCAATACGTTGTGCTTCGGTTAAATTTGCAATAGCTTTTTCTAGTTTTTTGCGGTATTCATCTTCTTCCATTAAAAACTCGGGCGATTCGTTAGAATGCGCTGTGGGTTTTGTTTTTTGATGCTTTAAAACAACTTTTTGATGTGCAACTTCGTTTAACATCAAATTATTAGCTACAGTATATAAATAGCTTTTCGCTTTTTCGGGAGAGACTTTACCACAGTTTTGCCAAAGCTTTATAAATGCATCTTGCACTTTATCTTTTGGGTTTAAATGTTCTCCGTATTTATAAAACAAAAAAGCATGTAAGTCTTTGGCATATTTTTTAAAAATAGCGCTAAAACGATTTTCATTACATATATTATTGTCTATGGGTTTTAACATTTAAATAAAGAAATTTTATACAAAGTAGTAACAATTTTTTTTAAAAGTCAAGGTAGGGATTTTTAAAGCTGAGATGTTATAGAGGTATGAAGCAATTAAAAGTTGCTATGAAAAGAAACAATTATTATAAAAAAAACGTAACCATGAAAACAATGCACCTAAAATTACACCTTTTTTTACCTTTCCTTTTTTTGATGCTATTTTCTGCATGTCAAGAGGAGGTAACAGAAATTACAGAACCAGATAATGATGAAACTATAGCGCCAAACTCAAATTTAGCAAACTTAATGCGAAATATAGCAACCAATGATGGTTCTAGAGATAATATAATAGATTATGCGAATTGTTTAGAAGTAGAATTACCTGTAACTGTTATCGCTAACGGTATTCAAATTACCGTTGAATCTGAGGATGGTTTTGATGCTATAGAAGCTGTTTTTGATGAATTTGATACTGATGAAGACAGTATAGGTATAATTTTTCCCATTACTATAATATCTAGTAATTATTCTGAAATTGTTATAGAAAATCAAGAAAGCTTAGATACCTTGATTAGCAATTGTAATGGGGAAGATGAAGATGATGACGATATAGAATGTATCGATTTTCAATATCCAATTGCTATTTCAATGTATAATACAGATTTTCAAGTTATTGATACAGTTGCAATAAATAACGATGAAGCTTTGTACCTTTTTATTGAGAATTTAGACGGAGGCGTTTTAGCAAGTATAAATTTTCCAGTTACTATGGTGCTAACTAATGGAGATACGCTTGTAGTAGAAAATAATACAGAAATGGAAGCTGCAATTGAAGCAGCTCAAGATGATTGTGATGAAGATGATGACTACGATTGGAATGATGATGATGACGATGATGACTGTGCTGAAGAATTTATAACCTCTGCTTTAATAGAATGTATCATGGTTGCACATACTTATGATGCGTCTGGTAATATTGTAGATGAAAATTATTTAGAATTTAATGCAAGTGGAGAAGTGATTGTAAATGGAACACCAGCAGTAACAGAAGTTGGCTCTTGGTCTCTTGCTGAATCTGGTTCTGGATATGTTTTAACCATGGATGGATTAATAACTTTCGATTTATTAAATGGAGAATGGTTGCTTTTAGATTGCGAAGAAGATGACTTTGTGTTTTTACAAGGCATAGGAAATGATGCTCTTACTATGGAATTAGAGCAAGATTGTGAAGATTGTGATAACGCAGAAGTTTTAATTAATGATTTAATAATATACATGCCCTTAGCAGAAGGAGCTTACGATTTAATAAGTGGTTTTAATGCACAAAATAGTACAAATGCTTTTGTAGAAGATAGGCAAGGAAACTCTTCTTGTGCTATGGCTTTTACAGGAAATGATACATTTGAAATCCCCGTAAACACAAATAACCAACTCATACAAGGAGATAGTTTTTCTATAAGTTTATGGTTTAAAATGCAAAACACTACTGTTGGAGATTTAGAGATATTCTTTAGATCACCAGGAAATGCATCACAAGGATTTCAATTAGGAGTATATGATCTTAATACACCACTTTTCTTCGATAATTTAGGAACATCGCTTTGGGATAATGATTGGAATGGGGAAGTTGATGTCGAATGGCAAAATACAGATTGGCATCATTTAGTAATTACTGTTGATGCTACAAATACATTGAAGCTTTATAGAGATGGAGTATTAAGAAATAATATTGATAACTCAAACTTTAGTGTTGGTTCTCAAGCTCCAGGTGAATATATTATCGGAGAAGGGTTTATTGGCCATCTGGATGACTTGAGAGTTTATAAAAGAACTTTAAGTGCAAATGAAGTTGAAACGTTATTTAATTTAGATGGCGACTGTTATACATGTTTGTAAGACTATTTTAATTAATTAGTTGTTAAATAAAAGAGCCTTCTTTTCAGAAGGCTCTTTTATTTTTAATTGATAAAAATAAAATATAATTAGCTTTTTTTTAAAGAAGTATTAAATATCCTTATAATTCCAATTAAAACAAGTTTTTCCATTAAAGAAAAACAAAATATTTCTTTACTTTTGCAACTCTTGAAATAAAAAAAATATGTTTAATAATTTAAGTGAAAAGTTAGATAAAGCGTTACATGTACTAAAAGGTCATGGAAGCATTACAGAAGTTAATGTTGCCGAAACCCTAAAGGAAGTGCGTAGAGCGTTATTAGATGCCGATGTTAACTTTAAAATCGCAAAAGAATTTACTAATAGAGTAAAAACAAAAGCGCTTGGTCAAAACGTATTAACAAGCCTGCAACCAGGTCAATTAATGGTTAAGATTGTTAAAGACGAACTTACCGAATTAATGGGAGGAGATGCAGAAGGGCTTAACTTATCTGGTTCACCAAGTATTATTTTAATGTCTGGTTTACAGGGATCTGGTAAAACAACCTTTTCTGGTAAACTTGCAAACTACCTTAAAAATAAAAAAACAAAGAAGCCTTTATTAGTTGCTTGTGATGTATATCGTCCAGCAGCAATTGACCAACTACATGTAGTTGGAGACCAATTAAAAGTGGAGGTTTTTAGCGATAGAGGAAATAATGATCCTGTTGCTATAGCACAAGCTGGTATAGCACATGCAAAAGCAAATGGACATAATGTAGTAATTATTGATACCGCTGGTCGTTTGGCTGTAGATGAGGCGATGATGACCGAAATATCTAACATCCATAAGGCAATTCAACCACAAGAAACTTTATTTGTTGTAGATTCTATGACAGGTCAAGATGCTGTAAATACAGCAAAATCCTTTAACGATGTTTTAAATTTTGATGGTGTAATCCTTACCAAATTAGATGGTGATACGCGTGGTGGAGCAGCGATTACAATTAAGTCTGTAGTAAATAAGCCAATAAAATTTATTGGTACAGGTGAGAAAATGGAAGCAATTGATGTTTTCTATCCATCTCGTATGGCAGATCGTATTCTAGGAATGGGAGATGTTGTTTCTTTAGTAGAAAGAGCTCAAGAGCAATTTGATGAAGAAGAAGCAAGAAAATTGCAAAAGAAAATTGCTAAAAACCAATTTGGTTTTGACGATTTTTTAAAGCAGATTCAGCAAATTAAGAAAATGGGGAACATGAAAGACCTTATTGGAATGATTCCTGGAGCTGGTAAAATGATGAAAGATATTGACATCGATGATGATGCTTTTAAAGGTATTGAAGCTATTATTCATTCTATGACACCAAAAGAAAGAACAAATCCTGCAATAATAAATGCAAGCCGTAAAAAGAGAATTGGAAAAGGTTCTGGTACTTCGGTTCAAGAAGTAAATCAATTACTAAAACAATTTAACCAAATGGCTAAAATGATGAAGATGATGCAAGGTGGTGGCGGAAAACGTATGATGAATGCAATGAAGAACATGAGGTAACTCATGTTTTTTTATTTATAAATTAGATTAAAAACTACCTATAATGACAATTCTAGACGGAAAAAAAGTAAGTAACGACATTAAAGACGAGATTACAGAACAAGTAAAAAAAATGGTAGCTAAAGGTGAAAAAGTACCACATCTAGCTGCAATTATTGTTGGTAATGACGGAGCAAGTTTAACGTATGTTGCTAGTAAAGTTCGTGCTTGTGAACGTGTTGGTTTTGAGTCTACAATGGTTAGAATGTCTAATACCACCAGCGAGGTAGAGCTACTTGATAAAATTGAAGAATTAAACACCGATAGCGATATTGATGGGTTTATTATTCAATTGCCATTACCTCCGCAAATTAATACGCAAAAAGTATTAATGGCTGTTAACCCAGATAAAGATGTAGATGGATTTCACCCAATGAATTTTGGTAAAATGGCATTAGATATGTCTACTTTTATTCCTGCAACACCATTTGGTATTTTAGAGCTAATGGATCGCTATGGGGTAGAGACTAAAGGGAAACATACTGTAGTGATTGGTAGATCGCATATTGTTGGTAGACCAATGAGTATTTTAATGGGAAGAAAAGGTTTTCCTGGAAACTCTACAGTAACACTTACACATAGCCACACAAAAAATATTACGCAAATTACTAGTCAAGCAGATATTATTATTTCTGCACTTGGAGTTCCTAATTTCTTAAAAGCTGAAATGGTAAAAGATGATGCAGTAATTATTGATGTTGGTATTACTCGTGTTGCAGATGATACTGCAGCTAAAGGTTATGTTATTACTGGTGACGTTGATTTTGAAAATGTGAGTAAAAAAGCAAGTTATATTACCCCAGTTCCTGGTGGAGTAGGACCTATGACTATTGCTATGCTACTTAAAAATACACTTCTAGCAAGAGAAAGACATATGCAATAATTACTATTGTATAGCATGGCTTTCTATTTTCTGTCTAACTTAAAAATAATAGAACGCGTAACAATTGGAAGTTTACACCACATACTACCAATAGTATTCGCTGTTTTGTTTTCTGTGTTTTGTTTTCGGTATGCTAACAGAAAGTTAAATCAAAGAAAAAAAGAAACGTTATTTCAAACTTTTGGTTTTTTTGTTTCTTTAACGATTATTATTTTTCATAGCTATCAAATTAGTCAAGGCGGTTATTCTATTTCAGAAGATTTGCCATTATATCTATGTAGTTTTTTAGCTTTAATTATTCCTGTTTTTACATTCTATAGGAAGTATTGGATGTATGAAATCTTGTTGTTTTGGATTGTTGCTGGAACATCTCAAGGTGTTATTACTCCAGATATAGCAGAGGGTTTTCCTAGTTTTGATTATTTTAGATATTGGATTATACATTTAGGATTACTCATTGTTATTTTTTATGCAACTTTTGTGTTGCACATGCGACCAAAACTAAAAAGTGTTTTTAAATCTTTTGTGGTCATACAAGTCTATTTAGGAGTTTCTATAGGAATTAATTACCTCTTAAAATCTAATTATTCATATTTAAATAGAAAACCAGTATCTGCTTCAGTTTTAGATTCTTTACCAGATTGGCCGTATTATCTGTTTATTGTAGATGCTTTTTTAATCCCAATGTTTTTACTTATTTACTTGCCTTTTTATCTTACCAGAAAAAAAACTATTTAGCAAACAGCTGGTCTATATCTCTAAAAGCTTTAAACTCTAATGCATTTCCAGAAGGATCCTTAAAAAACATGGTTGCTTGTTCGCCAACTAAGCCTTCAAAACGAATATATGGCTCAATAATAAATGCTATGTTTTTTAGTTTTAAATCTTCTGCAAAAGCGTGAAAATCTTCCCAGTCTAAAACAACGCCATAATGCGGAACAGGAACAGATTTTCCATCTACAGCATTGGTATGTGTCTCTTCTGCAGCCTGTGCTTTGTAATGTATAACTAATTGGTGGCCAAAAAAATTGAAATCTACCCAATGTGCGCTGCTTCTGCCTTCTTTACAGTTTAATATGTCTCTATAAAATGTTCTGGAAGTATTTAAATTATCAACAGGAATTGCAATGTGAAATGGAGAAAGTTTAGCCATTTTTTTCAAGATATGTTTTGGTTGAAGCTTCTAAAAGTGCGTTTAATTCTTTTAATTCTTCAGGAGTAAATTCTCTTAATTCTCCAACTGGAACATCTAGTTTAATATTCATGATACGAACACGTTTTAAGGTGTTAACTTCGTAATTTAAATATTCGCACATTCTACGAATTTGCCTGTTTAATCCTTGTGTTAATATAATTTTAAACTTGTAACTGCCTAGTTTTTCTACAATGCAAGGATTTGTCGTTTTTCCTAGTTCTTCTAAAGGAATTCCACTAGACATTCGCTCTAAAAATGTTTGCGAAATAGGTTTGTCTACCGTTACAATGTACTCTTTTTCGTGGTTATTACTAGCGCGAAGTATTTTATTAACGATATCTCCATCGTCTGTAAGAAAGATTAAGCCTTCACTTGGTTTGTCTAACCTACCAATTGGAAATATGCGCTTAGGATAATTTATAAAATCTATTATATTATCTTTTTCTACTCTGGTGTCTGTTGTACAAACAATACCAACAGGTTTGTTAAAAGCTAAATAGGTAAAAGATTCTTTGGTTTTAATAACTAGTTTTCCATCGACATGTATTTCATCGGTGGGAGCTATTTTTGTTCCCATTTCTGGTACGACACCATTTATAGTTACTCTTCCAGCATCAATAAGTCTATCTGCTTCTCTTCGTGAGCAATAACCAACTTCACTTAAATATTTATTTATACGTTTAAGATTCTCTTCCATTTGGCAAAGATACTACAAGTTTAAACAGCAATAAATTTATTTATATATTCTGTTATGGTTTCGTTGTTTAGCGAATGACCAAAACCTTGTGTTGTTATTAATTTCGCATTTAGATAGTTCTTTTCAAAATGTTTTGCGTCTTGATATGGTATGATTCTATCGCGTTCATCATGTATTAAAAGCGCTGTGGTTTTTATTTCTTTAGTGAAATCTGCAGCTGAAAAATAATCAGGTAAGTGGCCATATTTTTCTAATACGATATCACCCATTTTTTTGTCTACTCTTTTATTGTACCCCATCATTTGTACATAACGGTTAAAAACACCTGTGAAATTTGAAGGAGCTCCTAATAAAACTAGCTTTTCTAATTCTGCGTTTTGGTATTTATGTTGGTAGAAAACTGTTGCCATTCCACCAACAGAATGTCCAATAATAATATCTGGATTAAACTTTTTGGAAACGATATGTATAAACTCAGAGTATAAAATGGCATTAAAACGTTTGCTTCCAGAACGACCATGAGCTGGAGCATCTAGCGCTATAATGTTATAGTTTTGTTTTTTTAAGTTTTCAATTAATGGTCTCCATCTTGCGGCATTACTTTCCCAGCCATGTGCTAATAGTATGGTTTTGTTTTTACCAAGCCATCTATAGGTCATGATACTAAAATCTTCGTATTGTAATTCTTCTTTAAAAGCGGTGTCTAAAAAATCAAAATCTTTTTCTTTAATTTTTCCTCTTAAAGGGGTCGAAAATAGGTTTAAAGCTAGATTTCCAGCTGTTTTTGGAGTGATATAACTTATAAGGTTTACAAAAAAACCAATTGTTTTGGATATAAAATTCATTTTAATCTTCTCTATTAACTAAATCCATTGCAAATGCAGGTAGGCAAATAGCTATATATTCGCATGCAATTGTAAAAGGATTGGAATACTGTACACGAGTATTTTTGCTAATCTTTATAGATTGCCCAGCATGCAAAACTACAACTTCGTCTTCAATAATAAATTGTTTTTTGCCTTTAATTATATAGGTATACTCATCAAATTCTGGAGTTTGAAAAGGTTCACTCCAACCAGCAGGAGCAATCATACGTGCTATGCTTAATTGCGGATTGTTATTACTAGCCAAACCAAAATGTTCTTCTATCACTTTTCCATCTGTTGTAGGAACAACAAATGGTGTTTTTTGGATAGTGTATTTCTTTTTCATAATTAATAAAAAGTATAGTAGTATATTTTATATACGAGATTTTTAAAATATTGGTTTTATTTTAAAGGTTTGCGTTTAATCATTCCTCCTTTTAAGTCTTTTACAATACCAATTGTTATAAAAGCATTTTTATCTATTTTGTCTATTTCGGTGTAAAGCTTTGCTAATTCTAATCTAGTCATAACGGTGTAAATAATGTCTTTATCGTAGCTTTTTCCGTTAGAACTAAAACCACCTTTTCCTGCATATATTGTACAAGCTCTTCGTAATTTTGTGGTTACCATTATTCTTATTTCTTCGTGTTTTTCAGAAATAATAGTAATACCAACATATTCTTCTACACCATCGACTACAAAATCTACTGTTTTTGCAGCAGCTAAATAGGTTAAAATAGCATAAAGAGCAGTTTCAATAGATAAAACATAAGCGCCAAATGAAAAGATCACAATATTTATAAGTAGTAATACATCGCCAACAGTGATCGATAGTTTTCTACTTAAAAAAATGGCTAAAACTTCTGTGCCGTCTATAACGCTTCCGCCACGCATTGCTAAACCAATACCTAAACCTAAAAAGAAGCCACCAAATACAGCAATTAATAATTTGTCTTCTGTTATTGTTGGGTAGTCTACAAAATGTACTACTATTGCTAAAAAAGCAATTGCAATTACACTTTTAATTGCAAATTTTGTGCCTATTGTTCTTGTTGCTAAAATAAGAAAAGGGAGATTTACAATAAGGAGTAAAACACCAAGTGATAAGGATGTAATGTTTTGAAGAAGTAAAGAAATCCCTGTAGCTCCTCCGTCTATAAATTGGTTGGGTAATAAAAAGCCTTTTAAACCGAATCCAGCAGAGAAAACACCAATTATAATAAAGAGAAATTCTTTTGCTGCATGCGAAAGCTCTACTTTAATATTATTAATGATTGGAGCTATTTGATTTTCAGAATATGGACTAGGAGCATGTTTCGATTTAAGCCTTTGCTTTGCTAAATCTGTTAATAATTTACCGAATAATGGGTTCATTGCTCTCTAGGTTAATTCCAGCCAATCATGAAATGTTTAATTTTTGCGGTATTTGGTATATGTATTACTTCAATTTTTTTATTTACATCCATTCGTAAATCTGCAGGTAATTCCGTTTTATCAATGGTGAAAAAACCGTTTATCTCATTTACAAAAACCACTACATTTCTTAATGTATTTTGAATGCTTGAAATCGTATAATTATTTTTAATATCTGCAAATGTACTCGTAGGATTTAGACCTTTTTCTGTTTTATATCTTTGGTCTACTACTTTAATAGTACTTATTCTAGCAGTAGAATCTAAAGCTTGTTTTGGTGAAAGAATTAATAATTGGTTTCCTGTTTTATCATAAATTTCTATGTCATTTATAGCTCCAGTAAATTCATCTCCATTAATTCTCTTTACAACAGAATCATTAGCGTAAATAGTTTCTATATCTTTTACTTGTGTAGAGTCTGTTAAAAGACCAATATTGTTTTTAGAAATTAGAAAAGGATTCACTTCTTTTTTGCATGAAATAAAAGCGATGCTAAATAAACAAAGTGTTAAAATGGTGTTTTTCATATTTGATTTCCGAGAAAGCGGAAGGCTTCGTTTTTCATTTCCGTATAAACGGAAAAAATAGTGTTTGTTGTTTTATGTTTTTTATAGTTTAATGTGTAAATAAAAACTACATTACTTTTTTTAGTATACCAAAAACAGAACGAATAAAAGTTGCGCTTGTAAGCACTTTTACAATAGGGTTCATCCTTGTACTACTTCTACTAGAGCTAGATCGTGTTGTTTTTTTACGCTCTTTTTCTTTTGCTTCTCTTTCGTCTTCTTTAATTTTTAAAGCTTCAGCTTTCTTTATTTTTTCGTTCAACATTTCATAGGCAGATTCTCTATCTATGGTTTCGTTGTATTTCATTACTAATTTAGAGTCGTCTAAAAGATTGTTCAATTCGGTTTCATTTAAAATATCCATTCTACTCATTGGAGCACGTAACATTGTTGCCGCAAGCGGAGTAGGTCTTCCTTTTTCATCTAAAGCAGAAACTAAAGCTTCACCTGTTCCTAAGGAAGTTAATACTTCTGCAGTATCATAATAGTCGGTGTCTGGATAATTTTGAGCTGTAAGTTTAATTGCTTTTCTATCTTTTGCAGTAAACGCACGAAGCGCATGCTGTACTTTTAAACCTAACTGGCTCAATACACCTTCTGGTACATCGGTTGGGTTTTGTGTTACAAAGTAAAGACCAACTCCTTTACTACGAATTAATTTAACAATGCTTTCTATCTGATTTAATAATGCTTTTGATGCTTCATTAAAAATTAAATGTGCTTCGTCAATAAATAGTACTAATTCTGGTTTTCCAGAATCTCCTTGCTCAGGTAGTGTTTCATAAATTTCTGCTAAAAGACTTAACATGAAAGTAGAAAATAATTTTGGACGATCTTGTATATCTGTTAAGCGAATAATATTAATATAACCACGACTGTCACGAGTTGTTCTCATTAAATCTTCAACTTCAAAACTTTTTTCGCCAAAAAATAAATCACCTCCTTGTTGTTCTATTTCAATGACCTTTCTTAAGATAGCACCTGTAGATGCAGAAGAAATTCTACCATATTCTTCTTTAAATTCTTCTTTTCCTTCGTTGGTGCAGTATTGTAATATTTTCTTGAAATCTTTTAAGTCTAATAAAGGAAGTTTATTGTCGTCACAATATTTAAAAATAACTGCAACTACACCAGATTGGGTATCTGTAAGATCTAATATTCTAGATAATAAAACGGGTCCAAATTCACTAACTGTTGCTCGAAGTCTAACGCCTTCTTGCTCAGAAAGGGAAAGTATTTCTACAGGAAAACTTTTAGCATCAAAAGGCAAACCAATTTTTGCATGTCGTTCATCAATTTTTTCATGACCAGGACTTGGTTGTGCTAATCCGCTTAAATCTCCTTTAATATCCATTAAAAGTACAGGAACTCCTTGTTCGCTTAGATTTTCAGCAAGAATTTGTAGGGTTTTTGTTTTACCTGTTCCAGTGGCTCCAGCAATTAAACCATGTCTATTCATGGTTTTTAACGGAATCTTTACAAAGGCATCTTTAATAGTCTCTCCGTCTAACATTGCAGCACCTAAAGTGATGAATTCTCCTTTGGTTTTGTTTCCTTCTGTGATATGATTAAAAAAATCTTCCTGTCTACTCATAATATGCTTAAAATTTGCATAAAAATAGTGTAAATTTAATCAACTATAAAATGGAAATATTAAAACTTACATGATAATAAACTATCTTTGCAAGCTATGACAAGAAGTGAAAGACAAGAGTTGCTAGATAAAGGGTTGTTATTGCCTTTAATGGAGGAGTTTTATACGATTCAAGGAGAAGGTTTCTATAAAGGAACTGCTGCGTATTTTGTGAGAATTGGTGGTTGCGATGTTGGTTGCCATTGGTGTGATGTAAAAGAAAGCTGGTTGCCAGAATTACATCCTGCTACCGAAACATTAAAGATAGCAGAAAATGCTGCAAAGTATAGTAAAACAATTGTGGTTACTGGAGGTGAACCTTTAATGTGGAATATGAATCCGTTAACTAATGCGTTAAAAGAAAAAGGGCTACAAGTACATATTGAAACTTCTGGAGCGTATAAGCTTACCGGTATTTGGGATTGGATTTGCCTTTCGCCAAAAAAGAATAAACTCCCTACAGAAGAAGTATACGCACAAGCACACGAATTAAAATGTATTATTTATAATAAAGATGATTTTAAGTTTGCCGAAGAGCAAGCAGCTAAAGTAAATAAAGATTGTATTTTGTATTTGCAACCAGAATGGAGTAAAAGAGATAAAGTGGTTCCGCAAATTGTAGATTACGTAATGAATAACCCAAAATGGAAAGTTTCCCTACAGACACATAAATATTTAAATATACCATAAAAAAAGCGCCTTGAAAATCAAGGCGCTTTTTTTATAAAGGATTTAGTTTTTAAAGACTAAAAGGAACTTTTACAACAACTTTGTCCCAACCTAAATACATGTCTACTCCAGTTTTAGCTTCATTAAAAGCAATAGAGAAAGCTTCTATAGTTTTTTCGCTAGATCCAACAGGAACTGATATTCTTGCTACATCATTGGCTTCTTTATAAGAATAACTTCCCCAAGCATTTAAATCGGAATTTATAATAATTGTCCATTCTTTTTCTCCAGGAATAGTTGCTAAAGAGTAGGTGCCAGCTTTAATTAGAGTGTTTCCAAGTTTCATGTCTTTGTATAGTGTGATTTCTGCAGCCTCATTTGCTCCAGTACGCCAAACTTTACCATTAGGAGCAAGCTTCTCTAAGCTTCTTTCTTTTAGTTGTGGTCTACTATAAACTACTTTTATTAATTTGTTCGCTTCTTTATGGCTACTAGGAAAGTATGCTGCATCCATTGGGCTTTTGTCTAATCCAGTAAAATCTTGTGCGTTTAGATTAAAAGTGAATAACATTAAAAATGCCATAATGATTGTTGAAAGTCCTGTTTGAGTTTTCATAATTTGTTTTTTTGTTTTTGTGAATTGTTTAAGACATACTAATAAAGTAGTAAATCAAGATTAAAGTCGTTTTAGAAAGTAAAAGTTTACAGATTAATAAAAAATAATAGTGTAAATCTTTTATTCTATTTCATTTTTATGGAATATGCGTATATTAAGTTTTAAATTGTAATCATTTTTTCATTTTGTGTTTGTAGTATGAAACAACATTCGCATATTTGTCTCAGTAATTATAATAATAAGGAATAAAAAAAATAAAAGATATAAGTTATGTGTGGAATTGTATGTGCTTTCGACCTAAAACAAAAAAGTGAAGATTTAAGACCTCAGGTTTTAGAAATGTCTAAAACGATTCGTCATCGAGGACCTGACTGGTCTGGAATTTATAGTGACGATAAAGCAATTCTTGCACATGAGCGTTTGGCAATTGTCGATCCAGCTTCTGGTAAACAACCATTATTTAGCCCAGATAATAAATTGGTGTTAGCTGCAAATGGAGAAATCTATAACCACAGAGCATTACGTAAGCAATTTGAAGGGAAATATAATTTTCAAACACAAAGTGATTGCGAAGTTATTTTAGCATTATACCAAGAAAAAGGAGTTGACTTTGTAGATGAAATGAATGGTATCTTCGGTTTTGCAATTTATGATGTTGAAAAGGATGAGTATTTTATAGCTCGTGATCATATGGGGATTATTCCTTTATATATTGGTTGGGATCAAAACGGAACATTCTATGTTGCTTCCGAGTTAAAAGCTTTAGAAGGAACTTGTACTAAAATTGAATTGTTTCCTCCTGGGCACTATATGTCTAGTACAGATGGAAAGTTTGTAAAATGGTACAATAGAGATTGGAGTGAATATGAAGCAGTAAAAGAAAACGAAACTAGTATTGCAGAAGTTAAAGAAGCTTTAGAAGCTGCAGTACATAGACAGTTGATGAGCGATGTGCCTTATGGGGTGTTATTATCGGGTGGGTTAGATTCTTCAGTAACTTCGGCAATAGCTAAAAAATATGCGCAAAAACGAATTGAAAGTGATGATACGTCAGATGCTTGGTACCCACAATTACATAGTTTTTCTGTAGGATTAGAAGGTTCTCCAGATTTAGCTGCTGCACAAAAAGTTGCAGATCATATTGGAACCGTTCATCACGAAATAAAATTTACTATTCAAGAAGGTCTAGATGCTATTAAAGATGTTATTTATAACATTGAAACCTACGATATTACTACTATTCGTTCTAGTACACCAATGTATTTGATGGCAAGAGTTATTAAGTCGATGGGAATTAAAATGGTACTTTCTGGAGAAGGAGCTGATGAGATTTTTGGAGGCTATTTATATTTCCATAAAGCACCAAATGCACAAGAATTTCATGAAGAAACAGTACGTAAATTAGATAAATTACACATGTACGATTGCTTAAGAGCCAACAAAAGTTTAGCTGCTTGGGGAATTGAAGGTCGTGTACCATTTTTAGATAAAGAATTTATGGACGTTGCTATGCGTATCAACCCACAAGACAAAATGATTAATGGAGAACGTATGGAAAAATGGGTGATTCGTAAAGCATTTGAAGATATGTTACCAGAAAGTGTAGCTTGGAGACAAAAAGAACAGTTTAGCGATGGGGTTGGTTACAGTTGGATTGACACTTTAAAAGAAGTGGTTGAAAAAGAAGTTTCTGATGAGCAAATGGAAAATGCAAAATTCCGTTTCCCAATTCAAACACCTCAAAATAAGGAAGAGTTTTATTATCGTTCTATTTTTGAAGGACACTTCCCTAGTGATGCAGCAGCTCTAAGTGTGCCTCAAGAAGCAAGTGTAGCTTGTAGTACAGCAACTGCTTTAGAATGGGACGAAGCATTTAAGAACATGAACGAACCTTCTGGTCGTGCAATAGCTAACGTGCATGATAAATCGTATGCAACCTCTTAGTTTTACATCTATTTCCATATAAAAAGGATACTTTATAGACTTTAAAACCTCGCTTCTGCGAGGTTTTTATTTTTTGCGAATATTTTTTAATAAATAAAAACACTAAAATCTTTTTTAAAGCGCTTTTTAAGCGATTTAAGGGCTTTTCTGTTAATTAACAAATGTTAATAATTTTTAGTCACTGTGCTTAAAAACCCTTGAAAAACGTTTTTTATTTCGTATCTTTGGTTGTATTCAAAAGGATGCTGTAAAGCGTCTTTTTTTATGCTTCAAACAATAGAAAAAGAGCCTAAAAATAATATTTAAATATGAGCGAAAAAAGAGAAGAGTTTAATAAAGATGGATACTCAGCAGATAGTATTCAAGCTTTAGAGGGAATGGAGCATGTACGTATGCGTCCATCCATGTATATTGGAGATGTTGGAGTACGTGGTTTACACCATTTAGTATATGAAGTAGTAGATAATTCCATTGATGAAGCGTTAGCTGGTCATTGTGATAATATTACAGTAACTATTAATGAAGATAATTCTATCACCACAGAAGATGATGGACGTGGTATTCCTGTTGGTTTACACCAAAAAGAAGGTGTGTCTGCACTAGAAGTTGTAATGACTAAAATTGGAGCAGGTGGTAAATTTGATAAAGACTCTTATAAAGTATCTGGTGGACTTCACGGTGTTGGTGTAAGTTGTGTTAATGCATTATCAGAACACTTAACAGCAACAGTTTATAGAGAAGGTAAAGTTTGGGAGCAAGAATATGAAAGAGGTAAGGCGCTTTATCCTGTAAAAGCTATTGGAGATAGTGATAAAAGAGGTACAACGGTTACTTTTAAACCAGATCCAACCATATTTAAACAAACCTTAGAGTATAATTACGATACGCTAGCAAGTAGAATGCGTGAATTAGCGTATTTAAATAAAGGAATTACAGTTCACTTAGTAGATAAAAGAAGTAAAAAAGAAGATGGTTCTTTTGAAGGAGAAACATTTCATTCTGAAGAAGGTCTTAAAGAATTTATAACCTTTTTAGATGCAACAAGAGAGCCTTTAATGAAAGATGTTATTTCTTTTGAAGGTGAAAAAAATGGTGTGCCTGTTGAGGTTGCAATGATTTATAATACATCTTATGCAGAAAATTTACACTCTTACGTAAATAATATCAATACACATGAAGGTGGTACACACCTTTCTGGTTTTCGTCGTGGTTTAACACATACCTTAAAAAAGTACGCAGACGAGTCTGGAATGTTAGACAAGCTTAAGTTTGATATTGCAGGTGATGATTTTCGTGAAGGATTAACTGCTATTATTTCTGTAAAAGTTCAAGAACCACAATTTGAAGGCCAAACAAAAACAAAGCTAGGTAACAGAGAAGTTTCTGCAGCAGTAAGTCAATCGGTTTCCGAAATGTTAACTAATTACTTAGAAGAACATCCAGACGATGCTAAAATTATTGTGCAAAAAGTAATTCTTGCAGCACAAGCACGTCACGCAGCTCAAAAAGCGCGTGAAATGGTACAGCGTAAAACTGTAATGAGTATTGGTGGTTTGCCTGGGAAATTATCCGATTGTTCCGAGCAAGATCCTGCAAAATGTGAAGTATATCTTGTCGAGGGAGACTCGGCAGGTGGTACTGCTAAACAAGGTCGTGATAGAGCATTTCAAGCGATTTTACCATTACGTGGTAAGATCCTGAATGTAGAAAAGGCGATGACACATAAAGTGTTTGAAAACGAAGAAATTAAGAATATCTTTACCGCTTTAGGTGTTACTATTGGAACAGAAGAAGATAGTAAAGCATTAAATCTTTCTAAATTACGATACCACAAAATTGTAATTATGTGTGATGCCGATATTGATGGTTCGCACATTGAAACTTTAATTCTAACATTCTTTTTCCGTTACATGAAAGAATTAATAGAAAACGGACATATTTATATTGCAACTCCACCTTTATATTTAGTAAAAAAAGGAGCTAAAAAGCAATATGCTTGGTCTGATGAAGAACGTGTAGCAATCATGGAAGAGTTTGGAGAGTCTTCAAAAATACAACGTTATAAAGGTCTTGGAGAGATGAATGCAGAACAACTTTGGGATACTACAATGAATCCTGAATTTAGAACATTGCGTCAAATTCATATTGAAAACGGAGTAGAAGCAGATCGCGTGTTCTCTATGTTAATGGGAGATGAGGTTCCGCCTCGTAGAGAGTTTATAGAAAAAAATGCAATTTATGCTAATATTGATGCGTAATTCATTTCTATTTTAATAATTTAAACCTGTAAAGTTTAACAACCTTACAGGTTTTTTTTTTAATCTAATATATATGTTGTACTTAAAAAAAAAATATTGCGGTTTTATAGTTATATGTCTTTTGTTTTTTAATTGTAATAATAAAGAACAGCAAAAAAGTGAAATAGAAGTTAAAGTCGATTTTAAATCCGATTCTATTGCAACAGCGATAGTAAAAGAATCCTACCAATTTGGGTTAAACTCTGAAGCAAGACGAAAATTTTTAGATTCTGCAATAATTAAAAATCCCAATATGGCGTATCTCTACCAACAAAGAGCTATGCCTCTGTATAAAGAAAATAAAGATGAACTTGGCTTACCATACTTAGAAAAAGCAGCAGCATTAAATCCGGTGAAATGGTTAGATTATATGGCTTTTATGAAATGTATATTTTCTAAAAATTATAAAGATGCCATTGTAGATTTTAATAAGGCTTTAGAATTAAATGGAGAATCGTATGTCATGGATCATTCCTATTATTTTTATTTAGGCTTATGTTATTTACAATTAAACGAATTTGAAACGGCTAAAGTTTTTTTTGAAAAAAGTATCGCCCAATCCGTTAAAGAAGACGGCGAAGAGTGGATTCATTTTAACGATTTAATGTACTTAGGAATTGCGAATTACGAATTAAATAACTACAAAGAAGCAATTAAAATATTCGATGAAGCATTACTGCTGCAACCAAAATTTAGCGACGTGAAATTTTATCAAGCAATATGTTTAGCTAGGATAGGAGAGGGAGATAAAGCAGAGCTTAAGTTTAAAGAAGCAAAAGAAGATTTTATAAATGATGATATTATGTACGAAGATAACTCTATTTATGAACGCTATCCATATCAAGTACGTAAAAGCTGGTTTGGTTTATAGTAAAATTCAATATAAAGTATTAATTTTACAATTATAAAATTCAACACAAACAAAATATATAAAAAATGAAAGTAACAGTAGTAGGAGCAGGAGCAGTAGGTGCAAGTTGTGCAGAATATATTGCTATTAAAGACTTTGCTAGCGAAGTAGTAATCTTAGACATTAAAGAAGGTTTTGCAGAAGGTAAAGCAATGGATCTAATGCAAACTGCATCATTAAATAATTTCGACACTAAAATAACAGGAAGTACTAATGATTATTCTAAAACAGCAGGATCTGATGTTTGTGTAATTACTTCAGGTATTCCAAGAAAACCAGGTATGACTCGTGAAGAGTTAATTGGTATTAATGCAGGAATTGTAAAAATGGTATCTTCTAGCTTAATAGAACATTCGCCAAATACAATCATTATTGTGGTAAGTAACCCAATGGATACAATGACTTACTTAGTACATAAAACTACAGGTTTAGCAAAAAATAAAATTATAGGAATGGGTGGCGCTTTAGATTCTGCTCGTTTTAAATACAGATTAGCAGAAGCATTAGGAGCTCCAATTTCTGATGTGGACGGAATGGTGATTGGTGGACATAGCGATAAAGGTATGGTACCATTAATAGGTAAAGCTGCAAGAAATAGTGTAAAAGTTTCTGAGTTTTTATCGGAAGAAAGAATGGATCAAGTAGTACAAGATACTAAAGTTGGTGGTGCAACACTTACCGGTTTATTAGGTACTTCTGCTTGGTACGCTCCAGGAGCAGCTGTATCTGCAATGGTACAAGCAATTGCTTGCGATACTAAAAAGATTTTTCCTTGTTCTGCTTTATTAGACGGAGAATTTGGGTTAAGCGATTTATCTATTGGTGTTCCTTGTGTATTAGGTGCTAATGGAATTGAAAAAATTGTTGAAATAAGCTTAACAGATGCGGAAAAAACAAAATTAGCTGAATCAGCTGAAGGTGTTAAAGCAACTAATGGGTTGCTAGAATTGTAATTTATCAACCTGTCTGGTTTTAAACCAGATAGGTTTTATTTAATATTTATATAAAGACTGTAGAAATACAGTCTTTATTTTTTATATTTGGCGCATGAAAAAGTGGTACATCTGTACTTTAGTTATTGCTTTTACCTTACTAGGTTATATTAGTAAGGAACAATCTGCTTTGCCAAATCAGAAAATAGTACTACAGTTTTCTGACACTACTATCACTTCTAATCAAATTGAAAACACCGTTGCAATTGTAAAAAAGCAATTGTTAGATTTTGGTGTAAACCATATTCAAATTCATAAAATTGAAAACGGACAACTAAAAATCACGTATTATAGTGATGCAGATGTTGTTAGTATTAAAAGTAAACTTTCCAAAGAAAAAAAGCTAGCTATAGACTATGCTTCAAACCAAGAAAAACATCCTGAAAAACCAGCAACCAATGAAAATTATAATCTAGATGTTTATAAAATTCAGGATGCTAAGGACGCTAATTCTGGTTTTGATGGTAAAGTGGCTATCGAACCTAGATTAGAAAGCGATCGTTATTCTAATCCTAATGTGTATTTTTCAGCTTGCCCTATAGAGGTAAATAAGCTAAACACATACTTACAAGTTGTCTATAAAGTAAATACAAATATTGCAATTGCAATAGATAATACTTCGTATAAAATACCTGAAGTTAGAGCAGGCCCAAATACTAACAAAACTTCATAAACTAGCTAATTAACTTCTTAAGACATACTTGTGTTTAAGAGTAAACGAGCTAAAATTTTATTTAAACATTAAAAAGTGTCAAAAAATTACGTGTAAACTATATATTTGCACGTTCAAAAAATGGACCATAAAAAATCATTAAAATGCAAAACAAAGGATTAGTAAAATTATTTGCACTATTGTTTGGTTTGGTAAGTATCTACCAATTATCATTCACATTTAAAAACAGTAGTATTGAAAGCAATGCGGCTGCTTATGCAAATGGAGATAGTGTAAAAGAAACCAGATATTTAGATTCATTATCGAACCAAGAAGTCTATAATATTGGAATAGCAAAATATACCTATAACGAGGTAAAAGAAAATGCTATGAACTTAGGACTTGACCTTAAAGGTGGAGTTAACGTAATATTACAAGTTTCTGTAAAAGACATATTAAAAGGATTAGCTAACAATACTACAGATCCTATTTTTAATAAAGCATTAGACGATGCAACAGAACTTCAAAAAGATAGTCAAAGCACCTATTTAGAAGATTTTTATACTTCTTTTGAAGCTATAAAAGGAGATACTAAATTAGCTTCGCCAGATATTTTCTATACTAGAGCTTTAGATGGAGAAATTGATGGAAATATGACGGATGAAGAAGTAAAACCGGTAATTTCAAGAAAAATTGATGAGTCTATTGTTTCTGCTTTCGAAGTATTACGTAAACGTATTGATGAGTTTGGTGTTACATCACCTAATATCCAACGTTTAGGAAACTCAGGACGTATTCTAGTAGAGTTACCAGGAGTTAAAGATGCAGAACGTGCTACTAAATTATTACAAAGTACAGCACAATTAGAGTTTTGGGATGTGTACAACAAAACACTTTTCAATAACTTTCTAGTACAAGCTAATGAAACCATTAAGAGTATTGAAAAATCAAAAGAAGTAAACACCGAAGAAGTTAAAGAAACCACTTCAGAAGAAGATAAAATTGCAGATCTTTTAGGAGATGATCCAGATTCTACAGCAGTAGTAGCAAATCCGCTTTTAGATAAATTAATCGGTTCTCAAGATCCTGCAGCAATTGCTTTAGTAAATATTGCAGATAGAGAAATTATTAGTGAGTATTTAAATATGCCACAAGTAAGAAACTTACTTCCTGCAGAACAACGTTATGTAAAGTTTGCATTTGGGAAACAAAAAGGAGATAGTGAGTTAGTAGACTTATATGCACTTATAGCTAACAGAGAAAACGTACCAGAATTAGGTGGTGGTGTAGTTGTAGATGCAAGACAAGATTATGATCCTTTAGGAAAACCTCTTGTAAGTATGCAAATGAATAGTAAAGGTGCTAAAATCTGGGAGGAAATGACTGGAAGAGCTTTTACACAAAGAAGCCAAATAGCTATTGTTTTAGATAACGTAGTATATTCTGCACCTGGAGTAACAACAGGAGCGATTGCTGGTGGAAATTCTCAAATATCAGGAAACTTTACATTAAATGAAGCAACCGATTTAGCAAACGTTTTACGTGCTGGTAAATTGCCTGCTAGAGCAGATATTATTCAAAGTGATGTGGTTGGTCCATCTTTAGGTCAAGAAGCTATCGATAGTGGTAAAATGTCCTTTTTAATAGCATTAGCATTAGTGCTTTTATGGATGGTTTTCTACTATGGTAAAGCAGGTCTATTTGCAGATATTGCAATGGCATTAAACATCTTATTAATATTTGGTATTCTTTCTGGTTTAGGAGCAGTATTAACGCTTCCTGGAATTGCAGGTATTGTATTAACCATTGGTATGTCGGTAGATGCAAACGTTCTTATTTTCGAGCGTATTCGAGAAGAGCTAGCTAAAGGTAAAGACCAAGCTACATCAATAAAAGATGGTTTTGCAAACGCACTTTCTTCTATTTTAGATGCCAATGTAACAACTGGTTTAACAGCATTAATATTATTTGTTTTTGGTACAGGACCAATTAAAGGTTTTGCAACGACATTAATTATTGGTATTGCAACTTCATTATTTACAGCAATCTTTATTACAAGATTACTAGTAGATTGGTATTCTAATAAAGGAGGGAAATTAGAATTCTCTACAGGTTTAACAAGAAACTTATTTAGAAACATAAATATAGACTTCTTGAAAAAACGTAAGATTGCTTATGTTATTTCTGGAATATTTATTCTTTTAAGTTTAGGATCATTATTTACAAATAAATTAGATCAAGGTGTAGATTTTGTTGGAGGAAGAACCTACCAAGTTCGTTTCGAGCAACCAGTTAGTGCATCCGAAATTTCAGGAGTGCTTTCTGCAGAAGATGTATTTGGTAGTGCAGATGCGAAGTTAATTGGTACAAGTAACGATGTAAAAATTACTACTAAGTATAAAATTAATGAAGCTTCTTCAGAAGTAGATGAAGAAATAAGACATAAATTATACAACGCATTACAACCACATTTATCGAACATTAGTTACGATCAATTTATAGATCTTAACGATGAAAATAAACAAATTGGTGTTATGGAGTCTTATAAAGTAAGTCCTTCTATTGCAGATGATATTAAGAAAGCATCTTTCTGGGCAATCTTAGGATCTTTAATCGTAGTATTCTTATATATCTTATTCCGTTTTAAAAGATGGCAATTCTCACTTGGTGCAGTAGCAGCAGTATTTCATGATGTATTAATTGTATTAGGTGTTTTCTCACTTACTTACAAGTTCATGCCATTTACAATGGAAATTGACCAAGCATTTATTGCCGCAATATTAACGGTAATTGGTTACTCTTTAAATGATACCGTAGTTGTATTCGATAGAATTAGAGAGTTCTTTAATGAGCATACTGCTTGGGATTTTGATAAAGTAATTAATGCCTCATTAAGTAGTACACTAAGTAGAACATTAAATACCTCTTTAACTACACTAGTTGTGTTATTAGCAATCTTTATTTTTGGTGGAGATTCTATTAGAGGATTTATGTTTGCATTAATAGTAGGTGTTATTGTAGGTACCTATTCTTCATTGTTTATTGCAACACCAATCATGTACGATTCTGTTAAAAAAGCAGGAGCTACAGATGCTTTAAAGATTAAAGAAAAAGAAGAAGAAGAAACGTTAGAAGCATAAGCAACGAATCCTTTTTTAAATATTAAAAAACCTTTCTGTGTTATGCAGAAAGGTTTTTTTATTTCTTCTATTTTATTAATTTGGGCGTTACACTACTACGTTTAGACTTCGTAGTGTCAGGCTTTCCGCTATATCTTTTGTTACTGGATTGTTTTCTTGTAAATATTCATACCTTAAATAGCAATCCATACTAGTAAATATTCTTGCTGCTAAAACAAAAGGATGCCGCATCAATCCTTAACGCGGTCTTACTTACTGACTTTTGTTATAAAATTAAACCTATTTATTTCTGATTTAGTTTTATTCTAAATTTATAACCAAATTGTAAAGAAGGGTAATCAAAGTCATGATTTCTAGTATTGCTTGTGTATGTAAATCTTAGATAAATGGTATTGTTTTTATTCTCAACAGGATAATAAAAAATCTCTAATTCCGGAATAATATACCAACTAAAAGGGTCTAAATCTAAGTCTTGATCTTGTACAGGTAACTCGTATAAAAACTTATTCCCTAAGCTAATGCCAAAATTATTAAATTCATTCATTTTTCCTTTTACTTCAATAAACGAATTAAATAAATGTACTGTATTGGTTATATCTGTAGTGCTTGTAATTTCCTTTAAACGAGTCCAAGAATATTGAGACCCAATATTAAAAGCATCTAAATCATATCGATCACCAAACTCCCATTTTATTATATTTATTTTTAATCCAACATTTAAAAAAGACTGTCGATGAAAGTTTGTTAATGCTTTAGATGTAGATTGGTCCTCTTCTAAAACTACAAAATCATTATCTTTTGTAAATTTTGAATAATGAAGGGAAGGCTCTACATAAGCAAAATTAGACTGTGTGTTAAGGTTAAAATGAGCTTTTATTTCTGCTTGTGCAACACCATTTGCTTCTTCACCATTTAAACCTATAATATCTGTGTATAATCTTCCTTCTAAATAAGAATTAAGATGTACATCTTTATATAATGGTATTAATTCGCCAGTAGATTTTGAATTTATTTTAATAGGTATAATTGTGTCTTTTGGAAAAAACTTTTTGCCCATTTTGTATTCATAGCCTAATATTTTTGATAATTTAAAATATTGTGGTTCTTCTGTTATGGGATATTGTAATTCTAAATATCGATTATCATTAAAACTTTTTATAAAGCCTTGAGATTCATTATTAATCTTAAAAATATCAATACTTCTATTTTCTTTTCCAAAAACAACTTTTTTATTATTTATTTCACCAGAAACGCGTATGTCTTTTATTGATCCTCGACGAATTTTTAAAACTATTGTATCTGGAATAAACTTATCATTTAATAATTTTCTTTCACCTTGTTGGTCTTTTTCATTTAAGATAATATCTAAACCATCTTTATTATTTAAAACTTTTAAATGACCTACAATTCTTGATTTTTTTTCTTCAAAATCAATAGAGTCCATAATAACTTTTACGCTCTCTTTATAAGATAAATCTTTTTTCTTTAAATTAATAGTCCATTGACTTTGAGTCTGTATTTCATCATTTTCATCTATTTCATTGACATTAATTTCAATCGGTTTGTCTTTTGTCAATTCTAAAGAATCCAGAATTTTGTACTCTTTAACATTGATAACGTCATATTTTTTTCCTAATTCATATTGCTTATTTATAACAATAACAGTATATTTTTTTAAGGAGTCTATTTTTATTATTTCAATACTATATTTTTTTGCCTCTTCTCTTTCCATCGAAAGTTTTTCTCCACTTGAAGGATCTGAAAGTTTTATTTGTGAATAAGAAAGATTGCTAAATGCTATAAAAATAGCAAGTAAGATTAATTTTTTCATAATATTTAAGATTGATTAGCATCTTAAAAGTAGCCATAAATGAGCACAAAAAAAATACGTAGTACTACGTATTTTATCTAAAACGAAATAAATTTTAATTTGTAACTATCCAATTTTCAGTGAGTTGCCATATCGAATCTTTAAAATGTTCTCTAAAAAAACCAAAATGTTGTACATCTTCAATTTGTAACTCTTCAGGAATAATGTGTCTTCGGTCTACATTTGTGTTTTTAAATTTAGATGCTAACCAATCTACAGATTCCTTAGATGCAAAGCTATCTCTAGGAAAACTTAAAGCGAGTACATTACTAGTTATTTTACTAAATTCTAAATCATTAAACTGGCTATACATATATTTAGGATGAATTCCCCATTTTCGCCATTGGTAAACAACCTGTTTTGGTAAGTTTTCAAATAAACCTAGTTTTTTAGCTGGAAAATAACCAAATAACGGAGTTGCTATTGGTATTATAAAGTACCAAAACGCAAATAATCGAAACTTAGGAAAGCCTTTAAAATATTTCCAATACCCAGTTTGTGATGCTACAGTTATTATAGAATCTACTGTGTGTATTTCTGGATTCAAACCAATGAGTTGTCCGCCAATACTATGCGTTATTAGTGTTACTTTGTTTTGTGGTTGTTTTTGTTTAACAAATTTTATAACAGCAGCTTGATCTAAAGCCCAAGTGTTTAAATTGGCTTTGTTTTTTTTTAAGCTCTCGGTATTAGAAGCACCAATACCATAATAATCAAAAGTATAAATAGTAAAGCCTAAAGTACTAAAATGAAGGGCGAATTTAGAATAGAATTTCTGTAAAACTCCTGTTGCCGACGATATTACTATACTTTTTTTGTTCGACTTTTCAGGTGAA
This sequence comes from Lacinutrix cladophorae, assembly GCF_053604645.1. NCBI lineage: Bacteria > Pseudomonadati > Bacteroidota > Flavobacteriia > Flavobacteriales > Flavobacteriaceae > Lacinutrix > Lacinutrix cladophorae. Next base: position 5,703 of record NZ_JBSHNR010000079.1, on the reverse strand, counting down.
AATATAGTGACATTAATAGCATGTCCTGTTGTAGTTTTTAAAAATATACTACGAACATTATTTTTCATTGATCGTTGTATATTCTATTCGGTCACCAACTTCTAAAAGCCATTTTTCAGCTAGTCCTGCATTGACTTCTAAAACATATTGCGCAGGAACTCGTGAAGGTAAAGAGGCTTCATCAAAAGGTACAGCGTTTTCTTGAAAACTAACAATGTGTTTGTTGTTATCTAAGTAAATTAAATCTAATGGAATCCTAGTGTTTTTCATATAAAAAAAACGTTCACGCATGGTAGGGAAAACAAATAACATCGCTTGGTTTTCTTTCATAGTATTTCTATACATTAAACCAGTTTGTACATCATAATCTGTATCTGCAATTTCTATATTTAGCCTTGTAACTATAGAGTCTGTTGCTGCTTTATAAATAGTAAGATCTCCTTCTTTTGTAAAGGAAACTTCAATTGGTTTTATGTCTTTTTTTTCATCTTTGCAGGCGCTTAAAAAGAGGATGAAGCATAAAATAATACTGGTAAATAATCTGAATTTCATAATAAATGTTTGGTCGAGCGTAGTCGAGACCTATTTTATAAATAGTAAATTTTAAATACCTCTCGAGAAACTACGTTCACTACTTTCTATAAAAAAAATATTTTATTTTAGTAATGCTCGAGGTGACATTGTTTTATCTAAATTACTTTAGTTTTTGGTTTATAAACAAACATAAAGTATAAGCCAATTATAATAAAAGGTATGCTTAACCATTGCCCAGTATTTAAAGCCCAAGTAGCTCTATCATCTACTTGTGCTTCTTTTACAAACTCTACGAAGAAACGAATCGTCCAAAGTAATACTAAAAATAAACCAAATAAGAAACCTGTTTGTTTGTCTTTATTGGTTTTAGTATAGAAATACCATAAAATTAAAAATACAAAGATGTAGCAAAAAGATTCATACAATTGTGCTGGATGTCTTAAAGGTATTGCATCTAATAAATTTTGAAATTGTGGGTTATTTGCAATGGCATCATAAGCTTCTTTGGGCGTTTTCATACCCGTTAATTGCATCGCTTCATATTTGTTATATTCCTGTTGAATAAAGCGAACACCTAAAGGAGAATCTGTGATTTTTCCTATAATTTCAGAATTAATAAAATTTCCTAAACGAATAAATACTGCGCCACTTGCTACAGGAATTACAACTCTGTCTAAAATCCACATTAATGATTTGTACTTATATTTTCTTCTATATAAATACATTCCAATAATAATTCCTATTGCTGCTCCATGACTCGCTAATCCTTGAAAACCAGTGAATTCAAATTTTGGCACAAAACGGAAAGGTAAAAATATACTAAAAAAGTCTTGCGATATAAGTTCCGATTGGTAAAATATTACATGACCTAATCGAGCACCAAGCATAGTTGCTATTATGGTATATAAAAAAAGAGGGTCTAAATATTCTGGTTTAATTTGATCTCTTTTAAAAATACGTTTCATGATTTGCAATCCTAAAAGGAATGCAATAATCCACATTACACTATAAAAGTGTAATTTAAAATTACCAATAATGTCAATTCCTGTTAACGGATTCCAATCGAATATTAAAAAATGCATAGATTTTATTTTGAAAACGTAAATATAGACAATTGCAAATGGATTAAAAAGAAACCGGACTTAATGAAATGTTATTTTTCAGAAAGCTTTTCTGGAACTGGATCATAACCTGAGCCTCCCCAAGGGTGACAACTAAAAATTCGTTTTACTGCTAGTTTTCCACCTTTAAAAAAACCATGTTTTTCTAACGCTTCTTTTGTGTAATGCGAACAAGTTGGTTGAAACCTACACGTTGAAGGTGTTAATGGTGAAATTAATGTTTGATATACTTTGATAAGGAATAAGAAAGGTGCGATAAGTATCTTTTTCATAACCAATAGGTGAGGAGCAAAATTAATAAAATGCTCTTTATTCGTTAATTAGTCGAAAAAGTGGTGCCTTCTTTACCATCTTTTAAATTAATACCAACTGCAGCTAATTCGTCTCTAATTTTATCAGACATGGCAAAGTCTTTATTTGCTCTTGCTTCTTGTCTTAGTTTTATTAAAAGATCTACAGCACCAGAAAGTTTGTCTGTTCCTGTATTGGATGCTGAATTGTTTTCTAAACCTAAAATATCAAAAACAAAAGTATGTATTAATGCTGTGAAATCTTTTAAATCATCTTTGGAAATCGTTTCGTTAACAGATTTTATTTTGTTGATGATTGTTACACCTTCAAATAACCATGAAATTAATATTGGTGTATTGAAGTCGTCATTCATTGCTTCATAAAACTTGCTTTTTAAAATAGCTAAAGTTTCTTTGGTATTTTTAGAACTTTCTTTAGAAGGTGTTAGTGTTTCTAATCCATTGACAGCTTCCATTAAACGATTAAAGCCTTTTTCGCTTGCTAATAAACCGTTGTCTGTAAGGTCTAAAACACTTCTGTAAGAAGCTTGCATCATAAAAAATCGAACCACACTTGGGCTGTATGCTTTAGACATAATATTGTTTTTTCCTGTAAGTAATTCGGAAGGATTAATGTAATTTCCTGTCGATTTACTCATTCGTGCACCATTAAGTTCTAGCATATTGGCGTGCATCCAATATTTTACAGGGTCTTTTCCTTTAGCTGCTTTATTTTGAGCAATTTCACATTCGTGATGTGGAAATTTTAAATCCATTCCACCTCCATGAATATCAAAATATTCGCCAAGATATTTGGTGCTCATTGCTGTACATTCAAGATGCCAACCAGGAAAACCATCACTCCAAGGTGAAGGCCAACGCATAATATGTGTTGGTTCTGCTTTTTTCCAAAGGGCAAAATCTTGCGGATTTTTTTTATCGCTTTGCCCATCTAATTCACGTGTATTGTGAATTAAATCTTCTAGTTTACGTTTGCTTAAAATGCCATAGTCGTTAGTTTGATTGTATTTATGTACATCAAAATACACAGAACCATTCACTTCATAACCAAAACCATTATCAATAATAGTTTGTATCAGTTCTATTTGCTCTATAATATGACCCGTTGCAGTAGGTTCAATACTTGGAGGAAGAAAATTAAATGTATTAAGTACATTATGAAAATCTACAGTATAACGCTGTACAATTTCCATTGGTTCAATAGCTTCTAATCTTGCTTTTTTGGTGATTTTATCTTCTCCAACATCTGCATCATTTTCTAAATGCCCAGCATCTGTAATATTTCTAACATAGCGTACTTTATAGCCTATATGTAGGAGGTAGCGAAAAATCATATCAAAAGACATAAAAGTTCTAACATTCCCTAAATGTACATTACTGTAAACCGTTGGTCCACAAACGTACATGCCAACATATCCTTCTATTATAGGTGTAAATTTTTCTTTTTTACCAGAAAGGGAATTGTATATTTCTATGTTTTGCTTTTGTGAAGTTTGCATAAAGTAGGCCGTTTACTTTAACTACTAAAAAGTAGTATCTAATTTAATATAATCTAAAAATTCTCTACGTGTATCTTTTTCCTTGAATTTACCACCAAATTCACTGGTTACAGTGCTAGAATCTACATCTTTTATTCCTCTAGAATTAACACATAAATGTTTAGCGTCTATAACACAGGCAACATCCTCTGTATTTAATACTTCTTGTAATTCTTTTACAATTTGAATTGTTAAACGCTCTTGTACTTGTGGTCTATTGGAATAATAATCGACAATACGATTCATTTTTGATAAACCTACAACAGTTCCGTTAGATATATACGCAACATGTGCTCTTCCAACAATTGGTAATAAATGATGTTCGCAAGTAGAATAAACAGTGATGTTTTTTTCCACAAGCATTTCTCCATATTTATATTTGTTATCAAAAGTTGAAGCGCTAGGCTTATTTTTAGGGTCTAAACCACTAAAAATTTCTTTTACAAACATTTTTGCTACTCTATTCGGAGTACCTTTAAGGCTGTCGTCTTTTAAATCTAGACCTAATGTTTCCATAATATGTCTAACATCTTCTTTAATAAGATCTATTTTCTCTTCATTTGTAAGAGTAAAAGCATCTTCACGCATCGGTGTATTTATAGATGTGCCAATATGGTTGTCTCCTATAGCGTTTAATTCGTCTATCTTGCTGTCCAGTTTCATCAAAAAAATAATAATTATAATTTACAAAGATAAGTAATTCCCATTTGTTTTAGTTTGAATTGAAGTAGAATTAATTTATAATTGATTTCGATTTTTTTCTTATTTTTTTATAACTTTTCCTGCTAATTGCTTTAAGTTAAGTATTTTGCGAGATAAATTTGGTTTTTACGATTAGATAAAAAAAGTTAAGTGCTTTTCATGAAGAGATTTTTGTTTATTATTTGTTTGTTTGTTACTCGTTTTGTAGTAGCTCAAGGACCAGGTTGTTCTAATGTAGATGCAGGTCCTACTCAAATAAATTTGGATTGTACAACTGGGTGTGCAGATTTAACAGCTACTTTTTTAGAGACAGGAGAAACCACATCTTATGCAGTTTCCTCCATACCTTATGCTCCTCCGTCTTCTTTTTCTGGGTTAACAAATCAATTGTTCTTATTTTCTGATGATGTTTGGTCAGATATCATACCATTAGGTTTTGAGTTTTGTTTTTATGGGAATCAATATAATAATATATTAGTCGGAGTTAATGGTGTCTTGAGTTTTGAAACAACGTTAGCAAATTCAGGAAATGAATATATTTTTGCAGATACATTACCAAATAATTCTAATTCAGCTTTAGGGGAAGCTAATATTTTTGGAGCTGGTCATGATATGGACCCTTCTGCTAGTGGTGGTTCTCATGAAATTGCTTGGGAAATACAAGGAGCTGCCCCATGCAGGAGATTTGTTGCGTCCTATTATAATGTCCCTCAATTTGGGTGTGCTACAGAATTGTCAACTCAAATGATAGTTTTATACGAAGGAACAAATACTATTGATATATATATAGAAGAAAAACCAACCTGTTTTTGGCTAAATGGAAATGCTGTTGTTGGTATACAAAATGATGCAGGAACCGATGCTTTTTTTCCTCCAGGTAGAAATACAAGTAATTGGGTTGGAACAAATGAAGCTTGGCGTTTCACTCCTAACGGAACACCAAACTATACGGTAACTTGGTTTGATGGAACTAATAGTCCAATCGCTAATACACCAACTATTAATGTTTGCCCAACTACAAATGAAACTTTTACTGTGGAGGTGGAATATACTAATTGTGACGGATCCACTTTTATAGATAACGATAGTATAGATGTTATAATAAGTGCTACACCAACGGTAACATTAACCAGTAATACGACAACCTGTTCTGGAGGCACAGCAACATTCACAATACAAGGTAGTCCAGGGGATATCGTAGATTATACCGGGGTGTTAGGTTCTCCAGTAACGCTAGATGCAACAGGGGAGGCAGTAATTAATATCCCAGGAGTTACTACGGACCAAACGATTAGTTTAACGCAGGTTACTAATCCAACAACGAGTTGTTCGGGGGTACTAACAAGCAGCGAAACAGTAACAATAAGTGCTACACCAACGGTAACATTAACCAGTAATACGACAACCTGTTCTGGAGGCACAGCAACATTCACAATACAAGGTAGTCCAGGGGATATCGTAGATTATACCGGGGTGTTAGGTTCTCCAGTAACGCTA
>NZ_JBSHNR010000078.1:0-308 GCF_053604645.1 Lacinutrix cladophorae | reverse complement strand
GTTTCAACTCCTTCTAATACGGTTACTGTTTCTGGATCTGAAGTTCCTGTTGTTAAAGTACCACTTACATCTGCTGGTAATGTAGTTTCATCAACATCTACTTCTGCATCTCCTACTGGAATGTCTGTTGCTGTCCATGAACCATCCGTTCCTGTTGTTACTGTTGTTTCGTCTCCGTTAACATCGGTAATTACAACTTCTACTCCTTCTATTCCCTCTTCTCCTGGATCTTGTATTCCATCGCCGTTAAGATCTTCGAATACAACTCCTGTTAAATCTCCAACTACTGGTGCATAACCATCATCGGT
>NZ_JBSHNR010000077.1:0-775 GCF_053604645.1 Lacinutrix cladophorae | reverse complement strand
AGGAAATTCAGATGTAGCAAATACGCAACTACCTTTATTTAAGCACAAAACAGCAATTATTTTTATACGTTGTTGTGTGCAGTTTTTTTTATTTCCGATTTTAAATTATTCCATTCATTCCAAAATTGTCGAAAACCATTTTGGTCAAAATCATCTTTCGGAACTTCTTTTTCATTTATGTTTCCATAAAATTGTTCAACTTGGTCAGTAAATTCAATAACTTGGTTTATATAAATCTCAATTGGAATTTTCGTTTTCGCTCCCTTTTTGGTTGTGAATTCAACAGTTCCATTTTCATGTCTAACATTCCAATCAATTCCGTTGTTGCATCCACAAATCAGAACATAATCTTTCTCGTCATTTGGAATCATAAAATGTCCACAACAAGGAACTAAATAATTATCAAAATCCCCAATTGAATAATTTTGTTTTAAAGTCCGAAGCAGATAAAGTCCAGATACACTCAAACACCACGAGTCAGATTCCGAGTCAGATAAAATTTCATTTCCGATTTTCAGATACAGTTCTCCATGAGAACATAAATCAGCTTTATCGTCCAATCCATCATCTTTAATCCAATGCTGTCTTAAAATCCTTATTTCAAATTCTGGGTTCGTCATTTCTCAAATTGCACACAACGGTCTTGTGTATGGAAAGTTGCGTTTTTGGCGACGAGGATTTTCCGAAGGAAAATCAGAAGTTGGCAAAAATGCAACTACCATTATTTAAGCACTAATCTAGCAATTTTTTATACACGTTGTTATAAAATGTAGCG
>NZ_JBSHNR010000076.1:0-215 GCF_053604645.1 Lacinutrix cladophorae | reverse complement strand
CTAACCTTGCTTCCACTTGTGGTGCTGGTGGTACTATTACTGTAATCTATACGGTATCGGATGATTGTGATAACGAAACTACACTGACTGCGACACTTACACTTGAAGATTCTATTGGTCCTGACCTAACGGCTTGTACGGTTGTAGATGAAACTATAGAATGTAATGGAACAGATAATGAAACCATTGCTAACGATTGGAATGCTGCAAACATA
>NZ_JBSHNR010000075.1:0-323 GCF_053604645.1 Lacinutrix cladophorae | reverse complement strand
CTGCTTTTGAATTTTCTCTTACTCATTTCTGATAATAAATAATGGATTCATTTTTTTTAGAATATAATTACAAACCTGAAACTGAAAATTACTTTTACAAAGTTTCCCTCACTCCTATTCTGAAATTATTAAAACTTACTCTATCGGAATTTTTTCACTCATTCGGAATTTGAATCTAAAAAGATTGGATTACTCAAACGCAAAATGCTGCAAAGAGTTTTGAAGAAAAACACTTTTCGCTATTAAATGGTAAAAGCAAAACTCGTTTCGCTTTTGCTTTATAATTGTTCCATGATTATGGCTAAATATTTCGTGCTTACTCA
>NZ_JBSHNR010000074.1:0-224 GCF_053604645.1 Lacinutrix cladophorae | reverse complement strand
GGATCTGAAGTTCCTGTTGTTAAAGTACCACTTACATCTGCTGGTAATGTTGTTTCATCAACATCTACTTCTGCATCTCCTACTGGAATGTCTGTTGCTGTCCATGAGCCATCCGTTCCTGTTGTTACTGTTGTTTCATCTCCGTTAACATCAGTAATTACAACTTCTACTCCTTCTATTCCTTCTTCTCCTGGATCTTGTATTCCATCGCCGTTAAGATCTTC